>JANNRI010000223.1:0-31602 GCA_031401195.1 Burkholderiales bacterium
CCGGAACTCCGTCACCGTCGTACTTCTAACCGAAGTAGTTCGCGTAACTTCCGTCAGTTAATATCCACACGTTTTGAGAGTATATTTGCCATGCTTGGCAGATCAGCTAGACCTTCATTGTTGCTAATTGCGGCTCTGCTCCTTGTGATGGGTGGCAACTGCGGTGCACTCTGGTCGCCGACAGCCAGGCGGGTCATCGGCATCGTGAGCGCGAAGATGACGACGCCCAAGGCACCCCAGGCGCATCCTCGCGCGACTTGTTTGGCGTCGGGAGCGTCCTGGGATTGGGGCCCATTCGGGGCCGAGGGAGGAGCGGCACGAGCGGCAGGGTTGCCGTTCACTGGAGATTCTTCGCTCTGCGCAGCGCTATCCACGCCGCACCGGCGCGGCTTCGAGCAACGCGCCCAGACCCAGCCTGCAGGCCACCAGCACCAGCCCCCATCCGACGGGCACGCCGGTCACGAAGCGCAGGGCATGCCGCACTCCGTGATTGGCGCCCAGCGCAGCAGAGAGTGTGGTGTTGGGGCCCGGCGTGAAGCTCATCGCCGTAGCGACGCACAGCAGCGCAACCCATTCGAGGCCAGTCATGGCGCCAGTTTATCGCCCACCATCGGCACAGCACCAATACACTTGAGCATACAGATTTCGCTTCTGTATCTGCCATGGCGCCGACACAGACCCCCCCACCCCTGGCGCGCGCCAGCCACGCCACGCTCTCGGAACAGCTTGCCGAGCGCTTTGCCGAGCGCATCCGGCAACGCCTGCTCGGCCCCGGCACGCGGCTGCCCTCGGTGCGTGAGTGCGCGGCCCGCAACGGTGTGAGCCCAAGCACCGTGGTCGGGGCCTACGACCTTCTGCAAGCCCAGGGGCTGGTGCAGGCACGGCCGCAACGCGGCTTCTTCGTGCGCGACGCCGCTGGCGGGGGGCGCGTGACGGCGGCGGCCAGGCCGGCTGCTGCCGTGCAATCAACACCGCCCGGCCGGTCGTTCCCAGACACCATGACCCCGCGGCCCGTGGACGCCACCGCCCTCATCCGCGGCATGTTCCGCCTGCGCCGCGGCGCGCCACCGGCCCCGGGCCAGGGCACCCTGCCCGAGGCGTGGCTGGACGCCGAGCTGTTGCAGCGGGCGCTGCGGCGCGTGACCGCTGGCGCAGGCGCACAGGGCTGGCTTTCCTATGGCGACCCTGCGGGCGACCCGCGCCTGCGGCAAGCCCTGGTGCAGCGCTTGGCCGACATCGGCGTGCCGGCCAGCGTGGACCAGATCGTCACCACCGTGGGCGCCACCCACGCGCTGGATCTGGTGGCCAGAACACTGCTGCGGCCGGGCGACGCGGTGCTCGTCGACGAGCCGGGCTGGGCGATCGAGTACGCGCGCTTGTCACGCATGGGCCTGACGCTGCTGCCCGTGCCACGCGGGCCGGACGGGCCCGACCTCGAGGTCATGCGCAGGCTGGCCGAGGCCCACCGGCCGCGGCTGTATGTGACGGTGTCGGTGCTGCACAACCCGACCGGCGTCTCGCTGGCACCCGCGCATGCGCATCAACTGCTGCGCCTGGCCGAGGCGCTGGATTTCGTGCTGGTCGAGGACGACACCTATGCGTGGCTCGCGCCCGCCCATGCGACTCGGGTGGCGCAACTCGACGCATTGCAGCGCACCGTCTATGTCTCCGGCTTCTCGAAGGTTCTCGTTCCGCAGTGGCGAGTGGGCTATGTGGCGGCGGCGCCCGCGTTGGCCGAGCGGCTGATCGACACCAAAATGCTGTCCACGCTGACCACGCCGGCGCCACTGGAGCAGGCAGTCGCCTGGTGCCTCGAGCAAGGGGCATTGCGGCGCCATGCCGAGCGCGTCACCGCACGCCTGGCGGCGGCGCGCGCGCGCACGACAAGACTGGCGCGCGAAGCCGGTTGTCGCTTCGTGACCCCGCCTGAAGGCCTGTTCGGATGGCTGGATGTGGGCACTGACACCGATCGCCTGGCCCAGCTGCTGCTGGACGAGGGTTGGCTGACCGCGCCCGGCAGCCTCTTTCACGCCACGCCGCGGCCGACCACTCTGATGAGGGTGAACTTCGCCACTGGCCAGGACGCCGGCTTCTGGCAGACGCTGGAACTCCTTCGAGATAGGGGGGTGCACACATTCGGACACATTTGAAACAGGTCCTCCGGTCGTGAACTCTTCACGCCGACGTCCAATGGCACATTGATCAATCAGCCTATAGGCCGGGGCCTCGGATGCCGTGAAGCACGAGCATCGATACCGGCAGCACACACGGATCAACATAAAGCAGCCATGGGATTTGAGTCGACACAGCCCGCCTACGAGGTCGGCGCCCGCTCCGCCGAGTTTGTGGCGGGTCGGTCGGTGGAAGAGTTGCAGGATTCCACCGCGGGTGGCACGCGACTGAGTTCGCTCACACCTTCACTGATGGCCGACCTGCAGCGCTTCGGCAGCGAGGCCGGCGCCGGCGCGTTGGACATGCTTGCCATGCTGGCCGCGGCGGTGCGGCACGGCCGTTCGCTGCGCGTCATGGTGCAGGTGGAACAGCACTCCGTGCCGCTGACCTTGTTCCCGACGCAAAGAGTCGCACACTCACCGCTGCCGATGATCTCGCTGTTGTCCGGGCGGGTTCAGGAATGGCGCCTGCTGCAGGTGGCTCCCGCGCAGATGAAGCCACCGGACGCCACCGAGTTGCAGTCCCTGGTCCACAACTACACACCGCTGCCATTGCTGCTGTGGGCGGTGGCGCAACGTGGCGCGCGCGAGACGCTGCTGCCCGAGATCGCCGGCACTGCGGCCTACCGGGTCACGCCTTCGGCGGACTTGCGCGTGCTCGAACTCACCGGCACCGTCCAGGCGGCGGCGGAACGGCTGCGCCGCAGCACGACGAACCTGCGCGACATCTCGAGCTGGCCCGGCTTTGACAAGGTCAAGGCGCAGCGCCTGCTCAATGGCCTCTATCTTCAAGCCGCGTTGCTGGTGAGCCGCACCCACCCCGCGGCCACCAACGACGGCTGGGCCAATCACTGACTGGTGCCGCGCGCGCCGAGCGTCTCCCAGCGCTCGAGGCACGCCATCAGTTCCTCTTCGATGGCGGCGTGGCGAAGGCTTAGCTCACCGGCGCGTTGCGCTTCGCGGACATAGAGATCGGGGTCGGCCAACCTGGCGGCCACCGTTCGCTGCTCGGTCTCCAGTGCCTCGATGCGCGCCGGCAGAGTCTCCAACTCCCGCTGCTCCTTGTAGCTGAGCTTGACTCGGGGCACTGCGCGCACCGCGGCTGCCGCCGACACCTTCGATATCGCCGCAGCCGGCGCGGCCGCAGGGGCCGCTGCAGCCGACGCGGGCCCCGGCATTGCCCCCACCCCAGTGACCTGCGCAGGGACGCGCGCGCGCGCACGTTGCTCCTTCCAGACCTCGTAGCCCCCCTCGTACTCTCGCCACAGGCCCGGGCGACCGCCGTAGACAGGGTCACCCTCCCACGCGATGGCGCTGGTGACCACGTTGTCGAGAAAGCGCCGGTCGTGGCTGACGAGAAACACCGTGCCCGCATAGTCCTGCAGCAATTCTTCGAGGAGCTCGAGCGTCTCGATGTCGAGGTCGTTGGTGGGTTCGTCGAGCACCAGTACGTTGGCCGGCAGTGCGAACAGCCGGGCCAGCAACAACCGGTTGCGCTCACCGCCCGAGAGCGTGCGAACCGGTGAGTTGGCACGCTCGGGTGAGAACAGGAAGTCGCCGAGATAGCTCATGACATGCTTGCGCGTCGGCCGCTCGGTCTCGGTGCCGAACTCGATCCACTCGCTGCCCGGGCTGATGGTGTCAGCCAGCGTGGCATCGAGGTCGAGCGCGGCGCGCATCTGGTCGAAGTAGGCCACCTTCAGCCGCGTGCCGAGCCGCACCTTGCCCGAGGTGGGTGCGAGTTCGCCGAGGATGAGGCGCAGCAGTGTCGTCTTGCCGGCACCGTTGGGGCCGATGAGCCCGACCTTGTCACCACGCAGCAAGGTGGCGCTGAAGCGGTCGATCAGCACACGCTCGCCAAAGCGCATGCTCACGGCATCGAGCTCGGCCACGATGCGCCCAGGCGGCAGGCCGGCATCGACCCCGAGGCGCACGCGGCCCAGTTGCTCGCGCCGTTGCGCACGCTGTTCACGCAGGCGCACCAGCCGCACCACGCGCCCCACGCTGCGTGTGCGACGGGCTTCCACGCCCTTGCGGACCCACACCTCCTCCTGCGCCAGCAGCTTGTCGGCGCGGGCGCTGGCCAGCGCTTCCGCCTCGAGCTCACGCACCTTGGCCGCTTCAAAGGCGGCGAAGTTGCCCGGGTAGCTGCGCAGTTGCCCGCGGTCCAGCTCGAGGATGCGCGTGGCCACGGCATCGACGAAGGCGCGATCGTGCGAGACAAAGACGAGCGCGCCGCGGCGGCGCACAAGCAACTCCTGCAGCCAATCGATGGCATCGATGTCGAGGTGGTTGGTCGGCTCGTCCAGCAACAGCAGGTTGGGCGCCGCCACCAGCGCACGCGCCAGGGCCACACGCTTTTTCATGCCGCCCGAGAGCGCGGCCACGGTGGTGGCTCCGTCCAGGGCCAGGCGCTGCAGGGTCTCCTGGACGCGCTGCTCCCAGTGCCAACCCTGATGGGCCTCGATCAGGGTCTGCAGCCGGTCGAGATCATCGCCCGCTGACGGATGCAAGGCCTGGTGCTCGAACCGTTCGCGCAGCGCCCGTGCCTCGGCCACCCCCTCGGCCACGGCCTCGAACACACTCTGCCCAGCGGCAAACGCGGGCTCCTGCGGCACGTGCGCGCGCCCGGGGCCGGTGGTGGCGGCAAGCTGCAACTCGCCGTCGTCGGGCTGTTCGATCCCGGCCAGGATTTTCAGCAGCGAACTCTTGCCCTCCCCATTGCGGCCGATGAGAGCCACACGTTCGCCCTCCAGCAAGGAAAGCGAGGCGCCATCGAGCAGCGCGCGGTGGCCGTAGGCGAGGTGGGCACGGGTGAGTGTGAGTAGCGTCATTGGCGCTGATTCTCTGCGCGCGGCCGTGCATGCCGGAGTTGGCGCGCCAGCCAACCTCCAGCCGCACCGCACCTGCGAGCCCAGGTCGGCCGCGGCGCGGCCTCAACGCCGGCGCGTCACCGCCCCCCGCATCACCGCCCCCGCATCACCGCCCGTGATGCGGCCCGCCGCCATTCCTCGCCACCGTAGCAGCGCTCTTCCTCGCGCGCGGCATCCACGAGCTTGATCAGGTGCTCGTCGCGCGCGGCCAGGGCCTCGCTCACGAGCTCGGGCCAGTCCCGCATCACCACTGGGGCCGCGGCGACGCGCAACTCCGCCGCCACCACGCCGTGGGCGTAGGCCTGCCAGAACCAGCGCCAGGCCACAAGCTGCGCGTCGCCTGCCTCGACGAAACGTACTATCACGCGCATGGCGTGGGTGCCGGTCACGAGATGCAGTGCGGTGAAGTTGCCCGTTTCGGCGTAGGCGAAGGCGGCGGCGCGGGCCAGCCGCTCGGGCGTGCCGCCGTCGATGTGCAGTGGCGAGGCCGCGGCGCTCACCGCACCCTTCGCGGCCGCGGCTTGCATGCGTGCAGCGATGAGGCCGGCGCGCGAGGTGCCCGCGCGCAGCCGCCGCAGCAGCACGGCCGGGTCGACCACGGGCCGTTGCCGCCACGTAGCGGCCGGCATGGCGCCAAGCGGCAGATGGAACGCGGCCCAGTGCGCCAGCCCTTGTGCGACCTCGCCACCGTGTCTGGCCTGCACGGCGGCAGCGGTGCGGATGAGGCCATGGAAGGCGGCCGCAGCCACGCCCGGCATCAACGCCGGCAACGCCTGGCCCAGCACGGCGGCGGCGCCTTCGTAGGCGATCCACTGCTCGAACAGGTCGAGGTACATCGGCCACGCTCGCCGGCGCCCGAAGCGCGCGGCCCAGGCGTCGCCGGCCGGCCAGGGCTGGCGCGGGCGCGCCGGCACCAGGCGTTTGTCGGCGATGTAGTCGGCCTCGAACTCGCGCAGCCTTGCCTCGCCGGCGCCCAGCCGCGCCAGCGCCAGCAACGCCATCGGCAGATGATTCGACAGGCCCCCGCCGTATTCCGGGTCGTGGGCAGCCGCGGCGTCGAGGCGGAGTTGCAGCTGTTCCAGGTTCATCGTTGGGGTTTCTTGCAAGTCACTTGCAGGTCGTCAACAGATCTCAGCCCACCCAGGGGCCGCGCTCAAAGCGCGAGCCGCAGCACGCGCTCGCCGTCCACGTGTTCGTCGGTGAGCTCGAAGCCGGCGCTGCCGTAGAAGGCCATCAGGTGCGGCGCCGGCTCGACGATGCTCGTGAACATCTCGCCTGGGTGCGGACGCGTGCGCGCGTGTTCGATCACGAGCCGCAGCGCGGCCAAACCGATGCCGCGCCCCTGCCAAGCCGTATCGACCATCAGCCGCCAAAGAAAGAACTGGGGGTCCTCCGGCTCGGCCACCCGGCTCGGGTCATAGAGCATGACGAAGCCCACCGGCTCCTCGCCGGCGTAAATGGCACGCGGCCAGGCTTCGCCATACACCGCCGCCTGCGCCATGCTCTTGGCGTTGGAGGCCACTTGCTGGCCACCATCACCCGCATCGAGGGCCATCAGCGCCTGAATGTTGTGGCGTGTCACCTCGCGCAGCGTGACCGGCAGCACGCGGACGGAAGCCGCGGCGCTCACCGCAGGGCCACCTCGAGCTTGTCGACGAACATCTTTGCCACGTCGAAGCCGCTTTGCTCGCTGATCTCCTGGAAGCAGGTGGGGCTGGTGACGTTGATCTCGGTGAGGCTGTCGCCGATGACGTCCAGCCCCACCAGCAGCAGCCCGCGTGCAGCCAGCACGGGGCCAAGCGCGAGCGCAATCTCGCGGTCGCGCGCGGAAAGCGGCTGCGCAATGCCCTTGCCACCGGCGGCCAGGTTGCCACGCACCTCGCTGCCTTGCGGGATGCGTGCCAGAGCGAAAGGCACCGGCTCGCCGCCGATCACGAGCACGCGCTTGTCACCCTCGCGAATCGCCGGCAGGAATTTCTGCACCATCACCGTTTGCGCGCCGTGCCGGTTGAGCGTCTCGACGATGCTGCCGAGGTTCAGGCCATCGGCGCCGACGCGGAAGATGCCCATGCCGCCCATGCCATCCAGCGGCTTGAGGATGATGTCGCGGTGTTCGGCATGGAAGCGCCTCACCTCGCCCTCCTCGCGAGTGACCAGCGTGGGCCCGATGTATTGCGGGAACTCGAGGATGGCCAGCTTCTCAGGGTGGTCACGCAATGCCGCGGGCTTGTTGAATACGCGCGCGCCTTCGCGCTCGGCTTGGCCGAGCAGGTGCGTGGCGTAGAAGTACTCGCTGTCGAAGGGCGGGTCCTTGCGCATCAACACCGCACCGGTGTCGGCCAGCGCCAGTTCACTCTCCGCGCGCATCTCGAACCAGTCGTGCTCGTCCCCGGTGAGCGCGATCTCGCGCACGGCCGCGGTGACACGGCCGCCGCGCGACCAGCGCAACTGCCGTGGCTCGCAGGCCAGCAACACGTGGCCGCGACGCGCGGCCTCGCGCATCATCGCGAAGGTGGAGTCCTTGTAGGTCTTGAACGACTCCAGCGGGTCGGTAACGAAGAGCAGCTTCACGCGAGCGGGCCTGTCGGTAATGGGGCTTCACTTTGGCACAAACCGCGTCCGCGGTGGCAACGGCGGGTCAAGTTCCCACGGCTGCGGCCGAGATCAAACGAGTCGGCCGGCCCGGGCCGCCTCCGCGCGCACCACCCGCGCACCACGCGCGCAACCGATCCCATCATGTGCAGACTCGCCGCCTACCTCGGGGAATCCATCTACCTCGAAGAGCTGATCGCCAAGCCACGCCACTCGCTGATGGCGCAGTCGCTACGCGCCGATCAGGCCAAGACCGTGACCAATGGCGATGGCTTCGGCATCGGCTGGTACGCCGATCGCCCCGACCCCGGCGTCTACCGCGAAGTGATGCCAGCCTGGAGCGACGACAACCTGCTCGCGCTGTCGCAGACGCTGCGCTCGCGCTTGTTCTTTGCCCACGTGCGCGCCGCCACCGCGGGCGGCATCGCGCGCCAGAACTGCCACCCGTTCCGCCATGGGCGCCACCTGTTCATGCACAACGGGCAGATCGGCGGTTATGCCGCGTTGCGCCGCACGCTCGAGGCGCGCCTGCCGGACACGCTCTACGCCGTGCGCCGCGGCGCCACCGACTCCGAGCTGCTGTTCTTGCTGGCCATGGCGCGCATCGAGGCCGGTGTAGCCCTCGACGAGGCCATGCTCCAGGTGCTGGCCGACGTGATGGCGCTGGCTCAGGAACAGGGCATCAGCGCCCCGCTGCGATTCGCCGCCGTGCTGGCCGACGGCGAGCAGCTTGTCGCCTTTCGCATTGCCAGCGACGACGAGCCGCCGACGCTCCACGTGCGGCAGCACGCGGGCGGCATCATGGTGGCCAGCGAGCCGCTCGGAGACGACCAGCAGGGCTGGCGCGCGCTACCCGCCGGCGCGGTGATGACCGTGCGCGCCGGGCAGTGCCACGTGCGTCATCACGGGCGGGTGCTGGTCGAAGCCTGAGCCGACCTGGCAGGCGAGGCGCTCAACCCCAGAGTTCGCGAGCGACCTCGACCACGCGCTCCAGCTTGCGCCATTGATCGTCGTGCGAGAGCGTGTTGCCATGGTGCGTGCTCGAGAAGCCGCATTGCGGCGACAGGCACAGCTGCTCCATCGGCATGAAGCGTGCCGCCTCGTCGATGCGGCGCTTGAGGTTGTCCTTGGACTCGAGCTCGCCGAGCTTGGTGGTGACCAGGCCGAGCACCACTTTCTTCGCCGCGCCACTGTCGCGCAGCACCGCCAGTGGCTCGAAGCCGCCGGCGCGCGCGCTGTCGAACTCCATGAAGTAGCCGTCGACGTGGGTCGAGAACATGGCCTCCACCACGGGGCCGTAGCCGCCTTCGGCGACCCACGCGCTCTTGAAGTTGCCGCGGCAGGTATGGATGGTGACGCGCATGTCTGCCGGCTTGTCGCGCAGCGCGGCGTTGATGGCCCGGGCGTACGTGCGCGGCAGCGTGGCGGGGTCGTCGCCGTTGGCGCGGCAGTTGGCCTGGACCTTCTCGTCACAAAGATAGGCGAAGGTCACGTCGTCGAGCTGCAGATAGCGGCAGCCCGCCGCCGCCAGGTGCGCGATGGCCTGGCGGTAGGCCGCTGCGGCGTCGTCCCAGAACGCCTCGAGGTCGGGGTAGACAGCACGCGAGATGGCGGCGCGGCCGCCACGCAGGTGCAGCATCGACGGCGACGGAATCGTCATCTTCGGCGCGAGCCCCGATGCCGCGCCGGCGGCGTCGGTGAGGGACTTCAGATAGGCGAAGTGGTCGGCCATGATGGGCCGGCTGCAGCCCACGCGCTCGGTGACCGAGGCGATCGGCGGCTGCTCGCCCTGGCCGGCGATCTTGAACTTGGGGCCTTCGTTGGCGGTGAGCGTCACGCCGTCGAGCTGGCCCAGGAAGTCGAGGTGCCACCAGTCGCGGCGGAGTTCACCGTCGGTGATGCTGGTGAGGCCCACCTCACGCTGGCGGTTCACGACCTCGGCGACGGCCTGGTCCTCGGCGGTGGCGAGGGCGGCGGCGTCCACCTCGCCGGCCTTGCGGCGCGCGCGCAAGGCGGCCAGCGCGGCCGGCCGCAGCAGGCTGCCGACGTGGTCGGCGCGGAAGGGGGCGTCGGCAAGGCGGCGTGCAGGCATGGCGAGTTCCCTCGAAGGGGGTCATTGTGCGACGGCACCCTTCCCTAGAATCGGCGCCCATGGCACGCAGCCCCCGACCCGCCGCCACGCTTTCGGGTTCGCCCGAGGAGACGGAAGCGCAGTTTTACGAAGCCTTGCAGCGCGCAGATCTCGAGGCGCTGATGGCGGTGTGGGCCGACGACGACGAGATCGTGTGCGTGCACCCCGGTGGCCCACGTGTGGTGGGGCCGGCGGCCATCCGCGCCAGTTTCGAGGCCATCTTCGCCAATGGCGCGATTCCCATTCAGCCTGAGCAGGCACACCGCCTGCAGTGGCTGGGCGGCGCCATGCACCATCTGGTGGAGCGGGTCGAGGTGCCCGCCGACGGTGGGGGCGTGCAGGCGGCCTGGGTCTTTGCCACCAACGTGTATGTCAAATCGGCGCAGGGCTGGCGCCTGGTGGCGCACCACGCCAGCCCGGGCTCGCTGCAAGAGTCGCCCGGCCCGGGCGACGCGCCCACCACGCTGCATTGAAGCCGGGCCACGCCACAGGGGTCAGGCAACGGGACGGCCTGCACACCGGGCCGCAGGCCGAAGACTCTTCGGCCTGGCCGCACACCTACCGCGCCCCGCCCTGGCTGCCGGGTGGCAATGCACAGACCCTCTGGGCCGCCAAGCTGGCCCGGCGGCACACAGGCCCGGCGCCGCAATGGCGGCGCGAACGCTGGGCGACGCCGGACGGCGACTTCGTCGACATCGACCATCTCGTGCGCGACAACACGGCACGTGCCGCGCACCACCTCGTGCTCTTCCACGGCCTGGAGGGCAGCAGCGCCAGTGCCTACTCGATCGCCTTTGCCGCGGTGGCGCAAGCGCGCGGCTGGGCCATGTCGCTGCCCCACTTTCGCGGCTGCTCGGGCGAGCTCAATCTCGCGCCACGTGCTTATCACTCCGGCGACTACGAGGAGATCGGCTGGATACTGGTCCGGCTGCGCGCCGCGCACACGGCGCCGCTGCTGGTCGCGGGCGTATCGCTGGGCGGCAATGCGCTGCTGCGGTGGGCCGAGGAGGCAGGTGACAGTGCCGCCGCCACAGCGAGCGCGGTGGCGGCGGTGTGTTCGCCGGTCGACCTGGCCGCCGCCGGCGAGGCCATCGACCGCGGCTTCAATCGGCGGGTCTATGCGCGCATGTTCCTCGCCAGCATGAAACCCAAGGCGCTGGCCAAGCTGCGGCAACACCCCGGCCTCTTTGACGCGGCTCGGCTCGCGGCGGCCCGCTCGTTGTTCGAGTTCGACGATGTCTTCACCGCACCCCTGCACGGCTTCAAGGGCACGCGTGACTACTGGGCCCGTGCTTCCGCGCTGCCGCACCTGGCGCGCCTGCGCATCCCGGCGCTGCTGCTGCATTCGATCAACGACCCCTTCGTGCCGGCGGCAGCACTGCCACCCCCGGGGCAGTTGGGCCGCGCCACACTGTGGCGGCCGGCGTTTGGCGGGCACGTGGGGTTCCCGGCGGGCGGCTTCCCGGCCCACGTGCAGGCCATGCCACAGGCCGTGTGCGGCTGGCTCGCGGCGCCGCCGGTGGTGTAAGTTCCGCGCCGTGGACGAGATCGTCAAGGCAGCGCTGAAGAAATGGCCCAATGTGCCGCACTGCCATGGCTGGCTCGCGCTGGACGCGCGCGGCAACTGGTACATGCGTGACGAGCGCATCCAGGCGGCAGGGCCCTTTCCGCGGGTGAAAGGCAGTCGTATCCAGCACGACAAGCTGCTCGCCTTCATCGAGCGCAACTACATGCACGACGAGGCCGGCGCCTGGTTTTTCCAGAACGGCCCACAGCGCGTGTACGTGCAACTCGAGGCCGCGCCCTACGTGTGGCGTGTGGATGCCGCCGCACCGTGGCCGGTGACCGCGCACACCGGCGTCGCCGCGCAGGTGCAAGGCGCCTGGCTCGACGAGCACGGCCGGCTCTTCCTGCACACCGACCTGGGCCTCGGGCTCGTGCACACGCTGGACATGGGCAGCGCCGCCGATGCCGTGGAACAGGGCCATTGGTCACCCGAAGCGGTACGGTTCGACGACCTGCCCGCGCGCTTCGGCTACCAGCTCACGCCGCAGGCCACCGCCTAGCCAGACAGCGCTGCGGCAACGCTCGGTGCCGCAGCCGGCAGGCGCATGAAGGCGTGTGTGGTGCCGCCCAAGAAGAAAGCCGCCCTTCGGGCGGCTTCTTGACGCGGTGCGCAGCGGGCTACTTCGATGCGCTCGCCGCGGCGGCCGGGGCTGCAGGCGCCGCCGGCTCGGCGAACTTGCCGCCACCCTGGTTGACCAGATAGACAACGGCACGGGCCACCTCGTAGTCGGAAGCATCGCCCCCGGCCTGCGCGGCCATCGCGCCCTTGCCCTTGATTGACGAGTTCAGCAAGCTCTCGTAGCCCTTGGCCACGCGCGGGGCCCATGCGGCAGCGTCGCCGAACTTCGGCGCATTCGCCGCGCCCGAGGCGTGGCAGGCGGCGCATTGCGCCTGGTACACCTGCTCACCGGTGCGTGCCGCGGCCGGGCTGCTGATGTCCCTCACTTCGACCGTTCCCACCGGTTGCAGCCGCATGGCCACGGCCTCGGGCGACATGCCCGTGCTGCCGGCGCCGACCTTGTCCCCTAACACCACGAAGTTCACCAGCAGGACGATGATGATCACGGGCAGCACGAAGGAGGCGACCACGACCGCGATGAGTTGCTTGGGGGTACGGATCGGCCCCTCATGCGAGTCATGCGGTTCTGGGTTGTGCGCGTCGCTCATTCGGTCCTCGGCTGGCTCGGGGCTGCTGGCAAAAGCGGCGCATTATAGAAGTGGCCTACGTCGCGGCCGCCCTGCCACGGCCTGGCGCCGCCTGGCAAAAAGACGGGCGCATAGAATGCCGCTGCTGCCCGCGGCGACCGTGGTGAAGTGGATATCATGCGGCCCTCCGAAGGCCACGTCGCAGGTTCGATTCCTGCCGGTCGCACCACGCTGGCGTTGGCTGCCGCGGCTCAATCCAGCAACAGTAGCGTCTTCCGCGGCCGGCTCAGCCCCCCGCGCGCTTGGCCGGGTAACCCTCTGCCAGCAACCACGCCAGCACGCGCTCGCAGTGGTCGCCCTGCACCTCCAGCACGCCTTCTTTCGTTGTGCCGCCACTGCCGCAGTGGCCGCGCAGCTTCTTGCCAAGGACCCCCAGCTCGGCCGCGGCCAGCGGCAGCCCGCGCACCACGGTCACGGTTTTGCCGCCACGGCCCTTGGACTCGCGGCTCACGCGGACAGGCCCGGGGCTCGCAGGCACCGAGGCGCGCATCGCCGTGCAGGTGCAAGCCGGCGTGGGCTGGCGGCATTGCGGGCACATGCGCCCGTGGTCCGTGGAGTAAACCCAGTGGCCCGCTTTGCCGCGCACAGCGGTCCCGTTCATGTCGGCAGAAACTTCACCAACGGCCACCTGGCACGATCGCGGTAGGCATCGAAGGTCGTGTCGATGGCATCAACCCTCGAGCTGCTTCTGGAACACCAGCCCCGCATGCTCGCGCAACGCGTGGAACTTGATCTTCGGCCAGTTCTCCTGCATTGCGCGCAGCTCACCCGCGTATTCAAGCAACACGCAGGGAGCATCCACTGCGTCGAGCGCCACGCGGTGTGAGTTGCCGTCGATGAAGCGCTTCAGCTCACGCTCGTCGGCCACCGCGCCCGCGCCGGTCTCACAAGTGACCCAGCGCGCCACGTTGTAGCGCGCCGGCATGATGCGCGCCTTGCAGCCGTACTCGTGCTCGAGGCGGTGCGCCACCACCTCGAACTGCAGCTGCCCCACCGCGCCCAGCAACAGCACGCTACCCGCCATCGGCCGGAAGACCTGGATCGCGCCCTCTTCGCCCAGTTGCGTGAGCCCGGCACGCAGCTGCTTGGTGCGCAACGGGTCGGCCACCTCCACGCTGCGAAACATCTCGGGCGCGAAGAAAGGGAGGCCGGTGAACTGCAGCGCCTCGCCCTCGGTGAGCGTGTCGCCGAGTTGCAGCACGCCGTGGTTGGGGATGCCGATGATGTCGCCGGCATAGGCTTCCTCCAGCAACTCGCGCCGCTGACTCAGAAAGCTCACCACGGTGTTGGGGCGCAGCTCCTTGCCGCTGCGCGCCACCTTCAGCCGCATGCCGCGCTCGAAGTGGCCGCTGGCCACGCGCAGGAACGCGATGCGGTCACGGTGCGACGGGTCCATGTTGGCCTGGATCTTGAACACGACGCCGGTGAACTTGTCTTCGGTGGGCATCACCAAACGCTGAAGGGCAGCCTTCGGTCCCGGCGGTGGCGCCAGGTCCACCAGCGCATCGAGCACCTCCTGCACGCCGAAGTTGTTGATGGCGCTGCCGAAGAACATCGGCGTCTGCCGGCCGGCGAGGAACAGCGCTTCGTCGAACGAAGGCGCGGCCTCGCGCACCAGTTCCACCTCGCCCGCGGCCTGCTCGTAGTTCACGCCGAAGCGCTCGCCGAGCTGCGGGTTGGCGATGCCATCGATCACTTCCTCTTGTCCCGTCGCCCGGTCTTGCCCGGGCGCGAATACGCGCATCTGGTCTTTGCGAAGGTCAAACACACCGCCGAACACCTTGCCCATGCCCACCGGCCAGGTGAAGGGCACCACACTCATGCCGAGCTCGCGCTCGATCTCGTCGAACAGATCGAGCGGCGCCTTCACCTCGCGGTCCATCTTGTTCACGAACGTGAGGATCGGCGTATTGCGCGCCCGGCACACCTGCAACAGGCGCCGCGTCTGCGGCTCCACGCCGTTGGCGGCGTCGATGACCATCAGCGCCGCATCCACGGCGGTGAGCACGCGGTAAGTGTCCTCGCTGAAGTCCTGGTGGCCGGGCGTATCGAGCAGGTTGATGACGCTGCCGCGGTACTCCATCTGCATGACGGAACTGGCCACCGAGATGCCGCGCTGCTTCTCGATTTCCATCCAGTCGCTCGTGGCATGCCGGCTCGCCTTGCGCGCCTTCACGCTGCCGGCGATCTGGATCGCGCCACTGAACAGCAACAGCTTTTCCGTGAGCGTGGTCTTGCCCGCGTCGGGGTGGCTGATGATGGCGAAGGTGCGGCGGCGGCCGACCTCGGTGGCAAGTTCGGGGAACATGAGGGGCGGGCGCCCGGCATCGGGCGCGTGATGGAAGGCTTAAGGCTCAGCGCACGTACCGCTGACGAACTGGCTGACGGATCGGCTGACGGATCGCCCTGGTCAACAGGACAGCCTGCAATTATCGATGGCGCCAGAATGGCGGCCCGTCCCCTGGCACCATCGGCCTCCGACAGCCCGACATGGCCTTGTCCCCGCGCTTCTTCCGCTGGCACCGCTGGCTGGCCTGGCTGGTGGCGCTGCAGGTGCTGGCCTGGTTGGCCGGCAGTTTCGTATTCACCTGGCTGCCCTTCACGCCCTGGGTCAAGGCCGAAGACTCGGTGAGCCAACCAAACCAGCCCCTGCCGCCCGATTGGGCCGCGGCCGTAGCGCGCCACCTTCAGCATCACGCCACGGCTCGCCGTGCGGCGGGCCTGGCGGCAGCGTGCAAACCGCCGCGCACGGGCGCATGCAGCTGTCGGCCCCGCGTCGGGCCTGACGCGACCGCCTGAGCCTCTGCCCGATCGCCCGATCGCCCGATTGCCCGGTTGCCCTATTGCCCGATTGCCATGCCGGAACTCCCAGACATCACCGTCTACGTCGAGCGCGCCGGCGAGCGGCTCGCGGGCCAAGTGATGCGGCGAGTGCGACTGCTCAACCCGTTCCTGCTGCGCACGGCCGCGCCGCCGCTGTCGCAATGCGAGGGCCGCACGGTGACCGGCGTGCAGCGCCTGGGCAAACGCGTGGTGCTGGTGCTCGACGGCAGCCTCTGGCTCGTGATTCACCTCATGATCGCCGGGCGCCTGCGCTGGCTCGCGCCGGGAGCCAGGGCGCCAGCACGCATCGGCCTCGCGCTGTTCGAGTTCGACATCGGCACGCTCCTGCTCACCGAAGCCGGCAGCAAACGGCGCGCCTCGCTGCACTGCGTGGGCTCGGCCGAGGCGCTGGCGGCGCTCGATGCCGGCGGCATCGATGTGATGGCCGCCGAAGCATCCGCCTTCGTCGAGCGGTTGCGGCTTGAGAACCATACCCTCAAGCGCGCGCTCACCGATCCGCGGCTCTTCAGCGGCATCGGCAATGCGTACTCCGACGAGATCCTGCACCGGGCCCGGCTGTCACCCGTCGCCCTGACGCGCACTCTGCCCGAGGTCGATGCGGCAAGGCTGCACACGGCCACGAAAGCCGTGCTCGCCGAGTGGATAGCGCGGCTGCGCGCAGAGTCGCCCGCCTGGCCCGAGAAGGTGACGGCGTTCCACCCCCAGATGGCCGTGCACGGCCGCTTCGGCCAGCCCTGCCCCGACTGCGGCAGCCCGGTGCAGCGCATCGTGCATGCCGACAACGAGAGCAACTACTGCGCGCGCTGTCAGACCGGCGGCAAGCTGCTCGCCGATCGCGCGCTCAGCCGGCTGCTCAAGGCGAGTTGGCCAAAGTCGATCGACGACTTGTAGGTTGCCGGCCTTGCCTGGGCCCGCGACGTTGGGCATCGAACTGGTCCAGGCCCTGGCGCGCCCTGAGCCCGGCCGGGTTCGGCTCGCTCAGGTGAGCCGCTGGACCCCCGGAAGCTCGCAGGCATAGATGCAGTTGCGCAACGCCGCGATCGCCTCGTAGCGCGGCAGGCTGCGCCGCCAGGCCAGCACGACGCGCCGTGTGGGCGCCGGAGGCGTGAACTTGATATAGCGAATGTGGTCCTGGCGGCCCGGGGCCTCCTTGGGCAGGGAGAGCCGCGGCACCACCGTCACGCCCATGCCCGAGGCCACCATGTATTTGATCGTCTCCAACGAGCTGCCCTCGAAGCTCTTGCGGATGCCCTCGCGAGCCTCACCGGACTGGCTGGCAAAGCGCGCGTACTCCGGGCACACCTCGAGCACATGGTCGCGAAAACAATGGCCGGTGCCCAGCAGCAGCATGGTTTCGTTCTTGAGCTCCTCGGCGCTGATCTGCTTGCGCTTGGCTAGCGGATGGCTGGCCGGCACCGCCACCACGAAGGGCTCGTCGTACAGCGGCGCCACCGCCAGGCCGGTGTCCGGGAAGGGCTCGGCCATGAGCGCGCAGTCCAGCTCGCCGGTGCGCAGCATCTCCAGCAGCTTGGCGGTGAAGTTCTCCTGCAGCATGAGCGGCATCTGCGGCACGCGCTCGATGGCCTGGCGCACGAGGTCGGGCAGCAGGTAGGGCCCGATGGTGTAGATGATGCCCAGGCGCAGTGGCCCGCTCACAGGGTCCTTGCCGGTCTTGGCAATCTCGCGCAGGGCACCGGCCTGCTCCAGCACCACCTGCGCCTGGCGCACGATCTGCTCGCCCAGCGGCGTGGCGGAGACTTCGTTGGCCCCGCGCTCGAAAATCTTGACGTCGAGTTCTTCTTCGAGCTTCTTGATCGCCACCGAGAGGGTGGGCTGCGACACAAAGCAGGCTTCGGCAGCGCGGCCGAAATGGCGCTCACGCGCCACGGCGACGATGTATTTCAGCTCGGTCAGCGTCATGCAGTCATTGTGGCGCGAGCGCCTACCCCCCCTAATTTTTGGTGGCCAGACCAGAGAACGGGTGACAAAGCTGCATTGCCGAGCTGCAATAGTCCTCCCGCCGAATCATGAGTTCTCCCGACCCCTCCCCCCAACCCGGACAGAGCGCCGTCGCCACAAAGGCCGATGCGCAAGGACCCAGCGCGCCTTTCGCAGACAGCTACTGGCTGTCGTCGCTGGAGTTGCGTCACGGGGTCGAAGTGGAGATCGTGGGCGTACGCACCATTGCCGGCGAGGTGCTGAGGGAGTTCCTGCGCATGCACCACGCCTGGCGGAAGGTCGATCGCCGCGCCGCGTTTGGCGTTGCTTCGCCCAGGATCTCCATGGCCTCCTCGTTGGTCCGCATGACCGCGCTCGACATCGCCTTCGAAGCCGACGGCAGCGTCACCATCCCCGGCGAACTTCTCTCGTCGGACGAATGACAACGCGCGCTGGAGCGAGCGGCTGGGCCTGTCAGGCCACCAGCCGCGCCGGGTCGAGGTAGGCCTGCCGCCAGGTTTCGAAGTCGGTTTGGTCGGCCACCTCGATAGCCCGGCGAGCCACGTCCGACGAGTGGGCGGCCGCCTCCTGCGCCGCCTGCTGCGCGGGCGTCCACGTCAGCGAGGCAACGTGCGCGCGCGTCTGCTCGGCCATGGCGCTGACAAAGGCGGTATAGCTGCCGGCGAAGTCCTGGCGCATGGTCGAGAGCACGCGTGCCGAAGGCAGCGTGTCCGGGGCCGCGAGCGCGGCACGCGCGCTGGCCAACGCCTCGCGATAAGCGCGGCCGCCCTGGCCGCCGGCGCCCTGCGCGCCGTCCAGCGCCGCGGCAATGGGTTCGCATTGGCTGAGGATCTCCTCGGCCCACTCGACAAGCGGCACTTCGCGTGCCGAGCGCGCGGCGCCGCCGGTGAAGCGCTCCAGCCGCAAGCCCGGCTCGCGCCCGAACGCGGCCGTTCGGTGCTGGTTGCGGCCGAGCGCGGCGATCTCTTCGGGCGTGTCGGACGGACTTGCGCTGAGCAGGCAGTGCAGCAGGAAGATGTCGATGAAGCGCATCGTGGCCGCCCCGATGCCCATCGGCTCGAACGGATCGAGATCCATGCAGCGCACCTCGACGTACTCGACGCCGCGCTCACGCAGCGCGTGCAGCGGGCGTTCGCCGGTGCGGATGACACGCTTGGGGCGGATCGTGCCGTAGAACTCATTCTCGATCTGCAGCAGCGTGGTGGCGAGCTGGTTGTATTCGCCGCCGAGGTTGCGGATGCCGATCTTTTCGTAGGCCGGGAAGGGCTGGGTCAGCGCGCCGTACAGTGAGGCGCCATAACTCTCCAGGCTGTTGTAGCTCACCGCCAGCGTGGCCTGCGCATCGCTTTGGTAGCCGAGCCGCCCCATGCGCAGGCTGGTGGCATGCGGCAGGTGCATCGTGCCCATGATCCCGTCCTCCAGCGGCTCGAGGCCGTGCTCGCGCCCGGCGACGAAGCTCGAGCACAAGGCCGGACTGGCGCCGAACAGCGTGAGCAGCAGGAACGCATGGCGCCGGAAGTTGCGGATGAGCGCGAAGTACTCGTCGTTCGACAGGCCGGGTAGCGACCAGTTGTAGTGGATGCCGGAGATGGTCTGCATGCGCCGCCCGTAGCGGTGTCCAAGGCCCATGCGGTACACACTCTTGGCGCGGCCGATGTTGCTGCTGCCATAGCGTCCGAGTGGAATGGTCTCGTCGGTGGGCAGGCCGCAGGGCATGCTGCCCACCCACAGGCGTTCATCGCCATTGCCATGCGCGGAGTCGGCCAGCACGCGATACACGAACTGATGAACCTCGGTGAGCTCGGCCAGACAGCTCTCGACGCCGGCATGCACGCTTGTGATCAGCTCGAGCTGACTCTCGCTGTAGTCGGTGGTGATGTGCGCGTGCGTCAGCGGCGCGCCCAGGGCTGCCGGGTGAGGCGTGAGCGCAAGCGCGCCGGTGGGCAGCGCGCGCAGGCTCTCTTTCTCGACGCCCCGGCGCATGCCGGCCAGGCGGCTGGCGCCGATCTGGCGCAGGCGATCTTCGAGCGGCTGGGTCATGGCGAGGTCTTCGGAACGGGTACCGTGCAGAGGGTCGATAGCGTAAGCCCTACGCCCGAAGACCCGGTGGCCCTGTGGTGCGGGGCGGCGTGGTAGGCGAAACGCGCCGGCAGCGCTGGGGGCCGGCGGAAGACCGGGAGCCGTCCGCCCTCGACATCGCGGCATGATGCTCGCTTCATGGTCCCGCGCGTTGCAGGAGTGAGAACCGATGGGTACCCGAAGGCGATTCATCCTCGGCACGCTGGGCGCGGCCGGTGCCCTGGTGGTGGGCTGGTCCGCGCTACCGCCACGGCAGCGGCTCACCACTTCCGCCCCGCTGCCCAGCGCCGCAGGCCAGGCCGTTCGCGCAGCATGGCTCGAACTCGATGTCGTGCAATGCGGCTATTGCCAGAGCGGGCAGATCATGTCGGTGACGGCGCTGCTCACGAAGACGCCGAAGCCGAGCGATGCCGAGATCGATGCGGCGATGAACGGCAACCTGTGCCGCTGCGGCACCTATCCGCGCATCCGCGCGGGCATCCATGCGGCGGCCAAGCGCCTGGCTGCGGCATGATGGGCGCATGAGAGACCTCGAAGAGCGAAACGCATGAAGAGCTTCGGCGCCCGCGCCGCGGGCGAGCGCCTGGAGCGCATGCGCGCGAGCGCGCAGTGGGTCGAGGCCACCGAGGCGAGTGCCGCCGGCTTCCGCAACCGTGGCCCCATCCGCGCCGGCCTGCGCGACGCCACGGCGCCGCGGCCCACACTCACCGAGTTCCTGTGCGGCGGAAATCGGCGCGTGCCCACGGGCGCGCTGCCGCTGGTCGACCCGCGCGAGACCTGGCGCAAGCCACCGGGCCGCAAACTGCGTGCCACCTGGCTCGGCCATTCGTCGGTGCTGATCGAGATCGCCGGCAAACGTTTCCTCACCGACCCGGTCTGGGGCCCGCGCGCCTCGCCCTCGCGCCTGGCGGGGCCCAAGCGCTTCCACCCCGTGCCGGTGCCACTGAAGGCGCTGCCGCCGCTGGACGCGGTGCTTGTGTCGCACGACCACTACGACCACCTGTGCATGGCCACGGTGCGCGAGCTGGCGAAGCTGCAGCCGGCCGTGCCCTTCATCACCTCGCTCGGCGTGGGTGCGCACCTGGAAGCCTTCGGCGTCGCGCCGGCGCGCATCACCGAGCTCGACTGGTGGCACAGCCACAGGCTGCCGCACGCCGAGGTGCGCATCACCGCCGCGCCTTCGCAGCATTTCTCGGGCCGCGGCCTGAAGGACCGCAATGCCACGTTGTGGTCGTCGTTGATCATCGAAAGCGAGCGCGAACGGGTCTTCTTCAGCGGAGACACGGGCCTCACGGACCAGTACGCCGAGATCCGCCAGCACTTCGGCGGCGGCGCCCCCTTCGATCTCGTGATGCTCGAGGTGGGCGCCTTCCATCCGAGCTGGGGCGACATCCACCTCGGCCCGAAGAATGCGCTCGAAGCGCTGGCGCTGCTCGGCGGTGGTGCCTTCCTGCCGGTGCACTGGAGCACCTTCTCGCTGGCGCTGCACCCCTGGGACGAGCCCGCCGAGACGCTGCTGTCGATGGCCCCCGCGCGCGGCGTGCACCTGGTGATGCCGCGGCTCGGCGAGCCGGTGGTGCCGGCCCAGACGGACGGCGTGCGGCCCTGGTGGCGCGGCGTGGATACGCGCGTCGCCCCCCCGGCTGAAGTGCTGAGTTGGCCGAAGGCGTTGCCTTTCCCGCTCGATTGAGTGGCCGCGCGGCTTTTTGCCGATGCGAATCGAGGGAGGGCTCGCAATAATCCCGGCGCATGCCCTCCGTTGTCCGGATCCTGCTCCTCGCGCTCCTGAGCACTGCGGTGGCCGGGTGGCCGGCCTTGGCGCAGACTGCGGCGGACGCGGCGCAGCGCCGCATCGCCCTGGTGATCGGCAACAACGGCTACGACAGCGCACCCCTCACCAACTCGGTCAACGATGCGCGCGCGATGGCCGGCGTGCTGCGCGACGCGGGCTTCAGCGTGGCGCTGCTCACCGATGTCGACCAGCGCCAGTTCCAGCTCGCATTGCGCGAGTTCGGCGAGCGTCTCAAGGCCGCCGGCAGCGGCGGCGCCGGCCTCTTCTACTACGCCGGCCACGGCATGCAGATCAAGGGGCGCAACTTCCTCATCCCCGTGCGCAGCAACATCTCTCACGAGGACGAGGTGGCCTACACCGCGGTCGATGCGCAATCCGTGCTCGACAAGATGGAGTCGGCCGGCAGCGGCACCAACATCGTCATCCTCGATGCCTGCCGCAACAACCCGTTCGCGCGCAGCTTTCGCAGCGCCCAGCAGGGACTGGCACAGATGGACGCGCCGGTGGGCACGCTGGTGGCGTACGCCACCGCACCCGGCGCGGTGGCCATCGATACGCTGCCCGGGCTGCGCAACGGGCTGTATACGACGCACCTGCTGGACGCGATCCGCCGCCCGGGGCAGAAGGTGGAGGATGTGCTCAAGCAGACGCGCAACGCCGTGCTGCGCGCTTCGGGCAACAAGCAGATGCCCTGGGAGGCTTCGGCGCTGGTCGGGGACTTCTATTTCCATCCGCCGCGGGAGGGCACTGGCCCGGCAGCACCGGTGCTGGCGCAGGCCCAGCCGGCCCCTTCGGTGCCGGCCGCGCCGGCCGTGGACCCGCAGTCGGCCATAGACGACGCGCTGTGGGAGGCGGTGAAGGACTCGCGCAGCAGCGCCGAGTTGTTTGCCTATCTCAACCGCTTCCCCGCCGGGCGCCACGCGCGCGAGGCGCGGCGGCGTCTGCTCGACCTGGCGCGGCCGGGTGGCGCGCTCACCTCGCCAGGCTCCGCCCCGCCGTCCACCTCACCGTCATCCGCAAACGGCATGCCGATGCCTGCGCCGCGCACCGGCGCGGCAGGTAGCATATTCGACGACATCGGCCGCATGACCTTGGAGGAGACCGTGCGCTGGGGTCGTACCGGCACCGACCGTCGCCCCGTGGACCCGAAGCGCAATGCCACCGGCTTCGCAGAAGGTGACCGCTTCCGCTACCAGAAGACCGACTATTTCGGGTTCAGCGGCGGAGTCACGGAATACCTGTGGAACGTGGACCGTGTCGACAACGATGGCACGGTGTGGGTCAACGGCGGTCGGCAGCGGTTGGACGCGCGCGGCCAGCGCCTGGGCGGCAACGACGAGCACACGGGCGCGTGGGTGGATTTCTTGCCGCCGCTGCCGCTGCTGGAGCTGGCGCAGCGCGGCGCGGGCGTCTCGATGCCGTTCACCACCGCCGTGCGCATCCGCGACGCCAGCGGCCTCGTCGAACTGGTCGCGCTCAGCGGCATGCTGCGCACCAGCGCCGACTCGGCGCGGGGCCCACGCGGCATGACCAACCTGATACCGGCGGTGAAGATCGAAGTCGATCTGATGGGCACCGGACAGCGCAGCGACGGTGCCATGCGCGCGCTGAACTGGAAGCACACCTATTGGATGGCCTTGCCGCTCTTGCTGCCGGTGGCCTTCGAGATCGTCGAGGTGGTCGACGGGCTGCCGCGGCAGAACACGCGCCACGATCTCATCGCCCTGGACCAGTTGAGCCTGAGCGACGTAGCACCCGGGGCCGGCTCCGCGGCCCCTGCGGCACCCGTTGGCCCGCGCTGACCATATCGGCTGGCTGCACCACGGCGGCCGCAACACGCGCTGGGGCAACTTCGGCCTGTGGACCGACGGGGCCCGGCCAGACGACTACCCCGCCGCCTGTGCCGCACTGGCGCGCGCCGTGGGCCAGGCCGCCGGCATGCAGGACGGCGATTCGGTGCTGAGCCTGGCCTGCGGCGCCGGCGAAGAGCTGGCCTTGTGGGCCGAAGGCTTCGGCGCTGCCGCGGTGATGGGGCTGGAGCTGACGCCCTCGCTGGCGGCGCAGGCGCGCCGGCGCGCCGAGGCCATCCACACCGGCTGCGAGATCGAGGTGCACTGTGCCGACGCGCGGCGGCTGCCCGAACTGGTGAGTGGGCGCTTCGATCGCATCGTCTGCGTCGACGGTGCCTATCACCTGGGGCCCCACCTGCCGCTGCTGCGCGCCGCGCGCACGCGGCTGTTCGCCGGTGGCGGCTTCGCCTACACCGATTTCGTGCTGGATGCCCACAAGGCCGGCACAGCGGCCTGGCGCCGCGCGGCGCTTCGCGTCGGCGCCGGGCTGAGTGGCGTGGCCTTCGCAGAGGTGCGCGACAGCCACGCGGCCCTCGATCAGTTGCGCGAAGCCGGCTTCGACGAAGTTCGCGCGATGCGGCTGGACAGCACCGTGCTGGATGGGTTCTGCGCATTTGCTGCACGGCAGGCGCGACGCATCGGCCCTGCCGCGCGTGCCAGCCTCGCGTGGCGCCGCGTGGCCACGACCGCGTGGCTCATCCGGGTCGGCCGGAGCGCGGGGCTGGGGTACGTGCTCTACACGGGCCGGGTCGCAGCAGCGGCCGAGACGTTCGATGCGCCGGACGTCCCGGAAGTCCCGGACGTCGCGGACGTTCTGGATAGGAAGGCAGCGCGGGCAACGCCAAACCGGCCGGGCGCCTTTGGCCCGTCGACACCGGCGCCAGCCCGAGCCGCGGCCGCGGTCGCGGCCAGTGAGGCTTCCATCGCACCCACCACCCCCTCGGCCGAACGCACGGCGCTCTCGAGCAAAGGGATGCCCGGCCGGGCGTAGGAGCCGCAGAACCACACGGGCCGGCCGGGCTGGGCGTGCAGATCGGCCAGACTCTCGAGCGCGCGCTCACTTGCACCACTCTCAGAATGCCACGACGGCCTGGCGTGCCAACTCGGCGCAACTCGCGGCGATGAACGGCGGGTTGGGCGCGTCGCGCGGGCGCCCGGGAACGCGCAGCGGCTTGCCCTCGGTGTCCAGCACCACGCCGCCCGCGGCTTCGAGCACGGCCTGGCCGGCGGCGGTGTCCCAGGCCATGGTGGCGGTGAGGCGCGGGTACAGATCGGCCGCGCCCTCGGCGAGCCGACAGAACTTGAGGGAGCTGCCGGCCTCGATGCAGGTGATGGGCATGGGCAGCCGCTGCAGATAGGCACGCTGGGCGGCGCCGCCGTGCGAGCGGCTCGCAAGCACGCGCCAGGCGACTGCGCGCGCGGGCAAAACAGCGACGCGGATCGCCACCGGCGCGCCAGCGCCCACCGCCTTCCAGGCCCCCACGCCGACCGCGCCCCAGAAGGTTTCGCCCAGGGCCGGGGCGTGCACGGCGCCAGCCACCACGCGGCCGTCTTGCACCCAGGCGATGTTCACCGTGAACTCGCCGTTGCGGGCCAGAAACTCCTTGGTGCCGTCCAGCGGGTCGACGAGGAAGTAGCCGGCGGCGCGGTCGACCGCATCGGTCTGCTCACTGCCCTCTTCACTGAGCACACCGCAGCCGTTGAACATGATCGCCAGCCGCGCGCGGATGAGCCGATCGGCCACCAGATCCGCTTCGGTGAGCGGTGAGTCGTCGGCCTTGTGCTGCACCTGCACCCCTGCACCGCCCGCCCCCATGCGCGCGTAAATGCCGAGGATGGCGGCGCCGGCCGCCTCGGTCACGCCGCGCAGGCTGGCCAGGCGGGGCTCGGTCCAGGCTGGAGGCTGGCGTTGGTCCATGGGGCGTTCGTCGATCTTCGAGAGGGCTAGGAGGAGGTGGCGTCGATCACGCCATTGATTGCGCCATCAATGGCACCGAGGGCCACGGCACGCACATCGTCGCCGAGGAAGCTCGCCGCCGCGGCCTGGCGCGTCATCTGCAACAGATCGGCCCGGGACAGCGCCGTCTCGCGCAGCAACGTCGCCATCTCGGTGGCCGTGCTGGTGCGCGACATGAGCGGGTTGTCGCTGTGCACCGACAGGCTCACCCCAGCGCGCCACAACGCCGTGATGGGGTGGCTGGCGATGGAGGCCGCGGCGCCGGTATGCACGTTGCTCGTCGGGCACACCTCCAGGTGCAGGCCAAGCGCGCGCACGTCGTCCACAAGATGCCGCCGCATCGGGTCGGTCAGCGCATCGGCCAGGTGCACGCCATGGCCGATGCGCCGCGCCCCCAGGCGCCCCGCCTCGAGCACACGCTCGGCGACATCTGCCTCACCGGCGTGCAGCGTCATCGGCAGGCCAGCAGCGCGCACCAGGGCCAAGGCCTGCGCGTGATCGCCCGGTGGGTGGCCCCGTTCGGCGCCGGCGAGGTCGAACCCCACGACACGCGGGGCCCCGGCTGCTGCGCCTCGTGCCGCCCAGCGCACCGCCAGGCGGGCGACACGCTCGGTCTCGAGTGGCGGCCGGTGGCGCATGGCACACACGATGAGCCCGCTGGGCAGCGCGCAGCAGCGCGCGAGGCCCTCGAGCAAGGCCTCGATCGCGGCATCGCCCGACACGCCGTAGGGCTCGAAGAGCAGCGGCGCGATGCGGAACTCGGCCAACACCGCGCCCTCCGCCAGTGCATCTTCGGCTGCCTCCTGCGCCACGCGGGCCATGCCATGCGGCGTGGCCATGGCTGCCACGGTGAGACCAAAACCTTCGAGATAGCTTTCCAGGCTGCCGGCATGGGCATGGGCGTCGAACCAGGCCGCCAGCCCCGGCACCGTGGAGGCCGAGGGCGCCGGGGGCGGCAGGCCACGCTCGCGCAGCAGTTCGAGCAACGTGCCCAGGCGCAGCGCGCCGTCGAGGTGCTCGTGCAGCACCACCTTGGGCACGGTGGCGGCAAGGGCTTGGGCACGACTTGGCTCCTGCATGGCCCGATGCTAGGGCGAACCGGGACGGCTGCGACCGGTCCACCTTGCTATCCTGCGGCCCATTCGAACTTCGCAACGCCCAGGAGGCCCACGCCATGTCACTACGCCTGCACAAGATGTTCTTCGGCTTCGCCATCGCTTCCGGCCTTGGCCTGGCCGCTGGTGGCGCGGCCGCGCAGAAGCAGCCCGCCGTCATCTACGACATGGGCGGCAAGTTCGACAAGAGCTTCAACCAGGCCGCCTTCGATGGCGCCGAGCGCTGGAAGAAGGAAAGCGGCAAGCCCTACCTCGAGTTCGAGATCAGCAACTCCGCGCAGCGCGAGCAGGCCAAGCGCCGCATGGCCGAGCGCGGCGCCGACCCGATCGTGGGCATCGGCTTCGCGCAGGGCAGCAGCACCGAAGCGGTGGCCAAGGACTTTCCCAAGCTCAGCTTCGCCATCATCGACTCCGTGGTGGCGCTGCCCAACGTGCAGAGCATCGTCTTCAAGGAGCACGAGGGCAGCTTCCTCGTCGGCATGATGGCCGCGCTGGCCAGCAAAACGGGCAAGGTCGGCTTCGTGGGCGGCATGGACATCCCGCTCATCCGCAAGTTCCAGTGCGGCTACGAGCAGGGCGCGAAGTTCGTCAACCCGACCATCCAGGTCACGGCCAACATGACCGGCACCACGCCCACGGCCTGGAACGACCCGGCGCGGGGGGCAGAACTCGCCAAGAGCCAGTTCGCAGGTGGCGTGGACGTGGTCTTCGCCGCCGCGGGTGGCACGGGCGTCGGCGTATACCAGGCCGCCAAGGACGCGGGCAAGCTCGCCATCGGTGTGGACAGCAACCAGAACCATCTGCACCCCGGCACCATGCTCACGAGCATGGTCAAGCGCGTGGACGTGGCCGTGTTCAACGCCTTCAAGGGCGTGAAGCCCGGGGTCACGGCGCTCGGCCTGGCCGAGGGCGGCGTGGACTATGCGCTGGACGAGCACAACGCCAAACTCGTCTCGGCCGACATGAAGAAGCGCGTGGATACGGCGAAGGCCGACATCATCGGCGGCAAGATCAAGGTCGTCGACTACATGGCGGCCAACGCCTGCAAATGACGAGCGGCGCATGAGCCTGCTGCGCGCGCGGTGCCGATGAACACCGCGCCCGCGGTGGCCATGCGCCACATCGACAAGCGCTTCGGCGCGGTTCAGGCCAATCGCGACGTGGCCCTCACCGTGCAGGCGGGCAGCGTGCACGGCATCGTCGGCGAAAACGGCGCCGGCAAGAGCACGCTGATGTCCATCCTCTACGGCTTCTACCAAGCCGACGGGGGCAGCGTCGAACTCGAAGGCAAGCCGGTGCGCATCACCGGTTCGCGCGCAGCCATCGCGCTCGGCGTGGGCATGGTGCACCAGCACTTCATGCTGGTGGACACGCTCTCGGCGCTCGACAACGTGATGCTCGGCGCCGAGCCCGACTGGCGGCTCACGCCGGCACGCGCCACCGTGCGCGCCGGGCTCGAAAAGCTGATGCGCGAGACGGGGCTCGTGGTGAACCTCGAAGCGCGGGTGCAAGACCTGCCGGTGGGCGAGAGGCAGCGCCTGGAGATCCTGAAGGCGCTGTACCGCGGCGCGCGCATCCTCATCCTCGACGAGCCCACCGCGGTGCTCACGCCGCAGGAGACCGAGCAGCTCTTCGCCACGCTGCGTGCGCTGCGCGCGCAAGGCACGACGATCCTGCTCATCACGCACAAGCTCAAGGAGATCCTGGCGCTGGCCGACCACGTGACGGTGATGCGCCAGGGCCAGGTGGTGCTCGACGCGCCCATCGGCGTCGTGAGCCTGGACAGCCTGGCCGAAGCGATGGTCGGCCGGCGCGTGCAGCTGGGGCGGCGAGACCGTGCCGAGCAGACCGACGAGCCCGGCGCCACGCTGCTCGAAGCGCAGGGGCTCGGTTGGACCGACGCGCTCGGCGTGGCCCGCCTCAGCCACGTATCTCTCACGCTGCGCGAACGCGAGATCGTCGGCATCGCCGGGGTTTCGGGCAACGGGCAGAGTGAGCTGCTGGACGTGCTTGCCGGTCTGCTCTCGCCGCAACGTGGGCGCCTCACGCTGGGCGAGCGCACCTTCATCCCCGGGCACTGGCTCGACCCGGCCACTGCGCGCAGGCTGCGCCTGGCGCACGTGCCCGAAGACCGCCACCGGCGTGGCCTGGTGCTGCCGTTCGCGGCCTGGGAGTCGGCCACGCTCGGCTACCAGAAGCAACCCCGCTACGACCGCCATGGCTGGCTGCAAGGCCGCGCCATGCGCGACGACTGCGCCGCGATGATGGAACGCTACGACGTGCGCCCGCGCAACGCCGCCCTGCGCAGCAGCAAGTTCAGTGGCGGCAACCAGCAAAAGCTCGTGCTCGCGCGCGAGGCCTTCGGCCGCCCCGACGAACCGCGCGTGCTGCTGGTGGGCCAGCCCACGCGCGGCGTGGACATCGGCGCCATCGAGTTCATCCACGGCCGCCTGCGTGCCATGCGCGATGCCGGTGGCGCGGTGCTGGTGGTGTCCTCCGAGCTCGACGAGATCCTCGCACTGGCCGACCGCGTGATCGTCATGAACGCAGGCCGCGTGGCCGGCGAGCTGCCGATCGCGCAGTGCAACGAGCAGATGCTGGGCCGCCTGATGGGCGGCGGTGCGCTGCATTGAGAGGGCGGCCACCAGCCTGCTGCAGAACCGTCCACGATGACCCAACCTGTTGAACTGCCGCGCTGGGTCGACTTGGCCGTGCTGCCCGCGCTCAACCTCGCCATGGCGCTGGCGGTGGCGGCGATCGTCGTGCTCATCGTCGGTTTCCAGCCCGGCCAGGTGCTGGCGTTGCTGGTGCAAGGCGCCTTCGGCTCCAAGGCCGGCCTCAGCTACACGCTTTACTACGCCACCACCTTCATCTTCACGGGGTTGGCGGTCGCGGTGGCGCTGCACGGGGGCCTGTTCAACATCGGCGGCGAAGGCCAAGCCATGCTCGGCGGCCTCGGCGTCGGGCTGGCCGCCCTTGCACTCGGGCCGCATCTGCCGATGGCCCTGATGCTGCCGGTGGTGGTGCTGGCTGCGGCGCTGTTCGGCATGGCCTGGGCCGCGGTGCCGGGGGCGCTGCAGGCGTGGCGCGGCAGCCACGTGGTCATCACCACCATCATGTTCAACTTCATCGCGGCGGCGCTGCTCGGCTACCTGCTGGTCAACGTGCTGAAGGAGCCGGGCAACATGGCCGCCGAGACCGCCGCTTTCGCCGCCAGCGCGCGCGTTCCCGGCGTGCACGAGATGATGCAGCGCCTGGGCGTCGCGTGGCCTCGCACGCCGCTGAACGCATCGCTGCTGCTGGCCATCGCCGCCGCGGTGGCGGTGTACCTGACGCTGTGGAAGTCCGAGGCCGGCTACGCGCTGCGCGCGGTGGGCTTTGCGCCCGAGGCCTCGCTGTATGCGGGCATGCGGCCGCCGCGGCTCATCATGCTGTCGATGGCGATTTCGGGCGCGCTCGCGGGGCTCGTCGGCGTCAACGAGATCGCCGGCGCACACGGGCGGCTGCTCGGCGAGTTCGTCGCCGGCGCCGGCTTTGCCGGCATCGCGGTGAGCCTGATCGGCCGCAACCATCCGGTGGGCATCGTGCTCGCGGCCATCCTCTTCGGCGCGCTGTACCAGGGCGGCGCCGAGCTGGCCTTCGAGATCAAGGGCTTCAGCCGCGACATGGTGTTCCTGCTGCAAGGCCTGATCGTGCTGTTCGCAGGCGCAATGGCGCAGGTGGCCGCGCCCTGGCTGGCGCGCGTCGTGGCGCTCTTTGCCGGCCACCGCGTGCCGGCCGCGGACGCGAGCACGGGCGCGGGGTGAATGGCATGCTGATCGAGCTGGTTGCCGATGACGCAATACGCAGGGTGGACGTGCATGGATGACATGCTCGTCGGCACGCTGCTGGCCAGCACACTGCGCGTGAGCGTGCCGCTGATCCTGTGCGCGCTGGCCGGTGTGCTTTGCGAGCGCAGCGGCGTCATCGACCTCGGCCTCGAAGGCAAGATGCTGCTGACTGCCTTTGCCGCCGCCAGCGTCGGCGCGGTGACGGGCTCGATGGCGCTCGCTGTGGCGGTGGCGATCTTGGTCGGCGTGGCCCTCTCGATGCTGCACGGTTATGCCTGCGTGAGCCATGGCGGCGACCAGGTCGTGCTCGGCGTGGCCATCACGATGATGGCCGCCGGCCTCACGGTGGTGCTGGGGATAGCCTGGTTCAGCCTAGGCGGACAGACACCCCCCTTGTCCGAAGCCGTGCGGCTGCGCCCGCTCTTCGCCGACGCGGCGACATGGCTCAAGCAGGTACCGGGTGTCGGCCCAACGCTGGCGCTGACCCTCTTCGGGCACAACGCCTTCGTCTACGGGGCGCTGCTCGCGGTGGCCGCGATGTGGTGGCTGCTGTACCGCACCCGCTTCGGTTTGCGGCTGCGGGCGGCGGGCGAGAACCCGGCCATGGTGGACGCGGCCGGTGTCTCGGTGAAGCGTTTGCGCTACCAGGCCCTGGCGCTGAACGGCGTGATGTGCTCGCTGGCCGGGGCTTACCTGGTGGTGGCGCAGAACCCGAGCTTCATCCCCAACATGACGGCCGGGCGCGGCTACATGGCGTTGGCCGCACTGATCTTCGGCAAGTGGCATCCGGTGGGCGCGCTGTGGGCCTGCCTTTTGTTTGGCTTCATGGACGCGGTGTCGATACGGCTGCAGGGCGTCAAGCTGCCCGCGTTTCTCGGTTCAGGCGAGGTGCCGGTGCAGTTCATCCAGGCGCTGCCCTATGTGATGACCGTGGTGCTGCTGGCCGGCTTCATCGGCCGCGCCGTGGCGCCGAAAGCGCTGGGACGGCCCTATGTCAAGGAACGCTGAAATGGACCACCCGCACGAAGCCCTGATCGCCGCCGCCCGCGCCGTGCGCGAGCATTCGCATTCGCCGTACTCGAAGTTCAAGGTCGGCGCGGCGGTGCTCGACGAGCAGGGCCGCATCCACGCCGGCTGCAATGTCGAGAACGCTGCCTACCCGCAAGGCTGGTGCGCCGAGACCTCGGCCCTGGCGGTGATGGCGGCCGCGGGCGGCAAGCGGGTGCGCGCGGTGGTGGTCTGCGGCGTGGCCGATCTCCCCGTCACGCCCTGCGGAGGCTGCCGGCAAAAGCTGCGTGAGTTTGCAGCCGACGATTGCCCCGTGTGGACCGTCGACCAGTCCGTCGTGCGCGGGAAGTACACACTGGGCGACCTGTTTCCCCACAGCTTCGGCCCCCACCACCTCAAATGAACATGCCCTTGCAAGAAGCCATCGAAGCCAGCGCTGCGCGCCTGCGCGCCACCGGTGTCGCACCGCAGATCGCCATCGTGCTGGGCACCGGCTGGGGCCCGCTGGCCGACCGCGTGCGCGACGCCACCGCCATCCCCCCCCCCGTGCGGCCCCCCTCCCCGGCCTTGGGTGTGGGCGGCCACGCCGGGAAGGTGCGGCTGGGCCTGCTCGGCGGCCGCCCGGTGGC
>JANNRI010000224.1:0-12818 GCA_031401195.1 Burkholderiales bacterium
GCGCTGCCGCCCGCACCCGCTGCGGCGGCCAGCGCCCGCGCCTCCTCCGCAAGCGCAAGACGCGCCGTTGCACCTTGCCGGTGGTGGTCATCGGCAGCGCGTCGATGAACTCGATCTCCTTGGGGTACTCGTAGGGCGCCAGGCGGCCGCGCACATGCTGCTGCAGTTGTTCGATCAGGGTCGCGTCGCCGACGAAACCGGGGGCCAATACGACATAGGCCTTGACCAAGGCGCCGCGCTCGGCATCGGGCTTGGGCACCACCGCGGCATTGGCCACTGCGGGATGTTTGACGAGACAGTTCTCGACTTCGCTCGGGCCGATGCGGTAGCCCGCGGCCTTGAACATGTCGTCGCTGCGGCCCTGGTACCAGAGGTAGCCCGTCTCGTCCATGACAGCGGTGTCGCCCGTGCGGCACCAACTCTCAGCGGGGTCACCCGTGTACTTGGCCCGTGTCGCCACCTCGTTGCGCCAGTAGCCAAGGAAGAACACGGGGTCGGGCGCCCCGTGCACGTCCAGCCGGTGCACGGCCACATCGCCCGGCGTGCCCGGCGGGCACTCGCGGCCGTCGTCGTCGAGGACGGCCACGCGGTGCCCCGGGTAGCCGCGGCCCATGCTGCCGGCTCGCGCCGGCCAGGCCGGGCGCCGCTGTCCGTCGCGGCCGACATAGCTGCCACAGTTGCCCACGATGTAGTTGATCTCGGTCTGGCCGAACATCTCGTTGACGGTGACACCCAGCGCTTCCCGGCACCACCCGAACACCGTGTCGCCCACCGCCTCGCCTGCGCTCATGATGGCGCGCAGTCCGATGCGATGTTGCCGCCTAGGCTCAGGCAGCGCCTTCATCATCGCCTTCAGCGCCGTGGGGAAGAGAAAGCTGTGCGTCACACGGTGGTGTTCCAGCAACTCGAATGTGTGCTCGGGCGAAAAGCGGCCTTGCCAGGCCACGATGCGGCGGCCGAAGTACAGCGTGGGCAGCAACGCGTCCATCAGGCCCCCCGTCCAGGCCCAGTCGGCAGGGCTCCAGAAGACTTCATCGCTGGCCTTGGCGCGCCTCGGGTCCCCGAGCCCGAACCAGTTCTGGCTGCACACGAAGCCGGTAAGGTTGCCAATGAGGGCACGGTGCGGCACCAGTGCCCCCTTGGGTGGGCCAGTGGTGCCGCTGGTGTAGATGAGCACCGCAGCGTCGTCGGCCGAGGTCGCCACCGGCAAGAAGCGTGGTGCCTCGGCGGCCAACAGCTCCGCCCAGTCCCGGTCGCCCTGCCCCGCCGCAGCGCCGACTGCGATCAGCACCTCGAGATCGGGGCACTCGCTGCGCAGCGCGCGCAGGTTGGCCATCGAGGACTCGTCGGCGATGGCCGCGCGCGCCCTGCTGTCTTGTAGCCGATAGGCCAGCGCCTCAGGGCCGAAGAGCATCGACAGCGGCATCGCCACGGCGCCAAGTTGATAGACCGCGATGTGCGCCACCGCCGTCTCGGGGCGTTGCGGCATGACGATGGCCACACGGTCGCCACGGGCCACCCCCAGGCGGCGCAGCGCGCCGGCCAGGCGATCGGCATCGGCTTGCAACTGCGCATAGCTCAGCGTGCCCTCGGCGCCGGTCTCGCTTTGCCAGGCAATCGCCATATGGCCCGCGCTGCCAGGCTGCCGGGCCCAACGCCCGCAGCACACCTCGGCAATGTTGAACTGCGCCGGCACCCGCCAGCGAAAGCCGCGGTGCAGCGCGGCGTAGGCATCGGCGGGGCCGGCAGGTGAGCTCTTGCGCATCGGTTCAGCTTAAGCCGCACCGGCAGCGGCCGCAGCCCGGGCCAACCCCGTGATGCACAGCGCCGGCCCTGGCATCGAAACCCGCCCGGCGGTCAAGTTCCGCGCTGCCTTGCCGAAAGCCTGTGCCATGGGGGTTGGTCATCGTGGCCACCGCCTGCACCCAAGCAAAAACCCATGCAGCTCGCCACCCTGTCCGCCGTACGAAATCGCGTCCGCCTGGGCGAACCCTTGCCCTTCAATGTGCGCGACAACGACCGCACACTGCTGTTGGCGCGAGGCCACCTGCTTCGCAGCCAGGCCCAGCTTGACGCGCTGATGAACCGCGGCGCCCTGGTCGACATCGCGGAACTTCAATCCGTGCGTGAGCGTGCCAGCACGGCGCCGCGCGAGCAGTTGCCGCAGATCTGGGGCGAGACGATTTCACAACTCGGCAACACGTTGCTCGAGTCGCGGGCGGAGACCTTCGTCCGCGCACTGGATGAGTCGGTCGGCCCGGCGCTGACACTCGTCGAGCGCGACCCCGACCTCGCGATCTTCCAGGTATTGAGCCAGGGCGCAAGCGCCGACGCTTCGTACGGCGTGCGCCGCTCATTGCACTCTGCCATCACGGCCTGCCTCGTGGCACAACGCCTGGCGTGGCAGCCCGGCGAAGTGGAGCGCGCCTTCAAGGTGGCGCTGACGATGAACCTGTCGATGCTCGTCCTGCAAGGCGAACTCGCGCGCCAGCTCACGCCCCCCACCGCGGCACAGCGGCTGCAGCTGCAGACACACCCGATGCGCAGCGTGCAGCTGCTGCAGCAGGCCGGTGTCAGCGACAAGGACTGGCTGCAGGCGGTGCTGCAGCACCACGAGCTCGAAGAAGGTGGTGGCTACCCGAGCGGCCGCCGTGATGTGTGCGAGCTGGCCTCGCTGGCCCGCCGCGCAGATGTCTATACCTCCAAGTTGTCGGCGCGCAGCTCGCGCGACGCCATGGCCGCCGACGCTGCGGGCCGCGCCGTCTTCATGCAGGACCCTTCGCACCCGATGACACAGGCGCTGGTGAAGGAGTTCGGCATCTACCCGCCGGGGTGCATGGTGCGCCTGTGCTCGGGAGAGGCGGCCCTTGTGGTGCAGCGCGGGCCCACGGTCACGACGCCTGTGGTGGCCTGCTTCACAGATGCCGGCGACCAACCGTTGGCCAAGCCCTACCGCGTGGCAACCTCGGAGCCCGGCCGCGGTGTGGTCTCGCTTCTGCACCCGTCCACGCACCGGCCCTCGGCGAGCATGGTGTCAGCCGCACTGACGGGCTGACGGGCTGGCAGGCTGTGGGGCTGACGGGCTGTGGGGCTGCGGGACCGACAGGCTGACGGACCGACGCGCCGAGGGATGCGCCGTCGGCGGTTGGGTCACGCGCCCGCGAATTTCTTCAACGCATCACCCGTGACGCGGCAGATGCGCCAGTCGGGCAGCACCTGGGCGCCCAGGCGCTCGTAGAAGCGGATGGCGCTCTCGTTCCAATCGAGCACGCTCCATTCGAAGCGGCCGCAGCCGCGCTCGACGGCGAGCGCCCCCAGGCGCTTGAGCAGCAGCTCGCCCAGGCCCAGGTTGCGATATGCCGGCTGCACGTAGAGGTCCTCCAGGTAGAGCCCCGGCCGACCAAGAAAGGTGCTGAAGTTGGTGAAGAAGAGGGCGAAACCGACCACCCGCGGCGCGGCGTCAATCTCGACCTCGGCCACGACCGCTTCGACCGTGGGCCTCGGGCCAAAGAGCTGTGGGTGTAGCGACTCGGGCGTGACGACCACGAGGTGCTCCAGCCGCTCATAGTCCGCCAGCTCGTGGATGAGGCCGACAATGGCCGCAAGGTCGGCGGGTGCCGCCGCGCGCAGGCTTGCCGGCGATTGGGATTCGAAGGTTCTAGGCAAAGGCATGGGTCGCGATTCTCGCGAACCTTCATGACAAAGCGATCCGGGCTGATCCGGGGGTGCATGAGCACAACCCGTCTGCTCAGCGGTCCGAGACGTCACCGGGCATACTCGATGCCACCGCAACCGAATGCCCTGTCGCCATGACCGGCCAGAGCTACGCAGTCCTGCGCCGGGCCGAAACCCGCTTCATCCCCGTGCGTGGGCTCGACTATCACGTCTACTGCTGGGGCAAACCCGCGGCAACACCGCCTTTGGTGATGGTGCATGGCTGGATGGATGTGGGGGCGTCGTTCCAGTTCGTGGTCGACGCGCTCGAAGCCACGGAGGCGGCGGGCCGCTGGGTCATCGCGCCCGACTGGCGCGGCTTCGGCCTGACGCAGGCGCCACCGGCCACCGACAGCTACTGGTTCCCGGACTACCTCGGCGACCTCGATGCATTGCTCCGCGCCCTCGACATCGAGAGCCCGGTCGACCTGGTCGGCCACAGCATGGGCGGCAACGTGGCCATGAGCTACGCCGGCGTGCGGCCCGATCGCATACGCCGACTCGTGAACCTGGAAGGCTTCGGCTTGCCACGCACGCAGCCACAACAGGCCCCCGAGCGCCTGGCCGAGTGGCTCGACTCCCTGGCCGAGTCGCAAAAAATCAAGGACTATGCGAGCCTGGACGAGGTGGCCGAGCGGCTGCGCAAGAACAACCCACGCCTGGCCGCCGACAAGGCACGCTGGCTGGCCCCGCACTGGTCGCAACCGGGTGCGGACGGCCGACTGCGCATCCTCGGTGACACGGCACACAAACGACCCAACCCGATGATCTACCGCGTCGAGGAGATCCTTGCGGCTTGGCGGCTCATCAGCGCGCCGCTGCTGTGGGTGGAGGCGGCCGAGTCGAGACCCGAACTCTGGTGGGGCGGGCGCTACAGCAAGGCCGAGTTTCACGAGCGGCTGAACGTGGTGGCACGCGTCGAGCGCCACGTGCTGCCCGCGTGCGGCCACATGTTGCACCACGATCAGCCCGAGGCCCTGGCCGCGCGACTCGCGCCATTCCTGGCCCCATAGAATCACGTCCCATGGACACCGAAGAAATCAATGCCATCGGCACGCTGCTGAGCGATCTGAGCACCCGCACCCAACAGCTCCGGGGGTATCTTTGACTACGACCGCAAGGCATTGCGGCTGAACGAGGTCAACGCCGCCCTCGAAAACCCCGCCGTCTGGAACGAGCCCAAGCGCGCCCAGGAATTGGGCCGCGAGAAAAAAACGCTCGAAACGGTGGTCGAGACGATCGACCACCTACAGCGCAACCTCGCCGACAACACCGAGCTCTATGAGATGAGCAAGGCCGAGGGCGATGAGGCCGGGCTCGAGGCCATCCTCGCAGAGGCGCAGCCGCTGCGCGAACAGGTCGAGCAGATGGAGTTCCGGCGCATGTTCGCCAACCCGGCCGATCCGCTCAACTGCTTCATCGACATCCAGGCCGGCGCCGGCGGCACCGAGGCCTGCGACTGGGCCAGCATGCTGCTGCGCCAGTACCTCAAGTACTGCGAGCGCAAAGGCTTCAAGGCCGAAGTGATGGAAGAGACCGAGGGCGACGTGGCCGGCATCCGCAGCGCCACGCTGAAGGTGGAAGGCGAGTACGCCTTCGGCCACCTGCGCACCGAAACCGGCGTGCACCGCCTCGTGCGCAAGAGCCCGTTCGACAGCGGCGGTGGCCGCCACACGAGCTTCGCGAGCCTGTTCGTCTACCCCGAGGTCGACGACTCGATCGAAATCGAGATCAATCCCGCCGACGTGCGCACCGACACCTTCCGCGCCAGCGGCGCCGGTGGTCAACACATCAACAAGACCGACTCGGCGGTGCGGCTCACGCACCTCCCCACCGGCATCGTCGTGCAGTGCCAGAACGACCGCAGCCAGCACCGCAACCGTGACGAAGCTTGGCAGATGCTGAAGAGCCGCCTCTACGAGCACGAGATGCAGAAGCAGCGGGTCGCGCAGCAAAAGCTCGAAGACACGAAGACCGATGTCGGCTGGGGTCACCAAATCCGGAGCTACGTGCTCGACCAGAGCCGCATCAAGGACCTGCGCACCAACGTCGAAATCAGCAACACCCAGAAGGTGCTCGACGGTGACCTCGATGCCTTCATCGAGGCGAGCCTCAAGCAAGGCGTCTGAGCCCTCTGGCCTTGGGCACCCTGCCACACCCGATCCCCTAGGAGACCGCAGCATGCTGCGAGAAGCCACTGCCACGCTGGTGAAGCGCGAGGAATATGCGCCACCGGCTTTCTTCATCCGCGCCGCCGAACTGACCTTCGACCTCGACCCGGCCAAGACCATCGTCGCGAGCCGGTTGCGCATCGAGCGCAACCTGGCGGCTCCGCGCGGGCCGCTCAGGCTGCATGGCGAGGGCCTGACCCTGCTGCGCGTGCAAGCCGACGGGCAGAGTGTCTCCTTCCGCCATGAGAACGGCGCTACGGACGGCGACCTCGTCATCGACAACCCGCCCGAGGCCGACACTTTCACGCTGGAGTTGCGCAACACCTGCGCGCCCGAGAAGAACACCGCGCTGTCGGGCCTGTACACGAGTGGCGGAGGCTTTTTCACCCAGTGCGAAGCCGAGGGTTTCCGGCGCATCACTTATTACCTCGACCGGCCCGACGTGATGGCCGTCTACACGGTGACTCTGCGTGCGGACCAAGCGCACTACCCGGTGCTGCTGTCCAACGGCAACCTCGTCGAGGAAGGTGCGCTCGATGGTGGCCGCCACTTCGCGAAGTGGCACGACCCGCACCCCAAGCCGAGCTACCTCTTCGCACTGGTGGCGGGCAGATTGGTGGCACGCGAACAGCGCATCCGTGCGCGCAGCGGCCGCGAGCACCTGCTACAGGTCTACGTGCGCCCGGGCGACCTGGAGAAGACCGAGCACGCGATGAATGCGCTGGTCGCCAGCGTCGCCTGGGACGAAGCCCGCTTCGGCCTCGCGCTCGACCTCGACCGCTACATGGTGGTGGCTGTGGAGGACTACAACGGCGGCGCGATGGAGAACAAGGGCCTCAACCTGTTCAACACCAAGTATGTGCTGGCTAGCGCGGCCAGTGCCACCGATGGCGACTTCAGCGGCATCGAGAGCGTCATCGCGCACGAGTACTTCCACAACTGGACCGGCAACCGGGTCACCTGCCGCGACTGGTTCCAGCTCTCGCTCAAGGAGGGGCTCACGGTCTTCCGCGATCAGGAGTTCAGCGCCGACATGGCCGGCAGCCCCTCCGGCCGCGCGGTCAAACGCATCCGCGATGTTCGCGGCCTGCGCAGCCTGCAGTTCCCGGAAGACGCGGGCCCGATGGCGCACCCGGTGCGGCCTGACGCCTACCTCGCGATCCAGAACTTCTACACCCCCACGGTCTACGAGAAGGGCGCCGAGGTCGTGCGCATGATGCACACGCTGGTCGGCCGGGAGGGCTTCGCCAAAGGCATGGCGCTGTACTTTCAGCGCCACGATGGCCAGGCCGTGACCTGCGATGACTTCGCGCAGGCCGTCGCCGATGCCAACCCCGGCAGCGCGCTGGCCAGCCTGCTGCAGCCATTCAAGCGCTGGTACGCGCAGTCCGGCACGCCGCTGGTGACGGCACGCGGGCACTGGGACGCCGCGGCGCAACGCTACACGCTCACGCTCTCGCAGCGCTGCGCGCCCTCCCCCGGCCAGACTTCGAAACTCCCGTTCGTGATCCCGGTGCTCACAGCGCTGATCGCTGGGGACGGCCGGGTCTTGGCATCCGAGCGGCTGCTGGTTCTCGAAGAGACCGAAGAAAGCTTCGAGTTCGAAGGCGTGGCCGAGCCGGCCGTGCCCTCGCTGCTGCGCGGCTTCTCGGCCCCTGTGAAGCTCGACGATGGGCTGGACGAGCTCGCGCTGCTGTCATTGCTGGCCCACGACACCGACGCCTTCAATCGCTACGAGGCTTGCCAGCGGTTGATGCTGAACCGCCTCCTAGTCGCCGTTCGCGCGGGCGGCGCGCCGCGGCTCGACGCTGCGCTCGCCAGCGCCCTGCGCCAACTGCTGCGCTCGCCGAGCCTGGACCCCCAGTTCAAGACTCTGGCGATGACGGCGCCGGACGAGGCCTACATCGCAGAGCAACAGGCGGAGATCGACCCGCAGCGCATCCACACCGTGCGCGAGAGTTGGCGCCGCACGGTGGCGGCGGAACTCCATGCCGACTGGACGTGGGCCTTCGAGCAGCACCAGGTGCGCGAAGGCTACCGTCCCACGGTGGAACAGACGGGCCGCCGCGCACTCGCCAACCTGGCCCTGAGTCACCTCGTGCTGAATGCCGTGCAACAAGGCGACGATGTGTGGCCCGGGCGCGCCTACCAGCGCTTCAAGGATGCGGGCAACATGACCGAACGCCTGGGCGCGATGCTCGCGTTGCTGGATGCCCAGTCACCCCTCGCGGCAGTCGGCATCGAGCAATTCCACGCACTCGCGCATGGCGACGCGTTGGTGCTCGACAAGTGGTTCTACCTGCAAGCCACGGCGCCCGAGCCGGTGGGTGCCGAGGCGGGGGCCGCGTTTTGCCGCGCGCGCGCGCTGCTGCAGCACCCCGATTTCTCGATGAAGAACCCGAACCGCGTGCGCAGCCTGCTGTTCGGGCTCGCGGCCAGCAACCCGGCCGCCTTCCACCGTGCGGATGCCGCGGGCTACGTGTTGTGGGCGGAGCGGCTGCTCGATCTCGATACCCACAATCCACAGCTGGCCGCCCGCTTCGCGCGCGTCATGGACCGCTGGCGCTCGCTGGCCGAACCCTGGCGCAGCGCGGCGCGGGAAGCCGTCTCCCGCGTCGCTACGCGAGGCGACCTCAGCAACGACGTGCGCGAGGTGGTCTCGCGGGCGCTGCAGGATCCGACCCACTGAGTCCCCTCCCATCCGCCATGAGCAAGCGCATCAGCCTCACCCGCTACCTGGTCGAAAAGCAACGTGCCGATGGGCGCATCCCCGGCCAGTTGCGCCTGCTGATCGAGGTCGTGGCGCGAGCCTGCAAGCACATCGCCATCGCGGTGAACAAGGGTGCTCTGGGCGACGTGCTCGGCAGCGCCGGCAGCGAAAACGTGCAGGGCGAGATGCAGAAGAAGCTCGATGTCATCGCCAACGAGGTACTGGTCGAGGCCAACGAGTGGGGCGGTCACCTCGCGGCCATGGCCAGCGAGGAGATGGACAGCATCCACGTCGTGCCCAACCGCTACCCACAAGGCGAGTACCTGCTGCTGTTCGACCCGTTGGACGGCAGCAGCAACATCGACGTCAACGTCTCCATCGGCACCATCTTTAGCGTGTTGCGCAAGGTGAGCCACTCGCGCGGCGTCGACGAGGCCGACTTCCTGCAGCCCGGACGCCAGCAGGCGGCCGCCGGTTACTGCGTCTATGGGCCGCAGACGACGCTGGTGCTGACGGTGGGCGACGGGGTCGTGATCTTCACGCTCGACCGCGAGACGGGATCCTGGGTGCTGACCGAGGACGGCGTCACCATTCCCGCGGACACCAAGGAGTTCGCGGTCAACATGAGCAACCTGCGCCATTGGGCGCCGCCCATGCGCCGCTACATCGACGAGTGCCTCGCGGGCAAGGAGGGCCCGCGCGGCAAGGACTTCAACATGCGATGGGTAGCGAGCATGGTGGCCGACGTGCACCGCATCCTCACCCGCGGCGGCATCTTCATGTACCCCTGGGACAAGCGCGAGCCCGACAAGCCGGGCAAGCTGCGCTTGATGTACGAGGCCAACCCGATGGCGTTCCTCGTCGAGCAGGCCGGCGGTGCGGCCACCAACGGCGCCGAACGCATCCTCGAGATCGTGCCGAAAAAGCTGCACGAGAGAGTGAGCGTGGTGCTGGGCTCCAAGAACGAGGTACTGCGGGTCACCGAGTTCCACCGCGCGGGCGCTTAGGTGCCCGCGCGTCGCGGTCACAACCGCGCCACGAGAACGGAACGACCCGCAGGAGCGGGCCATCTCGCATCGAGGTCGCTATGGAGGCGCGATCCGGAGTCGAACCGGACTAGACGGATTTGCAATCCGTTGCATAACCGCTTTGCTATCGCGCCGCCGGGGACCGGTGCTCCGCAAGCAGAAGGGGAAGCCGTTGCTTCCCCTTCGGACCTGTGTGGATGGAGCGGGAAATGAGGCTCGAACTCACGACCTCAACCTTGGCAAGGTTGCGCTCTACCAACTGAGCTATTCCCGCGTAACGCTCACATTATAGCGGTCTCCAGATGCCGTTCGAAGCACATCAGCGCGGGCCGCACGAGACGCTCAGTGCGGCAGGCCGTCTCCTCCGGATGCCACCACCGGCGGCGGCGAAACCACCGCCGTCTGCGCCGCCTTGGCGCCGCTGTCCGCGGCGGCAACCGGCTCGTCGTCGGGCAAAGGCTGCGGGCTCTGCTCCAGCGCAAGGTCGAGCACCTGATCGATCCACCTCACCGGCACGATGTCGAGCTTGTCCTTTGCATTCTCCGGAATGTCTTGCAGATCCTTGACGTTCTCCTCGGGGATGAGGACCGTCTTGACACCTCCGCGGTGCGCTGCGAGCAGCTTCTCTTTCAGGCCGCCGATGGCGGTGACCTCGCCACGCAGCGTGATCTCGCCCGTCATCGCCACGTCCGCCCGCACCGGGATACCCGTCAGCGCGCTGACGAAGGCGGTGGTCATCGCGATGCCGGCGCTAGGCCCGTCCTTGGGCGTGGCGCCATCGGGCACGTGGATGTGGATGTCGCGCTTCTCGAACAACTCATCCTTGATGCCCAGGCGGCGGGAGCGGCTGCGAACGACGGAGCGGGCGGCCTCCACCGACTCTTTCATCACATCGCCGAGCGACCCGGTGCGAATGATGTTGCCCTTGCCAGGCATCACCGCGGCCTCGATCGTGAGCAGGTCGCCACCGACCTCGGTCCACGCCAAACCCACCACCTGACCCACCTGGTTCTTCTTCTCGGTCCGGCCAAAGTCGAACTTGCGAACGCCCAGGAAGTCGTTGAGGTTGTCCTCGGTGACGACGACGGTGCTGTCGTACTTCTTCAGTTGCACGCCCTTGACGACCTGGCGGCAGATCTTGCTGATCTCGCGCTCGAGCGAGCGCACGCCCGCCTCGCGCGTGTAGTAGCGAATGATGCCGAGGATGGCGCTTTCGGTGAGTTCGAACTCGCCGTCCATCACGCCGTTGTTCTTCTGCTGCTTGGGCAACAGATACCGTTTGGCGATGTTGAGCTTCTCGTCCTCGGTATAGCCGGCCAGTCGGATGACCTCCATGCGGTCGAGCAACGCCGGCGGGATGTTCATGCTGTTGCTCGTGGCAACGAACATCACGTCGCTCAGGTCGAAGTCGACCTCGACGTAGTGGTCACTGAAAGTGTGGTTCTGCTCGGGGTCGAGCACCTCCAGCAGCGCGCTGCTGGGGTCGCCGCGGAAGTCCATGCCGAGCTTGTCGATCTCGTCGAGCAGGAACAGCGGATTGCGGGTGCCCACCTTGGACAGGGACTGCAGCACTTTGCCCGGCATGGAGCCGATATAGGTGCGGCGGTGGCCGCGGATCTCCGCCTCATCACGCATGCCACCCAGCGCCATGCGCACGTACTTGCGCCCGGTGGCGCGCGCCACGCTCTGGCCCAGCGAAGTCTTGCCCACGCCCGGGGGCCCCACGAGGCACAGGATCGGCGCCTTGACCTTGTCCACGCGCTGCTGCACCGCGAGGTACTCGAGGATGCGGTCCTTGACCTTCTCCAGGCCGTAGTGGTCTTCGTTGAGCACCTGCTCGGCAAAGCCGAGGTCGTGCTTGATCTTCGTCCTCTTCGCCCAGGGCAGGTTGACCAGGATGTCGATGTAGTTGCGCACCACCGTGGCCTCGGCCGACATGGGCGACATGAGCTTCAATTTCTTCAGCTCGCCATCGGCCTTCTTGCGGGCCTCCTTGGACATCTTGGCGGCCTTGATCTTCTTGTCCAGCTCCTCGGGGTCGGCGCCTTCTTCGCCGTCGCCGAGTTCCTTCTGGATGGCCTTGACCTGCTCATTGAGGTAGTACTCGCGCTGGCTCTTCTCCATCTGCCGCTTGACACGGCCCCGGATGCGCTTCTCGACCTGCAGGATGTCGACTTCGTGTTCGAGCAGTTCGAGCAGCTTCTCCAGCCGCTTGGCCACCGGGAAGAGATCGAGCACCGACTGCTTGGCCTCGAGCTTGAGCGGCAGGTGCGCGGCAATGGTGTCGGCCAGTCGGCCGGCATCGTCGATGCCAGCAATGCTGGTGAGGATCTCGGGCGGAATCTTCTTGTTGAGCTTGACGTACTGGTCGAAGTGCTGCGTGACCGCACGACGCAGGGCCTCGACCTCCGGCGTGCCTTCGGCGCCAGGGGGCACGGGTGTCACAACGCCCGTGAAGTAGCCGTCTGTTTCGGAGATGCTCTGGGTGTTGGCACGTTGCAGCCCCTCGACGAGCACCTTCACGGTGCCGTCGGGCAGCTTCAGCATCTGCAGGATGCTGGAGACGCAGCCGACATCGAACATGTCGTCGGCCTTGGGCTCGTCTTTGCCGGCAGCCCTCTGGGCCACGAGCATGATCTGGCGGCCCGATTCCATGGCCGCTTCAAGCGCCTTGATCGACTTCGGTCGCCCCACGAACAGCGGGATGACCATGTGCGGGAACACGACCACGTCGCGCAAGGGCAACAGCGGCAGCGTGATGGGATCGGCTGGCAGGGGGGTGTGGCCGGACATGAGGACCTCTCTTTCATCGGCCCATTTGGGGACCGATGCGGGAAATGCAAGCAAACAGGCTCAGACGGGCGGCCGCCGGGCCTTCACGCGCTCGCCTTGTGCTCGCGATACACGAGCAGCGGCTTGGCGCCCTCTTCGACGATGTGCTCGTCGATCACGACCTTGGCCACCCGGTCCATGGTGGGCAGATCGAACATGGTATCGATCAGGGAATGTTCGAGGATGGAGCGCAAGCCGCGGGCGCCTGTCTTGCGCGCCAACGCCTTGCGCGCGATGGCCAGCAACGCAGACGGGCGGATCTCGAGCTCGACACCGTCCATCGCAAACAGCTTCTGATACTGCTTGACCAGCGCGTTGCGCGGCTCGGTGAGGATCTGGATCATCGCGTCTTCGGTCAGCTCG
>JANNRI010000225.1:0-13725 GCA_031401195.1 Burkholderiales bacterium
TGCTGCTGCCGCTGGCGCTGCCGAACAACTACTTCTTCGAGATCGCGATCCTGGTGGCGCTGAACGCGATGGTTTGCGTCGGCCTCAACCTGCTGATCGGCTACGCCGGCCAGATCAGCCTCGGCCACGCCGCGTTCTACGCCCTCGGCGGCTATGGCAGTGCGCTCGCGGCCGCGCGCTGGGGCTGGCCGGTCTGGGCCTCGATGCCGCTGGCCGTGCTGGCCGTGGGCGCGCTGGCCTGGCTGGTCGGGCGGCCGACGCTGCGGCTCAAAGGACACTACCTGGCGATGGCCACCTTGGGCCTGGGCGTGATCGTCTCGATCGTGCTGACCAACGAAGACCGCCTCACCGGCGGCCCCGACGGCATGACGGTACCGGCCCTGGTGCTCTTCGGCCGCACCGTGCAAGGCGAGCCGGTCTGGTACGCCATCGTTGCCGTGGCGCTGTGGCTCAGCGTCTGGCTGGCCCTGAACCTGATCGACTCGCCGGTCGGCCGTGCTCTGCGCGCGCTGCACGGCTCAGAGGTCGCGGCCGAGACCACGGGCATCGACAGCGCGCGCTGGAAACTGCGCGTGTTCGTGATCTCGGCGCTGTTTGCCGCCACTGCGGGCGCGCTGACGGCGCACTACGCGGGCTTCATCACGCCGGCCAAGGCGTCGTTCCTGCACTCGGTGGAGCTGGTGATCATGGTCGTCTTCGGCGGCATGGCCTCGATCTGGGGCGCGGTGATCGGCGCCGCGCTGCTGACCGTCCTGCCGCAATTCCTGACCGTCTTCAAAGACTACGAAACGATGGTCTTCGGCGCGGTGCTGATCGCCACCATGGTCTTCTTCCCGCGCGGCATCGTGCCGACGCTGGCGCGCTTGATGCGCAGGCCATAGATGACGAACCACCCCCGCAGCGGCTTCGCCGTGCCACGCCCACGCTCGCACCCTTCAAAGGCGCCGAAGCGCTGTGACGCCACGACCTTGAGACTGGCGTCGGGCGAGCGCGATGTTTACCGGTCAACGCCTCGCGGGCCTTTGCTGCCGTTCGCCTTGGGCGCGTTTCGTCGAAGCGTTTCTCAATGCGTTGCGTGCCGGGTCCCGGCCCGGCGGGCGGGTAACTTTCATTTGCTGGTCCAAATGAAAGTCACCAAAGCAAACGACCTCAATACCCATTTGTGCAGGCCGCATCGGATGTCTGTGGGCTTGCGGATGCCCGGCGCATGCGTGGCAAGGCCCGGCCGAGCGTGCTGTCGGGTTGGCGCACCGCGATGCATCCAGGTCGCATGTACGGGATGGCGCCCAAGGCGTACTGACCAGATCGGTGTTCAGCCCCTTTGCTTTGGTGACTTTCATTTGGGGCCGCAAATGAAAGTTACCCGGCCGCCGGGCCGGGACCCGGCACGCGGCGCAGTGAGCAACACCTCGATGAAACGCGCCGGCGGTCAGCGGCAGCAAGGGGCCGCAAGCCGCCGCTCGTTTCATGCACCGCAGCGCGCGCGAAGCGCGGTGGAGCAACTGACATGAAGCGCCGCAGCGCATTGAAGCGCCTGGGCAGCGTCGCGCTGCTGCTGCAGGCGCCGCAGATCGCTTTTGGCGCCGAGATCGTCGCCGTGCGCGTCTGGCCCGCGGCCGACTACACCCGCGTGACGATCGAGTCCGATACCGCCCTCGTGGCCCGGCACACCCTGTTCAGCGCGCCCGACCGGGTAGTGATCGACATCGACGGGCTCGAACTCAGCCCACAGTTGCGCGAGCTGGTCGGCAAGGTGCGCGCCGATGACCCCTTCATTGCGGGCCTGCGCGCAGGCCAGTACCAGCCGCGCATCGTGCGTCTGGTGATCGACTTGAAACAGGCCGCCGCGCCGCAGGTCTTCACGCTCAACCCGGTGGCCGCCTACAAGCACCGCCTGGTGTTCGATCTGTACCCGACCGAGTTGCGCGATCCTCTGTTGGCGCTGGTGCGCGACAAGGAGCAGGCCGAACGCGAGGCCTCGGCCGCGGTGCGCGACGCGCTGGGCGAATTCATCGGCCGCGTCGAGAGCGGGCAGATCCCGAAGTTGCCGGGCCCGGCCGCACCGGCATCCAGCGCCGCATCGGCGCCGCTGCAAACGCCCGCGCCCAGGCCGCCGCCCAGCGCCGAGGTGATCCGGCGGGTCCAGCGATTGATCATCGTGGCCCTGGACCCCGGCCACGGCGGCGAAGACCCGGGCGCCATCGGCCCCAGCGGCCTGAAGGAAAAGGACGTGGTGCTGGCCGTGGCGCTGCAATTGCGCGAGCGCCTCAACGCCCAGCCCGGCATGCGCGCCTTCCTGACGCGCGACGCCGACTTCTTCGTGCCGCTGGCCGATCGGGTGAAGAAGGCGCGCCGCGTGCAGGCCGACCTGTTCGTGTCGTTGCACGCCGATGCCTTCATCACCCCCGCCGCGCGCGGCGCCAGCGTCTTCGCCCTGAGCACGGGCGCAGCCTCCAGCACCACGGCGCGCTGGATCGCCAGCAAGGAAAACGCCGCCGACGTGGTGGGCGGCGTCAACATCAAGGCCGGCAACGACCCCAACGTGCTGCGCACCCTGCTGGACATGAGCACCACCGCGCAGATCAAGGACAGCCTGCGTGTGGGCCATGAAGTGCTGGGTCAGCTCGACCGCGTCGGCCGCCTGCACAAGCCGCGCGTGGAGCAGGCGGGATTCGCCGTGCTGAAAGCGCCCGACATCCCGAGCATCCTGGTCGAGACGGCCTTCATCTCCAACCCCGATGAAGAAGCCAAGCTGGCCGACCCGGCCTACCGCAAGCAACTGGTCGAGGCGCTGACGACGGGCATCAAGCGCTACTTCGCCAAGAACCCGCCCCTGGCGAGGAATCGCCAGTTGTAGCTGTGCGCGGAATCGCCAGTTGCAGGCCCTCGCGCAGCGCGCCTGGCCTGCCTACACTTCGCCCATGCTGCGCCCCGTTGCCGACCCGATTGCGCCCATCGACGCCGATGCCGCCACCCGCGTGCGCCACCTACGCCAGATTTTGCTCTGGCCGCTGCGCCTGATCCCGGCGCGCGGCGCGTCCGACGCGCCCCACCGCACCCCATGGCAGGTGCTGCGCAACATGGGCGATGCGACGCCCTGGCGCGAAGCGGTGGACGAATACACCGGCGACAAGTCGAGCTTTCACGAGCGACACTACAACGAGTTCGTGACCTTCCTGCCCTATGTGCAGCGCTTCCTCTATGGCGACGGCCGTTCGGCGCGCAATGCCGAGGGCCGCGATGCCAGCGCGCCGATGCGCGTGTTCCGGCGCCACGATGTGAAGCAGGTGCGCGTGACCGCACGGCCGGGTCAGGCCCCGCTGACGCTCGACGTGGTGCACATCGATCTGTACTTCTACTTCGATGTCGATGTCGTCATGCTCAACGTCGAGCTTGGCACCGGCGACCTGAGCCTGGCGCAGGCGCAGGAGCAGCTCTACCGCTTCGGCCGCGGCTACCCGGCCGGCTGGGACGCCGAAGGCCTGGCGATGCACACCATGGCCCATGTCGACTGGCTCGGCGCCGCCGGCCAGGTGCTGTCCAGCTCCGACGCGCAGCAACGCGATGCCTTCCTGGCCCATGTGGCCGAGCACCGCGCGCCGCGCATCGCCGCGCATTGGAGCTTCCTGCTCGAACCCCTGGTGCCCGACCACTCCGATGCGCCTGGCCTGCTGCGCTACCGCCAGATCGAGTACTACCGCATGCCGATGATGGGCTACCTGGCCCTTGACAACCCGCGCGCCCTCACGCGCAACGATTTCATCCGCCTGGGCCTCGTGACCGGCGCGGGCGCGGGTGCCACCGCGTTGCCCTACGCCGACGGCCACCTGGCCGACTTCGAGACGCGCTATTGCTATGACCGCTTCTGGGCCGAAGGTGGCGCGGCGCCGAATACGCGCTACCTTTGCAGCGGCCACGCCCTGGTGGTGATCGGCGACGCGCGCGCCCAGTACTACGGCTGTGGCGACCGCGGCGTGCTGGCGCAATTCCGGCACCAGCACTTCCTGCTCTTCATGATCGCGCACTTCCAGAAGGCGGCCCTGCTGATGATGTCGGACCGCCTGGTCGAGGCGCTCGAAGGCCTCGACGTCGGCGACACGCCGAGCGTGCGCCGCTTCAAGCGCGCCATCCGCCACAGCTTCGAGGGCTTCCTGCGATTCACCCACCGCTACTGGTTCCACGAAGTCTCGGAGCAGGCCCAGGTTCGGGCCCTGTTCCACATGTGCTCGCAGCACCTGGGCCTGGACCCGCTGTACGCCGAGGTCAAGGAGCGCGTCGCCGACATGAACGCCTACCTCGACGCCGACAGCCTGCGCCGCCAGGCCAACACCGTCGTGCGCCTGACCGTGGTCACGATCCTGGGCCTGATCGGCACGGTGACAACCGGGTTCCTGGGCATGAACCTGCTCAACGAATCGGATGCGACGCTGGCTCAGAAGCTGCTGGTCTTCGGCGTGGTCTTCGTGGCCACCATCTCGCTCACTGTCTACACCATGGCCAAATCCAAGGGCCTGTCGGACTTTCTCGACGCCCTGTCGGACGAGCGCCTGTCGGTGTGGATGAAGTTCAAGGCCCTGGCCGCCGTGTGGCGGCGCGGGGCGTAGCCTGATCAGGGCACGACGGACTGGTTGATCTCGATCTTCAGCCCGCTGGCACCCGGCGAGCCAATCACCAAGGGCGCTGACAGGCCCTGCAAGTCGCCGGCACGCGGCAAGGCTTCGCCGCTCTTGCTGATGCGCGCGCCGACGATCACGCGTGTGGCCGACGAGAGCTTCGCGGCCGGCGACATGGCCAGGCTGTCGTCGAGCGTGAAGCGCAGCGGCAAGTCCTTGACCTGCTTGCGCAGGATCGCCAGCGGCATGCGCGGGCCTTCGGCGGCGCGCGCGAAGATGAACACGGTGTCGCTCGGCGCAGCCTTGGCGGCCAGTGCCGGCGCCAGGCGCACCTCGCCACTGATGGCGGCGGCGGGTACGCTCGCCGCCGTGGGCGCGGCGCTTGCCGTTGCGGGCGCTGGGCCCGCCACGCGTTGGCGCGCGGCAGCGATGCCGCCCTGCATCTGCTGCAGGTATTCGCTCTCCGGCGCCACGGCCGCGAGTTTGTCCCAGTGGCGAATGGCGCCGGCGAAATCGTTGCGCGCAAAGGCCGCGGTGCCGGCCAGCGCGAGCAGCTTCTGGTTCTCGGGCTCCAGGCCGAGGGCCTCTTCGATCAGGCGGCTCGGCTCGCCCGCCAGCTTGCCGCCGCCAGCCATGGCCAGGGCGTCGGCGTAGTCGGCCATCAGGTTGGCGTTCTTGGGCCGCAGCGCCATCGCGCGCTGGAATGCGGGCACGGCTTCGGCGTGGCGTTCGAGCGCGGCGTAGGAGCGCCCGAGCATGGCCCAGCCGTCGGCGTCGTCGGGCTGCTTCTGCAGGCGCGCGGCCAGGCCCTGGACCATGGCCTCGACCTGCCCGACGGTCACCGGCGGCGGCGTGCGCGCGTCGGCGTTCAGGGCCTGCGGCGTGCCGATCCATGCGTAGCCGGCCACGACGATCACCGCCACGAAGGCGGCCAAGCCGGCGCCGAGCGACTTGCGCGCCGGCGCACGCCAGAGCGGGCGCGTCAGCAGCATCACCGTGGCCAACAACAGCAGCGCGGCGGCGGCGAGAAAGCCGGCGCTCATCGCGCGCGCTCGTTGCGGTCGCCCAATGCCGAGGGCTCGGGCCAGGCGCTGTCGTCGGGCTCGAACTGGTCGGGCGCCAGGCGCGAGCGCCGCCGCAACACGAAGAACAGCGTTGCCAGCCCGGCCAGCAGAAACAGCGCCGGGCCGGCCCACAGCAGCAAGGTACTCGACTTGAAGGGCGGCCGGTAGCGCACGAAGTCACCGTAGCGGTCGGTCATGTACTGCACCACCTGCTCGTCGCTGACGCCGCGGCGCAACTGCTCGCGCACCTCGCGCCGCAGGTCCTCGGCCAGGCCAGAGTGCGAATCGGCGATGGTCTGGTTCTGGCACACCAGGCAGCGCAGCTCGGCCGCCACGCGCATCACGCGCGCTTCGAGCGCCGGGTCGGCTGCGGCGGGTACGGCTTCAGCGGCCAACGCCGGCCCTGTCGAGCAGAGGGCACAGCTCAACAGCAGGCAACACCACAAGGACCAACCGAGCGGCCGCCGCGGACCCGGCTCCGCCGGTCCGCCAGCGGCGCCCCCCTGGGGGGGAGCGGCGAAGGCGCTTCGGGGGGGGGCCACCTCAGGCATTGAGTTCCTTCAGCAGCGGCACGATGCGCTTGTCGAGCACGTCCGGTGTCACCGGCCCGATCTGTTTGAAGCGGATCACACCCTGCTTGTCGATGACGAAGGTTTCGGGCACACCATAGACGCCGAAATCGATGCCCACACGGCCATCGACGTCGAACAGCGAGGCGTCGTACGGGTTGCCGAATCGCGCCAACCAGCCCAGGCCGGCCGGCCGCGTGTCCTTGTAGTTCAGGCCGATAAGCGGCACCGACTTCGTGCGCGCAAACGCCACCAGGTGCGGGTGCTCGTCGCGGCACGCCGCGCACCACGAAGCCCAGACGTTGAGGATCCAGACCTGGCCCAGCAGATCCTCGCGGCGGATCGTCTTGGCTTCGTCGTCCAGGCGCGTGAGCGCAAAGCCCGGCGCGGGTTTGCCGATCAGGGGCGATGGCACTTCGCGCGGGTCGAGCTTCAAGCCCACGCCCAGAAAGCCGACCAGCAGCACGAACACGGCCAGCGGCAACAGGTAACGCAGGCGCATCACGAGGCGCTCGCCACGTGCGGCGGCAGCGCCGCCGCGGCCTCGCGGCGGGCGCTACGGTAGCGCCTGTCCGAGGCAGCCAGGGCGCCGCCCAAGGCCATCAACAGGCAGCCGCCCCAGATCCAGTCGACGAAGGGCTTGAAGTAGATGCGAACGATCCAGGCATCGCCATCGACGGCTTCGCCCAGCGAGACATAAAGATCGCGGGTGAAGCCAGTGTTGATGGCAGCCTCCGTCATCGGGTTCTGCTGCACGCGGTAGATGCGCTTCTCGGGCCGCATCGTCGCCACCGGCTTGCCGCCCCGCGTGACCTCTACCAGGCCCTGCGCCGCAACGTAGTTCGGCCCTTGCAGTTCACGCACGCCGCGGTAGGTGAAGACGTAGCCGGCCAGCTCGGTGGTGTCGCCGACGTTCATTTTCAAGTCGCGCTCGATGCCGAAGGTATTGACCATGCTCACACCGAAGGCGAAGGCGGCGATGCCCAGATGGGCCAGCATCATCCCGAGCATCGTGCGCGGCAGCAGGCGCATGCGGGCCCAAAGGCCGGCGCCGCCCGTCGCGGCACCGGGGCGCAGGCGCTCGACCAGGTCGGTGCCGAGCGAGAACACGATCCACCAGGCCATGCCGAAACCCAGCGTGGCCAAGGGCGAGATGCGCCCGGCCAGCCAGCCGGTGAGCAGCGCGGCGATGACGGTCAGGCCCGCGGCCCAGCGCAGGCGCCGCGCCAGATCGGGCAGCGCCGCCTGGCGCCAGCGCGCCAGCGGCGCCACGCCCATCAGGAAGATCACCGGCGTCATGATCGGCACGAAGACGCTGTCGAAATACGGTGGGCCGACCGAGATCTTGCCCAGGTTCAAGGCATCGAGCAGCAGCGGGTACAGGGTGCCCAGCAGCACGGTGCCCATGGCCACGACGAGCATCACGTTGTTGCCGAGCAGCAGAGATTCGCGCGACACCAGTTCGAACCGCGCACCCAGGCCGACCTTGGGCGCGCGCCAGGCATACAGGGCCAGCGAGCCGCCGATGGCCACCACCAGCAGGGCCAGGATGAACACGCCGCGCCGCGGGTCGGTGGCAAAGGCGTGCACCGACGACAGCACGCCCGAGCGCACGAGGAAGGTGCCGAGCAGCGACAGCGAAAACGCCATGATTGCCAGCAGCACGGTCCAGGACTTGAAGGCGCCGCGTTTTTCCGTGACGGCCAGCGAGTGGATCAGCGCCGTGCCGACCAGCCAGGGCATGAAGGACGCGTTCTCGACCGGGTCCCAGAACCACCAGCCGCCCCAGCCGAGTTCGTAGTAGGCCCACCAGCTGCCCAGGGCGATGCCCACGGTGAGAAAGCACCAGGCCGCCGTGGTCCAGGGCCGGGTCCAGCGGGCCCAGGTGGCGTCGAGGTTGCCGCCGATGAGTGCCGCGATGGCGAAGGCAAAGGCCACCGAGAAGCCGACATAGCCCATGTAGAGCATCGGCGGGTGGATGACCATGCCCGGGTCCTGCAACAGGGGGTTCAAGTCGCGCCCATCGGCGGCCGCGGGCAGCAGGCGATCGAAGGGGTTGGAAGTGAGCAGCATGAAGAGCAGAAAGCCCACGCTCACCAGGCCCATCACCGCCAGGATGCGCGCCACCAGCGGCTGCGGTAGGTGGCTGCTGAAGGCGGCGACGGCCAGGGTCCAGAGGTTGAGCATCAGCACCCACAGGAGCAGCGAGCCCTCATGGCTGCCCCAGGTGGCGGCGATGCGGTAGGGCAGCGGCAGCGCCGAATTGCTGTTCGTAGCTACGTTGAGCACGGAGAAATCGTTCTGCACGAAGGATGCCGCGAGGCAGCCGAAAGCCAGGATCACGAGCAGGCACTGCGCCTGCGCAGCGGGCCGCGCCAGCGCCATCCAGTCGGCCCGGTCGCGCGCAGCGCCGACGATCGGCAGGCTGCCCTGCACCAGGGCCACGGCCAGCGCCAACAGCAGGGCCAGTTGGCCGATTTCGGGGATCACCGCGCGGTCCCCGTCACGACCGTGTTGGCGATCTTCTCGTTGGCCTTGCCGGCACGCTTCAAGGCCTCGGCGGCTTCGGGTGGCATGTAGTTTTCATCGTGCTTGGCCAGGACTTCGCGGGCCAGGAACACGCCGTCGCCTTGCAGCTGGCCCTGCGCCACCACGCCTTTGCCCTCCTTGAACAGGTCGGGCAGGATGCCGGTGTAGCGCACGGCAATGGTCTGCGCGGTGTCGGTGACGGCAAACTCCACCGTGGTGCCGCTGCGCTTGACGCTGCCTTCCTTGACCAGGCCGCCGACCCGGAACGTGCGCGCCACCGGCGCCTCCTTGGCCATCACCTGCGAAGGCGAGAAGAAGAACACCAGATTGCTCTGGAAGGCGTTGAGCACCAGGCCGGCGGCCACGGCCACCGAGGCGACGATGCCACCGATGAGGGTCATGCGTTTGTGACGGGGTTTCATGTTTCGGTCTCGTGGGGGGCTGCGGCTGCGGCGCGAAGGGCCCGGCTTCGATGCCGCCGCACCAGCCAAGGTTCCAGCAGCATCAGGGCCAATGTCACGGCGTAGGAGCCCCAAACATACAGCCCGTAGCCGCCGAGGGATATGACTTCCGTCAAGCTCGAGACGTTCATGACATTTGCTTTCCGTTGCGAGAGGCGTCGCGGGCCCAGTCGCTGCCCTGGTCGCGCTCGAGTGCCAGCGCCTGGGCCCGGGTGAAGACCACGGCAAAGGAATAAGCCCAGAACGCAAAGGTCATCAAGAGCATGGCCAGCAGCATCGTGTGGGCCATTTTCGGCGCCGCGGTGGCGCTGATCGTCGCGCCCTGGTGCAGCGTGTTCCACCAATACACCGAGAAATAGATGATCGGGATGTTGACCACCCCGACGAGCGCCAGCACCGCACCGGCCTTGTCGCCGCGCACCTGGTCGTCGATCGATGCCACCAGCGCGATGTAGCCGAGGTAGAGGAACAACAGGATCAGCTCCGACGTGAGCCGCGCATCCCAGACCCACCAGGTGCCCCAGGTCGGCTTGCCCCACAGCGCACCGGTCCACAGGGCCACAAAGGTGAACAGGGCACCGGTGGGCGCCAGCGCGCGCGCCAGCAGGCTGGCCATGCGCGCATTGAGCATCCAGCCCAGCGCAGCCCAGAAGGCCATGGCCACGTACAGCACCATCGACATCCACGCAGCAGGCACATGGATGAAGATGATGCGGTAGGCCTCACCCTGCGTTGCATCGGTGGGCGCGACGATGAAGCCCACGTACAGGCCGGCCAGCGCCAAGGCGATCGCCAGCGCCCACAACCAGGGGTTGAGGGCCTGCGCCAGGCGGTAGAAACGCGAGGGCGCGGCGAAGGTGGTGAAGCGCAATGAGGGGCTGTTCATGCTGCGCATTATTCCAAGGCAATGCGCAGCGCCATGGCCGTGGCCAGCGGTGCGGTCAAAATCGTCAGGATCAAGAGCGCACCGAGCAGCGAGAAATGGCCGCTGGCCGAGAGCCCCGCATCGACCGCCGTGACTGCGCCGGCACCGAAAATGAGCGCGGGCATCGTCAGCGGCAGGATCAGCAGGATCAGCAGCACACCCGCGCTGCGCAGGCCCAGGGTCAGCGCGGCACCGAGGCCGCCCAGCAGGCTCAGGATCGGTGTGCCGAGCAGCAGGGCCGCCACCAAGGTCGCGAGCGACCGGGCCTGCATGTCGAACAATAGGCCGATCAGCGGCGCGATCAGGACCAAGGGCGCCCCTGTCACCGTCCAATGTGCCGCCGCCTTGGCCCCCGCGATCAGCACGCCGGGCTGCCCCGACAGGAGCATCTGCTCGAGTGAACCATCTGCATGGTCGCTGCCATACAGGCTGGCCACCGAAAGCATCGAAGCCAGCAAGGCACTGACCCACACGACACCCGCCGCAATCTGTCGCAACATCTGCGGCTCAGGCCCGACGCCGAGCGGAAACAGGCTGATCGCCACGACAAAGAATGCCACCGGCAACAGGGCCTCGACCCGCCGGCGCATGGCCAGGCGCAAGTCGCGGGTGTAGATGGCTTTGAAGGCGGTGTTCATCTCACACATACGCCCCGAGATCGAATTCCGCCATCGGCGGTGCCGACGCGCCCGGGGCCTGGTGGCTGGTAAGCAGCAGGCTGCCGCCGCGGGCGAGATGGGCGACGAGCAAGGCATCGACGATGGCCACGCCGTCGACGTCGAGTGCGTCATAGGGTTCGTCGAGGATCCATAGCGCGGCTTCGGTCTCCAGTGCCAGGCGGGCCAGGCTGGCGCGGCGGCGCTGGCCTTGCGAGAGGGTGCGCACGGGGGCGTCCTGGCGTGAGGCCATGCCAACCTGCTGCAGGGCCCGCGACAGCGCCGCGGCGTCGGCGCGGCGGCCGTGCATCACGGCCAGGAAGCGCAGCGACTCCGTGGTACTCAGGTCGTCCTTCAGCGCGTTGGCGTGGCCAACGTAGAGCATGCGTTGGGCATAGCCGGCGTGCCGGCGCACCGGCACCCCTGCCCAGGTGATGTGGCCGGCGGCCGGCACCGCCAGGCCCGCGGCCAGGCGCAACAGGCTGGTCTTGCCACTGCCGTTGCGCCCACGCAGCCAGAGGGCGTGGCCGGCAGCGACGGCCAGGTTCAGGCCCTTGAACAAGACCCGGTTGCCGCGCCGGCAGGCCAAGTCCACCGCGGCCAGGGTCGGCAACGTGGCGTCTGGGGCAGTCTGCGATGGGTAGGGGCTGGGCACAGTGGGGGCGCAGGGTTTGAGCGCGGCGCGGCGCGACGAGCTTACAGGCAGGCGGCGCGGCCTCGCGCGGTGGCCGTCAACGCTGCTGCATCAACTGTGCGGCCACCGCGGCCGCAATCACCTCGGGCTCCTTGCCGACGACGCCGGCCACGCCGATCGGGCAGCTGACGTGCGCCAACTCTGCGGCCGAGTAGCCGCGCGCTTCGAGGCGGTGCTGGAAGGCGGCCCATTTGCTCTTGCTGCCGATCAGGCCGATGAAGGGCAGGTCGCCGCGCTCGCGTTGGCGGTGCAGGCAGGCGGCAACGATGTCGAGATCCTCGGCGTGCGAAAAACTCATGATCAGCACACGCGACGAGGCCGCGATGTCGGCCACCGCTGCCTGCACCGGCGCCGAATGCTCGGTGGCCACCCAGCGCGGCAGCCCGGTGGGGAAGATCTCGTCGCGGCTGTCGATCCAGTGCACCCGGACGGGCAGCGGCAGCAGGGCTTTGACGATGGCGTGGCCGACATGGCCGCCGCCGAACAGGGCCACTGGCAGGCGCAGGGCGTCCACGCCTGCCTCCAGGCGCTCGCGCAGCTCGCGGGCCTGTGCGGCGTGCAGTGGCTCGGAGCGCAGATGCACCACGCCGCCGCAGCATTGGCCCAGGGAGGGGCCGAGGGCAAAACGGCGCTGCAGCTCGAGCGCTTCGCCGGCAAGCGCGCGGCGCGCTATGGCGATCGCATCCCATTCGAGGTGCCCGCCGCCGACCGTGCCCACCGGCGCGCCCTCGGCAAAGACACCCATCCAGGCACCGGCCTCGCGCGGCGCCGAGCCCTGGGTCGATTGCACCGACACCAGCACGGCCGGTTCCAGGGCCAGGCGCTCGAGCAGGGCTTCGATCAGGGCTTGCGACATCGCCCGAAGTGTAGGCACGCGTGCCCAGCTTGGTGCATCACCCAGGGCCACGCTGTGCACGGAACTTGCACAATCGCCGCAGTCCTCTCGTTCCCACCCTGCAGTTCACGGAGACCTCACCATGCCGATCGTTCTGGCCCGCCGGGCCCTGTTTGTGCTGACCCTGGCCTGTGCCGCGCCGCTCTTGGCGCAGGCGCAACCAGCCACGCCCATCAAGTTCCAGCTCGACTGGCGCTTCGAGGGCCCGGCCGCCCTCTTCCTCGGCTCGGCCGCCAAGGGCCACTACAAGGCCGCAGGCCTGGACGTGACCATCGATGCCGGCAACGGCTCGGGCGGCACCGTGACGCGCGTGGCATCGGGCACCAACGACATGGGCTTCGCCGACCTCGCGGCGCTGATGGAGTTCCACGCCAACAACCCCGACGCGCCGAACAAGCCCGTCGCCGTGATGATGGTCTATAACAACACGCCGGCCGCGGTGCTGGCGCTGAAGAAGAGCGGCATCACGAAGGCGGCGGACCTGTCGGGCAAGAAGCTCGGCGCGCCGGTGTTCGATGCCGGGCGGCGCGCCTTCCCGATCTTTGCCAAGGCCAATGCGGTGAAGGATGTGGCCTGGACCAGCATGGACCCGCCGCTGCGCGAAACCATGCTGGTGCGCGGCGACATCGACGCCATCACCGGCTTCTCGTTCACCTCCCTGCTCAACCTGGAAGCACGCGGCGTCAAGGCCGAAGACGTCGTCGTGCTGCCCTATGCCACGAACGGCGTGAAGCTCTACGGCAACGTCATCATCGCCACGCCCAAGCTCATCAAGGAAAACCCAGCTGCGGTGAAGGACTTCCTGCTGGCCTTCACCAAGGGCGCGAAGGAGGTGATGGCCAACCCCGACGCGGCCATCGAGTATGTCAAGGCGCGCGACGGCATCATCAATGTCGATCTGGAAAAGCGCCGCCTGCGCATGGCCATCGACGCCGTGGTGGCCAGCCCGGACGCGCGTGCCGAGGGCTTCGGCCAGGTGGTGGCGCCGCGCCTGGCGCTGATGGCCTCGCAGGTGTCGGACGCCTTCAACACCAAGACCCGGGTCGACGCGAACGTGGTCTGGAACGGCAGCTTCCTGCCCAGCGTCGCCGAGCTGAACATCCTGCCACCTGCCAAGAAATAGGCATGGCCTTCGTCGACTTCAAGAACGTCTGGCTGGCCTACAACGACGAGCTGCTCGCGCAGGGGCAGTTTGCCGTCGAGGACATCTCGCTGCAGGTGGAACTGGGCGAGTTCATCGCCATCGTCGGGCCCTCGGGTTGCGGCAAATCGACCTTCATGAAGTTGACGACCGGCTTGAAGATGCCGAGCAACGGCAG
>JANNRI010000226.1:0-1548 GCA_031401195.1 Burkholderiales bacterium
CCGCGGCTTCACCCTCATCGAGCTGCTCATCACCGTGGCCATCCTGGCTGTGCTGGCCAGCGGTGCGATGGCGGTGGCCGAGCTGGCCACGCGGCGCAACCAGGAGCAGGAACTGCGCGCGGCGTTGCGCCAGATCCGCGAGGCCATCGATGCCTACAAGGTCGCGGCCGATGCCAAGCGCATCGCCCAGCCGGCCGATGCCTCGGGCTACCCGCCGCAGCTCTCAGCACTGACGCAAGGCGTGCCTGACGCCGGCAACGCCAGTGGCAAGAAGCTCTACTTCCTGCGCCGCCTGCCGCGCGACCCGCTGGCCGACCCGGCGCTGCCGGCCGAAGCCACTTGGGGCCTGCGCAGCTACGAGAGCGATGTTGACAACCCGCAGCCCGGCCGCGATGTCTTCGACGTCTATTCCCTCTCGCCCAAGCAAAGCCTGGGCGGCCGCCCGTACCGAGAGTGGTGATGGGTGTGTTGATTCGCCAACACAAAGGCTTCACCCTGATGGAGTTGATGGTAGTCATGGCCATCGTTGCCAGCCTGCTGACCCTCGCCCTGCCGCGCTACTTCAACAGCGTGGAGCGCAGCAAGGAAGCCGTGCTGCGCCAAGACCTGGCCATCATGCGCGACGCCATCGACAAGTTCTATGCCGACCGCGGCCGTTACCCCACCGTGCTGGAAGAGCTGGCCGAGAAGCGCTACCTGCGCAAGGTGCCGGTGGACCCCTTCACCGACAACGCCACCAGCTGGGCCGTGGTGACACCGCCCGATGCCGACGCCGCGGCGGGCGTGTATGACGTGCGCAGCGGTGCTGCGGGGCGCAGCCTCGACGGTGAAGCGTATGAATCTTGGTGACGCCGTGCGCAACATCGCCAAACTGTCATCGTCGGCGGGTACCGTCGCTGACTTCGCCCACGTGAGCGCTGGCCATGGCCGCGCCCTAACGGCCGACTCCCTGGAAGTAGCTGCGTGAGCCAAGCCCCCAAGCTCAAAGACATCGACCGTGACCGCTTCTCCGATGCGGTGGAGGCGTCGTTCACTGTTTCAAGCCGGCCGCAATTCTTTGCCTGGAGCCAGAGTTCGTTGCAGGCGCTCATCCCGCACGAAATTCTGATCTGCGGCATCGAAGACGGTTCCCGCCACGGCGTTTCGATGCACCGCTTCAGCGCCAGCCGCTACTTTCGCCAGGAACATTTCGATGTCATCGCCGACCCGATGACGGGCCTGGTACCGCGCCTGGTGGCTGCCGCCGAGGCCCACAACGCCACCGTGGTGTTCTCGCCGGCGGTGGGCGCCAACGGCATCGACCTCGACCTCAACGCCATGGTCAGCGGCAACGAGCTGAAGAACATGGCTGCCCACCTGGTGATGGGCACGCGCGGCAAGTTCGAAGCCTTCTACGCTTTCTCTCGCGTCACGGCCGAGTTGGACGCCAGCCTGGCCTACGTCATCGAGCTGCTGGTGCCGCACCTGCACAACGCCTTCCTGCGCGTGCTGGCCACCGAGCGCGACGTGGCCGGCTCGCAAAGCCAGCGGGCAGGGCGCCTCGTCACG
>JANNRI010000227.1:0-2951 GCA_031401195.1 Burkholderiales bacterium
CGTTCCCCACGTGCGTGGGGATGAACCGCACAAATCGCTCGTCGGGCAAAACCCACGGCGGCGTTCCCCACGTGCGTGGGGATGAACCGTCTCCAGTGGCGGATTGCCTCTTGTCCAGGAGGCGTTCCCCACGTGCGTGGGGATGAACCGCCGTTCTGCAGGTTGGAGTTGCCTGCATTTCACGGACACTATTCCGAGCGGAAGAAGGAGTCCTCGAATGCCCAAGTCAAGAGCGCCATACCCGGCGCAATTTCGACAACAGATGGTGGAGCTGGTCCACGCGGGGCGCAAGCCCAGAGACCTGGCCAAGGAGTTTGGCTGCCACGCCGACAGCATCAACACTTGGGTCAGTCAACATGGTGAAGCCAGTTCTGGGACCAAGGCTGGCGCTTTGCCGTTGAACGCGGCCGAACGCCAAGAGTTGGTCGAGCTGCGACGCAAGTACCGCCAGGTCCAGCAAGAGCGAGACATCCTTGCAAAGGCTACGGCCTGGTTTGCTCACAACGGCGTGCTGACGTCCACCACGTCTACACGCTGATTCAAGCGAATCAGGCCGAACTACCTGTGCAAGCCATGTGCAAGACCTTGCGTGTTTCCGCCAGTGGCTACTACGCCTGGAATGGCCGCGCGCCCAGCGCCCGGGCCGTTGCCATCGTGACGCTGCAGGGCCAGATCCGCGAGGTCTTCGATGCCAGCGACCAGACCTATGGCATGCCACGGGTGCGCGCCGCGTTGGCCCACGAGGGCGTGGTGGTCAGTCGCAAGCGCGTGGCGCGGCTGATGCGCCGCAGCTCGATGCGTGGCGTCAGCCGTCGCCGTGGCTACGTGCGCACCACGCAAAGTGATGCTGCGCATGACAAGGCGCCAGACTTGGTCAAACGTGCATTCACCGCCACAGGCATCAACCAGCTGTGGGTGGCGGACATGACGTACATCCCCACCTGGGCGGGGTTCCTCTACCTGGCCGTGGTGATCGATGTTTTCAGCCGCAAAGTGGTGGGCTGGGCGTTTGGGCAAAGCATGGTGGCCGACTTGGTGGTGGCGGCGCTGAACATGGCGCTATTCACGCGCAAACCCGGCACGACCGGGCCAGGGGTGATCCATCATTCGGACCAAGGCAGTCAGTACACCAGCCTGGCCTTTGGCAAGCGCTGCGAAGAAATGAATGTGCGCACGTCGATGGGCACGGTAGGCGATGCATACGACAACGCCATGGCCGAGAGTTTCTTTGCCAGCTTGGAATGCGAGCTGATCGACCGACGCGTGTGGAAGACGCGCACCGAAGCGCGCATGGCGGTGTTCACCTGGATTGAGAGTTGGTACAACCCGCGCCGGCTGCACTCCAGCCTGGGCTACCAGTCCCCCAACAACTTCGAAAGGAAACTGCAAGAAATACACGCCCTCACGACATCGCAAGAACACGGGTTACCCACCGGGTGCTTCGCACCTGTGGACAGCCCGCTCTGTGCACTGGCCGGTGCAGCGAGCTGTCCACAGGCAAGCCCCGTGGATAACCCTGCACCTGCATCACGCCAAGTGAAAAAGAACAGAACCTAAACCGTCCGCGGAAGTGGGGCAAGTCCATTTTGTCCAAACATGCCTGCTTCCGGTTCATCCCCACGCACGTGGGGAACGCCTCGACCGAGGGCACGGCGTCGCCAAGGGCAACGGTTCATCCCCACGCACGTGGGGAACGCTTCGCTGCCGCCTCCTCCTTCACCGTGTCGATCGGTTCATCCCCACGCACGTGGGGGAACGCGTTTGAAAACACACTGACAAGCGCTGGGTGCGCGGTTCATCCCCACGCACGTGGGGAACGCCTTTCATCACCGGAATGTAGTCGCCCACGACACGGTTCATCCCCACGCACGTGGGGAACGCTCGCAGCGCAGTGAAGACGGCTTGAAACTCATCGGTTCATCCCCACGCACGTGGGGAACGCACTAACTCTATCTCTTTGATTCCATACAGCTTTTTGCCGGCCCAATTTTCTACCGGCCGACAGGCTGAATGCTTGACAAGTTTTTAAAGAGCGTCGCCGGCCGTTTCCGGATGAAAACTGACCAGCTGAACGCCGTCGAAATCGACGGGCATCCGTCGGTTTTGGCCCAGCGTCTTGAACTCAAAACCGGCCTCCGCCAGGCTGCGCCAGACCAAGACCGCATTGCCGTCTTCGATGCCTTCTTCCACCTGGCTCCAAATGTGCTCGCGCACACGCTTGCTGTAGTTGCCCACATAGACGCCAGCACGCACCTCCAGCAGCCACACTGCCAAACGACCGCGCAGGCGCGGCGGCGCATTTTCAAGCACGATGACCAGCATCGCCGATGTTCTCCGCGTTCGGTATCGCCGGCCCCACCGCGTCGGGCGGCGCCTCCGGGCGCGGCACTTCACCGGCCGCCAGAATGTCTTCGATGTCCGGGATGATGCGATCCAGCAGCTTGCTCTGCCGGAAGACGTCGCGGCAGCCGAGCCGCACCGCGCGTTCGGGGTTGCCGTGTGGGTTGGACGCCGCCACTTTGAATGCCACCGGCACGACAGTCTCGAACTTGTACACGTCGGCAATGTCGTACACGAACGACAGCGGCTTGCCGGTGTGGATGAAACCCACCGCCGGGGCATAACCTGCGGCCAGCACGGCGGCCTCGGTCACGCCGTAGAGGCACGACGTTGCCGCAGACAGGCAGCGATTCGGCAGGTCCGACGCGTCCCAGGCCTCGGGGTCGTAGTCGCGCCCGGCCCACTTGATGCCGAACTGATGCGCCAGCAGCTGGTAGCTGCGGCGCACGCGTGCGCCCTCGATGCCGCGCAGCTGCTCAACGCTGCGCCGTTCGGGCGGCTCTTCGCCGAAGCGCAGCGCGTAAATCTTGCGCACCACCTTCAGCCGCAGCGCTTCGTCCAGCGCGAGCTTGGCCTGGTAGAGCAGCCGGTCCGATCGAGCACCGCCGGGC
>JANNRI010000228.1:0-1695 GCA_031401195.1 Burkholderiales bacterium
AGCTCCTCGGCGACGGCGCGGATGCGGGCCTTGAGCGGCTCGGGCGGCAGGGGGAAGGGGAAGGGGTCGAAGCAGCGGGATTTGACGTAAACGGGGTCGTTGCCCACACCTTGCCAGCCACAGTTCCGAAGAGTCCAGATATTGTGTATCCTAGAAGATAACACTCCCAGCACAAGAGCATCATCGACCCCAATGCATACCAATTTGTTGTCCGGCAGAATGCTGGCGTCGAGGAACTGGAACGTGCGGTGCTTGGCGGTCTCAACGGTGGCAATGTAGCAGGGCAGGCCGCCGAGCGCAGGGCGCAGCTCCTTTCGCGGCTCGCCGAACACCCACCAGTTGTCTTTGTAACTTTGCCGATTGTTGGCGTCCCGCTCAGGCTTCACGTGTTCAAGTACGTGCTGATAGACTTCCGGAAAGCGCTGCCGCACCGCTTCCGCGTCGAGCCCGAACAGGTCGATCACCATGACGCCACGCGGCGTCCCCGTGAGGTCACGGCCGTTGCGATAATGCCGGATATGCCGCTCCAGACCCGGCCGGCGGCCGAGGCCGAGGCGTGCCGCTTCGTCGGGTGTGACGATGAAGCCGGCGCCATGCAGCTTCACGCCCGGTGAGCACAGGCCTTCGTTGGCCCGAAGCTCGTGCGCGGCCGTCACATCCACTCCCACCGTCAGATCGGCGTTGATCCGTCCCTGGCTCGCCGAAAGCTCGATAGCTGGCTCGTCCGTGTCGAGTCCTGCCTCGCTCACCACCTTGCGCAGCACGCCGTCGTGCTTGCCGGCGCACGCCACCGTCATGGCGATGCGCACGGCCGCGTGATCCGAGGACTGCTTGGTCCAGGGATGGTCGGGGATCGCCATCAGCAGCGAGACGGGTTTTTTGGCTTCGAGGTGCCTCGCCACCACACGGCGACTGAACACCTGCGTGATCGAATTCGTCGTCACGAAGCCGAAGCGGCGCAGCACCGTGCCGTTGGCGGTGAGCAGGCTCGCCGCCCGGTCCCACCAGTACATGACGAAATCGGCGCTGTCGGGCACCTCCTCGTGTACGGCCCACAGTGTCTCGGCATAGACATTGCCGAGGTTGGCCCGAATGTCCTTGCCGCCGATGAACGGCGGGTTCCCCACGATGAACTCCGCCTCCGGCCAGTCGGGTCGCTTTGCGCCGGGCAGCGTCTCGACCCGCGACCCGCTCGGACCCGCAACCACCTTGGGCAGCGGATACCCGTCCCAGGTCAGCACGGCGTCCATGTGCCGGATGTTGCCGAAGTCGCGCAGGATCGGTTCGCCGGGCGGCCCGCCCTTGGTGCGGAAGTGCCATTGCAAGTAACCGAGCCAGATCACCAGCTCGGCGATGGCGGCGGCGCGCGCATTCACTTCCAGACCCAGAAACTGATGCGGATCGATGCTCTGGCGCTCCAGCCCCAGCGCCTCCTGCCCACCAAGGTCGGCGATGGCTTCGAGCACGTCGCCCTCCAGCCGCTTCATCAGCTCCATGGCGACATAGAGGAAGTTGCCGGTGCCGCAGGCGGGGTCGAGCACGCGGGTGTTGCACAACTTGTCGTGGAACGTGCGGACGGCGGCGACCGCCTCCTTCGTCCGTCCCTCTTCCTTCAGCCGCTCGGCGGTCGCCTGCACCTGCGCCCATTCCTGGCGCAGCGGCTCCAGCACCGTCACCACCACCAGCCGCTCGACA
>JANNRI010000229.1:0-17520 GCA_031401195.1 Burkholderiales bacterium
ATGCCAGAATCCCCGCCGCCATGCCCGCGCCGAAAAAGCCCCCCCGCCGCACCGCCGAACGCATCCTCGAGGTGACGCTCGCCCTCTTCAACCGCTTCGGCGAGCCCAACGTCAGCACCACGCTGATCTCGGCCGAGATGAATATCAGCCCGGGCAACCTGTACTACCACTATCCGGCCAAAGACCAGCTCATCAACGACCTGTTCGACCGCTACGAGCGCGCGCTCGGTGAGATCCTCGCCAGCGCCGACGGCGTGGACAACGTGGAGGACGCGTGGCTGTTCATGCACCTGCTGTTCGAGCTGGTCTGGAACTACCGCTTCCTCTATCGCGACCTCAACGACCTGCTCAGCAAGAACCGGCACCTGGAGAAGCAGTTCCAGAGCGTGCTGCAGCGCAAGGGCCGCGCGATGGCCGCGCTGCTCGACGGCCTCTCGCGCAGCGGCTCGGCCCGCCTCACCGGCGAGGCGGCCCAGCCCATGGCCACCGCGATGGTGGTGCTGCTGACCTACTGGTTGAGCTACGAATATGTGCGCGACCCGCGGCATGCGCTGGAGCCCGACAATGCGGCGGCGGCGCTGGGGCGGGGGGCGTTTCACTCGCTGGCGTTGCTGCTGCCTCATCTGGATGAGGGGTCGCGGGAGCACCTACGCATGTTGGCTGGCGCCTACATCTACTGATTGCCGGCCCCTCAGCAGTCGGGCATGATCGCCGCCGCATAGACATCAGGGGAGTCCCGTGCGCACGTTCTCGAAGTGGATGGTTGTGGTGGCGGCAGCAGTCGTTTTGGCGAGTTGCTCTCATCAACGGCACGGCCATGGGCCGCGTCACGGTGCGGTGATCCACGAGATGCCATTGGTGTCCGTGAAGGGTGGGGTGACGCCGGTCATTTCGGTGAGCCCAGAGCCTCTCGTCTTCCTGAAGGAGCAGCGAGATTTCCGTATCGAGTGGACGGTGCCAACTGGGCTGGCGTTCCCCGAAAACGGCATCGTCATTGAGGGTCAGGTGATGGACCCCTCCAACCGCAGCGAGGCACTGCGGCCCAGCATGCAAGCGCACAAGGTGGTGGGCCCGATCAATCGTGAGCAGCAGGAGATCGTCGATTGCCGGCGCGACAAGGAAGATCGGCAGAAATTCTCTTGCTTGAACCGGCACACCAAGCCGGGTGTCTTTCGCTACACGATTCGCGTGTTGGCAGATGGCAAGGTCGTCGAGTCTGACCCCACGATCATGAACGAGTAGGCGCTGGAGCCAAGCCGGCTTCGAGCCAGGCGTTGGTCTGTGAAATGGCCTGCTCCACCGGCGCCGCCCGGCCACGAGCGGCAGCGTCGGCAAACTTCTGTTCTCCGAGTGCTGTGCGGCTTTGCTCGACCAGCGGCCTCAAGAAGGCCTCGTCGGCCGGATCGCGGCTGAAACCGGTCTTGCTGGCCAGCGCGTCTGCCATGCCGTAGAGACGGGCGGCGCCGGCATGGTCGCCCACCAAGCTTGCGAGGCCCGCGCAGACTTCCAGGGCGCTCTGCAGCGCGGGTTTTGAGTCGAGTTCTCGTGAGATCGAAAGCACCTCGATCAGCATGCTCCGAATGGCCTGAGCAGGCCGGCGAGACATCGACACCATCGCCAGATTGAGCAGCAGCACTGCGACCGAATCGCGGTCGCCTAGCTGTTGCGCCAAAGGGAGCGCGGTTTCGTACAACGGCTCGGCGATCTCGGTCTGCCCCTGCAGCCGGTGCAACTGAGCCAACGAGTTGATAGCCGCCAGCAGCTGGCGCGCATCACCGCCCGCTTGCGCGAGCTCCACCGCCTCTTCCAGGTGCTGGCGCGCTGCGTGACCGTCACCTTGCCCGAGGCAGGCCATTCCCAATGGCTGCAACACGCGGGCGACCAACTCAGGGCTGCCCAATTCGCGCGCTACGGCCAAGCCTTCGTCAAGGTATCTCCTCGCGTGTTCGTAGCGCCCCATGAAGTAGCTCATCCAGCCTGCAACGAACAAGCCACCAAAGCGCAGGGCATCGCGTCGCTCGGCGCCTCTTCGATCGAGTGCCTCGACGGAAATTCGCAGGCCAAGACTCAATAGACCGCGACTGCGCCAATACGGCCGCAGGGCGTAGACAAGTCTCAAGCCCTCGGGGCCGCCGCATCTTGTGTGCACCGCCAGCAGATTCTCGCGCTCGACGTCGAGGCGCTGCAGCCAAGACGCCTGTTTTGGGCCAACAAGCTCCGGGCGTGCGCGCTCCGCCAGTTGCAGGTGGAAGTCGACGTGACGTGCAGCGGCCTGTGCTTCGTCAGCCTCTGCAACCAGCTTCTCCCACGCGTAAGCACGAACCGTCTCGAGCATTCGATACCGTCCCCCACCCGGCTCCATCACCACCAGCGACTTCTGTACCAGCTGGGCCAGCAGGTCCAGTACCTCCATGGCATCGAGCGTGTCATCGACGCATACGGCCTCTGCCGATTCCAGCGTCCAGCCGCCGGCGAAGACCGAGAGCCGCCGGAACACTGTGCGCTCGGGCTCGCTCAGCAGCTCGAAGCTCCAGTCGATCAGCGCGCGCAGCGTGCGCTGGCGTGGCAACACGGTCTGGTCGCCGCTCACCAGCAGGCGGAAGCGGTCTTTCAGCCGCGACGCGATGGCCTGCACCGAGAGCGCCCGCGTGCGCGCCGCCGCCAGCTCCAGCGCCAGCGGAATGCCGTCGAGCTGGCGGCAGATCGCGGCCACGGCCGCGGCGTTGTCGGCGCCGAGCCTGAGCGCGGGCTGCACCGCACCGGCGCGGTCCATGAACAGGCGTACCGCCTCGTGGCGATTCAGTCGGCCGAGGCCGGCCGTGTCGCTGCCTTCGTCGTCGGCCGCAGGCACGCCCAGCGTCGGCACCTGGTAAACAGTCTCGCCGGCCACTTGCAGCACGTCGCGGCTGGACGTAAGCACGCGCACGCCGGAGCCGGCCTGCAATAGCCGCTTGGCCAAGTCAGCGCAGGCCCGCACCACATGCTCGCAGTTGTCGAGAATGACCAACAGCGTCTTGTCGCGCACATAGGCCAGCAGCGCCTCGGTCACGCTCGCGCCGCGCTCTTCCTTCACCCCCAGCGCGCTGGCCAGCGCCTGCGGCACGAGCAGCGGATCTGCCAGCGGCGCCAGCTCCACCAGCCACACGCCATCCGCGTACTCATCCAGCAGCTCCGCGCCCAGCTGCACCGAGAGGCGGCTCTTGCCGATGCCTCCCATGCCAAGGAGCGTGAGCAAGCGTGTCTTCGAAAGCAGCTGTCGCACCTCGGCCAGCTCACGCTCGCGCCCGACGAACGAGTTGAGCTGCTGCGCGAGGTTGTTGGGCGTCGCCTCCAGCGAGCGCAGCGGCGGGAACAACGCCCGCAGCGTGGCGTGTTGCAACTGGTGCACGCGCTCGGGGCTGGCGAGGTCGCGCAGGCGCACCGTGCCCAGGTCGAGAAGCGAGAGATCCGGTGGCAGACGGTCCGCTACACGCTCGGCCACGGCCTGGGTGAGCAGGGTCTGGCCGCCGTGTGCGGCGCCCATCACACGCGCAGCGCGGTTCAGTGCCGGGCCATAAAAGTCGCCGTCGCGTGCCTCACTCTCGCCGCAGTGCACGCCACACCGCACCTTCAGCGCAAGCGCGCCCTCGGGCACCGGTGCGGCCAAGGCCTGCTGCAGCTGCAGCGCGGCAAGCACCGCCTGCAGCGGATCGTCGAAGACGGCGTGGATGCCGTCGCCCGTGGTCTTGACGATCTGCCCGCCAGCGCCGAGCACGGCGGCGCGACACAGCGCGTCATGGTGCTCCAACGCCGTGCGCATGCGTGGGGCCTCGTGCTCCCACAGCCGGGTGCTGCCTTCGATGTCGGTGAACAGGAAGGTGCGGATCGGGCTCTCGTTGGAAGGGGCGGTCACGCGAGGCACTGGTCGGATGGACACGGCAGGGTGCATTGTGCTTGCGCCGCGCCACCATCCGGTCGCGTGGCCGAGCCGCAGCGACAATGGCGCGAATGGCGCGAATGGCGCGAATGGTCCGGATGGCGCGGATGGCTCGGAAGGCCCGGCCCCGGCCATGCGGCGCGCTTGGCGCCACGCATGACGCCCCAATGACTCTCTCTCGGCGTGACCTCACGGGCCCTTGACGTTGACGCACTTTCCCTTGCTCACCGAGGAGGCGCGGCGCGCGCGGCTGGCGCCGCCGAGACCAGCTGCCGGCTCTGCCGCACGCCCGGCCATCGTCATCGACACCGACGCGGCCAACGAGATCGATGACCCCTTCGCGCTCGCCTGGGCGCTGCTCAGCGCCGACCGTCTGGACCTGCAGGCCACCTTCGCCGCCCCGTACTCCTTCGAGTACCGCCGGCGCGAAGTGCTGCGCGCGCGCGTCGCGCGCGACCGGCCCGAGCTGGCCAGCGCCGAAGACCACGAGATGCTGCAGCTGCACGCGCACAAGCTCGCCTTCTGGGAGCAGCGCGGTTGGGCGCCGGAGACACTGGCGCTGCCCTCGTTCTGCACGCCCGAGATGGGCATGCAGCGCAGTCTGGAAGAGGTCGAGAAAGTCCACCAGCTGCTCGGCGTGCCGCACGCCGGCCGGATATTCGCCGGCTCGACGCGTTACCTTCAACCGGGCACGGACCCTGAAGCCAGCCCCGCCACGCGCCGGCTGATCGAGCTCGCCGCGGCGGCTGTGCGCCGGAACGAACCGCTCTACGTACTTGCCATTGGCTGCCTCACCAACGTCGCCAATGCGCTGTTGCTCGAGCCCGAACTCGTGCGCCACGTCGTCGTCGTGTGGACGGCCGGATACCCCTCGCACGCGCCGCATGTCAACCGCGCCTTCAACCTGGAGCAGGATCTGCTTGCGAGTCAGGTCGTCTTCGACTGCGGCGTGCCGCTCGTCTACCTGCCCGGCTATCACGTGGGGGCGCAGTTGCGCCTGTCCTTGCCCGAGGTCGAGTCCTCAGTGCGAGGCCATGGCGCCATCGGCGAGTACCTCCACCATCTCTACACGCACAACCCGCTATGGCCGCTGGTGGGCATCGACAGCTTCCACGCCCACAGCTGGGTGATCTGGGACCTGATCAATATCGCCTGGATGCTGCAGCCTGGGTGGGTGCCGAGCGAGCTGGTGCGCACCCCGCGCATCGGGGCCGATCTGCGCTGGCACCAAGAAGCCGGCCGGCATTGGATGCGCGAGGCGCATGCAGTGCAGCGCGATGCGATCTTCGGCGACTTCTTCAGCCGGCTGGCGGCCAGGCGCTGAGGCCTGCCCGCTCGCACTCGCGCTCAAACCGTGCCGAAGTATCGGCGCAGCGCCTCGCACTCCTCGACGACCACCCCCACGCCGCGAGGCGAGAGGTACTCGTCCACCCGCGATCGCACATGCGTGATGAGCGCGGCGTCGCTGCGCGCGGCCGACCAGTCTTCGCCGTCGGTGGCCGGGCGCGCAGGCGCCCCTGACACCACGCGCCACTTCGCGCACCAGGTCACCGCCCACAGCCACATCGCCTCGCGCAGCGGCACGATCCAGGGCTGCCAAGGCCCATGCGCCGTGCCTGGCGCACTCGTCTGGATCCAAGGGGGTGGCTCGTGGGCGGCGCCCATGGCGTCAAGCCAGCGCTCGCAGGCGGCGCTCACCTCGGCCAGGCTGAGTTCGGCGCGGCTCGCCACGTCCCAGGTGGTGGAGGTGTAGAGCGTGGCGTGCGCCAGGTCGAGCGGAGGGTGGCTGTAACGGACCTTCTCGAGGTCGACGATCACGGCCCGGCCCTCTGGGGTGACCAGAAAGTTCCCCGGGTGCGCATCGAAGGTGATCAGGCGCCGCGCCGGGCGTGCCGGCTGCGCCAACAAGCGTCGCCAGCGCAGGTGCACGCGCTCAATGAGGTGCAGCGCTTCGGGCGCCAGCTTTGCGGCGGGCAAGTGCAGGGCCTGGTTGTCGATCTCGCTGTCCAGTGCCGCGAGCGCATCGGGTGCGTCGAACAACGGCGCGCGCTGCGCTTGCGGCGGCAGCGGCAGGCGGTGGATGGCGGCCAGCGCGTCGACGAGCGCGGGCAGCGCGGCGGGCAGTGCCGCCGGCTCGCCGGCGATCTCCTGCACCAGCAGCGAGCCACGAGCCAGCGGCGTGCCCGCAGCCGTGGGCTCGATGCGGCCGTGCAGCCGTGGCGTATGACCGCTGGCCGCGGCACGCTCGAAGCAGGCGGCCTGGTAGTCCAGGTTGGCAACCGCGGCGAGGCCGATCTGGCTTTGTTTGGGCACGCGCGCCAGCAAGCCCTGGCCCACCAGGCGCACGTGGTCGTGGGCGAGGCCCTTGTCGGGCAGGCGTTCGAGCTCGAGGTCGTCGGCGTAGCCCTGCGCCTCGAGCGCCGCGTGCAGAGCCTCGAGCAGCGGGTCGTGCTTCGCCGAGGCCATGAACATCGTGGTCACGAGGGCGCCGTCAGCGCGCCGAGAGCTGCACCATGTGCCCGCCGCAGGCCTGCAGCGCCGCTTCGGCATCGGCGCTGTCGTGGGTGACGAGCACCATGGGCAGCGCACGTTCGCTCGAATGGCTGAAGACGAAGCTGCGCAAGGAGTCGCGCAGATGCGCATCGAGCTTGCTGAAGGGCTCGTCCAGCAGCAACGCGCGCGGCTCGGCCAGCAGCGTGCGCAGCAGCGCCACGCGGGAACGCTGGCCACCGGAGAGTGTGGCCGGGTCGCGGCCTTCGAAGCCCGCCAGGCCGGCATCGGCCAGTGCGACCGCGACACGGCGCGAACGCTCGGCGCGCGGGCGCACGCTCGCCGGCAGCGCAAAGGCGAGGTTGCCGCCCACAGTGAGGTGAGGAAAGAGCAGGTCGTCCTGGAACAACAGCCCCAGGCGGCGGTGTTCGGGCGCGAGCGTGTTGAGGTCGGTCTCGCCGATCAGCACCCGGCCGCGTGCCTGGAATGCGGCGTCCAGCGTGCCGGCCAGGTAGGCGAGCAGGCTCGACTTGCCGCTGCCGCTGGCGCCCATCACGACCAGGCACGTGCCAGGTTCGATCTGCGCGTCGAGGTGCTCGATCAACGCTTGACCGGCCACCGAGAGGTGCACGCCGACCAGGCGCAGCGGCGGCTTGGCCGCATCGCGGCGCAGCGGCGCCGCTTCGTCATGCCGACGCAGGGGCGCGTTCATGCCGCGCCCCTGCGATGAGGGTGCACCCACCGCGGCAGGGCCATCGCCAGGCCATACACCAGCAGTGGCAGCAGGGCCTGCAGCAGCGCCCATAGGCCGATGACACGCCGGTCTGCGCCGGCCGAGAGCGTGACGGCTTCGGTGGTGAGCGTGGCGATGCGCCCGCTGCCGGCAAAGAGCGTGGGCAGGTACAGCCCCGCGCTCACCGCGAAGGCCACCGCCGCGGCCAGCAGCGTGGGCTTGAGCAGGATGGGCAGCTTGACGCGCCAGAACACCCGCCAATGCGAGGCGCCCAGGCTCAGCGCACTGCGCGTATAGCGCTCGTCGTAGGCGCGCCAGGGGTCGGCCAGCGAGAGGAAGAGATAGGGCAGCACGAAGATCAGGTGTGCCCACACCACGGCAGCGGCCGTCGCGTCCAGCCCCGCTCGCACCAGCAGCACCTGCGCGCCGAACAGGAAGGCCACCTGCGGCACCAGCAGCGGCAGGTACAGCGGCCAGTACAGGCGCCGGTGTGCGCCTGGGGCAGAGGCTGTGCCCGGCTGGCGTCGTCGGGCCTGCGCCTCGTTCTCCAGGCAAGCCACGCTCAGCACCAGCGCGATGAGCGTGGCCCCTGCGCCTATCCACAACGTGGCAGCGAGCGGGCCTTGCAGCGAGCCCGCCTGCCGCTGCCAGTGGGCCAGCGTCCAGGCTGTGGGCAGCGCATCCGGATAACGCCATTGCGCGGCCACCGACCACAGTGCCAGGCCCGCGAGCGCCAGCGCCGCCAGCGCCATCAGCACCAGCACGCCTTTGCCGGCGGCAGCGCCGAGCGCGGCCAACACGCTGTGGCGGGCTCCGCGCTCCAGCCAGTGCCTGCCCCAGCGCACGATGGCCCGCTCTGCGAGATGCCAAAGCGCAATGCTTGCGGCCACCGCCCCCAGCAGCAGCACCGCCGCCGCGGCACCCGGGAAGTACAGGCTCAGATTAGGGTCGGCAAACCAGCGCACCGCCAGCACCGCGAGCGTGGGTGGGTGGCCCGGCCCGAGCACCAGCGCCACGTCCACCACGGTGAGCGAGAAGGCGAGCACGGCATAGATCGGAAGGCGCAGCTGCGCATAGAGCTGTGGCAGCACCACCTTCAACGCCGAGGTCGCGGGGCCGTAGCCCAGTGAGCGTGCGGCGGCGAGCTGTGCACTCGCCTGCACCTGGTTCAGTGCCGAGAGCGTCATCAGCATCAGATAGGGCACTTCCTTCAGCAACAGGCAGGCCACCACCGGCCAGCCGCTCGGATGGCCCACGGTGCTCACGTCGGGCGGCAGTGTCATCCCCGTCAAGCCCGGCGACACCCAGCGCATCAACCAGCCCGAAGGCATGACCAGAAAGGCGAATCCGATGGCAAGTGCCGAGTGCGGCGTGGCCAGCAGCGGCGCCACCCAGCGGCCCAGGCGCTGCGCCCAGGGCCGGTGGTGCACGAGCAGGCCCCAGCCGAGCGCCATCCACACCGCGAGCAGCGTGGCAACCCAGCCGATCGCCAGTGTCGTGAACAGGCTGGTGTCGAACCCCGGCTGCGCGAACAGCCGCCGCCAGGGTTCCAGGCTCGCTTCGTGGCCGCCCAGCGCGGGCAGGTAGCCGAACGCCGGCAGGGCGGTGCCGGCCAGGCCGGCAGCGATGGGCAAGGCGAAGGCGGCCAACGTGAGCACGGGTGCGAGGCGCAGCAAGGCGGGCAAAACCATGCGCAAGCCCATGCGCGAGCCTATGCGCAACCCCGGGCGCAACCTGGCCGGCCACCGGGCGCGTAGCAAAGAGCGCACGGAGGGCCGCACAGCGCGTTGCGGGCTCGACGGCCCTAGCGGCTCGTGCGCCGCTGCCACTCGGCGGTGATGCGTGTCATCCAGCTCGCGTGCGGCTCGAGCTGCGGCCGGCCCAGCTGCGCCACGGTCGGCAGCGCCGGGCTGTCGGTGAGCCTGTCGAAGAATCCGCGCTGCGCCGCCGACAGCTTGGCACCGTCCAGCACGTTGATGGCCCCGATCGACTGGATGTCCTGCGCGCGCGCCTGCACCTCGGGCTCGAGCAGGAAGTTGGCCAGCACCATCGCGCCCTCGCGTGCGCGGGCGTTGAACGGAATGGCGACGAAGCTCGTATTGCCGACCGTGCCCTTGGCGAAGGTGAAGGTGCGCACGCTGTCCGGCAGCAGGCCGGCGCGCAGCGACACCGCCGCCTCGGCCGGATTGAACGAGATCGTGATGTCGATCTCGCCGTCGTTGAGCAGCTGGCGCTGCGCCGAGCCGTTCTCGGGGAATTGCTGGCCCTTGCGCCACAGGTGCGGGCGCAACTGCTCGTACCAGCTCCACAGCGGCGCCGCCACGCGCGCGAAGCTCTCGTCGGTGGCCGGTTGCTGCAGCACGGCGGGGTCGTCCAGCAAATCCATCAGCGCCTGCTTGAGGAAGGTGGCGCCGAGGAAGTTGGAGACGTTCGGGTGCGTCAGCCGCCCGGGGTGACGCTGGGCAAAGGCCAGCAGCTCGGCAGCGTTGCGCGGCACGTCCTTGCTGTCCTTGAGGCGCCGGCTGTCGTAGACGAAGACGATCTGCGCCATGCGCCAGGGCACGGCGTAGCCCTCCACCGGCGTCGTGAAGTCGATGACGTTGGAGCGCTTGTTCGTGGTGTCGACATAGCGGAAGTTGGGCAGCGCCGCGGCCACCGGGCCGTGCAGCAGACCCTGCTGCTTCATGGCCAGGAAGTTGGGGCCGTTGATCCACACCAGGTCGACGCTGCCGTCGCGTTCGCGGCCCGCGGTCTTCTCGGCCACCACCCGAGATACCGCCTCGGCGGTATCTTTCAGGCGCACGTGCACCACGTTGACGCCATGGCGGGCCTTCAGCTCGCCGGCGGCCCAGGCGATGAACTCGTTGGTTCTCTCGTCCCCGGCCCAGGCGTTGAAGTACACCGTCTGGCCTCTGGCACGTTGCAGCACCTCATCCCATGAGGGATTCGATTGGGCCCAAGCAGGCAGGGTGCACAGCATTGCCACGGCCATGGCAACACCGGCCCCGCCGCGCACAAGATGGCGCCGGTCGGTCAAGAGAACCTCCAGGAATTCTTCAGCAGCGACTGTAAGGGAGCGGCACGCGACACGCGGCGGGCCGCGGGCGCCGCGGGCGCGAAGCGCATGGGCTCTGTCGCGGCCGGCCCCTCGCCCTTACGGCGCAGGCCGGCCCGAGCTTACGTGACCTTGCCCCTGCCTTTGAAGATCGCAGCCTCGATCTGCAGCAGCTTCTTCTTGGTGCCCACGCCACCAGCTCCCGCGAAGCTGCCAAGCTTGTCAAGCCCAGCCACCACGCGATGGCAGGGCACGATGAGGGGGCAGGGGTTGCGTGCCAGTGCCACGTCCACCGCGCGCGCGGAACCGGGGCTGCCCATGGCCTGGGCCAGTTCCTCGTAGGTGCAGTGGTGGCCGGGCATGACCTGCTGCGCGGCCTCGTAGACCTGGCGTTCGAACTGGCCGATGCCGGCCCAGTCGAGCGGCACATCTCGCAGGTCGGCAGGTTCGCCGCGCAGCAGGGCCTGGATGCCGGCCACGGCGTGGCTGATGAAGACGGGCCAGGGCGGCGGCGCTACTTCACCGCCGCTTTGCCACCGCAGCTCGGCGAGCGTGGCATCGCGGTCGATCAAGGGCAGCAACACGTGCGTCACCGCCTCGCCGCGCCAGGCGATGCCGCATGGGCCGATGGCGGTGTCGAACGTGGCGCAGTGCCGTTCGGCCGGCAACGCGCCGTCACCGAGGGTCAGCATCGGTGGGCGCGCCCGGCAGACCGCGGGCGGCGCGACGGCAGATTTCGGAGAGCGACGGTCATCGGGTGCGGATTCTTCATCTCGGCGGCGCGCTTGCCTACATCCGATGGGTCAGGGCCCCGGGCTGAATTGCAACGGCCGGTTGTAGCGCCCCAGTTTGTACTCCCTGCGCACCGCGGATGCGCGTCGAGAAGTCGACCTCACTCGCCTCGTCGCGCGCCCGCTCGCCGATGTCGGCCTCGGCGGCAATGGCATCAAAGGGCCGCGAGCGGTCGATGAGCCCGCGGCGGTGGAAGTAGCGCGGCACCAGCCCCGAGGCCAACAGCGGCCAGGCCCAGGGCAGCCGCCTCCCGGCCGCGCGCACGATGCGCGCGACCTCGGTGGTGCAGTTGGCGAACAAGGTGTTGTAGTAGCGCGGCCGGCGGGCGAGTGAGTTCATCTCACGCACGTACTGCTGCAAGAGCCGCGCGCGCATGTTCGGGGTCGTGAGGAGGCGGTAGCGGTGCACCGTCTCGAGCCGGACGTTGGTGCGCACGCGTACCACATCGCGCTCGCGCGCGGCGATGATGATCAGTTCGAACGCCTTCATGAAGCCGGCCAGCGCGGACCACGATTCGTCCTGCTCGCGCCGCGTCTCGATCGAGAAAGCGATGGCCGGCGCGCCGCGCGCGACGAAGCTCACGATCAGGTGGGCGATGCGCGGGTCGCCCCAGGTGCAGACGAAGAGGTCTACCGCTTCGAGCGCATCGAGGTCGATACGCACCTCGCTCTCCCAGCGTTCGTCGAAGTCGAGGTTGCCACGCCAGTGGAAATCGCGCACGTCGCGCAGCGTCACGGTGCGGCCCTGCACCGTGCCGGTGGCCTGGCGCGCGTTGTCGGCCACCCACTGGCGACGTGGCAGCGCGCGCAGCGAGACCCACCAGGCAGTCCACCCCAGCACCGCCAACGCGAAGGCGGCTGCGGCCCCGCCCGGCGCCACCGGTAGCGCCCAGGCAGCCGCGGCGGCCAGGGCCAGCCAGCCGAGCGCCCAGACGAATGCAAAGCGCCCGCGGCTGAAGTACGCATAGGCGGCCAGCGCGTGCAGCACGCCGAGCAGCACGATCGCCGCCTGCGACCAGGCCGTCGTCATGCGTCAGGCCACACCGAGCAGGCGCAGGGCCCGCGCGTACGAGGGGCCCGGCGAACGCACGTCGAAGTGCACGGCCTGCATGCCCACACGCACTGCGCCTTCGACACTGCGGTGCTGGTCGTCGACGAACACGCAGGCCGCGGCGGGCAGGCCGAGGCCTTCGGTGACCGCTGCATAGGCCCGCGGGTCGGGCTTGAGCACGCCGCTGTAGGTGGCGTCGACGATGAGTTCGAAGCGCGCGAGCAGCGGCAGCTTGCGGCGGAAATCGGCGCCATAGAAGAGGTCGAGTTCGTTGGAGAGGATGGCCAGGCGGCAGCCCGCAGCGACGGCGGCCTCCACCGCAGCCACGGCCTCGGGGCGGATCACCGCGGCCGGTTCGGCGCCCCGGGCGCGCTGCACGAACTGCTCGATGCGAGTCCAGTCCTCACCCACGAGCCGACCCACCTCGCGAGTGCGCTGCATCCAGTAGTCGCGCTCGCTGATGGTGCCGGCTTGCATGTCGCGCCAGGGCGCATCGGTTTCGGGAGCAAAAGGGCCGCGCCAGGTGAGCGTGCCGGGTGCGAGGCCGAGCGCGCGCTCGGTGAGATCGTGGGTCTCGAAGAGCGTGCGGCTGATGACGCCGCCGAAGTCGAGGACGAGCGCCGCGCCCGTCATGGCCTGCCCGGGGGCACCGTGCCGGCGGCGACCCAGCCATCGAATACGCGCAGCGCGGCGTCGCAGAAGCCGGCATCGTTGATGTGCGCATCCAGCTCCACGACTTGCGCCGTGCCGCATGGCGCCGCGCGCATGGCATCGAGAAATGCATGCAGGCCCTCGGGGTCGTGCAGCGGTTCGCCTGGCTGGTCCCATTGCTCCACGCCGCGCGTGGGCAGCAGCAGCACGCTCGGGCCTTGGGCCGCGGCCAGACGCGTGCCGATCTCGCGCGCAATCTCGCGCCGCAGCGGCGGCGCCGAGGTGGCGCTGGCGATGAGCCGGTTGTGCACGTGCACCGCGCGCCCCTGCAGCGCCGCCGGCGCCGGCTGCCAGGCCGGAAAGTCCACCATGTCCACCGCGCCCGGCGCCACGAGCTGCGGCGTGCCGCTCCGGCCCGCACCGGTGAGCCGGCCCGGCCCGGAAGTGACGACCGATCCGCCCAGGTGGTTGGCCAGTTCCTGCAGGCAGAAATCCATCACCGCGCAGAAGCGCCCTGCGGCGGCCAGCGCCTCGAAGGCGCGCCCGCCCATGCCCGAGCTGTGGAACACGGCCACCTCGTAGCCGCGGGCTTCCAACGCGGGTTTCAGGGTCATCATGTAGCGCAGGCAGCTCTTGCCGAGCGAGGTCATGCCCACGAGCGGCCGCACGCCGGCCCCATTCATGCGCGGCGGCAGCGCGGCCTGCATCGCCCCCACGACCGCCCCCACGACCGCACCCGCGCCCTGTGCCAGCGCGCTCTGGCACAGGCTGTTCAGGCCGTACAGGCCGCCCGCCCACAGCACCATGATGAGGTCGGGCGTGATGCGTTCTGGTGGAATCAGGTGCGAGTACGCCACCGTGCTCACCACCACCTTCGGCACGCCCAGCGGCAGCGCTGCTGCCACGTCGAAGGCGAGGTCGGTGCCCATGCTGCCGCCGAGCGCCAGCATGCCGTGGATGCGCCCCTCGCTGTGCAGGCGGCTCGCGATGGCGCTGGCGCCTCGCGCCATCAGCGTCATCGCGGTGTTCTCGTCACCGCTGTCGATCAGCGCCTGCAACGTGGTGCCCGCCGCCTGCGCCACCTCGGCGTTCGTGATGTCCACCGGCGCATGCCCGGCGGCGAGCACGCCCACGTCCATGGTCAGCGGCCTGGCGCCCAGCGCGCGGATGCGCGCCTGCAGGTACGCGATCTCGTCGCTCTTGGTGTCGGCCGTGCCGACGAGCAGCACGGTGTGCGGGCCGGCGTTGACGCTCGTTGGCATCGGCGTGCTCATGCCCAGCCCTTCGCGCTCGAAGTGCGAAGGCGCAGCGCGTTGGCGTGGCCCGGCGTGATCACAGCGCGGCCGCCACTTCGTCGAAGCTCGCCTCCAGCGTGCTGCACAGGTAATCGAGTTCGCTGTCGCTGATGACCAGCGGCGGGCTCAGGATCATATTGCCGCCGGACACGCGCACCATCAGCCCGCGCCGGTAGGCCGCGCGCGCCACACGCGCCGGGATGTCGCTCGCCTTCGGCAGCGGTGCGCACGTGGCCTTGTCGGCCACCATGTCGATGCCGAGCATGTAGCCCATGCCGCGCACGTTGCCGACGAAGGGAATGCGCTGCGCGAGCCCACGCAGCCGCTGCTGGAAGGCAGGAGCGCGTCGCGCCACCTGGCCCGGGATGTCGTCGGCGACGAGGATCTTCAGCGTCGCGATGGCTGCCGCCGCCGCCACCGGGTGCGCGCTGTAGGTGTAGCCGTGCGAGATGGCGCCGGCGCCCGTGGTGTCGTTGTCGAACACCTCGGCCACCTTGTGTGAGATGGCCGTGGCGCCGAGCGGGATATAGCCGCTGCTGATGCCCTTGGCCAGGCACCACAGGTCCGCCTTCACATCCCACAGCCGCGTGCCGAACATCGCGCCGCCGCGGCCGAAGCCGGTGACCACCTCGTCAGCAATGAGCAGCACGCCGTGGCGCGTGCACACCTCGCGCACCAGGGGCCAGAAATTGGGCGGCGGCACGATCACGCCGCCCGCGCCCTGGATGGGCTCGGCGATGAAGGCGGCCACCGTGTCGGGGCCCTGGAAGACGATCTCGCGTTCGAGTTGCGCAGCGATGATGCGGCCGAGCTCTACTTCGTCGGCGGCGCTGTCGCCCTGCACGTAGGCATTGCGGTACAGCCACGGTGCATCGATGTGGAACACACCCGGCAGCAGTGGCTCATAGGGCCGGCGGAAGTTGCTGTTGCCGTTGACGCTCATGCCGCCGAAATGCACGCCGTGGTAACCCTGGCGCAACGCGATGTACTTGCTGCGGTCCTTGTCGCCACGCAGCTTGTGGTACTGGCGTGCGAGTTTCAGCGCGCCTTCCACCGCATCGCTGCCGCCGTTGCTGAACATCACCGCGGCCACGCCGTCGGGCTGCATCAGGTCCACCAGCGCGCGGCTCAGCTCGATGGCGCGCGGGTGCGTGGTGCCGCGGAAGGTGTTGAAGAAGGGCAGCTCGTCGAGTTGCGCCACGATGGCGTCGCGCACCGGGCGGCAGCTGTGGCCGAGGTTGCTGCTCCACAGGCCGGCGACACCGTCGAGCAACTTGTGGCCGTCGATGTCCCACACCCAGCAGCCCTCGCCGCGCGCGATGATGTCCGGGCGGCCACCTTCGGTCTTCATGGCCTTGGGGTGGGCCATGGGGTGCCAGAGGTAGAGCGCGTTGTCGCGCTTGAGGGCGTCGTTGTGGCTCATGGGCTTGCTCCGCTCAAGCGTGACGGCTTCAGGGAATGGTCGGTTGGGCTCGCGCTCGTCATGCCGCGGGCACGTGCAGCACGAGCCCGTCGAGTGCGGGGCGGGCGAGGATCTGGCAGCTGAGGCGGCTGTGTCGCTGGCGCGGCACGGCGGTGCCGTCCAGCATGCCGGTTTCGTCGCCTTGCGCCGGGCCCACGCGCTCGCCCCAGGCTTCATCGACCACCACGTGGCAGGTGGCGCAAGACAGGCAGCCGCCGCAGTCGCCGTCGATGCCGGGCACGCCCTCGAAGGTGGCGGCCAGCATGAGGCTGTCGCCTTCGGCCACGTCGGCCGTGATACAGCGGCCCGTGGACAGGACCCAGGTCACTTGGCAGGTGCTCATGCGCGGCGGCTGGCCTGTTCAGATGTGGCGGATGTGGAAATCGCAATCTGCCGCGCCATCGTGCCATCGTGCGATTGCTCGAGGAACTGCGCCAGCCAGCGCATGAAGAGCGCGGCGTCCACCGGCTGCTCCACCTGCGCCCGCGCCTGGGCTGCCAAATCAGGTGACCACTCGCCGGCGTATTCGTCCAGCAGCGCGCGCATGAACTCGCCGCTGAGCTCCGGGTGGTACTGGCTGGTGAAGATGTGGTCGCCCAACGCCAGGGCTGCATGCGGGGCGAAGGCGTCGCCGCCCAACACCCGCGCCCCGGGCGGCGGTTGGAGCACTTGTTCCTCGTGCGCAGCGTAGAGGTTGAGGCTCGCCTGCTCCGGTTGCATGAAGGGCAACTGCACCGCGTAGTGGGTGAGAGCCGTGCCGATGCGCCAGCCGCCTGGCGAGGGGCCCACGCGGCCGCCCAGCGCATGCGCCACCATCTGGTGGCCAAAGCACAAGCCGGCCAGCGGCACACGGCGCTGGTGGAGCAGCCGCACCGTGTCAGCCAGCCGCAGCATCCAGGGTTCGCCAGCGTTGACCGAGGCCACGCTGCCGGTGAGCACCCAGCCCTGGTAGGCCGCTGGCTCGGGCGGAAAGACGCCATCGCTGGCCTGCCACACGTCGAACTGCCAGTCGGGGCGCAGCGGCTCGAGGCCGGCAATCACCTTGTGGCCATCGTCCGGAAAGCGCGCCGCAAAGGCCGAGCGATCGGTATTCGTATTGAGGATGGCGATGCGGCGTGTCATGGGGCGTCCTGGAGCGGCCAATCGTAGGCATGGAGCCACCCGCGCGGCTAGCGGGTTTTCGCAAGCGCGCCGGCAGGTTTCCCCGTGCGCGAATTCGCTGCAGCTTGTTCGCGCACGATAGCTGCAACAAGGTGGGGCTACTTCCAGACGTGACAAAGGCCTACGTGCAGGGGCACGGGCACGGGCACCGGCACCGACACGCTAGGGAAGCGCTGATCTATTCGGGCAGGCCGCAATGGCACGAATGCGTGCCAGCGGCGATGATCTTGACATGAAGCAGACGAGCTTTGCCAGTGCCGAGTACGCTGGCAAGAAGCGCCAGACGCGGCGAGAGCGGTTCCTTGCGGAGATGAACGCGGTGGTGCCGTGGGCGCGGCTGGAGGCGCTGATCGAGCCGCACTACCCCAGGAGCGGGAAGGTGGGTCGTCCACCGATTGGCGTGCCGCGCATGTTGCGCATGTACTTCCTGCAGCAGTGGTACACGCTGGCCGACGAAGCGCTGGAAGACGCTCTGTACGACAGCCAGGCCATGCGCGAGTTCATTGGCATTGACCTGGGGCGGGAGAACGTACCCGATGCCACCACGCTGCTGAAGTTCCGCCGCTTGCTGGAGCAGCACGACCTGACCTCAGCGATCCTGGCCGAGGTCAACGCGCACCTCACCGAGCGCGGACTGCTGATGCGCCAGGGCACGGTGGTGGACGCGACCATCATCGCCGCGCCGAGCTCGACGAAGAACGAGGACGGCAAGCGCGATCCCGAGATGCACCAGACCAAGAAGGGCAACCAGTGGCACTTCGGCATGAAGATGCGCTCTGGCGTGGATGCCGAGTCGGGGTTGATCCACAGCGTCGTGTGCACGGCGGCTCACGAAGCTGACGTGGCGCACGGGCATGAACTGCTGCATGGGCAGGAGAGCCAGGTTCACGGCGACAGCGGCTACACCGGGCTGGA
>JANNRI010000230.1:0-27295 GCA_031401195.1 Burkholderiales bacterium
GCGCGAGGCGGATCACGGTCAGGTCGCTCTCGAAGCCGCCGCGCTCATTGAGCATCGCGGTGTAAACCAAACGACCCAACGCCACATCCATCTCGTTGGCGCACAGGCGTTGCAGCACCGCCAGCGCATCGCGCCCCTGCAGCAGCAGTTTGCCGAACGAGGTCTGGTCGTAGATCGCCACCGTCTCGCGGGTGGCGCGCTGCTCGGACTGCACCCACGGCAGCCAGCCCGGCGTGCCCAGGCCGAACTCGGGCCGCAACTGGCCCGACGCGCGGAAGTAGTTCGCGCGCTCCCACCCATTCTTCGCGCCGAACTCGGCGCCCCGGTCGGCCAGCAGGTCGTACAGCGGCGAGCAACGCAGCGGCCGCGCGCTTTCCAGCTCCTGGCGCGGCCAGCGCATCGCGTAATGCAGGCCCAAGGTTTCGGCGGTGCGCTCGCTCAAAGCGCGGCGGTTCGCGGTGAAAGCGCCGAAGCGGCGCACATCCACGTCCCACAGGTCGCTCGGTGCCTCGCCGCCGGTGATCCACTCGGCGATCAAACGCCCTGCCCCGCCCGAGTTGGCGATGCCCGCCGAATTGAAACCGGCACAGACGAAGTAGTTGCGAAGTTCCGGTGCCTCGCCGAGGATGAAATTGCCGTCCGGCGTGAAACTCTCCGGGCCATTGAGCAGCATCTTGATCTTCGCCGTCTCCAGGCACGGCGTGCGGTGGATGGCGTTCAACATCAGCGGCTCGAACTGCTGCCAGTCTTCGTCGAGCAGCTGGAACTGGAAGGTCGACGGAATCGGGTCGACCTTCCAGGGTTTCGCTTGCGGCTCGAAGCCACCCATCACCAGACCGCCGACCTCTTCCTTGTAGTAGATGAAACCATCGGGGTCGCGCACCACCGGCATCATGGGCGTGACGCCTTCGATGCGGTCGGTGACGACGTAGAAGTGTTCGGCCGAATAAAGCGGCACGTTCACCCCGGCCAGCGCGCCGAACTGGCGCGACCATTGGCCGGCGCAGTTGACCAGGGTTTCGCAGCGCAACTCCCCCTGCGCGGTGCGCACGCCCACCACCCTGGGACCGTTGGCGCCGTTTTCGGTGATCACGCCGGTGACTTCGATGTCTTCGACGATCTTCACTCCGCGGTTGCGCGCGCCTTTGGCCAGGCTCATACAAAGGTCGGCCGGGTTGGCCTTGCCGTCTCCGGGAATCCAGATGGCGCCTTGCAGATCGTCGGTGCGCATCACGGGAACCCGATCACCCGCCTCCTTGGGCGTTATCAGCTGCACCTCGACACCGAAACTGCGCGCCAGCGCCACCTGCTTCTTCAATACCTTCATGCGCTCGGGCGTGCGTGCCACGTTGACACTGCCGCATTGCTTCCAGCCGGTGGCCAGGCCCGTCTCCGCCTCGAGCGTCGAGTACAGCTCGATGCCGTACTTGCTCATGCGCGTCTGGTTGCGGTTGGGCCGCATCTGGCCGATGAGCCCAGCGGCGTGCCAGGTGGTGCCGCTCGTGAGCTTGCCTTGTTCGAGCAGCAGCACATCCGTGATGCCGAGCTTGGCGAGGTGGTAGGCCGTGGAGCAGCCGGCGATGCCGCCGCCGACGATGACGACGCGGGCGTGGCTGGGAAGACGGCTGGTGAGAGTGGGGCTCGTTGGATCCTGGCTCATGGCCACAGCGTAAAGCAGAATCGAGCAAGCCCCCGGTGGCGATGTACCGAGCGCAAGACGACCGTCGATGGACAGGTGGATCACCCGACCAGCGAGCACCTGCCTCGATGCACCACCGCCACCGCCACCGCCACCGCCACCGCCACCAAGAGAGCGCAACCATGAACCGACGTCAAGCCGCCACCGCCGCAGCCAGCACCCTGCTGACCCTTGCCGGTCTCGCCGCCATGCCCGCGCCTGCGCTGGCACAGGATGTGTGGCCCACCAAGCCCGTGAAGATCATCAGCCCCTTCCCCGCGGGCGGCACCAGCGACGTGATGGCGCGCATGGTGGCTGCCGCGCTCAGCAAGGAACTGGGCCAGCAGTTCGTGATCGAGAACATCGGCGGCGCCGGCGGCACCATCGGCACGATGAAGGCGCTGCAGGCAGCGCCCGACGGCTACACGCTCATCCAGACGGGCGTGGGCCAGAACGCCGTTGCGCACGGCCTGGACGCCAAGCTCGCCTACGACTCGATGCGCGACTTCATCCACGTCTCGCAAGTGCACTCGGGGCCCAACGTGCTGGTGGTGCACCCCGACCAGCCCTTCAAGACCTTTCAGGAACTCGTCGCCTACATCAAGAAGAACCCGGGCAAACTGAGCTACGGCTACACGCACGCCGCCTCGGGCCACATGGCGATGGAACTGCTCAAGCAGGTCGGTGGGCTGGACAACAAAGGCCGGGGCCAACCACTCTTCATCGTCGGCATTCCCTACCGCGGCGGCGGGCCGATGATGCAGGACATCCTCGGCGGACAGATCCCGATGATGTTCATCAACCAGGACGTCGCGCTGCCGCACGTCAAGGCCGGCAAGCTGCGCCCGCTCGCGGTAACGAGCAAGGCGCGCAACCCGCTCTACCCCGAGGTGCCCACCATCGCTGAAACGGGCGTCAAGGGCTACGAGGCGCTGAGCTGGTCGGGCCTCTCGGCCATCAAGGGCACGCCCAAGCCGGTGGTCGACAAGCTCGAAGCGACGATGAAGAAGATCATGGCTTCGCCGGAAATCAAGCAGCGCATGGATGCGGTGGGCTTCGTGATCCCGCCGCAAGGCAGCGAGCCCTACACCCAGTTCGTCAAAGGCGAGATCGAACTGTGGACACGCGTGATCAAGACCGCCGGAATCAAAGCCGATTGACGCACCCGCCACAGGACCCGTCCCAACCATGACCGCCCCACGCAAGACTGCTGCCGAACTGCGCAGCGCACGCTGGTTCGCGCCCGACGACCTGCGCTCCTTCGGCCACCGCTCACGCGTGATGCAGATGGGTTACGGCGCGGCCGACTACGCCGACAGACCCGTCATCGCCATCGTCAATACCTGGAGTGACGCCAACCAGTGCCACGCGCACTTCAAGCAGCGGGTGGATGACGTCAAGCGCGGTGTGCTGCAGGCGGGCGGCTTCCCGCTGGAGCTGCCGGCCATCTCGCTCTCGGAGAGCCTGGTCAAGCCCACCACCATGCTCTACCGCAACTTCCTCGCCATGGAGACCGAAGAGCTGCTGCGCAGCCACCCGGTGGATGGCGCCGTGCTGATGGGTGGCTGCGACAAGACGACACCCGGCCTGCTGATGGGCGCCTTCTCGATGGGCCTGCCGTGCATCTATCTGCCCGCCGGCCCGATGCTGAGCGGCCATTGGCGCGGCCAAAAACTCGGCTCGGGCGCCGACGCCTGGAAATACTGGGACGAGCGCCGCGCCGGCCGCATCGGCGCCGAAGCCTGGCACGAGATGGAAGCCGGCATCGCGCGCAGCCACGGCACCTGCATGACGATGGGCACCGCGGCCACGATGATGGGCATCGCCGAGGCCATCGGCATGACGCTGCCGGGTGCCAGCAGCATTCCGGCCGCCGATGCCGGCCACATCCGCATGGCTGCCGACTGCGGCCGCCGCATCGTCGAGATGGTGTGGGAAGACCTCACGCCCGCGCGCCTGCTCACGCGCGAGAACTTCGACAACGGCATCGCCTGCGCGATGGCGATGGGCTGCTCCACCAACGCCATCATCCACCTCGTGGCCATCTCGCGCCGCGCCGGCCACCCGGTGACGCTGGACGACTTCGACGCCGCGAGCCGCCGCGTGCCGGTGATCGCCAATATCCGCCCGAGCGGCGAGAAGCACTTGATGGAAGACTTCTTCTACGCCGGCGGCCTGCGCGCCCTGCTAGAAGCGATGCGCCCGCATCTCAAGACCGGCGCGCTCACCGTCAACGGCCGCACGCTCGGCGAGAACATCACCGGCGCCGAGGTGTACGACGCCGACGTCATCCGCCCGCTCGACCGGCCCATCTACGCCGAGGGTGCGCTGGCCGTGCTGCGCGGCAACCTGGCGCCCGACGGCGTGATCATCAAGCCGAGCGCGGTCGCGCCGCACCTGCTCAAACACACCGGCCGCGCGCTCGTCTTCGACGACTACCCCTCGCTGAAGAAAGCCTCCGAAGACCCGGACCTCGACGTCACCGCCGACGACATCCTCGTGCTGCGCAACGCGGGCCCGCAGGGTGCCGGCATGCCCGAGTGGGGCATGCTGCCCATCCCCACCAAGCTCTTGAAGCAGGGCGTGCGCGACATGCTGCGCTTGAGTGACGCGCGCATGAGCGGCACCAGCTACGGCGGTTGCCTGTTGCACTGCAGCCCCGAGGCCTTCGTCGGCGGGCCGCTGGCGCTGGTGCGCAGCGGCGACCGCATCACCGTGGATGTGCCCGCGCGCCGCATCCACCTGGAGGTGAGCGCCGACGAACTCGCGCGCCGCCGCGCCGCCTGGCAGGCACCGCCGCCGCGCTACGAGCGCGGCTACGGCTGGCTGTTCGGCCGCCACATCCTGCAAGCGCACGAAGGCTGCGACTTCGACTTCCTCGAAACCAGCTTCGGCGCGCCCGTGCCCGAGCCCAGCATCTACTGAACCGAGCGAGACCCAGCATGCCCTTGAACGACACCACCCGCCGGCAACTGATGGGCGTGAGCACGGCCACGCTGTGCACGGCGCTCTTCAAGCGCGGCCTGCGCAACCAGTTCATCCAGGACGTGCGGCCGCTGAACGCCACGCTGCCCAACATGGTGGGCGAGGCCTACACGCTGCGCTATATCCCGGCGCGCGAAGACCTCAACCCCATCACCGTGTTCCAGGACCGCGCGCACCCGCAGCGCAAGGCGGTGGAGGAGTGCCCGCCCGGCGCCGTGTTCGTGATCGACAGCCGCAAGGACGCACGCGCCGCATCGGCCGGCTCCATCCTCGTCACGCGGCTCATGAAGCGCGGCGTGGCCGGCGTCGTCACCGACGGCGGCTTTCGCGACAGCCCCGAGATCGCGCGCCTGCCCTTCCCGGCCTATCACCAGCGGCCGAGCGCGCCCACCAACCTGACGCTGCACCAGGCGCTGGACATCAACGTGCCCATCGGCTGCGGCGATGTGGCAGTGTGGCCGGGTGACGTGGTCGTCGGCGACGGTGAAGGCGTGGTGGTGCTGCCGGCCCACATCGCCGCCGAGGTGGCCGCCGAGGCGGTGGAGATGACCGCATTCGAGGACTTCGTGGCCGAAAAGGTGAACGAGGGCCGCTCGATCCTCGGCCTCTACCCGCCCACCGACGAGCGAAGCCGCATCGACTTCGCCGCCTGGCGGCAAGCGCACGAGCGCTGAGCTGCTGTATCGACTGCTTGTCGTTTTCGGGCGTGCGCGCCCCGCTCCCCCGTGCACATGAGGGCAGGCACCGGCGATTGGTCGCACCTCCGTGCGCCTCGGGGCTTGCCCGACGCCCGTTTGCGGCGATGATCGCGGCTCAGTCCGCATCGCCCCAGGCCGCTCGATCGTGAGTCCCACACCCTCCGCCCCCGCCCCGGCGCCCACCGTCATCGCCCCCAAGGGCGAAGACACCACCTTCATGAACCACACGCTGCCCATCGGCACCATGGTGGGTGGGCTGCAGATCATGAGCCTCATCGGCGAAGGCGGCTTCGGCATCGTCTACCTCGCCTTCGACACCACGCTGCAACGGCAGGTGGCGCTCAAGGAGTACATGCCGAGTTCGCTCGCCTCGCGCGGGCCGAACTCGCCCGACGTGTCGGTGAAGTCACCGCGTTTCCTCGATACCTTCAATGCCGGGCTGCGCAGCTTCGTCAACGAGGCGCGGCTGCTCGCGCACTTCGACCATCACTCGCTGGTGAAGGTGCACCAGTTCTGGCAGGCCAACCGCACCGCCTACATGGTGATGCCGTACTACCAGGGGCCCACTCTGAAGCAGCACGTGGCCACGATGCGCGCCACCGGCGGCCGCCCCGACGAGAACGTGCTGCGCCAGTGGCTCACGCCGCTGCTCGACGCGCTGGAGACGATGCACGCGGAGAACTGCTTCCACCGCGACATCGCGCCCGACAACATCCTGCTCACGAGCAACGGGCCGCTGCTGCTGGATTTCGGCGCCGCGCGCCGTGTCATCAGCGACATGACGCAGGCGCTGACGGTCATCCTGAAGCCCGGCTATGCACCCATCGAGCAGTACGGCGACGTGGCCACCATGACGCAGGGCGCCTGGACCGACCTCTATGCGCTGTCCAGCGTCGTCTACTACTGCATCACGGGCCACTCGCCCATCACCTCGGTCGAGCGCGTGATGGGCGACCCGCTGCCGCGGCTTTCGCGCGTGGCGGCGGGGCAGTACAGCGCCACCTTCCTCGCGGCCATCGATTCCGGATTGGCCGTGCGCCCGGTGGACCGGCCGCAAAGCGTGGCCGAGTTCCGCGCGTTGCTGGCCGGCACGGCGCAGCCGCGCCTGCTGGTCGATGCGCCAGCGGCGGCGCCACCCGCGGGCGTGCCGGCGGCGCCGGCGGTGCCGGTGGCCTTTGCGCTGGACAAGACGGTTCAGCCGATGCCGCCCACTGCGCCCTTGCCCAACGCGCACGCGGGGGCAGGTTATGCGCCGACGATGCCGGTCACGACAGCGGCCGGGCAGGCCCCGGCCGATGGGCGGGTGGGCACCGGCGCTGCGCGCCATGCGGCCGCTGGCTTCGAGCCGACAGTGCCTGCGTCGACTGCGCCTGCCGGCACGCCGGCGATGCGGACAGCCATGGCGCCTGCAGTCGCAGTTGCCGCGCCGCAGGCCGCGGCCCCCCTTCCTCCAGCGCCAGCCCACACAGCACCGGCAGTTGCGCCGGCAACGTCCAGCCCGAGTCGCCGCGGCGCGCTGATCGCTGTCGCAGCCGCCGTGGCCGGATTGGCCGTGGGCGGCGGCGTGATGTTTCAGCGTGGTGGCGCGGGCTCGGGCTCGGGCTCCGGCTCGGGCACGGCGCCAGACGCCGCCCGCCCCGGCGCCGGCAACCGCCCGGCCCCGGCTGGATTCACAGCAGCCCCGGGCAGCGCGGGCCCGGCCGCGGCTCCGCCCGTGGCCACTGCACCGACCGCACCGCGCTTGCCGACCGAGGCCGAACGCGGCGCGCCAGTGGCCGCGCCACCATCCACGGCAGTGGCACCGGCACCTGCGCCCGTTGCGCCCGTTGCGCCCGCTGCGCCCGTTGCGCCGGCTGCACAAGCGCCGGCTGCACCGGCACCGCTCGCGCCGGCACCCGCGCCAGTGCCCAGGCCAACGCCCACTCCTGCGCCGGCTGCGGCCCGCGTGGAGCCTCGGCGCCCGCTCGCCGCACCAACCAAGCCGGAACAGGCGCCGCGCAACGCGGCTGCACCGCGCCCGCGCACCACGGCCGCATCACCACTCCCCGCACCATCCCCCACACAAGCCACAGCCCCATCGCCGGGTGGCACCACGGCGTTCCCGGTGCCTGGGGGCACGCCTCCCGCCACGGCCGCGCCAGCAACCCCAGCCCCCGCGACGCCGGTCGCCAATGCGCCGACAACAGCTCCCGCGGCGCGTCAGGCATCGGTGCCAGCGCCCACTGGCGCCCAGGCACGCTGCGCCGAACTCCTGAAGAAGGGCAACCAGGGGACGCTGTCCGGGGACGAGGCCGTCTTCCTGCGCAAGGAATGCCGCTGACAGCGGCGTTCGCCGAGCTTGCGCGCAGCGCAGATCGGGCAGGCCGTCGCTACTCGACGAAGACTTTCGCGCGCACCTCGGGCGCGCCGAAGAGGCGGTCGACCCTGCCGTCTTCGGCCCAGAAGACCTGGAAGTCACCCGCCCTGAACCGGTAATGCCACAGCGGCTTGGTGGTATCGGGGTTGTAGCTCGTGACGGGGTGGCCCAGCGCCATGACCACCTGCTCGCGCGTCATGCCGCGCATCACCTTGCGCCCGAGGATGGCCTCGCGAACCTTGGGCGGATACGACTGCAACTTCGCCTTCGGGTCCTGCGCCGGCACGTACAGCGCCGCAAACTCGTCCATGCTCATCGTGCGGCTGTAGTCGTTGCCGATGCCTATCGGCTTGCCGTCGATTTCCACCAACAACCGCCAGCGGCCGAATCCGGTGAACTTCACGAGCGTGCCCACGGGCACGATTTTCTTCGAGCCGTCTTCGTAGTTGAGGTCACTGATCCAGCTGCCGTCACTCAACATCGAGCAGCACAGGTAGCCCTCGTAGGGCTTGGTGTTCTGAGCCGAAGCTGGCGCTGGTGCGGCGAGCGCTGCAAGCGTCAGCGCGAGCATCAACGGGGCAGCGGTAGCGGCAAGATGAGGACGCGCGGACATGAGATCTCCAGAAGGCACGGCCCGTCGAGAGGCGATTCGGGTCAGTCTACCCGGCCGCCTCACGCCGCGCAGTGCCAGAGCGACGCCGGCCTCGTTACGGAGAAGGAACTCACGACAGCCTGAGCGCCACGACGCCAGCCACGATGACGCCCGCGCCCAGCGCCCGCTGCACGCCGAAGCGCTCCTTGAGCAACCAAGTGGAGAGCGCCACGGCAAACAGCACCGAGGTCTCGCGCAGCGCCGCCACGCTGGCGATGGGCGCCTTCGTCATCGCCCACAGCGCGATCGAGTAGCTGCCCATCGAGGCTGTGCCCCCGAGCGCCGCCACGGGCCAGCGGCCGCGCGCATAGGCCAGCATGACGCGGCGCTGCTCGGCACTGCGCCGCCGCCACACCAGTGCCGGGTAGGCAAAGGCATCGAGCACGACGAGCCACAGCAGATAGTTCCAGACGCTGCCGCCGGCCCCCGTCTCGGCACGCACGCCCAGGCCGTCGATCAAGGTGTAGGCCATGATGCACAGCGCATTGGCCAGCGCGAACGCGAGCGCCTTGCGGTGGTGCAGCGCCTCGCCCGGGTGCGCCAGCCCCACCAGTGCCACGCCGCCTGCGATGCCGAGGATGCCCAGCCACGCCGCCGCCGTGGGCGTCTCGCCCAACACGGTGCTGCTGCCCAGCGCCACCAGCAGCGGCGCGGTGCCGCGCATGATGGGGTAGGTCATGCCCATCTCGCCGTTCTGGTAGGCCCCGGCGAGCGCAAAGTAGTAGCCGATGTGCACCACCAGCGACATCGCGATAAAGGGCGCCGCCGCCATCGTGGGCAAGCCGACGAAGAGCGCCAGGGGCAACGCCACCACCGCGCCCATCAGGTGCACGAGCGCGGTATCGAGCGGCTTGTCGCCCGCGGACTTGATGAGCGCATTCCAGGCCGCGTGCAGCATCGCGCCGGCCAGCACGGCCAGCACGATGGACCACGTCAAGGCTTGACCTCGTCCAGGTCGCCGAGCTGCGAATGACGGATGCGCGTGGCCGCCAGCACGCCTGCCGATTCAAGGATCGGGTAGGCCACGCCGCACAGGTGCGAGTTGATGCGCTTCAACTCGCTGATGAGATCCAGGTGCAGCGAGCTGGTCTCGATGCTCTGCGCCGTGTTGTCCTGCAGCCGCGCGATATGGTTGGCCGCGTACTCGTGCTCGAGGTCGCGGAAGCGTGCCTTTTCCTCCAGCAGCTTGCGCGCATCGCGCACGTGGCCGTCGAGGAAGACGCTCATCGCCAGCCGCAGGTTGGAAGTGAGCCGCTCGTGCAGGTGGCAGATCTCGGCCATGCCGGCGTCGCTGAAGCGGCGGTTCTTGCGGATCTTCTTGTCTTCCACATCCAGCAGCACGCGCTCGATGATGTCGGCCACCTGCTCCATGTTGATCGTGAAGCTGACGATGTCGGTCCAGCGGCGGCCTTCGCGCTCGTTCAACGCCTCGCGCGAGATCTGCGTGAGATAGAACTTGATCGCCGAGTAGAGCTCGTCGACCGTGTCGTCCATGCGGCGCAGGCGCTCGGCGAGCTCGAGATCGTTGTTGCGGATCACGTCGAGCAGGCCGCGCAGCATGGTCTCCACCACGTCGGCCTGGTGCAGCGCCTCGCGCGCCGCGCAGCTGATGGCTAGCGACGGCGTGCCCAGCGCTGCGGGGTCGAGGTGGCTGCGGCGCTTGCCCATGCCTTCACGCGGCTCGGGCAGCCAGCGTGTCGTGAGGCGCGCCACCGGGCCCGTGAGGCCCACGCAGGTCACGGCCAGCACCACGTTGAACAGCAGGTGGAAACCCACCACCTGCTGGTGCACCTCGGGCACCACCTCGCGCAGCAGCTGCAGGGCGTGCGGCAACAGCGGAATGCTCAGCGCCGCGCCCAGTAGCTTGAACAGCAGGTTGCCCAGCGGCACGCGGCGCGCCGCCGGCACCGCGCCGCTGGTGGCCAGGAAAGCGAGCAGCGCGCTGCCGATGTTCGCGCCAACGATGATCCCCATCGCCACCGGCACCGGCACCAGGCCCGAGGCGGCCAGCGTCGCCGTGAGCAGCACGATGGCCAGGCTCGAGTAAGCCAGCACCGTGAGCACGGCGCCCACCAGGATGTCGAGCAGCACCTCGTTGGGCAGCGCCACGATGAGCCCGCGCACGGCCGGGTTGGCGATCATCGGCTGGGTGCTGGCCACGATCAGCTGCAGCGCCAGTGTGATGAGCCCCAGGCCGATGAGCACGCGCCCGGCGCGGCCCACGTCGCTGTTCTGGCGCGAGACGAACATCACCACGCCCACGAAGATGAGCAGCGGCGAGACCCACGAGAGATCAAACGAATACACCGCGGCCATCAGCGCCGTGCCCACGTCGGCGCCCAGCATCACCGCCAACGCCGCCGAGGTGCTCACCAGGCCCTGCCCCGCGAACGAGGCCAGCATCAGGCAAGTGGCCATGCTCGACTGCACCAGCCCCGTCACGCCGATGCCGGCCAGCACCGCGTTGCCGCGGTGACTGAACGAGCGCGCGAGCACGGTGCGCAGGTTTTCGCCCAGCAGCCGCATCATGCCGGTGCGGACGATGTGCGTGCCCCACACCAGCAAGGCAATGGCAGCGAGAAGGTTGAGAAGATGAATCACGAGAGGGAGGCGATGCTAGCGGCCAGCAGGGCCGCAATCGCGCGCAAGAAGCAGGCCGTCACCAGGGAATCGAATACGTCTTCGTATTCGTGAAGGCCTTGCAGCATTCCTGCACACCTTCCTTGACGCCGAGGCCCGAGTCCTTGATACCACCGAAGGGCGTGACCTCCAGTCGGTAGCCAGGCACCTCCCACACGTTGACCGAGCCCACGTTCAGCTCCTTCACGAAACGCATGATGTCATCCAGGCGGTTGGTGCACACACCGCTGCTCAGGCCGAAGGCGGTGGAGTTCACCTGCGCGATGGCATCGTCGAGGTTCTTGAAGGTCATCACCGGCGAAACGGGGCCGAAAGTCTCCTGCTTCACCACCTCCATCTCGCCCTTCACACGGTCGATCAGCGTGGGCGGGTAGAGCGCGCCCTCGCGCTTGTTGCCGTGCAGGAGCCGCGCGCCGGCGGCCACGGCATCGTTCACGCGGCGCTCGAAGAGCTTCGCCGCCGGCTCGTCGATGACCGTGCCCATGTCCACCTTCGGATCGAGCGGGTCGCCGTAGCTCCATGCTGCCGTCTTCTTGCGCAGCGCTTCCGTGAAATCGGCGGCGATGCGCTCGTGCACGAATATGCGCTTCACCGCCGTGCAGCGCTGGCCGCTGTTCTTGTAGCTGCCGTTGGCGGCGAGGTCGGCCGCCTTGGCGACATCGGCATCGTCCATCACCACGAGGGGATCGTTGCCGCCGAGTTCGAGGATCTGCCGCTTGTACACGGCCTTGGCCGCGATGTACTTGCCGATGGCCACGCCGCCGGTGAAGGTGACGATGTCGGCGTGCTCGTTGGTGAGCATCTCGTCGGCAATCTCCTTCGGGTCGCCGGTAATCACACTGAGCATCGGCGGCGGCAGCCCCGCTTCGTACAGCGCGTCGGCCAGCGCGATGGCCGCCAGCGGCGTCTTCTCGGTGGGCTTCAACACCATGCGGTTGTTGGTGGCCACCGAGGGCGCCACCTTGTGGATCACCTGATTGAGCGGGTGGTTGAACGGCGTGATGGCGCTGATGACCCCCATCATCGGCTCGCGCATGGTGTGCACGCGCCGGCTCTTGCCGTGGTGCGTGAGGTCGCACGAGAAGCTCTGGCCGTCGTCCAGCAGCGCCTGCTGCGCGGCGAAGAGCAGCACATCCGACGCCCGCCCCACCTCGTACAGCGTGTCCTTGATGCAAAGACCCGACTCAAGCGTGATGAGGCGCGCGATGGCTTCCTTGCGGGCCGCGATGATCTCGCCCGCCTTCATGAGGATGCGGTAACGCTCGTAGCGTGTGAGCACCGGCTTGTAGTCGCGCGCGATTTTGAAGGCACGCCGCACGTCCTCCACCGTGGCCTTGGGCACCGTGGCCACCACTTCGCCGGTGTAGGGGTAACGCACCTCGATCACACGGCCCGAGCCGGCAGCGTGCATCTTCTCGCCGGCGATGCGCATGGCCTCGCGCAGGGGGGCATCGACGACGGGCGAAGACAGGACTCGGGCGCTCATTGGGGGGCTTTCTCTCCGAAGACCGCGCGATGCTACCGATGCAATTGCAGATTGTCTACAAAAGACAAAGAAGGGGCAGCCTCGCTCCGGTGGGCGCGTCGAGGGACGCCGCGGCGCCTGCGCTCGCCTGCTGCCTGCTGCCTGCTGCCTCTGCCTGCTGCCTGCTGCCTGTTGCCTGTCGACTCAGCGCCGCGGCGGCGACGTGCCTGTGGCCGCGGCCTTCTGCATCAGCCGCTCGCGCGCCTGCTCGTCCTGCAGCCGTTTGCGCGTCTCGGCCTGTTGTTGCAATTCCTTCGCGCGCTCGGCCTCGATCTGCTCCGGCGTCAGCACCTCTGGCTCCAGCGCCAGCGACATGAAGGCCGAGGTCTCGGGCTCGCCGCGTTGACTCTTGAGCTTGATGTTCAGCCGCAACTCGTTGGCCGAGTCGGCATTGCGCAGCGCCTCGTCGAAGCCGATGAGCCCGGCGTTGTAAAGCTCGAACAGCGCCCAGTCGAAGGTGCGCATGCCGAGCTCGCGCGAGCGCGTCATGATGCCCTTGATCTCGGTCAGGTCGCCCTGCAGGATCTTTTCGGCGATGGTCGGCGTGTTGAGCAGGATCTCGATCGCCGCGGCGCGGCCGTTGCCGTCTTCGCGCCGCACCAGGCGCTGCGAGACGATGGCGCGCAGGTTGGCCGAGAGGTCCATCAGCAACTGCGCGCGGCGCTCGTCGGGGAAAAAATTGATGATGCGTTCGATCGTCTGGCTGGAACTGTTGGCGTGCAGCGTGCCCAGACACAGGTGGCCGGTTTCGGCGAAGGCGATGGCGTGCTCCATCGTCTCGGTGTCGCGGATCTCGCCGATCAGAATGACGTCCGGCGCCTGGCGCAGCGTGTTCTTCAGCGCGTGATGCCAAGAGTGCGTGTCCACCCCGACCTCGCGGTGCGTGACCAGCGACATGCGCGACGCGTGCACGTACTCCACCGGGTCTTCCACGGTGATGATGTGCCCGGCCGAACTGCGGTTGCGGTGGTCGATCATCGCCGCCAGCGTGGTCGACTTGCCCGAGCCGGTGGCGCCCACCACCAGCACCAGGCCGCGCTTGTTCATCACCACGTCCTTCAGCACCTCGGGCAGCTTGAGCTTCTCGAAGCTCGGGATCTCGTTGGCAATCGTGCGGATGACCATGCTCACCGTCTGCTGCTGCACGTAGACGTTGACGCGGAAGCGCGAGACGCCAGGCAGCGAGATGGCGAAGTTGCACTCCATCTCCTTGGCGAACTCCTCGCGCTGGCGCGGGTTCATCATGGCCTGCGCCAGCATGCGCGCCGACTCGGCGCTGAGCTTTTGCGCCGTCATTGGCTGCATGCTGCCGTGCGCCTTCATGCTGGGCGGAAAGTCGGCCGCGATGAAGAGGTCGGAGCCGCCGCCTTGCACCATCGCGGCGAGCAGCTTGTGCATGTAGGTGCGGGCCTGGTCTTCGGTGAGCGCTGACATGGGGTCCTTCCGGTGCGGCGGTTCGACGGTGCGGTCACGGCGGCGGGTGCCGCAACCCACCGCGCAGCATCGTTGCGATCGCAGCGGGCCGAACGCCGCAGCAGGGCTGGAAAAGCCCCGCTAGTCCCGATTGGCGGCCAGCCGCCTCGCCAGCCCGGCGTGGAAGGCGCACCGCCCATCGACCACCGCCATCAGCAGAGCGCCTTCGACTGCGACGGCGCGGACGATTTGCCCACTCGCGGCCTGGGCGGCACAGAATCGGGGCATGCCTGCGACCCCGGCTGACGATCACCCGCGTACCTGCCCGCAGTGCCGCGCGACCATGGCGCAGCGCCGTCTGCACGCGCGTACCAGCCGCTCGGTGCTCGTCGACCACTGCGCGGCCTGCCGGCTGGTGTGGTTCGACATGCTGGAGTCGGTGCAACTGACCGGCCTGGGCTGGGTGGAACTGCTGCGCGAGATGAGCCGCGCCGAGGCGCAGCGGCAGCCGCCGCAGCAGCCCCAACCGGCGCCCTCACCCCATGCCCCGCGCCCGCCCACGCTGCCCTGCCCCGTGTGCGCGTTGCCGCTGAAGACGGTGCACAACCGCACCCGCTGGGGCCGCTTTCCGGCGCAGGAGTGTCCGGCCGGCCACGGCCACCTGCACACCGACGCCGGCCTGCTGGCCGAGCGCGGCCTGGTACGCCCGCTGTTGCCGCCCGAGCGCAGCGCGCTGCGCGCGCAGAAGCGCGTGCTGCACTGCCTGAGCTGCGGCGCGTTGGCCGCGGGAGAGAGTGACAGCGACACCTGCGCCTGGTGCGGCACGCCGCTGCTGGTGGTGGACCTGCCGCGCCTGGGCCACGCCCTGCGCCAGCGCGGCGTGGACGGCCAACCCCTGCCACCGGCCGACGGCGTGCCGCTGCGTTGGCCCTGCCACGCCTGCGGCACCACGCTCGACCCCACGCGCGCCACCGCCTGCCCGCAATGCGGCGCCGGAGTCCTGGCCCCGGCCATCAGCGACCTGCAGCCGCTGCTGAACACAGCCGAGCACGAGCTGCGCGCCGCCGCCAACCACCCGCCACGCGCGCGCCAGCGCGGGGCACGGGCACCGCGCACGTGGCGCGATACACAGCTGGCGCGGTTTCTGCGGTGGCTTAGGCCGGATTAGCCGGCGAGGCGCAAGGGGCGCGGTGGTCGGCTCGCCGCCACCACGCCCCGATCAACCTTTGAAATTGCGCGCCATCACCGGCGCCACCGCCGGCAGCGCACTTGCCGCCTGAGCCGCGGCCAGCACACGCGGCGCGTGCTCTGCAAACCAGGCGCGCTTCGGACGCCATTGCGTCATCACCGCGAAGTAGATGTCGAGCGCCGAAGGCCGCGCGCCCAGGAACCACGGTGTTCCGGCAGCCGCCTCCACCGCGCGCCACAGGCGCTGCGCGTAGGCATCGATCTCGATACGGAAGGCCTTGGCCGCGTCTTCGTGCTTGACGAAGCGCGTGGGCACGTCGGCGTAAGTGAAGGTGGGGTAGATGTTGGCCACCACAAAGACCAGCCAGCGCAGGAAGGACGCGCGCTCGGGTGCCTTCGGGCCGGGCACGAGGTCGTCGCGGCCGGTGAGGTCGGCCAGGTGCAGGGTGATGGCCGCGCTCTCGGTCATCACGGTACCGTTGGGCAGCACAAGCGTGGGCACCTGCATCACCGGGTTGAGCGGACGCAGTCTGTCGCGCGCCTGCTCCGAGCCGAGCAGGTCGCCCGTGGCCTCGAATCGGAAGGGCAGGCCGTACCAGGCCAGTTGCGCCTCGACGATGGCCGAGCCCCAGCCGGGCTCGCCATACAGCACGTGGTCGCTCATCGCGATTCCTTTCTTGCCGCCACGGCGGCACGTTGACGGAAGGACTGCGCCTTGTGCACAGCCCCACAGGTGGCGATGTCGCACCAGCGGCGGCGGCCGGCCTTGGAGGCATCGATGAAGAGCCAGCCGCAGGGGCTGCCGTCGCACACACGCAGGCGTTCGAGCGGTGGTGCGCCGAGCAGCGGCAGCGCATCATGCACGATTCCAGCAACACCCTGGCGCGCCGCGCGCGGCGCTGACGCGCGTTTATCCACGCCCGAACAGGCGTGTCGATCAACGCCCCCTCGAAGCTAGGCCGACGGCGCGGCCACCGGCTCGCCCAGGTTGTGCATCAGCCGGTTGGCCCAGCCGAAGATGGCCACGGCGTGCAACAGGTCGATGATTTCCTCCTCGCTCATGCCCAGCGCGCGCAGCGGCTCGATGTCTTCGGTGCCCAGCGACTGCGGCCGCAGCGTCACCGCCTGCGCGAAGCGGGCGATGGCGCGTTCGCGCTCGGTGCTGCCAGCCCGGTCGGCGTTCGTGGGGTCGGTGAACACCTGCTCCACCGTATCGTGCCGGCGCGCGAGCTGGGCGTAGCGCTGCGCGTGCACCGAGGTGCAGTACACGCAGCCGTTGGTCACCGAGACCACCATCGCACCCAGTTCGCGCTCGGCGCGCGGTGCGCCGCCGGGGGCGTACATGATGGCGTTGTAGGCCGCCGAGCGGTGGCGCAGCATCAGCGGCTGGTGGACCAGCGTCAGGTAGTACTCGGACGAGCGCGCCTGCGCGTGGCTTTCGTCGAGCACCTGCAGCTGCAGCGGGCTCGCTGCGCTCACCGTCATCGGCGTCAGCCACGAGCGCCATTGCAGCGTCTCGTTGGTGTAGCCGTTGATGCGGATCGTCGGCGCGTTCATCGGGCACCTCCGGCGCGCGGCGCGAGCATGGCGCGCAGACCGGCCACGACGCGGATCTGGTAGCTGAGGAAGGCCACGAGCTGCGCCAGCGCCACGGTAGCCGCGTCACTGAGGCCCGCAGCCTTCAACGCCTGCAATGCGGCGCGGTCGCCGCGGCGTGGGTCGGTGGTGAGCAGCTCAGCCCACTGCAGCATCGCCGGCAGCAGCGCCGGCAACATCGGCGATGCGGCCTCGGCAGCGCCTTCCGAGCCCAGCAAGGCCCGGTAGTGCGAAGCGAGCTGCGCGGCGCCCGCCGCCTCGCAGCAGTGCACGGCCACGCGCAGGCGATCGGCGGTGCTGAGACCGGGAACGGGCTCGTGCAGCAGTGCATCGTGGCTCGCTTGCGTGGCCTCGATGGCCGTGGCGCGGAAGCGCCGCGCCGCGTGCAGCGCGAGGCCGGGCACGAGGCCCGCGGCGGCGTCGATGACGTCGATATCCTGGCTCATGTCGTCGGTTCTCCCGTTCCCGTGGTTGCCCCTGCGGGCAGCGGCGCGGCCACCCATTCGTCGCCGAAGACTTCGGGCTCGGCATAGGCCTGCAAGCGGGCGTAGTGGTGCTCGATCTGCTCGCCGTACAGCAGCGCGGCGAGGCCGTGGGCCAGTTGCACCGCGCCTTCGCTGATGGCCGGTATGTCGCCCGTGATCACGCCGAGCGAGAGCGCGGCGGGGTAGCAGAAGCAGTGGATGCGTTCCAGGCCCGGGCAGACGTGCCCCTCGCGCAACTGGAACTCGAAGTCGGCGCCGAGGTCCGGCGAGGCCGAGAGTTCGGCATCCGCCTGGCCGGGCGCCGGCACCCAGCGGTGCTGCCACAGCCGCACGTGCGGCGCGATGTGGCGCAGCATCGGCCGCTCGTTCCAGTCGATGGCGAAACCGGTGGCGAAGACGAGGAAGTCGAGCTCGATCGGACCGGCGCTCGTGCGCACCTGCAGCACGCCGCCGCGCTCGTCGGCCCCCAGCACCGCGCAGCCGAGGTGGAAGAAGGCGTTGTGATGGCGCGAGACGCGCAGCGTGCTGTTGCGCGGCGGCGGCACCTGCTGCTCGGCGATGTAGTGGCGAATGCGCCACTTCCACGCGTCGGGCAGGCGGCCATAGCCGTGCACGAAGCCCGGGTTGCCGGCACCCTTGCCCTTGTTGATGCGCGGCAGGTCGGGGCGGCGCACCAGCAGGTGCACACGCGCCGCGCCTTGCTCCAGCGCGGTGGCGGCGCTGTCCATCGCCGAGGAGCCACCGCCGACCACGCCCACGCGCTGGCCGCGCAGCCGGCCGTGGTCGAGCTCGTCGGCCGAGTGCGCCCAGCGCGTGCGCGGCAACTGATGCGCCCACGGCGGCACCCAGTTCCCGCCGAGACCCGCGCGGCCGGTGGCAAGCACGAGGCGGCGCGCGAAGGCCGTGATCGCTTGCGGCGCAGCCAACGGGGCTGACAGCGCGGCAGCAGGGTCGGCGCCGATGGCCGCCGGGCCATGCGGGCCATACGGGCCAAGCGGGTCATGGCCATGCAGGCCATGCGGGCCAACACGGCGCTCGATGCGCAGTTCCACCCTCCCACCTTCGTGCGGCAGCACGTCCGTCACGCGGTGTTCGTTGTGCACCTGCAGGCCGAGCACGCGGCGGCACCAGCGCAGGTAGTCCATCCACTGCAGGCGCGGGATCTTGTCCAGCGCCTCCCAGGCGGCGCTGCCGAACTGCGCTTCGAACCAGGCCCGGAAGGTGAGCGAGGGCAGGCCCAGCGCGGGCCCGGCCAGTTGCTTGGGTGAGCGCAGCGTCTCCATGCGCGCGCTCGTGGCCCAGGGGCCTTCCAGACCTGCCGGCGCCTCGTCGTAGACCACGGTGCTCATGCCGCGGTGCTGCAACGCCGCGGCCAGCGCGAGGCCGGCCATGCCGGCGCCGATGATGGCCACGTCGGCCACCGGCAGGCCCTCGTGCTCGAGCGCGGGCGTCCAGCGCGCGGCCGGCAGTTGCAGGCAGGCCATCTCGTAGGCCAGGCGCTGCTCGAGCGCAGCCAGGCTCGGCGCGTGCGGTGCGCTCGGGGCGGCGGTCATCGATGCGATCGGTGGCAGGCGGTCACGGTCACGGGGCGCTGCAGCAGCACCAGCGCGTGGCCGCGCTCACTGCACCTGGATCTTGGCTTCACGCACCAGGCGGCCCCACTTCTCGATCTCGGCGGCCAGGTGGTCGGCCAGTTGCTTCGGCGTGCCGCCCAGCGCGGTGGCGCCGATGTCGTTGAGGCGCTTCTTCACTGCCGTGTCGGCCAGCACCTCGTTGGCCACGGCATTCATGCGCTCGAGTGCCACCGCCGGCGTGCCCTTGGGCGCGAGCAGCGCGAACCACGTCGACGACATCAGCCTGGGCGCGCCCAGCTCGGCCATCGTCGGCACGTCGGGCAGCGCCGGAGAGCGCTTGTCCGCCATCACGCCGATGGCGCGCACGCGCCCGCTCTTCACCTGCCCGGCAATGCCCGGGATGAGCTGGAACATGAGCTGGATCTCGCCCGAGATGAGGTTGGTGGTGGCGTTGCCCGGATTGGAGAACGGCACGTGCACCATCTGTGCGCCGAACTCGCGCATGTAGAACTCGCCGGCCAGGTGCATCGAGCTGCCGATGCCGGTGGAGCCGTAGCTCAGCTTGCCCGGGTTGGCCTGGGCATGGCGCGTGAAGTCGTCGAGCGTCTTCACCGGCAGATCGTTGTTGACGACGAGAATGTTGGGCACGTCGGCCACGAGCGCAATGGGCACGAAATCGCGCTGCGAGTCGTAGCCCATCTGCTTGTACATGGCCTGGTTCACCGCCAGCGTGCCAGCCCAGGAGAAGAGGAAGTGGTAGCCGTCGGCCGGCGCCTGCTCCGCCGCGCTGGCGCCGATGTTGCCGTTGGCGCCGGGCTTGTTGTCGACGACGAAGGTGGCCTTGAGGCGCTTGCCGATCTCCTCGGCCAGGATGCGCGCGATGGTGTCGCCGGTGCCGCTGCCGCCGGGCGAAGGCACGATGAGGCGGATGGTCTTGCCCTCGGCGGGCCAGTCCTGCGCTTGTGCGGGCAGCAGGGCCGGGGTGGCCGCCAGCGCCAGCGCGCAGACCAGAGCCGATACGCAAGACGAGATGCGACGGACCGGCAGCTGAAGTCGGCGCATGGGGCGCATGGGTCGGGTTGAGCGCATGGCAGTGATGGCGTGTAGCGGCAACAGATGCGATCTTGGCACGGCGCCGCGGTGGCAGTGGCGGTGGCGGTGGCGGTGGCGGTGGCGGTGGCAGTGGCAGTGGCGGTGGCAGTGGCAGTGGCGGTGGCAGTGGCAGTGGCAGTGGCAGCGGCTTCGCACCGGGGTCCGAGGATCGGGAAGATCATCGTGCAGTGGTCCTCATAGCGCGCCCTCCTCGCGCAACGCGCGGATCTCATCGGCGCCATAGCCCAGCTCGGCCAGGATCGCCTCGCTGTGCTGTCCCAGTGTGGGCGGCGGCGCATGCACCGCCGGCGCCTCGCCGTCGATCTTGACGCCAGTGCGCAGCACGCGCAGGTCGCGGCCGACTCCGGGTGCGTTCTCGAACGTGGCCACCAAACCGCGGCCAGCCACCTGCGCGTGGGCGAGCACCTCGCGCACGGTGTACACCGGCCCGGCCGGCACGCCGGCCTCGGTGAGCAGCGGCCACCAGGCCTCGGCCGGCTTGGCGGCCAGCGCGCGCTCGATCTCGGCCTTGAGTTCGAAGCGCCGCTCGAGCCGCGCCTGGCGTTGAGCAAAACGCGGGTCGGTGGCCAATTCGGGCCGGCCGATCACGCGCACCAGTGCCTCGAACTGCTCCTGCTTGTTGGCAGCGATGTTGAGCAGCCCCGCACCGGTGGCAAAGGTGCCCGAGGGGCTGGCTGTCATGTTCTGATTGCCCATCGGCTGCACCTCGTGACCGGCGACGAGGAAGTTGGAGACCGCCCAGCCCATGGTGGCGAGCGTCGCCTCGAGCATCGAGACGTCGATGAAGCGGCCACCGCTGCGGTGGCAGTCGGCGAGCGCGGCGGCCACCGCCATCGCGGCGGTGAGACCGCCGATGGTGTCGGCCACCGGAAAGCCCACACGCAGCGGCGCGCCACCCGTGACCGCAGGGTTGCCGGTGATGCTCATCACCCCGGCCATGCCCTGGATGATCTGGTCGTAGGCGGGCAGGTCGCGCAGCGGGCCGTCCTGCCCGAAGCCGGAGATAGCGCAGTAGATCAGCTTCGGGTTGTGTGCGAGCAGCGCCTCATAGCCGAGGCCCAGGCGCTGCATCACGCCGGGGCGGAAGTTCTCCACCAGCACGTCGGCGCCGGCCACCAGGCGGCGCAGCACGGCCTTGCCGCCGGGCTTCTTCAAGTCGAGCGCGATGGAGCGCTTGCCGGCGTTCTGCGCCAGGAACGACACGCCCATGCCCTTCTGGTTCAGCGCTGCGTCGGCGCCAAGCTGGCGCGCGAGGTCACCGCCTTGCGGCGCCTCGACCTTGATGACCTCGGCACCCAGGTGCGCGAGCTGGTGGCAGGCGAAGGGCCCGGCCAACACGTTGGTGAGGTCGAGCACGCGGTAGCCGGCGAGCGGGGGTTTGGAGGCCGTGGGTTTCGGCATGGGGCGGGCAGGGCGGGGCCAGGATTTGTCCAGGATAGAACGATATGCGCCGGCTGCCACCGCAACTCGGCCACGAGGTCGGGCTCGACGCCATGCAACGGTGCACCCTTGGCGTGCCGGCCGTCTACGCTTGAACCGCTTCCTCGCCCTCGCCCTCGGCATCCGCTTCGAGCGGCGCTGGCGCCGGCCGCTGCCGCCGGTAGTGCAGCAGGCGTCCGCGGTACGCCGGTCCGCCCGCCATCGGTTGCGCAAGCGGCGTCTCTTCCAACGAGAAGCCCGCAGCCGCCATGTGCCGGTGGAAGGCCGTGCGGTTACCCCGGTTGGGGTCGACGATCAGCACCTCGGCGCTGGCGAGCGCATGGCGCTCGATGAAGCTGCTCAGGTGGCCGGCCTCGTCACGCTCGTAGAGCACGTCGCTGCCGATGATGAGGCCGAAGCGGCCATGCACGCGTGCCGCGCCGCAGTGCCGGGGCAGCGCGGGCGCGGCCGCCCAGTCACCGACGCGATAGCGCAGCGGTCGCAGGCGGTTCAGCCGCGCATTGCGAGCCAGGAAACGTGAAGCCAGTGGGTGGCAGTCCGAAGCCGTGACGTCGGCGCCGCGGCGGTGCGAGATCAGGCTCGCCAGCGCCAGGCCACAGCCCACTTCGAGGATGCGTTCGTTTGGCACCAACGGCCGCTCGGCCATGCAGGCCGCCAGGTGCAACGACGAGGGCCACACGAGGCCGAACAGCGGCCATGCGGCGCTCGAGATGCCCACTGCTGCAGCTCGGCCCAGTGGGTCGGAGAACTGCATGCGGTCGCGCAGCGAGCAGATGCGCAGGCTCGTCGCGCCGCGGATGGCGATCCGTTCCCGCTTGATGTGGTAGCCCGGCATGGCGGGCCGCGCGGGCGAGGCGCGGCCTCGAAAAAGGAGCCCGAGTATCACCGGCCGGCGCGGCGCGCCCGGCAACGTGGCGCCCCGTCGCCCTCCACCAACCCCGCTTCTTGCGCGATGAGCCATAGGCCCCGCGTGGTGGCGTCGTCGGCAGCGCGCACCGAGCGGATGCCGGCGAGGCCGAGCGCTGTCGCGTAGCGCGCGCACAGGCCTTCGTCGCCCAGCACAGTCACGGCAACTGGTGCGCCGTGGCGCGTGGCGCTGCCGATCTCGATGCCCAGCAACAACCCCGAGAGGAAGTCGGGCAGACCGTCGGCGGCGATGCGCCCCATCAGGCCCGCGGTGCGCGCCGCGAAGATCGCGTGCGTGGCGTTGGCGTGTTCTGCCAAACCGAGACGCACGCCGTCCTCGAAGGCCGCCGGCCGTGCCTGGCCGAACACCATCAACCGCCCGAGCAGGCCGTGCTGCGTGAGCAAGGCGTACAGCTCGCCCGTCATGTAGGTCTGGAACGTCTGCACGCTGCCGCCGGCGCCAAGCCAGGCCCACTTGGCGTGTGTGCCGGGCAGGATGCAGCAACTGCCGGCCGCGAGGGCCGCACCCCACAACTGCGTCTCCTCGCCGCGCATCACGTCGTGCTGGCCATCGGCGCCGATACAGCTCAGCCCGGGCACGATGTGCAGCGTGGTACCCGCCTGCAAGGCGACGCGCGTGAGGCTGGCGGCGGCCTGCACCAGGCCGGCCGGGCACTCGAGGTACGGTGCCTCGTGCCAGCCCTGGCGGCTGCCGATCATGCCGCTGGCGATCAAGGGGCAGCGCTGCCCGCCGATCCAGTCGCCGGCCAGGGCCATGAGTGCCGCCTCGAAGCGCCGCTCGGGCACGGCCATCACGCCCACGGCGGCGGCGCGGTTCTCGAGCACGCAGCCGCCCTCACCGACCAGGCTGGCGCGCAGGTTGGAGGTGCCCCAGTCGAGCGCAATCAAACTTGGCCGGCTCACTTGGGACCCTCCATGAAATGCTCCGTGGGAGCATAGCCGCGCCCAGTGTGCGCCACGATGGTGAGGACGATGATGGCCGCCTGCTCCGTGTCGGGCCAGCGCAGCAGCCGTCGCAATGCAAGCCGGGAGCCGGTCTTCATCCCTCGAGGAAGGCGCGGACCTCGGCATTGAGCCAGACGGCGACAAGCGGATCGGCGGCGGAGGCGGACTGATGGCCCCAATCGGACGCAATCACACGCAGGCTTGCACGCTCGATCCCTGCGGCGGCCCAATGCGCGGCCTCGGCTGGGTTGTACAGGTCCAAGGGCGGCGCCAGCACCAGGGTTGCGGCGCGGATCGCCGCCAGTGCGCGCCGGGTGTCGCCGGCAAAGCCCGGCGTCGTACCCACATCATGCGCGTCGTAGGCACGCGACTGATACACCCAATCCACGGGCGCGAAACCCTGCGCGAGCCACCAGGTGGTGCGCGCTTCGATCCACTTCCGTACCGCGGCAGATGACTCGAAGCTGGTGTCGAGTTGGCGTGGCGTGCGCCCCGACAAGAGTTGCATCAAAGGCACCCACGCGGCCCAGCCGGCCGTGCCGCCCGCGGCCCAGTCCGGATCGGCCATGACCGCGCGGCGCGAGGCTTCGTTGATCGCCGCCGCCCACGGCGCGGTCTTCGCCATCGGCGTCATCGCCACGATGTGCCGCATGCGACCGGGATGGCTCACGCCCCATTGCAGCGCCTGCATGCCACCCATCGAGGCACCGATCACCGCATGCAACTCTGCGATGCCCAGGTGGCCCAGCAGCGCGCACTGGGATGCAACCATGTCGCGAATGCTGAACTGCGGAAATCGCGTTCCGGTCTGCGCGATCGAGGTCGAAGGCGAGGTAGTGAGGCCGTTGCCGATCGCATCCACCGCGATGATCGCGTTGCGCGCTGGGTCGAGCGCACGGCCAGGTCCGATCAGGAAGTCGAGCCGGTGATGGGTGCTGGCGATCGCCGACAACGCGAGCACGACATTGGAGCGTGCGGCATTGATCTCGCCGTGCACCACATACGACAGCTCGAAATCATGAATCAGCGCGCCGCTCTCGAGCCTGAAGTCGCCGGCGCGAAACCATTGATGCGGCCGGTCGATCCATCCTTCCTGCAGCGGCGGATGCATAGGTCAGGGGAACATGACCACCGCACGCACGATCTCGCCGCGGCGCATGGCATCGAAGCCTTCGTTGATGCGATCCAGCGGCAGGCGCATCGAGATCAGCTCGTCGAGTTTGAGCTTGCCGTCGAGATAAGCCTGGGCCAGCCAAGGAAAGTCGCGGCGCGGCCGTGCCCCGCCATAGCTGGAGCGCACGATCCGCTTCTCGCCCATCAACGAGCCAAAACGCAGACCGATTTTCTGGTTCACCGCGGTCTTGCCGAGGATCACCATCTGCCCGCCCGGGCGCGTGATTTCCAGCCCCAGTTGCAGCGTGGCCTCGCTGCCGGCGCACTCGAACACATGGTCCGCGCCGCGGCCGGAGGTCAAGGCCTTGACCTGCGCGATCTCGTCGCCCGCGCCCGCGCCGGTGCCGATGAAGTGGCTGGCGCCGAAAGCACGCGCCAACGCCTCGCGCGTCGCATCGCGCTCGATCGCGATCACCAGCGCCGCCTGCTCCAGCGCCGCGCCCTGCAGGGCATTCAGGCCCACTGCGCCGCAACCAATGACGGCGACAGTGGCGCCGGCTTCGACCCGCGCCATGCGCGATACGGCGCCGACGCCGGTCATCACGCCGCAGCCGATCAGGCAGGCACGATCGAACGGTATCGCCGCCGGTACCCGAATCGCCCCGGACTCCGGCACCACACAGTATTCGGCATGCGAGGAAGTCACTGAGAAATGATGCAGTTCGGCGCCGCCAAGCGAAAGGCGACCCTCGCCATCCAGCATGCGCCCGGCCGGCTGGTGGCGCGTGAACGGTTCGCACAGGATCGGCTGGTCGCGTTCGCAGTAGAAGCAGTGGCCGCAGTGCGGGTTCCACGAACACACGACGTGGTCGCCCGGCTTGACCTGGATGACATCGGCACCGACCCGCTCGACCACGCCGGCGCCTTCATGCCCGAGCACGACCGGCAGTGGATAGGCGAGCGAACCCTGCAAAACTTCGAGATCGGTATGGCACAAACCGCTGGCGCGCACGCGTACCAACACGTCGCTGGCTTTGAGCGCCCGCAACTCTACCGTCTCGATCGCCAGAGGCTCGCCGACCGCGTGCAGGACCGCGGCGCGGAACTTCATCCGACCGCCTTGCCGTACATCAGGTTCGGCAGCCACAGCGTGAGTTGCGGAAACAAGGTCAAGAGCAGCAGCACCACCAGCATCGCACCCAGAAAGGGCAGCACTTCCAGCGTGTAATCCTCCATCCGCACACGCAGCACCTGCGAACTGATGAACATCATCTGCCCCACCGGCGGGGTGACGCCGGCGATCGTCAGGTTGGTGACCAGCACGATGCCGAAGTGCACCGGGTCGACATTGAGCTTGACCAGGATCGGCACAAAGATCGGCGTCAGGATGATCAGCGCAGCGGTGCCTTCCACCGCAGTGCCCAGGACGATCAAGAGCGCGTTGATCAGCAGCAACAGCATGACCGGATCCGTGGTCAGCGAGACCAGCCAGGCCGCCATGTGCGGCGGAATTCGTTCCCATGCCAGGTAGAAACCAAAGGCCGAGGCGGCGCAGATCATCAACATCACCGAACTGGTATCGAGCGCGGTTTCCTTCATCACGCGCGGCAGGTCCGAAAGTTTCAGGCTCTTGTAGGCAAACCTGCCGACCAGAATCACGTACAGCACCGTGATGGCGCCCGCCTCGGTCGGGGTGAAGATGCCGTAACGGATGCCGATGATGATGAAGACCGGGATCGACAGCGCCCACAGGGCATCGCGAAAGCTGCGCCCGAGCACCGCCATCCCGGCGAACTCGCGCCGCACCGGCAGGTAGCCGCGCTTCCTGGCGATGAACCAGGTGACGACCATCAGCGAAGCGGCCAGCATGAGGCCCGGAACGATGCCGCCGATGAACAGGCGCCCGACCGATACGTCGGCGATGTAGCCATAGATGATGAGGCCGATCGAAGGCGGAATCAGCGCGGTGATGATGGCCGCGCAGGAGGTGATCACCGCGGCGAAGGCCGGGCTGTAGTTGGCCTTGACCATCTCCGGCCCCAGCACCTTGGACAGCATCGCGGCATCCGCCGAGGACGAGGCCGTCAGCCCGCCCAGCAGGGTGGCGAGCACGGTGCACATCTGCGCCAGCGCGCCGGTCATGTGGCCGACCATGGCATCGGCCAGGGCAAGAAGGCGGCGCGTGATGCCGGCCTTGTTCATGATGGCGCCGGCCAGCACGAAGAACGGAATCGCCAGCAAGGGATAGGAATCGGTTGCCGTCACCATCTTCTGCACGAAGATGTTGAGCGGCACCTCCCCGCTGATCAGGAAGAACGACAGCGCTGAAATACCGATGGCGAACGCGATCGGCGTTTCGAGCGCGAACAGCACCAGCATCAGGATCGCCGGTACCCAGTCAACCCACATGGGTCTCCCTTTCGCCATCGATCTGCCAGGCGCCGCGAAACGCCACTTGAACGTAGCGCAGCGCCATCAGCGCGAAGCAGAAGGCGACCGGCCCGTACAGCCAGGTCAGGGGATAGCGCAATACCGGGCTCGGGCTGGCCCAGGCGTCGATGGCGAAGCGGGTGCCGAACCAGGCCATGAACAGGCAAAAGCCCAGCACCAGGCCGTGATTGAGCCAGCGCACAACCACCTGAAGTTTGCGCGGCAACCGCACCACGAGCATGTCGATCGAAGGGTGCAGGCGATATTTGATGCACGCCGTGGCGCCGAAAAACACCACCCAGGCGAAACACAGGGTCGCCACCTCGCTGGCCCAGGCCGCCGGCTGCGCGGTGATGTAACGCGTGATCACGCCCCAGCTCACCGCCAAAACCACACCGCCCAAGGCTACACATGCGACGATCTCCTCGAACTGATCGAGCAGTTGCGCGCGCGTGGGAACGGTGAGCCCCAGGGCTTTGAGAAGTGTCATCGTTGCGGGCAGCCGGACCGCGCGGCAGCGGCCGCGCGCATCGGCTG
>JANNRI010000231.1:0-12639 GCA_031401195.1 Burkholderiales bacterium
CAGAAAACCAGCCGCATCGGCGTAGGCCTGTTGCGGCGCCACCGCATGGCGCAGCGCTTCAGTGCCAGTCAACAGCTGCAGCGTCGCCGCCAGGCGCGAATACATGCCGATCAACGCGCGGCGATAGGGTTCGTCGCTGCGATGCTCGTTGTGGTCGGGCGAGGAACCGGCCAGGGCCAGCATCTGCGCACTCACCGGCGCCAGCATGTGCGATGTGGACAGCTCGGCGCCCAGCTGGTGCACCTCGGTCAGGTAAAAGCGCAGCGCGGTTTCGGCCTGCCGCGACAGCGCCATGCGCAAGGTGTGGGCGCCGACGTTGGGGTTGCCGTCACGGTCGCCGCCGATCCAGTGGCCCATGCGCAGGAACGACGCCACCTCATGGCCGGCGAGGCTGCGCTCGATCTCGCGATACAGCCGCGGCAGCTCACGCAGGAAGGTGGCCGGGTAGTACGACAGCGCGTTCTCGATCTCGTCGGAGACCGTGAGTCGCGTCGTGCGCAGCATGCGCGTCTGCCACAGCTGCGTGACGCGGGCGCGGATCAGCGCCTCGTTCTCGGCCAGGCGTTCCTCGGCGGCGGGCGCAGACGGCGTGACAGCACCAGCGCCCCACGAGGCCTCGCGCTGGGCCACCAAGCCCGCGATGGCGCGTTCGGCATCGAGGATGCTCTTGCGCTGCACCTCGGTGGGGTGGGCGGTGAGCACGGGCGAGATGTGCGCGCGGGCCAACGTCTCGGCGATCTCGGCGGCACGCAGGCCGGCATGATGCAGGCGCTCGAAGGTGAGTGCGAGCGAGCCTTCCTGCAGGTGGCCTTCGCGCTCGTGCGCGGCGCGACGGCGCAGGTGGTGGCGGTCCTCCGCGATATTGGCCAGATGGCTGAAGTAGCTGAAGGCGCGGATGACGGTGACGGTCTGGTCGGCGCTGAGGTTCTTGAGCAGTCGATCGAGAACCCGGCCAGCGCTGGCATCGGCCTTCAGGCGGAAGGCCACGGAGAGCTGGCGTATGCGCTCGATGAGATCGAAAGCCGCCGTTCCCTCCTGTTCGCGGATGACATCGCCCAGGATCCGACCAAGTAACCGGATGTCCTCAACCAGTGGGCGATTTTTGGCGGCCGCTTCGGCCGCACCCTTGTCTTTCGCCGCAGCGGACCTTGGTACGGGCTTCGTTCTGTCGCGCTTGAGATTTGGCATTGCACCCAACTACTCCGTAACCAGGTTACTCATTCTGCCTCGCCTGTGCTGCCACTTCCGTGGGTTTGAGGCGCGACGATGGCGGCGCTTGCCGAGCCGCCCCCGGTCGCCGCCTCGCAAGCCGTCTCGCAAGCCACCTCGCAAGCGCTGGCTGGCGATAATCCACCCATGAAAACAGCTCAGGTTGCGCGCGTCACCATTGCCACGCGTGAGAGCCGCTTGGCGCTCTGGCAGGCCGAGCATGTGCGGGCTGTGCTCACCAAGGGCTTCGGCCTTGAGGTCGAGTTGCTCGGCATGACCACCCGGGGCGACCAGATCCTGGATCGCACGCTGTCGAAAGTGGGCGGCAAGGGCCTGTTCGTGAAGGAACTCGAAACCGCGCTGGAAGAAGGCCGCGCCGACCTCGCCGTGCACTCGTTGAAGGACGTGCCGATGGAGCTGCCGGCGGGCTTCGTGCTCGCGGCGATCTGGGAGCGCGAAGACCCGCGCGACGCCTTCGTCTCCAACCACTACGCTTCAATGGCCGAGTTGCCGCCGGGTGCGTGCGTGGGCACGTCGAGTCTGCGGCGCCAGGCGCAGTTGCTCGCGATCAGGCCCGACCTCGATATCCAGCCGCTGCGTGGCAACCTCGACACGCGGCTGCGCAAGCTCGACGAGGGCGGTTATGACGCCATCGTGCTGGCTGCCGCGGGCCTGATGCGCCTGGGCCTGGGCACGCGGATCCGGGCGCGCTTCGATGCGCAGCAGATGATCCCGGCCGCCGGCCAGGGTGCGCTCGGCCTGGAGGTGCGTGAAGAAGCGCAGGCGCTGCGCGAGCTGCTGGCACAGACGTCACATCGCGCGACCGAGTTCGCGGCGCTGGCCGAGCGAGCGGTGTCGCGCACGCTGGGCGGCAGTTGCAGCATGCCGCTGGCGGCGCATGCTCGTTGGGTGGGGGAACGGCTGCTCATCGAGGCCGCGCTCGGCGATGCCGCGGATGCGCGCCGGCCGCTGCTGCGCACCCAGGCCGAGGCGGTGGTGACCGACGCGGCGGCCGCCACGGCGCTGGGCCAGGCGGCTGCCGCGCGGCTGGTGGCCGCTGGCGCGGCGGGCTACCTCGCCGCTGCCTGATCGGGGCCGCGGCGGGCGGCACCTGCAGTACACGCGGGAATGCGGAACATGCGGCACATGCGGAACATGCGGAACATGCGGAACATGCAACTCATCGTCACTCGTCCCCGGGAGCAGGGGCTGGCAGCCGTACAAGAGCTGTGCGCGCTGGGCGTGGACGCGGTGACTCTGCCGCTGATCGGCATCGAGCCCATGACCTCCGATGTCGCCGACCCGAATGCCGAGGTCGGGCGCTGGTGGGCCACTCTGAGTGAACGGCGCCTGGTCATGTTCGTCAGCGCCAACGCTGTGATGCGATTCTTCGCCGACGCACCGGCTGTGGTGGCGTGGCCCACGCACACGCTGGCGGGCTCCACCGGGCCAGGCACGACCGCCGCCTTGTGTGCGGCCGGCGTGCCCATGGGCAACGTGCGCGAGCCCGGACCCGACGCGCCGCGCCTGGACAGCGAGGCGCTGTGGCAGCAACTGCGCGCGCTGGACTGGCGAGGTGCGAGTGTGCTCATCGTGCGCGGCGAAGGCGGCCGTGACTGGTTCGCGCAGACCCTGCGCCAGGCGGGGGCGCAGGTCGACCATGTGGCGGCCTATCGCCGCACGATGCCCGCATGGACAGCCGAAGAGTCGGCGCTGCTCACGGCGGCACAGGCCCAGCCGGAGCGCTTCGCCTGGCACCTCAGCAGCAGCGAGGCGGCGGGCAACCTGCTGCGGCTGGCCCCGGGTGGCGCCTGGCGCGGTTCCCTCGCACTGACCACGCACGAGCGCATTGGGCAGGCCGCGCGTGAGGCAGGGTTTGCGCAGGTCCAGGTGCTCGCCCCGGGCGTGCAGGCACTCGTGCTGGCGTGGTCCACGGCAGTCGACCGCGCGCGGCTGCGCGCAGGGGCGCCGATACAATCCGGCCCCCTGTGACACCAGCTCCGCCCACCCCGGCCCCGTCGCCGTCCTTGCCAGACACGAGCCCTGCCGCTGCAGTTGCAGGCGGGCGTGCAGCCCAGGGGCCGACTCCGCTGGCAGATGCGATGGCCAATGCGATGGCCAATGCGCCGGCCGCTTCGGCGAGGGTGGACTCGAGCGACGAGCCGCCAGCCACGCCACGGATGTCTGCGTCTGACTCCCGATCCGCGGCCGATGCAAATGCTGCGCCACCGGCAGGCGGGGTCACGCGCTGGTGGTTCGCCGCGACAGTGTTGCTCGCCATGATTGCCACCGGCGCATTGGCCTTGGCCTACAGCACACAGCAACGTTTGCAGGTGTTCGAAACCGAGCTTGCCAAGCGGCAACAGGAGAGTGGACAGTTGGCCAACGAGGCGCGCGTGCTGGCGCGCCAGGCCGAGGCGGCCTCGCGCGAGGCTGTGGCCAAGATGGCGTTGCTGGAGGCACGCGTGGCCGAGAACGCGATGCAGCGTTCGCAGATCGAGGACCTGCTGCAGTCGCTCGCGCGATCGCGTGACGAGAACGTGCTCGCCGACGTCGAGGCGGCGGTGCGCGTGGCGCAGCAGCAGTCGGCCATCACCGGCAGCGCGGAGCCGCTGATGCTCGTGCTGCGCCAGTCCGAAGCACGCCTGGCGCGCTACAACCAACCGCGTCTGGAGCGTGTGCGCCGCGCCGTCGCGCAGGACCTGGAGCGCACTCGAGCCGCGGGCGTTGCGGATCTCTCGGTGCTGACGATTCGTCTGGATGAGCTCGTGCGGCAAGTGGACGACCTGCCCTTGCTGGTGACACCCCAGCGTGCGGCCGCTGGCCGCGGCGCTACGCGGCTGAGCGTGAGCCCCGTGTTGAGCCCCGCATTGAGCCCAAGTGGTCCAAACTCCGGCACCGAGGTCGCAGGGCCTGCTCCGATGTCAGCCGGAGCCCCGGCTTCTTCGGCATCGGCCGCGACCGCGGCCCGCGGCGCGGCGGCCAGCCCCCTGGATTTTGTCGAGACCCTGCGCCAGACCTGGGCCCGCCTGTCCGCGCATGTCTGGAATGAGACGCGCTCGCTGCTGCGCGTGACCCGCATCGAAGACCCCGAAGCCATGCTGCTCGCACCCGAACAGGCCTACTTCCTGCGTGAGAACCTGAAGCTCAGGCTGCTCAACGCGCGCCTTGCGCTGCTGTCTCGCCAGTTCGATATCGCGCAGTCGGATCTGCGCGACTCGCTGGTGGCGCTCGAGCGCTACTTCGACCGCAGCGCCCGGCGCACGTCGCAGGTGGCCGAGGCGTTGCGCCAGATGATGGCGCAAGCGCGCACCGCCGCCGTGCCGCGGCCCGATGCCACGTTGGCGGCCATAGCCGCAGCCGCTGCGGGCCGCTGAGGCGCGCCCACCGACCGGCTTGTCCACATCGAGCATGCGCGGGCTGATCTGGGTTGTCCTGCTCTTCGCCGTGGCAGTGGTCGCGGCGACCACGCTCGGGCGCAACGACGGACTGGTCTCGATCTTCTGGGCTGGCTGGCGCACCGATGTCTCTCTGAACTTCTTTGTGCTGGCCATGCTCGTGTTGTGCGTGGGCCTGGTGGCGGCGGCACACGCGCTCGCGCGCCTTGTGAGCCTGCCGCGGCGCGCGCGCGAGTGGCGTGAAGAGCGCAAGGAGCAAGCCGCGCATTTCGCCCTGCGCGAGGCGATGGCCGAACTCGTCAACGCCCGATACGGTCGCACGCGCAAGGCGGCCAGGCGGGCCCTGGCGCTGCAGGCGGACGTGCCGGCGCTCGCGGCGGCGCCTGACTTTGCCGCACTCGGCCATCTGCTTGCGGCCACCGGTGCGCACCGCATGCAGGACCGCCAGGCGCGCGACGAATCTCTGCGTCAGGCCCTGGAGGCCGCGCGACAAGGCGGCACCGCGCGCGGCTTGGAAGACGGCGCGCAGCTGACCGCCGCGCAATGGGCGCTCGACGATCACGATTCCGCACGGGCACTCGAGGCGCTGTCGCTGCTCTCGGCGGGAGCGGCGCGCCGCACGCAGGCCCTGCGCCTGCGTATGCAGGCCGCACGCGCGGCGCGCGAGCCCCTGCAGGCTCTGCACATGGCGCGCATGCTGGCCAATCACCAAGCCTTTTCGCCCACGGTTGCACAGGGGCTGTTGCGTGCCCTGGCCGATGAGACGATCGTGCAGGCCCACGACATGCAGCAACTGCGGCGGCTGTGGCAGCAGTTCGACGGCGCCGACCGTCGCGATCCGCGCATCGCCACGCGCGCGGCCAGGCGCGCACTCGAGCTCGGCGGCGCAGAGCAGGCGCGCCAGTGGCTGCGCCCCTTCTGGGACCGCCTCGGTGAACTCGACGCCGCCGATCGGCAGACCGTGTCGCTGGTCCTCGCCGAGGCCACCGAGGGCATGACCTCCGACTGGCTGCCCGCCCTGGAGAGCGCGGCGCAAAACTTCAGCCACGAGAGCGCCGTGCTTGCCGCCGTGGGCGCGGCGTACGCCGCCACAGGCCTGTTCGGCAAGGCACGCCAACTGTTGGAGCAGGCAGCCGCCGCACCGGCCTTGCCCGCGCGCGCGCGTCGCGCTGCGTGGCGCAGGCTGGCGCAGTTGGCCCGCGTGCAAGGCGATGAAACCCGGGCGGCGGTGTGCGACCGCAGTGCCTCGTCACTGGAGTGAGCACCACCGTTCACTGCCTGGATAGGCAACTTGCTGCGATATACTCATAGGCTTCAATGCGGCTGTAGCTCAGTTGGATAGAGTACTTGGCTACGAACCAAGGGGTCGTGGGTTCGATTCCTGCCAGCCGCACCAGTGATGACAGGGCCTAGAAGGTGCAGACCTTCTAGGCCCTTTGTCATGGCTTCGCTCAGGGCAGCAGCTTGCGATGAGCGCGATGCTCGATACCGAAGCACTTTGAGTCTCCGGTGGCTGGCGATCGCGCGCGCCGGGCGTGGCCTCAGGGCCTGTAGGGGTGGGCCTGAGGTTCGGGGTCGTGGGCAGGCGCCCCTTTCGCACGGAGACGTTGTAAGAGATCACCTGCGGGCTGCTCGCTCTCGGCCCGAGCGGTATCGCCGTGCAACGGAAGATCGACTGCCGCAGCGTCCGTCCCTTCGATGGATGGTGGTGGGTCATCGTCGCTGGCCTGCTTGCGTGGCAACGCCAGGCTTGCGGCGAAGGTCCCCAGCAGCAGTGCCACCGAGAGCGCGAAGACGACCCACTGCCGTTCCGACCTGAGCACCTGGACCGCCTGCATCAGACCGCCGTCGATGTGCTCGACAAGTGCCGCGGCGGCGTCGAGGCTGGCTCGTGCGGCATGCTGCGCGTCAGTCGCATCCGGACTTGCTGCCGCGAGAGGTTCCATCGCGCTGCGCAGCGCCAGCAAGGCCTGCAGCACCGAGGGATCGAATCCTCGGCCTGCGCTGCCGCTGTCGGCAAGCAGCTGGTGGACCAATTGCGCGACATCCTGCGCGACATCCTGTGTGACCCGCTGGACCTGCCGGCGCCGTTGCGAGTCTCCCTGCACTGCGAGTGTGCCTTGCGTTGCCTGCCCGGGCCCGGCGGCGAGTGTTGCCGCCAGGCGCGGTAGCAACTGCGTCGCCAGCCGAAGTTCGCCCGCCTCAAAAGCGCGGCCGGCCTGGCCCTGCAGGCCGCTGACGACGATCGACAGATCTGCAATGACGAAGGTCTGCTCCACGAGCAACTGGTGCGCCGTGTCGCTCGCTGCCGGGCGCATTTGCCGCTCGCCGATTCCACGCAGCAAGTCCGACCAGTCCTGCCGCAGCTGGTCGGCCTCGTGCAGTGCGCGATCCAGGCGCCATGCCTCCAGCGAGATCAGGAGCTCCGACAGGCTGATGTCGACATCCAGCTGACGCAGCCGCCGCTCGGTTTCCATCTCGCCGCGACCGGCGAGGACTGCGGCAGAGTAGGGTTGGTGGGACATCAAGCCGCGCTGTGACTTGACGGCAAGCGCCAACGGCGCAAGACCGTGGCGCGCCTGAACGGCGGCCTGCACTTCCAGGCCCAAGCGCCGCCACGCGTCAGCAATGGGCGTGGCAACGACGAGCATGCCGAGGGCCATCAACGCGGCGAATCGATGACCCGGCGTGGTGAGGAATCGCTTCACGGGAGCAGACAGCATGGCGCAGAGCCGGTTTGGCGGTGTGAGGTTGGAACGGCGGTATGGACGGCGGCTTGAAGGGGCCTGGTGCTGGATCTGGCCGCGCCTTGGTCGGGCGCGTGCTTGCACTGCCGAAGGGCGGTCTCTGGCAGGGGTATCGGCTGCCCCGGGCGTCACTTGATTGGTGGATTCGGACGGGGCGCGAATCGATGCCGACTGCGGCCACAATCGGGGCTTTGACGCCCGCAGCCAGCCCTTCGGACATGACGCCCGCCGCAGACGACGACAAGACCGCGTTCACCCCGCGAGGAGAGGCTCCTCGGGCAGGCGGGGAGCCCACGAATTTCGCGCCCACCGCGGCGGCTCAACACACCGCCATCAACCTGCCGCCCACGGCCAAGGCGCCAGACCTCGGCAACGGCCTGCCCATCGGAACGCGCATCGGCGAGTTCGAGCTCACCTCCTTGCTCGGCGAAGGCGGCTTCGGCATCGTCTACCTGGCCACTGACCACTCGCTTGGGCGCCGCGTGGCGCTCAAGGAGTACATGCCCAGCTCGCTGGCCATGCGCACCGCAGACAGCGGCGTGCAGGTCAAGAGCGATCGTTACCGCGAGACCTTCGAGGCCGGTCGCAAGAGCTTCGTCAACGAGGCGAGGCTGCTGGCGCAGTTCGACCACCCATCGCTCGTCAAGGTGTACCGCTTTTGGGAGAGCAACGGCACCGCGTACATGGTGATGCCCTTCTACGAGGGCAAGAACCTGAAGGACACGCTGCGCGAGATGAAGGCTGCCACCGGCCAGCCGCCGAGCGAGACCTGGCTGCGCACGCTGCTGCTGCCGCTGTCGGAGGCGCTGCGCGTCATCCATGTGGAGCAGTGTTATCACCGCGACATCGCGCCCGACAACGTCATGATGCTGGCCGGCAGCGGGCGGCCGCTGCTGCTCGATTTCGGTGCCGCGCGCCGCGTCATCGGCGACATGACGCAGGCGCTCACGGTCATCCTCAAGCCCGGCTATGCGCCCATCGAGCAGTACGCCGAGATCCCCGGCATGCGGCAGGGGACATGGACCGATATCTATGCGCTTGCGGCAGTGGTGTACTACGCCATCACCGGCAAGACGCCGCCGGTGTCGGTGGGGCGCATGGTCAATGACAACTACCAGCCGCTGGCGCAGGTGGCGGCTGAACACTACAGCGCGCAGTTCCTGGAGGCGGTCGATCGAGCTTTGGCGGTGCGGCCCGAAAACCGCACGCAGACGATCGAGGCCTTCCGCGAGGACCTCGGTCTCGTGGAGCCGGGAACGATAGCCGGGGGCGTGACGCTGGTGCGTCCGGCACCCCTCGAGCCGACACGGATCGCGCCGGGTGGCTCGGTACGGCCTGGCGGGGGTGTGACCGATATGCCGGCCCATCGACAGCAGGCGCTGACGGAACAGCCCGAGCCGCAGGCAGCACCTTTGCCGTCGCGGGTGGCCCCCGGCCGCGCCGCGCCGCCCCCCGCTGAGGCTGCGTACGAGGCGACCATGCGCGCGCCGCGGATGCCTGCCGAGCGCGCAGCTGTTGCAGCCCGGCCAGTGGTAGCCCCACGCGAAACCGAACCCTCGGGCAGCCGCCGTGGCCTCGTCATCGGCGGCATTGGAGCGACGGCGGCCGCAGTAGGGATCGGCGGTTTCCTGCTCAGCCAAAGAGGCGCACCCACCGGCTCTGGCGCTACGCTGGCGCCCACGCGAAGCCCCACGACCACTCCCACACCGCCCCCCACGGTGCCGCTGACCCCGCCGCCGGTCAACTTCGAAGCAGTGCGCGAGTTTGACAAGGCCGTGCTGGCGCAAGCGGCCGGATTTGGCGTCAGCGCCAAGGCACCGAAGAGCACGTTGCGCGTCGGCGCCGACGAGGTCCGCTTCACCGCGCAGAGCGAGCGTGGCGGCCACCTGTACGTGCTCGCGGTCGACCCCGACGGGGTACTGGTGCAATTGGTGCCGAATCGGCGCTCGGGCCCGGTGCGGCTGCGAGCCGGGCAAGCCTGGCAGTTCCCGACGAAGGACGGTTTTGCGCTTGATGTCGTGGAGCCCTTGGGCGCGAACCACCTGCTCGTGATGGTCTCGACCGAAGCCCGCAGCTTCGCCGCGATGAAGCCGAAGACCGAGGGTGACATCCAGATCTTCGCCGCTGGCGCCGACGCGACTTCGGCGGTGGCGGCGCACACTGGCTCGGGCTCGGTGGTGGCCGGCCGTGCGGTCTGCCCTGACGGTGGCAATACCTGCGACGCGTCCTACGGCGCCGCGGTGCTGAAGCTCAACGTCGTACGTTGAGGCGGCCGCAAACCCGCCGCAAGCCGGCCCCGAGCACAGGTAGAGGCCATGAACAAGGCCTTCGTCAAGGAAGCCGACGACAGCGACGCCGACGACGGCGAGGCGCCGAGCTTGCCCGCGCTGCCCGCGGGCACGCGCAACTACATGACGCCTGGCGGCTACCGCCGTCTGCGCGAAGAGTTGATGTCGCTGCTCGATGTGGAGCGCCCCAAGGTGGTGGAAGTGGTGTCGTGGGCCGCCTCCAACGGCGACCGCTCCGAGAACGGCGACTACCTCTACGGCAAGAAGCGCCTGCGCGAAATCGACCGGCGCATCCGTTTTCTCACGCGCCGGCTTGATATCGCCGAGGTGGCCGACCCGAGCGCGCACCACGGCAGCGACCAGATTTTCTTCGGCGCCACCGTCACCTACACCAATGGGCGCGGGGAGCGGCGAACCATCACCATCAAGGGCATCGACGAGGTCGACAACCTGCGGGGCGAGGTGAGTTGGGTGGCACCGATCGCGCGAGCCTTGCTCAAGGCGCGCGAAGGCGACGAGGTGACGCTGCCGACGCCAGGCGGCGTGGAGCGTATCGAGGTGCTGGAGGTCAGCTACCCGGCGCCGGGCCGGTAGCGGGCCGGCCGCAATCAGGCCGGACGGTACCTGGAGATCCGCCGTACGGTGGCCGAGCGCCGCAGCGCACGCAACACTTCGGCCAGGTGTACGCGGTCGCGCAGGCTCACCATCAAGCGCAACTCGACCATGTCGGTGCCGCGGCCGGAATCCATATCGAGGTGCGTGATGTCGGCCTCTGCGGCGCTGATGGCGGCGGCCACCTGGGCGAGCACGCCCTTGCTGTTGTTCACCAGCACGTGCACGGTGGTCTCGAAGACGCGCGTGATCTCGTCGGCCCACTCCACATGCATCCACCGTTCGCTGTCGCGTTCGTACAGGCGCTTGCCAGTGGGGCAATCGACGGTGTGCACCATCAGGCCCTCGCCGCGGCCGAGGTAACCGGTGATGGCGTCGCCCGGGATCGGGCGGCAGCAGGTGGCGAACTGCACCGAACCACCCTCGCTGCCGTCGACGAACACCACGCCTTGCGCTGTGGCTGCGTCATCGGTGGCATAGCGCCCGAGCGTGAGCGCAACGGCGTCGGGTTTGATGCCGCGCTCACCCATCATGTGCGCCAGACGCTTGGCCACGATGGTGGCCACCTTGCGCCCAAGCCCGATGTCGACCAGCAACTCGCCGCGGTGGCGGTTGCCGCCCCAGCGCGCAATCTGCTGCCACAGCGTGGCCGCATCGCTGTCGTTGGGGTCCGAGGAAGGCATGCCCAGGCCCTCGGCGCGCATCGCCTGCGCGAGCATCTTCTCGCCCAGCGCGCGCGACTCCTCGGCTTCCATGTTCTTCAGGAAATGTCGAATCTTGCTGCGCGCCCGGCCCGTGCGCACCATCGAGAGCCAGGCCGGGTTGGGCCGTGCGCCCGGCGCGGTGATGATCTCCACCACGTCGCCGCTCTTGAGCTCGGTGCGCAAGGCCGCTGGCTCGCCATTGACCTTGGCCGCCACCATGTGCTGCCCGACGTCGGAGTGGATGGCGTAAGCGAAGTCGACCGGCGTGGCGCCGCGCGGCAGTGCCAGGATCTTGCTGCGCGGCGTGAAGACATAGACCGCCTCGGGGTGCAGGTCGATCTTCACGTGCTCGAGGAACTCGGAAGAGTCGCGAGTGTCGTCCTGGATCTCGAGCAGGCTTTGCAGCCACATCGACGACAGCCTCTGCGCCTCGGCCGCTGCCTGCTTGTCGCCGCGCTGCTTGTACAGCCAATGCGCGGCGATGCCGGACTCAGCCACGGCGTGCATGGTCTCGGTGCGCATCTGGAACTCCACCGCGGTGCCCAGCGGGCTCACCAACGTGGTGTGCAGGCTCTGGTAGCCGTTCGCCTTGGGGATGGCGATGTAGTCCTTGAAGCGGCCCGGCACAGGCTTGTAGAGCTGGTGCAACACGCCCAGCGCGACGTAGCAGTCGGTGAGCGAGGGCACGACGATGCGGAAGCCGAACAGGTCGTTCACCTGCGCGAAGCCGGCGTGCTTGTCTCGCATCTTGCGGTAGATGCTGTAGACGGTCTTCTCGCGGCCGGTCACCTGCACCCTCAGCTTCTGCTGCGTGAACGCGCGCTCAATCTCCTTGCGCACGCGTTCGACGATGTCGCGCCGGTGGCCGCGCGCGCGCTGCAGCGCCTTGCCAAGCGCCGCGTGCCGCCAGGGGTGCAACAACTCGAAGGCCAGCTCCTGCAGTTCGCGATAGGTCTGGTTCAGCCCCAGCCGATGTGCGATCGGAGCGTAGATGTCGAGCGTCTCGCGCGCAATGCGCTGGCGGCGATCCAGGGCGAGCGCGCCGAGCGTGCGCATGTTGTGCAGTCGGTCGGCGAGTTTGACGAGCACCACGCGCACATCGCGCGCCATCGCCAGCAGCATCTTGCGAAAGCTCTCCGCCTGGCCTTCCTCGCGGGTGCTGAACTGCAGTCTGTCGAGTTTGGTGAGGCCGTCGACGAGATCGGCCGTGGGCGCGCCGAACTTCTCGATCAACTCGGTCTTGGTGACACCCTGGTCCTCGATGGTGTCGTGCATCAACGCGGCCATCACGGCCTGCGCGTCAAGCCTCCAGTCGGCCACCAGGCCGGCCACCGCGAGGGGGTGCGTGATGTAGGGGCGGCCGTCGGTGCGGAACTGGCCGAGGTGCGCGGCGTCGGCGAAGCGATAAGCCTCACGCACCAGTTTCACATCGGCCTTGCCGAGGTAGCCGAGCTTGTCGGCCAAGGCCTGGAAGGAAGACGCCTCTTCGGCCGCCGCCGCCGCACCGGTCGCCGGCAGCGGCGTGCGCTGCAGGCCTTGCAATCCTTGCAGGGCTGAAGGCAGGAATTCGGCGGCCAGGGAGCGCAGGCTCATGGGCGGAATCTAGCGGAGATCGTGCGTGGTGCTAAGGGGGGCTAATCAATGCGAGAAGGGCGCCGCGCTTTGCAGCGCGGCGCCCTTC
>JANNRI010000232.1:0-35263 GCA_031401195.1 Burkholderiales bacterium
TGTTGGCCTGAACGCCGGCCAGATGCTGACGCAGCCGATGAAGGCGCTGCTGCTGCTCAACGTCGAGGCCGAACTCGACGCAGCCGACGCCACCGCCGCGAAGAAGTCGCTCAAGGCGGGCGGCCTCGTGATCTCGATGACCCCGTTCAAGGATGCCAATGCCGATATCGCCGACGTGATGCTGCCCATCGCCCCGTTCACTGAAACGGGGGGCAGCTTCGTCAACGCCGAGGGCCGCTCGCAGTCTTTCCACGGTGTCGTCAAGCCATTGGCCGAGACGCGCCCTTGCTGGAAGGTCCTGCGCGTGCTGGGCAACCTGCTCGGCCTGGAGGGCTTCAACCACGAGACGGTGGAGGAGGTGCGCGCCGAGGCGCTCGGCGATCCCTCGTCGATTGGCCCGCGGTTGGACAATCGCAGCGGCGCTGCACTGGGCCTGCCCGAGGTGAAACCGGCGGGCTCGAGCATGGTCTGCGAGCGAATCTCAGACGTGAACCTCTACGCCACCGACGCCATCGTGCGCCGAGCTCCGGCCTTGCAGGCCACCGCGGATGCCGCGCGGCCCGTGATCGGCGTCTGCGCGCAGGTGTGGGGCGCGTTGCGTCTGACGGACAAGGTGCTCGTGAGTGCCGGCGAGACCACTGCACTCGTCGACGCACGCGAAGAGCGCTCGCTGGCCGCAGGCGCGGTGCGCATTCCGGCAGGGCACCCGGCCATGGCGGCGCTGGGCCCGATGTTCGGTCCGGTGCGTCTCGAATCGGTCTGAGCAAGGCAGGCCATGATCGACTCGCTGGTGCAGTTTCCCCAGAGCTATCCCACCCTCTGGCTCGTGGTGTGGAGCCTGGTGAAGATCATCGCGGTGGTGCTGCCGCTGATGATCTGTGTCGCCTACCTCACGCTGTGGGAGCGCAAGGGCATCGGCTACACGCAGATCCGCCTCGGCCCCAACCGCGTGGGCCCGTTTGGCCTGCTGCAGCCGATCGCCGACGCGGTGAAGCTGATCTTCAAGGAAATCATCCGCCCGACCGCTGCGCAGAAGGGCCTCTTCTTCCTCGGCCCGGTGATGACGATCATGCCGGCCCTGGCCGCATGGGCCGTCATTCCATTCGGCCCCGACGTCGTGCTGGCCGACGTCAATGCCGGCCTGCTGTTCCTCATGGCCATCACTTCGCTCGAGGTCTACGGCGTCATCATCGCCGGCTGGGCCAGCAACTCGAAGTACGCGTTCCTCGGTGCGTTGCGCGCTTCCGCGCAGATGGTGAGCTACGAGATCGCGATGGGTTTCGCGCTCGTCGTCGTGCTGATGGTCTCGGGCAGCATGAACCTCTCGGTCATCGTCGGCAATCAGGACAAGGGCTTGTTCGCCGGCATGGGCCTGGGCTTCCTGTCGTGGAACTGGCTGCCGCTGCTGCCGGTTTTCTTCGTCTACTTCATCGCGGGGCTGGCCGAGACCAACCGCCACCCCTTCGACGTGGTGGAAGGCGAGAGCGAGATCGTGGCCGGCCACATGATCGAGTACTCGGGCATGGCCTTCGCGATGTTCTTCCTCGCCGAGTACGCCAACATGATCCTCGTCAGCACGATCTGCGTGCTGCTCTTCCTGGGCGGATGGCTGCCGCCGTTTGGGTTCCTCGATTTCATTCCGGGCTGGATCTGGCTTGCCATCAAGGTCTTCGTGGTCGTCACGATGTTCCTGTGGGTGCGCGCCACCTTCCCGCGCTTCCGCTACGACCAGATCATGCGCCTGGGCTGGAAGATCTTCATTCCGGTGACGCTGGTGTGGCTGGTGGTGGTTGGGCTGTGGATTCAGTCACCACTGAACATTTGGAAGCCCTGACATGGCAACGCTGACTGCCCTCAAGGAAGTGCTGTCGAGCTTCATGCTGCTGGAGCTCTGGAAGGGCATGGCACTCACCGGCCGCCACTTCCTGAGCAAGAACATCACGATCCAGTTCCCCGAGGAGAAGACGCCGCTGAGCCCGCGCTTCCGCGGCCTGCACGCGCTGCGCCGCTACGAAAACGGCGAAGAGCGCTGCATCGCCTGCAAGCTGTGCGAGGCGGTGTGCCCGGCGCTGGCCATCACCATCGAGAGCGACGTGCGCGCCGACGGCACACGCCGCACCACGCGCTACGACATCGATCTCACGAAGTGCATCTTCTGCGGCTTCTGCGAGGAGAGCTGCCCGGTGGACAGCATCGTCGAGACCCATCACTTCGAGTACCACGGCGAGAAGCGCGGCGACCTCTACTTCACCAAGGACATGCTGCTCGCGGTCGGGGACCGCTACGAGGCCGAGATCGCCGAGCGGCGCCGCGCTGACGCGCGCTACCGCTGAGCCATCGCTGCCCGAGACAACAACAAACCCTGTCGATGCACACCACCGCCGCCCTGTTCTACGTCTTCTCGGCCGTACTGCTGGCGGCCGCTTTCTGCGTCATCACGGCCCGCAACACGGTGCATGCGGCGCTGTATCTCGTGCTCGCCTTCTTCAGCGCCTCGTGCGTGTGGATGCTGCTGAAGGCCGAGTTCCTGGCCATCACGCTGGTGCTCGTCTACGTCGGTGCGGTGATGGTGCTGTTCCTGTTCGTGGTGATGATGCTCGACGTCAACACCGACGGTTTGCGCGAGGGCTTCTGGAAGCACCTTCCGCTGGCCGGACTGGTCGGCGCGGTGATCGCGCTGGAGATGGCGCTGGTGCTGATGCGGGGCTTCAGTCTGCAAAACGCACCCGTGCCGTCGGCCAAGGATGTCGAGATGGGCAACACCAAGCTGCTCGGCATCGAGATGTACACCCGCTACCTGTACCCGCTGCAGATTGCCGCCGTGGTGCTGCTGGTGGCCATCATCGCGGCCATTGCGCTGACGCTACGCGCGCGCAAGGACAGCCGCCACATGGATGCTTCCGACCAGGTGCGCGCGAAGAAGGCCGACCGCATGCGCATCGTGAAGATGCCGCCGACGATTGAGCAGCCCTCGGTGCTACCGGCGCCGACGGTGCCGCCCGCGCCGCCGTCGGTGCCTGGCGCTCTAGGGGCGAAGGCATGACGCTGACACTCGGCCACTACCTCTCGTTGGGCGGCATCCTGTTCGCACTGTCAGTGATCGGTATCTTCCTCAACCGCCGCAACCTGATCGTGCTGCTGATGGCCATCGAGCTGATGCTGCTTGCGGTCAACCTCAACTTTGTGGCCTTCTCGCATTACCTGGGCGACATGGCCGGCCAAGTGTTCGTGTTCTTCATCCTCACCGTGGCGGCGGCGGAGTCGGCCATCGGCCTGGCGATCCTGGTCGTGCTGTTCCGCAACCGGGCCTCGATCAATGTCGAAGAACTGAATGACCTGAAGGGCTGATCGCTCTTCCCACTGACTCATGGCTTCCACCCTATCCCAAGGCCTGCTGCTCACGGTGCCGCTGGCGCCGCTGGTTGGCTCCCTGATCGCAGGCTTCGCCGGCAAGGCGGTCGGCCGGCGCGGTGCGCACTGGGCCACCATCCTCGGCGTGCTGGTGGCGTTCATCTGCTCGGCCATCGTGCTGGTGCAGGTGGTCGGCGGCGCCCGCTACAACGCCACCGTCTACGAGTGGATGGTGGTGGGCAAGCTCGTGATGGAGGTCGGCTTCCTCGTCGACGGCCTCACTGCGATGATGATGGTGGTGGTCACCTTCGTGAGCTTGATGGTGCATATCTACACCATCGGCTACATGGCCGAGGATCCGGGCTACCAGCGCTTCTTCGCGTACATCAGCCTGTTCACCTTCTCGATGTTGATGCTCGTGATGAGCAACAACTTCCTGCAGCTGTTCTTCGGCTGGGAGGCCGTGGGCCTGATGAGCTACCTGCTCATCGGCTTCTGGTTCAAGCGGCCCACCGCGATCTTCGCCAACCTCAAGGCCTTCCTCGTCAACCGCGTGGGCGACTTCGGTTTCATTCTCGGCATCGGGCTCTTGCTGGCCTATGGTGGCAGCCTGAACTACGGCGAAACGTTTGCTGCCTTCAACAGGAACGGCGCCGAGTTGGCGAAGCTCACCTTCCCCGGCACTGACTGGGGGCTGCTCACCGTGGCGTGCATCTGCCTCTTCATCGGCGCAATGGGCAAGAGCGCGCAGTTTCCGCTGCACGTGTGGTTGCCCGATTCGATGGAAGGCCCGACGCCGATTTCGGCGCTGATCCACGCCGCCACGATGGTGACGGCCGGCATCTTCATGGTCGCGCGCATGAGCCCGCTGTTCGAACTCTCGGACACGGCGCTCAACTTCGTGCTCGTGATCGGTGCCATCACGGCCCTCTTCATGGGCTTTCTCGGCATCATTCAGAACGACATCAAGCGCGTGGTGGCCTACTCCACGTTGAGCCAGCTCGGCTACATGACGGTGGCCCTTGGGGCCTCGGCCTACTCGGTGGCGGTGTTCCACTTGATGACGCACGCCTTCTTCAAGGCGCTGCTGTTCCTGGCCGCGGGCAGCGTGATCATCGGCATGCATCACGACCAGGACATCCGCAACATGGGTGGCCTGCGCAAGTACATGCCGATCACGTGGATCACGGCGCTGCTGGGTTCGCTGGCACTGATCGGCGCGCCGTTCTTCAGCGGCTTCTACAGCAAGGACAGCATCATCGAGGCCGTGCATGCCAGCGCGCTGCCCGGTGCCGGGTTCGCGATCTTCGCGGTCACTGCTGGCGTATTCGTCACCGCGTTCTATTCATTCCGGATGTACTTCCTCGTCTTTCACGGCGAGGAGCGGTTCCGCCACAAGCCGTTCCCGCCCGAGGATGACCACGCCCATGACCACGGACAAGCCGACGGACAGGCCGACGGACAGGCCGACGGGCATGCCGGAAGCCACCATGCCCACACGCCACACGAGTCGCCTTGGGTCGTGACGGCGCCGCTGGTGCTGCTGGCCGTGCCCTCGGTGGTGATCGGCTTCCTCACCATCCAGCCGATGCTCTTCGGTGATTTCTTCAAGGACGCCATCGTCTCCGACATCGCCCGACATCCGGCGATGAAGGAATTGGCCTCGCATTTCCACAGTGCGACGGGTATGGCTGCGCATGCGCTGCAGACGGTGCCGTTCTGGTTCGCGGTGGCGGGCGTGTTCACGGCTTGGCTCTTCTACCTCAAGGTCCCGGCGATCCCGACTGCGCTGGACCGCGGATTCAAGCCGCTGCGCATCGTGCTCGAGAACAAGTACTACATGGACTGGTTCAACGAACGCGTGCTCGCCGCTGGCGCGCGCCTGCTGGGCCGCGGCCTGTGGAAGGGCGGTGACCAGGCGGTGATAGACGGGGCCGTCGATGGCTCGGCCAGGGCCATGGGTGGCCTGGCCGCAGTGATGCGCACATGGCAGACCGGGCGCCTGCCGCAATATGCGCTGGTGATGCTGCTCGGAGTCTTCGTGCTGCTGACCTGGAAGCTGTGGCCTTTCCTGAGTGCCCAGCTCGCGCGCTGAGCGCGGCCTCGCAGAGAACAAAAGAGAGAAGGAACGATGGGATTGCTCAGCATTGCGATCTGGCTGCCGATTGCCTTCGGGGCGCTGTTGCTCGCCGTGGGCCGCGACCAGAATGCAGGCACCGTGCGCATGCTGTCGCTGGTCGGGGCTCTGGCGTCTTTCGCCGTGACGGTGCCCGTGATCACCGGTTTCGCCAATGGCACGGCGGCGATGCAGTTCGTCGAGAAGCTGGACTGGATTCCGCGTTTCAACGTGCATTACCACTTGGGTGTGGACGGGCTGTCGATGTGGTTCGTGCCGCTCACGGCCTTCATCACCGTGATCGTCGTCATCGCCGGCTGGCAGGTCATCACCGACCGCGTGGCGCAGTACCACGGCGCGTTCCTGATCCTCTCGGGCCTCATGGTGGGCGTGTTCTCGGCGCTCGACGGCCTGCTGTTCTATGTCTTCTTCGAAGCCACGTTGATCCCGATGTATCTCATCATCGGCGTGTGGGGTGGCCCGCGTCGCGTGTACGCGGCGTTCAAGTTCTTCCTCTACACGCTGCTAGGCTCGTTGCTGATGCTGGTGGCACTGGTGTTTCTCTACTTCAAGAGTGGCGGCAGTTTCGACATCCAGACCTGGCACCGCCTGCCGCTGGGGCTGAATACGCAGACGCTGCTGTTCTTCGCCTTCCTGGCTGCCTTCAGCGTCAAGGTGCCGATGTGGCCGGTGCACACCTGGCTGCCCGATGCACACGTCGAAGCGCCCACCGGCGGCTCGGTGGTGCTGGCGGCCATCATGCTGAAGCTCGGGGCCTACGGCTTCCTGCGCTTTTCGTTGCCGATCGCGCCCGACGCGGCGCACGCCTACGACAAGGTGATCATTGCTTTGTCGATCATTGCGGTGGTCTACATCGGCCTCGTGGCCATGGTGCAGACCGACATGAAGAAGCTCGTCGCCTACAGTTCGGTGGCGCACATGGGCTTCGTCACTCTCGGATTCTTCATCTTCAACGACCTCGGTGTGGCCGGCGGCATCGTGCAGATGATCAGTCACGGCTTCATCTCGGGCGCGATGTTTTTGTGCATCGGCGTGCTCTACGACCGCGTGCACAGCCGAGAGATCGCTTCCTACGGCGGGGTCGCCAACACGATGCCGAAGTTCGCCGCGTTCGCGGTCTTCTTCGCCATGGCCAACTGTGGCCTGCCGGGCACCGCGGGCTTCGTCGGTGAGTGGATGGTCATCCTTGGCGCGGTGAAGTACAACTTCTGGATCGCGGCACTTGCCGCCACCGCGCTCATTTTCGGCGCCGCCTACACGCTGTGGATGGTCAAGCGCGTGTACTTCGGCGATGTCGCCAACGACGATGTGCGTGCGCTTACCGACATCAACGGCCGCGAGTTCTTCGTGTTGACGCTGTTGGCTGCGGCCACGCTGTACACGGGCCTCTATCCCAAGCCCCTCACCGACGCCATGAATGCCTCAGTGACTGAACTGCTGCGCCACGTGGCGCTGTCCAAGCTGCCTTAACCGCATCAACAAGAGCCGCCATGACCGCCATGAACTGGTCCGTGCTGTACCCCGAGATGTGGCTGCTGCTGATGGCTTGTGTGGTGCTGCTGGTCGATCTCTTTGTGAAAGATCCGCAGCGAGGAACCACATTCTGGCTCACGCAGTTCACCATCGCCGTGTTCGCCTGGCTCCACCTGCAGGGGCACGGCAGCGGCCAGACGATGTACGGCATGCAGGGCATGGTCGTGGTCGACCCGATGGGTCACCTGCTGGCGCTGTTCGCCGCACTGACCACGATGATCGCACTCGCCTACGCGCGCCCGACGCTGGCCAGCCGCGACATGGCCAAGGGCGAGTTCTATCTGCTCACGCTCTTCGTGCTGTTGGGCATTTCGGTGATGTGCTCGGCCAACAACTTCCTCGTCGTGTACCTCGGCCTCGAGCTGATGAGCCTCAGCCTCTACGCATTGACGGCGCTGCGCCGTGACCACGCCGTGGCCACCGAAGCAGCGATGAAGTACTTCGTGCTCGGCGCACTGGCCAGCGGCTTCCTGCTCTACGGCCTGTCGATGATGTACGGCGCCACCGGCACGCTGGAGATCCCGAAAACCTTCGAGCAGATCGCTGCCGGCCGCATCAACAAGGAGGTGCTGGTGTTCGGCATCGTCTTCGTGGTGGCCGGTCTCGGGTTCAAGCTCGGCGCGGTGCCGTTCCACATGTGGGTGCCCGATGTCTACCAGGGTGCGCCGACGGCGGTGACGCTGCTGATCGGCGGCGCGCCCAAGTTCGCGGCTTTCGCCGTCACCATCCGCCTGCTGGTGGAGGGCATGCTCGGCCTGGCCATCGACTGGCAGCAGATGCTCATCGTCATGGCGGTGGGCTCGCTCGCGCTGGGCAACATCGCCGCCATCGCGCAGACCAACCTGAAGCGCATGCTGGCCTACTCCACGATCGCGCAGATGGGCTTCATCGTGCTGGGCCTCTCCGCTGGCGTGGTGAGCGGCAATACGCTCTCTGCGGCCAATGCTTACAGCTCGGCCATGTTCTACCTGGTGGCTTATGTGCTCACCACGCTGGGCACCTTCGGACTCATCATGTTCCTCTCGCGCCAGGGCTTCGAGAGCGAGGAGGTCGCTGATTTTGCCGGCCTGGCGCGCCGCGCGCCGTGGGTGGCCGGCGTGATGACAGTGTTCATGTTCTCGCTGGCCGGCGTGCCGCCGATGATCGGCTTCTTCGCCAAGCTCTCGGTGATCCAGGCACTGGTCACCACCAACCAGCCGCTCTACATCTGGCTCGCCGTTGTTGCCGTGCTGCTCTCGCTGGTCGGGGCGTACTACTACTTGCGTGTGGTCAAGGTCATGTGGTTCGATGATCCGGGCCAGACCTCGCCGGTGGTGCAGGGGCAGGGCGTGACGGCGCTGCTCGCGCTCAACGGCGCGGCGGTGCTGGCCCTCGGGGTCTTCAGTGGTGGCCTGATGGCGGTGTGCCGCGACGCGCTCGTGCGCGCGCTGGCGACTTGAATAAGCACCCGATGAGTGAGCACCCGATGAGTGAGCACCCGATTCTTGGCGCACGCCCGGCCGCATCGATGCTTCCGATGAATCCTTCCGATGCCGACTCGGTAGATGCGCACCTGATCGAGCGCAAGCTGGAGACCCGTACGCTCCTTGAAGGCGGTTTCCTCACGGTGCGGCGCGACCTTGTGTCGCTGCCCGATGGCCAGCGCGCCACGCGCGAGTACGTGGCCCATCCTGGCGCCGTCGCCGTGGTGCCCATCCTCGACGACGGCCGGTTGGTGCTCGTGCGTCAGCATCGCTACCCGGTGGACCGCGTGCTGCTCGAGTTGCCCGCCGGCAAACTCGACGCCGGCGAGTCGACCCTCGCCTGCGCCAGGCGCGAGCTGGCTGAAGAAACAGGCTACACGGCGGCCGAATGGGCGTTGGGCGGCGAGATCGTCAATGCGGCGGCCTACTCCACCGAGAGCCTTTGGATCTGGTTCGCGCGCGGCCTGACCCCGGGCCGCACGCGACTGGACGTGGGCGAGTTCGTGGAGACAGTGCTGTGCACCGAGGACGAGCTGCACGCCCTGGACCTGGCCGGCCGCCTGCCCGACGTCAAGACGCTGATCGGCCTGCATTGGCTGGCGGCCTGGCGGGCGGGCCGCAGGCCGATGGTGTTTGCTGATGCGGCGAGCGCGCAGCCTGGCGCGCAGTCTCGCGCGCAGTCCGGCGCGCAATCTGGCGCACGATCTGGCGCAGAAGACAGCGCGCAAGGCCGGGCGCCCGACAGCGCGAAAGTGGTGCCACGCCTATGATGGTCGCCAGATGAAGGTACTCAACCTGCGCTGCGCAAACGGCCACGGCTTTGAAGGCTGGTTCGGCTCCGACGACGACTACATGGACCAGAACGGCCGTGGCCTCATCGAGTGCCCGCTGTGCGCCGACAAGGTCATCGCACGTTTGCCGAGTGCGCCGCGGCTGAATCTCTCGGGGGCGCGTGAGGTCGTGCCGGCGACACCGACCGGCTCCGCGCTCCAAGTGCAGCAGTCGCCCCAGCCGCAGCAGCCAGCGCAAGCGGCCGACATGCAGGCTGCCTTCATCCGGGCCGTGCGCGAGATGGTCCAACGTACCGAGGACGTTGGCCCGCGCTTCGCCGAAGAAGCGCGCCGCATTCACTACGGCGAGGCGCCAGAACGGAGCATACGTGGCAAGGCCAGCGCCGAAGAGCGCGAGGCCTTGCACGACGAAGGCATCGAGACCTATTCGCTGCCGATTCCGCCCGGGCTCGATGGGCCTTTGCAGTAGCCGTTCGCTCAGCCGGGCGCGAGCACGCGGCCCGGGTTGAGGGTTCCCCGCGGATCGAGCGCCGCCTTCACACGTTTCATCAGCGCCAGCGCCACCGGCGACTTGCGTGCCGCCAGCTCATCGCGCTTGAGAGCGCCGATGCCATGCTCGGCCGAGAACGAGCCGCCGTGTGGCACCAGCGCATCGAAGACGATGCGGTTCACCTCATGCTCGTGTGCGTCGAGGAAGCGCCTGGTGTCGCCACCCTCGGGGCATTGCACGTTGTAGTGCAGGTTGCCGTCGCCGAGGTGCCCGAAGTTGACGAGACGCGCACCTGGGAAGCGTTGCAGCAGCAAGCCATCGGTGTGGGCCACGAACTCGGCGATGCCGGAGACCGGCAGCGAGATGTCGTGCTTGATGTTAAGCCCTTCTTCGGCCTGCGCGAGAGGAATCGACTCCCTCAAGTGCCACAGCGCTTGCGACTGCGCCAGGCTCTCGGCCACCACCGCGTCGCTGACGGTGCCGGCCTCGAGCGCCTGGCTCAGCAACGCCACGAAGCGCTCGCGCGCGCGCTGCTCGGCTTCGGTGTCGCTGTACTCGAGCAGCACGGTCCATGGTGACGCAGGAAGCGGCCGCGGCAGCTGCGGAAAGTGCCGCTCCACCAACTCGAGCGCGAAGCGGCCCATGACCTCGAAGCCCGTGAGTCCCGAGCCGAGCTGGCGCCGCGCGTTGTTGAGCAGTTCCACGCAGGCGCCGAGCGAGTCACAGGCGGCCAGTGCCGTGACCGTGGCCGCAGGCAAGGGCGCCAGCTTCATCGTCGCGGCGGTGATGATGCCCAGCGTGCCCTCGCTGCCCACGAAAAGGTCGCGCAGGTCGTAGCCGGTGTTGTCCTTGCGCAGTCCGGTCAAACCTTCCCAAATCTCGCCCTCGGCGGTGACGACCTCCAGCCCCAGGCACAGGTCGCGCGCATTGCCCCAGCGCAGCACCTGCGTGCCGCCGGCATTTGTGGCCAGGTTGCCGCCCAGCGTGCAACTGCCTTCGGCCGCGAGGCTCAGCGGAAACAACAACGTTGCCTCGGCCGCGGCCTGTTGCACCGCCTGCAGCACGCAGCCGGCCTCGGCGGTGAGCGTGAGGTTGGCGGCGTCGACACCGCGCACGCGGTTCATGCGCGTCAGGCTCAGCAGCACCTGCGTACCACTCGCATCGGGCACGCCACCTCCGACGAGGCCCGTGTTGCCGCCCTGGGGCACGATCGTGGTGTCCGCGTCAGCGCAGGCGCGCACCACGGCGGCCACCTCGGCGGTGCAACCCGGACGCACCACGGCCAGCGCAAGGCCCTGCCAGCGGCGCCGCCAATCGAGCGTGTAGGCGCCGAGGTCGCCCTCGGTGAGGACATGGGGTGCGCCGACGATGTGGCGCAGCGAATCGAGCAGGGCGGTCACGGCGTGGCGGGTGTGGCGGGCTTGGCGTGCGTGGCGGGCGTCGCCGCGAGGCGCCGCCGGATGTAGAAGGTGGCCGCGCAGAACACCGTCACCGCGAGCACCACCTCCAGGCCGGCGAGCGTGGCCGAGAGCCCGCGGTCGGAGGTGGCGCGCACGAGCCCCTCGAGCACGTAGAGCCACACCAGCAGGCTCAACCAGCGGAAGGTGTACATGCGGTGCCGCAGCAGCCCCGACAGCGCCAGCACCAGCGGCACCACCTTCACGGCCAGCGTGCCGCGCCCGGTGGGGGCGAGCCACAACTCCCAGGCCAGTCCCAGCGCTACCAAGGCCAGCGTGGCAACAAAGGTCAGCGCGCGTGCGGCGCGCACCGCGGCAGAAGGGGTGGCCGGCGCGGCCTGCGACATCATGCTGGCATCATAGTCGGCATGATTTCAGAAGCCGGCCCGAGTTCGCCACCCATTGCCAGCACGCGGCGGCGCCTCGACGACTGGAACCAGCGCCTCACGCGCCTGATCGCCACCCTCCAATCCTGGCCCTGGTTCGAGACGCTGCGCACGCTGCGCAAGCGCTTCCGCGAAGACAACCTCGGCTTGACCGCCAGCAGCCTGACCTTCACCACGCTGATCGCGCTGGTGCCGCTGCTCACCGTGATGCTGGCGGTGTTCTCGGCATTTCCGATGTTCTCCAACTTCCAGGGCGCGCTGGAGAAGTACTTCCTGCAGGCGCTGGTGCCCGACAACATCGCCAAGCCGGTGTTGAAGAGCCTCACCCTGTTCGCCGGCAACGCGCGCAGCATCGGCACTGCCGGCCTGCTGGTGCTGGTAATGAGCGCGCTCGCGCTCGTGCTCACCATCGACCGCACGCTCAACCGCATCTGGCGCGTGCGCCGCGTGCGGCCCATAGGCCAACGGATTCTCGTCTACTGGGCTGTCATGACCCTCGGGCCGCTGCTGCTGGGGGTGAGCCTTTCGCTTGGCAGCTATGCGCTGTCGGCCTCGAAGGGTTGGGCCGCCGCACTGCCCGGTGGCTTGGGCTTCGGGCTCGACGCGCTGGAGTTTGCGCTGCTCGCCACTTGCATGGCCGGGCTCTTCCACTATGTGCCCAATACATCGGTGCGCTGGGTCCATGCCTGGGCCGGTGCGCTCTTCGTCGCGGTGGCGATGGAGCTCGCCAAGAGCGGCCTGGGCTGGTACCTGAAGGCGATACCATCTGTCTCAGCCATCTATGGTGCCTTCGCCACATTGCCGATCCTGCTGCTGTGGATCTACCTGGTGTGGGTGGTGGTGCTGCTGGGCGCGGTGGTGGCCGCCTATGCGCCGAGCTTGTCGATGCCCGTGATGCGCCGGCCCGATGGGCCGGGCCAACGCTTCGAGATGGCGCTGGAGGTGCTGCACGAGCTCGATGCGGCCCGGCGCGCCGGCGCGCGGGGTGTCACGCTGGCTCAGCTGGCGACACGGCTGCGCACCGATACGCTGCAGCTCGAGCCGGTGATCCACCGCCTGAGTGACATCGATTGGGTGGCTTGGCTGCGAGAGGAGGGCAGCACCGACGAGTCGAACCTCGCCATGCTGTGCGATCCGGCCACGGCACCCGCCGCCAGACTTGTCGATGCCTTGCTGCTCGCCCCGGGTGAGGCCAGTGCGGCGTTCCGGCGCGAGGCGCGGCTGGACGAGATCACACTCGCGCAACTGCTGCCTGCGTGATGGCCTGCCTGATGACCTGCCTGATGCTGGCCGCCTGTTGATGCCCGCCTGATGCTGCCCACCTGAGCCACTTCCGTCACCGACCCCTTCCATGCCCGCCACTTTGCCGCCACTTTCCGTGCTCGACCTCTCGCTCATCGTCGAGGGCGGCAGCGCGGGTGATGCCCTGCGCAACACGCTCGACCTCGCACGCCACACCGAGGCGCTCGGCTATCGCCGCGACAGGGTGGCCGAGCATCACAACATGGACGGCGTGGCCAGCAGCGCCACCGCGGTGCTGGTGGGGCAGATCGCCGCGGCCACGAGCACCATCCGGGTCGGCAGCGGTGGCGTCATGCTGCCCAACCACGCGCCGCTGGTGATTGCGGAGCAGTTCGGCACGCTGGCCACGCTCTTTCCAGACCGCATCGACCTCGGCCTCGGCCGCGCGCCGGGCACCGACCGGCTCACGATGCGCGCCCTGCGCCGGCACCTCGACACGGCCGGCGAGGAAGACGAGTTCCCGCAGAATGTGGTCGAGTTGCAGGCTTACCTTGAGGATGCGCAGCCCGACCAGGCGGTTCGCGCCATTCCCGGCATGGGCACCAAGGTGCCGATCTGGCTGCTTGGCTCCAGCCTCTTCAGTGCCCAGCTCGCGGCCTATCTCGGCCTGCCCTTCGCCTTCGCCTCGCACTTCGCGCCCGACCTGCTCGAGCAGGCACTCGAGGTCTACCGTGCCACCTACCGGCCCAGCGAGCGTTGGCCGAAACCGCACGCCATGGTCGGCACCAACGTCATCGTCGCCCCCACCGACGACGAGGCGGCCATGCTCTTCACCTCGGTGCAGCAGCGCTTCCTCGGCATGCACCGCGGCCGGCGCGGACCGCTGCCGCGGCCCATCACCGCCGCGCAGATGGACGAGCTTTGGTCACCGGCCGAGAAGGCCGGCGTGCTGCGCATGCTGGCCTGCGCCGCCGCCGGCGGGACGCAGACGGTGCGGCGGCAGCTCGAGGCGATCGTTCAGCGCACGGGGGCCGACGAGTTGATCGTGGCCACGGGCGTGCATGAGCACGCAGCGCGCAAGCGCAGCTACGAGCTGCTGGCTGGGCTTCTAACACTGTGAGTACTTGTGCCGCGCTGCGCGGCGTGCGTATCTGGAAGGATTCGAAGATGTTCAACACGCTCATTTCGATCGCCGCATTCGCCGCGGCACTCTTCGCTGCCGCGCCGGTGCTGGCGCAGCCCTACCCCAGCAAGCCGATCAAGATACTCGTCGGCTTCCCGCCGGGCGGAGGGCTCGACATCACCACGCGGCTGATCGCGCCGCACCTGGCTGAGGCGCTGGGCCAGCCGGTGGTGGTGGAGAACCGGGCCGGCGCTGCCGGGGTGCTTGCCCACATCGAAGTGGCACGTGCCGCACCCGATGGCTACACGCTGATCGTCGGCAATATCGGCCCGCTGGCGCTGGCGCCGAACATGATGGACCGGCGCCCCTACGACCCGGTGAAGGACTTCACCGCCATCGGGCAGGTGGTGGCGACCTACTTCGTGGCCGCGGTTCCTGCCAACCACCCGGCGAATTCACTCAAGACCTTCGTCGAGTGGGCGAAGCAGAACGACGGCAAGGTCAACTATGCGTCTGGCGGCAATGGCTCGATCACGCATCTCAACGGCGAACTGCTGAACGAGGTGGGCAAGATCCGCATGACGCATGTGCCCTACAAGGGCACGGCGCCGGCGGTCACCGACCTGATCGCGGGGCAGACGCACATCCTCATCGACATCGGCTCGGTGCTCAAGCCGCAGGTCATCGCCGGCCGGCTCAAGGCGCTGGCGGTGACGAGCCCCGGCCGCGACCCCGACCTGCCCGAGGTGCCCACCGCCAGCGAAGCCGGGTTCCCAAGCCTCGAAACGTCGGGCTGGCAAGGACTGATCGGCCCCGCGGGCCTGCCCCGGGAAGTCGTGCAGAAGCTCCATGCCGCGCTGCGTGCGACCTTGGCCAAGCCCGAGTTGCGCGAACGTTTTGCGGCGGCCGGCACGCCGGTGATGGAACGCGACCCGGAAGCCTTCGGTGCCTTCATCAAGGCCGAGAACGAGCGCTGGCTGCCGCTGATCAAGGCTTCGGGGGCGAAGATTCAGTAGCTCGGCGGGCGGCTGCTCGGCCTCGACCCGCTTCTGCACACCCAATTCGCTCTCGCAGGAGGTGGGGCTCGCGCTCGGTGCCCAAGCCGACGAGGCGCGGCTGTGCAATGTGTTCCTGGAGGCTGGCCTCGACACCTTCCGCCGCGCCGGGCAGACGCCGTTCAACCTCATCCTCGAGGCGCGCGAGTAGCGTGCCCAAGTAGTGGGCCCAAGTAGTGGGCCCAAGTAGCGCGGCCATGTAGCGCGCCCAAGTAGCGCGCCAGCGAGGACCACCGCGAGCCGCCACAGGCCACAGACCGCAGACCGCATTGCCCTCGTACCTTGGGGCCCGGTCGCCGCCCTGCGGCCAGAATGGCAGCATGACCGCGCCCCATCGCCCGGCCCCGCGCCCTCGACGTTTCACGCCGCGGGTGGTGCCGGCGGGCGACAGCGCGTTGATGCTCGAACTGGCCGAGGAGCTCGACCTCGACGCCAACGCGCGGGCGCGGCGCATTGCCGAGGAGGTGCGTGCAGCCGCGCCCGAAGGCATCACCGACGTGATCGCCGCCATCGTCACGGTCACGGTGCATTTCGAGGCTGCCGATGCGGCGCAGGCAGGTGCCCGGCGCGAGGCGGTTCGCGAGCTGCTGCTGGCCGCACTGGGCCATGCCCGCACCGACGCCGCCGAACCGGAAAGGCCGGCGGTGTTGATCCCTGTCTGTTACGAAGACAGCTACGCGCCGGACTTGGCCGAGGTGGCTGCAGCGACCGGCTTCGCGCCCGAAGAAGTCGTGCGGCGGCACATCGCATCGCCGCACCGCGTCTTGATGATTGGGTTTGCGCCGGGCTTCCCCTATCTCGGCGGGCTCGACCCGGGCCTCACGGTGCCGCGGCGCGCAACGCCGCGTGCGCGGGTGGAGGCGGGCTCGGTGGCGATCGCCAACGGGCAGACCTCCATCTATCCCTTCGCCACACCAGGGGGCTGGAACATCATCGGCCGCACGCCACTGCGGCTGTTCGATGCCGCACGCGAACCGACCAACCTGCTGCAGGCCAGTGACCAGGTCGCCTTCGTACCGATCTCGGCGCGCGAATTCGAGCGCCTAGCGGGCCTAGCGTGCCCATCGGCCTGCGCGGCGCAGCCATGATCGCGCCGGGCCGCTCCCGAGCGCTCATCCCGCGGCGATCAGCGCGAAGGGGGGTCCAGTGAGCGCGCACGGCCACTGCAAAGCGCTCTTGCCGCAGCGCGCGGCGCGGTGGGCAGATCGGTGAGCATCCTGGTCCTGCGCCCCGGCAGCCTTGCGACGGTGCAGGACCTCGGCCGCCCCGGCCTGCAGCATCTGGCCATCGTGCCCGGCGGGGCCATGGATGCAGTCTCGCATCGCATCGCCAATGCGCTGGTGGGCAATTTCACCGATCTCGCGACGCTCGAGTTTGCGCTGGCCGGTCCGGAGCTCCGCTTCGAGGACGAGACGCTCATCGCCCTGCACGGCGCACGCTTCGAGCCGTTGCTCGATGGTGTGCCGCTGCCGATGTCGCGCCCGGTGCTCGTGCCGGCGGGCGCGCGGCTGCGCATCGGGCCCGCAGGCCAGGGCGCTTTCGGCTACCTCGCGGTGGCGGGTGGTATCGACGTGGCGCCGGTGCTCGGCTCGCGCAGCACCTATCTCGCGGCCGGCTTCGGCGGTTGGCAGGGGCGCGCGCTGTCGGCCGGCGCCGAGTTGCCGCTCGCGCGCGACGCCGCCGGGCGCTCGCGTGCGCGCTTCGCGCGCCTGGTGCAGCACGCGTACCAGGCGCGGCAGGCGAGCCAGGCGCACCAGGCGCACCAGGCGCGCCAGTCCAGCCATGCCCGCGACACTTGGGTCGCCCACTCGATGGCCCGCGTTGGCTCGCTGGCCGCCAGCGTGCGTTGGTTCGCGCCGGCGCTCACGCTGGCTGCGTCCGATCCCGTGGCCTTGCGCTTTGTCGCCGGCGCGCACCTGGCGCTCTTGGACGAAGCGTCGCGCAGCGCATTTACGAGCGCGCGCTGGCGCGTGGCAGCGCAATCCAATCGCATGGGCTATCGCCTTTCGGGGCCGAAGCTCGCCCTGGCAACCGCGCGCGAGATCGTCTCGCAGGCGGTCTGTTTCGGCACCGTGCAGTTGCCCGCGGGCGGGTTACCCATCGTGTTGATGGCCGACCGCCAGACCACCGGCGGCTACCCGCGCATCGCCGAAGTCATCACGGCCGATCTGCCGCGGTTGGCGCAATGCGCGCCTGGCAGCGCCACGGTGCGTTTCGAGCCCGTGTCACTCGAAGAGGCCGACTTGGCACAAGAGCATCTCGCTCGGCACTTGGCCACAATGACCGCCAGCTTGCGCGGGGAGTATGGCGATGAAGTCGATTGACCTGAACTGCGACATGGGTGAGAGCTTCGGCGCCTGGACCCTGGGTGATGACGCGACGATCATGCCGCTCATCACTTCGGCCAACGTGGCTGCGGGCTTTCATGCGGGCGACCCGTCGACCATTCGCCGCACGGTGGCGCTCGCTGTGGCAAACCACGTCGCGATCGGCGCGCACCCCTCGCTGCCCGATCTCGCCGGCTTCGGCCGGCGCGCGATGAAGATCAGCGCGCGCGAAGCATACGACCTCGTGCTGTACCAGGCCGGCGCGGTGCGCGCCTTCGCGCAGGCGGCGGGTGCTAGGCTGCATCACGTGAAGGCCCACGGTGCTCTGTACAACATGGCCGCGGTAGATGCGGCGCTCGCAGATGCGATTGCCGCGGCGGTGAAAGACCTGGGCGATGGTGTGCTGCTGTATGGCCTGTCGGGCAGCGCCATGATCGAGGCCGCGGCGCGCCATGGCGTGCGTGCGGTCGGTGAGGTCTTTGCCGACCGCACCTACCAGTCCGATGGCACGCTGACACCGCGCGACGAGGCCGGGGCCATGATCACCGACGAGCGCGCCTGCGTGGCTCAGGTGCTAGACATGGTCGAGCACGGCAAAGTTGTCTCGCTCAGCGGCACGGAGGTGCCGGTGGCCGCCGGCACCTTGTGCCTGCACGGCGATCAGCCGGGGGCCGTGGCTTTCGCACGCGCCCTGCGCGCGGCGCTCGGCGAGCGCGGCATCACCATTGCGGTACCTGCATAACGCGGGCTGCGCCGGGCATCCAGCCTGGGATGGCGGTGCGCACCCTTGGCCGCGGCTGCCGGCTCAAACATCGCTGGAAGAGCATCTTCACCGACGCTCGTGCGTGCCGTGGGCCGCTTCGGCATCAGTCAGGCGTCAGGCGTCGGGCGTCGGGCGGCTGCGCCGAGACCGCCAGAGGCGGCCTTGCCGAAAAGCGCATCACTGCCGCCGTGCGCGTCTCCACGCCCAGTTTCTCGTAGGCATGTTCGAGGTGCTTCTCGATCGTGCGCACGCTGGCGCCCAGAATGGCGGCGATGTCGCGGTTCACCTTGCCCGCGGCCACCCAGGTGAGTACCTCGGCTTCTCGCGCGGTCAGTCGGCCGCACAGGCCGGCGCCGGCCGCGGGCTCGCCCACCTGGCGCAGGCAGCGGTACAAGGCTGCGAGCTGCGGGCGCAGCAGATCGAGCAATGCACGCTCGCGTTCGTCGAAGGCGCGGCTGCAGCGATTGAAGACGAAGCTCACCAGCAGGCGATCGTCCACGTGCAAAGGCATGGCCATCACGTACTTGATGCGCAGCGGGCGGCGGTACTGGTCGCCGATCACTTCGCGGTGGCCGCTGTCCAGCCGGCAGGCCGAGAACGTGGCCAGGTCACAGGCCACCAGCCGCGGCAGCCCAACCACGCCCGCACGCGCAAACCCGCCGAGATCGGCCGCCGCTTCCGCTATGGTGGCCAGGGTCTCGAAGGCAAGTCGCAGTTCAGAGGCACGGTGCGCGATGGCGGCCATGGCGTGGCCCGAATACGTGGGCCTACGTATTCTGCGCCGCACCCGCGGCGGGCTACAAGTGCTGCGTCGGGCGCGCCATGCCCGTTGGGAGTCCTTGTCATGAGCCTGCCCTCTCTGCCACGCCGACAAGCTCTGGCTGCCATGGTCGCCATTCCGGCGCTGGGTAGCTTGTTGCTGCTGTCGCCGCGCGCTTTCGCGCAGACCAGCCTCGATGGCCGCCGCTTCGACACCACCGCCGGCATGGCCGGCAAGCCGGCCCATGTGCCTTCGGACATCCTGTCCTTCTCCGAGGGCCTGTTCCACTCTTCGGACTGCGACCAGTATGCCTATGGCAAAGGGCGCTACAGCGCGAAAGCCGAGGGCGACGCCATCTACTTCGAAGCCGTCACCGAGAGCCCGACCTACGGCCGCAACACCTGGAAGGGCTGGGTCCGTGGGCCGCTCATCGAGGGCCAGTTCACCTTCCACCGCAAGCCGACCTGGTGGCGGCCCAACCCCGAGCCGCTGGAACACTGGTTCAAGGGCACCGCGTTGAGTTGATCCGGACCCGGACCGCGCCGGCGTCCGGCCAGCGGGAGCCAGCCTCAGGCCGCAGCGCCCAGCTTCTTCGCCAGCCCCCGCAGCGCCAGCACATAGCCCTCGACCCCGAAACCGATCACGATGCCCGCCGCGATGTCCGACAGGTGGCTGTGATGACGGAACGCCTCGCGCGCATGCACATTGGAGATGTGGATCTCGGCAAACGGCAACGCCGTGCCGGCGAAGGCATCGCGGATCGCCACGCTCGTGTGCGTGTAGGCGCCGGGATTGATCACCACCCCGCTCACGCCTTCGGTGCGCGCAGCGTGGATGCGGTCGACGATGGCGCCTTCGTGGTTGCTCTGGAAGGTGGTCAATTCCGCGCCGAGGGCCGTGGCCTCTTGGCGCAGCATCGCCTCCACCTCGGGCAGTGTGGTGCGGCCGTACTTGGCCGGCTCGCGCGTGCCCAGCAGGTTGAGGTTGGGGCCGTTGATGAGGAGGATCTTCATGAGGCGGGGATGTTATTGCCCCGAGCACCTGGCTCAGAGCGTCTGCTGGATGTGGCCACGTTGGTGCCCGCGGCCCCAGGTGGCCTCTTCGCGGCTGGGCCACTTCAGCGCATGCAACTCGGCAATCGCCTGCGACCAACTCGTGGCGAGCGAGTCGAGGATGGCCTCGCCCTGCTCGCGCGTGGCGGGCAGAGGGTCGCCGATGATGCCGCTGGTGCCGAAGTCGCGTGCCGTCCAGGCGCAGGCCGGGCGGCCGTCGGTGGAAAGCAGCTTGCTCGGGAACTCGGGCGGATAGTTCGTCACCGCGCGCTCCATGTGCACCGTGTCGGGCGCCAGCGCCATCATGATCGCTGTCTCGGCATGGCCGGCGTGCATCGATAGCCGCTTCTCGCGCTCGCTGAGATAGCGCCCCGCCACGTGCGGCAGCCGCCAGGTGCTGTGCGGCACGACGATGAAGTCACCATGGCGCAAGCGCAACTCGCGTGCTGCCATCTCCATGATCTGCGGCTGGCCGCCGTGGCCATTGACGATGAGGAATTTGCGGAAACCCGAGCGGTAGATCGATTCGCCGACCTGGACCACGGTTTCGTACAGCGTCTCGCCGTCGAGCGTGAAGGTGCCGGGGAAGTGCAGGTGCTCCTCGCTCTTGCCGTAGGTGATGGAGGGCAGCGCGAATGCCGGCACGCTGGGCGGCAGGCGCGCGAGCGCGTGGCCCACGACGCCCGAGCAGATGACGGTGTCGACCGCGCACGGCAGGTGCGGACCGTGCTGTTCGATGCTGCCGGTGGGCAGCACGATCACCGTGTTGTCGCGGTCGGGAAGTGCCGCCACTTCGGTCCAGCTGAGGTAGGGCAGGAAGCGGGCAGGGGGGATGTAGCCGTGGATCATGCGGGTCGCCTCCAGGAAGTCGGGCAGGTACGCAAGGCGCGCACCGCCGGGGAAAGCGCCACGATAGCAGTGGACGCGCGTGCAGCCGTGCGGCCAGGGCCAGGGCCAGGGCCAGGGCCAGGGTACAGGCCCGGGCACCGGCCCGCACCGTGAATCAAGGCTTGATCACTGCGACCTCGCGCCGCTGGCGCGCGCTCATCGCCAGCGCTTCCAGCGTGGCAGCGATGTCCAGGCTCGCCGCCGCCGCGCGCTCGATGGCAGCGAAGTCCCCCGCGGCGACCACAACGGCAAAGGCCTCGGCAGCAAAGCGAAACCCGCTGCCGCAGGCCGAACGCACCGGCTCGAACGGCACCGTGCCGTAGGGGCTGCGGCGCACGCGCATCTGGCTGGGCAGAAAGCCGAGCGCATTGCCGCCAGGTACATCGCTCGTGTGGTTGAGGTACTCGGTCTCGATCGTGCCCGAGCTGCCCGCGATCAGAGCGTGACGATGCATCGCGGTATCCATCGCACACTCGATCTGCGCGTGGCGGCCGTCGGCAAAGTGCAACGTCGCGGTCATGCCCATGTCCACCCCTGTCGGCGCCCAGCGCGCTTCGGCGCGCACGCTCACCGGCGCTTCGCCCACCACCAGCCGCACGAGGCTGAGCGGGTAGCTGCCGGCATCGAACAGTGCGCCGCCGCCAAGATCGGGCGCCATGCGGATGTTGCCCTGCGGCTTGGTGAGCGTGAAGCCGAAGGCTGCGTGCACGTAACGCACGCCACCGACGGCGCCTTCGCGCAGCAGCCGCAGCATGTCGCCCGTCTGCGGCTGGAACCAATAGGGGTAGGCCTCCAGCAGCATCACGCGGGCCTTGCGCGCGGCGTCGAACATGGCGCGCGCCTCGGCCAGCGAGAGCGCGAGTGGCTTCTCGCACAGCACATGCTTGCCGGCCTGCGCCGCGGCCACGGCCCACCGTGCGTGCAGGCTGTTGGGCAACGGGATGTAGACCGCATCGACTCCAGAGTCGGCGAGCAAGGTATCGTAGCTGCCGTGCAGGCGCGGTGCGCGCAGGCACGGAGCCAATTCCGCGGCGAAGGCCGCCGCCTTGCCGGCCTCGCGGCTGGCGAGCGCCACCACCTGCACGTGCGGGCTGGCCGCCACGTCGCGCACGAAGGTGCGCGCAATGTTGGCGCAGCCGAGTACGCCCAGTCGAAGGGGTCGGTTCATGGGGACAGTCCTCGAGTTTCTACGTTCGTCGAAGCGTTTCATCCTCGCGGCGATGCAGACCTTGCCGATCTCAAACCAGCGCTGTGCGCACGGCGGCGAGCACCGCGTCGGGTGGCTCGGCCATCACGTGATGGCCGGCGGCGAGAGTCACCACCTGCGCCTTGAGGGCGGCCGCCAGTTCACGCGTCGCGCGCGGCGGGGTCATCATGTCCGCCCGCCCCAGCACCATCGTGGTCGGGCAGCGCACGCGCGCCGCCGCCTCTGCGCCACCTTGATAGGCGTTGCACACCTCGAACCCGTGCAGGAACACGTTGGCCCCGAGGCCGGCGGCCTGCACACGGCGCATCAGCGCAAGGTTGCCGCCGTGCAGCCAGCTGCCCGGGCCCGGAAAGCCGGGTTTGGTGGCCGTGCTCGAGATGCTCCAGGCATTCACCATCTGCATCGCGGCCAGAGGCCGCTCGCGCGCGGTGGTGAGCAGTGCGTCGCTCACTTTCATCGGGTAGGCGGTGCCGATGAGCACGAGCCGGCTCGCGCGCTCCGGCGCCAGGCCGGCGGTCTCTAGCGCGATCAACGAGCCCATGCTGTGCCCGACCAGCGCCGCCTGCTTCACGCCGGCGGCATCGAGCAAGCCCAGCAGCCAGCGCGCATGCGCAGCCACGTCGGCAAGCAACGGCCCGGCGCTGCGCATGTGGCCGGGCAGGTCCACCGCCAGCACACCATGACCATGGTGTGCGAACCAGCGTGCCAACAACGTGAAGCCGCTGTGGTCGTGGCCCGCGCCATGGATGAAGACGACACACGGCAAGGCCGGGTCGAACGGTTTGCCCCCGGTGTAGGCGTAGGCCTCGCGACCATCGACGGTGAACTTCATATCGCGCTCAGTTCGTCTTCTGCGCCACCTTGAAGGCGAGCTTGAGGTCGTCGATGAGGTCGTCGGCGTCCTCCAGGCCGATCGAGAGGCGGATCGTTCCCGGCGTGATGCCCGCCGCGCCCAGCGCCGCGTCGTCCATGCGGAAGTGCGTGGTGCTGGCGGGGTGGATCACGAGCGAGCGACAGTCGCCCACGTTGGCCAGGTGGCTGAAGATCTTCAGCGCCTCGATGAAGGCCTTGCCCTGCTCGCGGCTGCCCTTCAGGTCGAAGCTGAACACGCTGCCGCAGCCGCGCGGCAGCAGCCGCTTGGCCAGCGCATGGCTCGGGTGGCCTTCGAGCTCGGGGTAGCCGACTCCGGCCACCATCGGGTGCGCGGCCAGAAAGGCCACCACCTTGCGCGTGTTTTCGATGTGTCGCGCCATGCGCAGCGGCAGCGTCTCGATGCCCTGCAGGATGAGCCAGGCGGTGTGCGGGCTCATGCAGGCGCCGAAGTCACGCAGGCCCTCGCGCCGGGCGCGCAGCAAGAAGGCGCCCACCGTACTTTCCTCGGTGAAGACCATGCCGTGGAAGCCGGCGTAGGGCGCAGCCAGCTCGGCGAAGCGCCCGGTCTTGGCGTGCGCCGCGTCCCAATCGAAGAGGCCACTGTCGGCCAGCACGCCGCCGATCACCGTGCCGTGCCCGGAGAGGAACTTGGTGGCGCTGTGGAAGACGAGATCGGCACCGTGCGCCAGCGGCTTCATCAACCAGGGCGTGGTGAAGGTGCTGTCCACGAGCAGCGGCAGCCCGGCCTCGTGCGCGATGGCGCTGACGGAGGGGATGTCGAGCACGTCGAGGCCGGGGTTGCCGAGTGTCTCGCCAAAGAGCAATCGCGTCTCGGGCCGGATGGCGGCGCGCCAGCCGGCGATGTCGGCCGGCTTCACGAAGGTGGTCTCGATGCCGAAGCGCTTGAGTGTGTAGGCCAGCAGGTTGTGGCTGCCACCGTACAGCGCCGTGCTGGCCACGATGTGGTGCCCGGCGCCGGCAATGGTGGCGATGGCCAGGTGCAGCGCCGCCTGGCCGCTGGCTGTGGCGATGGCGCCACTCGCGCCTTCGAGCGCAGCCAGCCGCTCTTCGAACACCGCGTTCGTCGGGTTGCTGATGCGCGAGTAGACATGGCCCGAGCGCTCCATGTTGAACAGGCTCGCGGCGTGCTCGCTGTTCTCGAAGACGAAGCTCGTCGTGAGATGGATAGGCACCGCACGCGCGCCAGTGGCGGGGTCGGGCGCGGCGCCGGCGTGCAGCGCCAGGGTGTCGAAACCGGGGTCGGATGATCCGGCCATGAGGGTCCACTCCAGGGCCTTGATGCGGCCGTTTGCGCAGGCATTGTGGGCTATATTGCCTCGCAATCCGGCCCATCCAGAGCCCATCCAGGACCCACCCGGGTGGCGGCCGCCGCTGCGCAACCACGTTGAAAGTGCGACCATGAAAGTCACCGACATCCTGCGCGTCAAGGGCAGCACGATCTACAGCGTCGCGCCCGAAGATGCCCTGGCCGAGGCCGTGAACATGATGGCGCAGCACGACATCGGCTCGCTGGTCGTGATGGAGCATGGTGATCTGATGGGCATGCTCACCTTCCGCGAAGTGATCCTGGCCGTGGTGAGCAATGGTGGCAGCGTGGGCACGCAACGCGTGCGCTCGGTGATGGACGATGCACCGCTCACCTGCACGCCCGAAACCGACATCGACGAAGTGCGCCGCATGATGCTCGGCCGCCACGCGCGCTATATGCCGGTGCTCGAGCGGCGCACGCTGATGGGCGTGATCTCGTTCTACGACGTGGCCAAGACGGTGGTCGACGCGCAGGACTTCGAGAACCGCATGCTCAAGGCTTATATCCGCGACTGGCCGGAAGAGAAGGGCGAGAAGTCTGGATAGCGCCCGACGCGGCCTGAGACGGCCTGACGCGGCCTGAGGCGGCGCACTTCCTAGAATGCAGGGATGAGCGGCTCCACCTTCGGCGAACTCTTTTGCGTCACCAACTTCGGCGAGAGCCACGGGCCGGCCATCGGTTGTGTCATCGACGGCTGCCCGCCCGGCATGCTGCTCTCCGAGGCCGACATCCAGCCCGACCTCGACCGCCGCCGCCCGGGCACCAGCCGGCACGTGACGCAGCGCAACGAGCCCGACGCTGTGGAAATCCTCTCCGGCGTCTACGAGGGGCTCACCACCGGCACGCCGATCTGCCTGCTCATCCGCAATGCCGACCAGCGCAGCCGGGACTACGCGAACCTGCTCGACACCTTCCGGCCCGGCCATGCCGACTACACGTATTGGCGCAAGTACGGCCTGCGTGACCCGCGCGGGGGCGGTCGCGCCAGCGCACGCCTGACCGCGCCGATGGTCGCGGCGGGTGCGGTGGCGAAGAAGTGGCTGCATGAGCGCCACGGCACCACCTTCAGCGGCTGGATGAGCGCGCTTGGCGAGATCGACATCCCGTTCGAAGACGCGGCGCAGATCCCGCTCAACCCGTTCTTTGCGCCCAACGCCGGCATCGTGCCGCAGCTCGAGGCCCACATGGATGCTTTGCGCCGCGCCGGTGACAGTTGCGGGGCACGCATCGAGGTGCGCGCCGCGCAAGTGCCGGTGGGGCTGGGCGAGCCCCTGTTCGACAAGCTCGATGCCGACATTGCCTACGCGATGATGGGCATCAATGCCGTGAAGGGCGTGGAGATCGGATCGGGATTTGGTGTCATCACCGAGCGCGGCAGCGAGCATGGCGACGAGCTCACCCCCGAGGGCTTTGCCAGCAACCATGGTGGTGGTGTGCTGGGCGGCATCAGCACCGGGCAGGATCTGGTGGTCAGCCTGGCGATCAAGCCGACGAGCTCGATCCGCATTGCGCGGCGTTCGATCGACCGCGCCGGAGCGGTCACGGCGGTCGAGACGCATGGCCGGCACGACCCCTGCGTGGGCATCCGCGCCACGCCCATCGCCGAGGCGATGCTGGCGCTGGTCGTGATGGACCACGCTCTGCGCCACCGCGCGCAGTGCGGCGACGTGACCCACGAGCGCGAGCCCATCGCCGCTGCCGCGGCACCGCAACGCCAGGGATGACGCCCGCCGAAGGCCCGAACCGGCCTGAAGGCCCGAACCGGCCGGAAGGCTGGCACCGGCTTGAAGGCTCGCGCCGGCCAGGTGCAACGCAACCGACACCGGGGCAGACCGTGCAGTCCGGTCCGTTGGCATCACCTGGGCCGCTGCCGCGTTTTGCTGCCGTGTCGTGCGCGTACTTCGCGGCCATGGGTGTGTTTGCGCCCTATGCCCCGCTGTGGTTCCAGTCGCTGGGCATGTCCACGCTGGCCATCGGCGCCATCTCCTCGTTGCAGAGCTGGACGCGGGTGTTCACGCCCTACGCCTGGGGCTGGCTGGGCGACCACAGCGGCCGCAGGGTCGAGTTGATCCGCATCGCTGCGGCCGGCGCGTTGCTGTCGGCGCTGGCGCTGCTGGGGGTGCAGGCTGCCACGCCGGTGGCGGTGGTCACGGTGTTCCTGTTCATCGCCAACGGCGGCGTGGTGCCGCTGTCCGAGGCCGCGTTGGCGCACCTGCTGAACACCAGTCGGGGCATCGACCCTGCGCGCTATGGCCGCGTGCGCGTGTGGGGCTCGATAGGCTTCATCATTTCCGTGCTGGCCTGCGGCGCGCTGTTGCAGGGCCTGGGGATCGACACGTTCCCGGCGGTGGTGGCGGTGCTCAACGGCCTGCTGCTCCTGGCCGCGCTGCGCTTGCCTGCGCAGCGCGACGAGTGGCACGGCAGCGCGGAGGCGCCGCCGCCGGTGCTGCGGCGCCTGCGCGAGCCGGCCGTGGCCTGGTTCTTCGCCAGCATCTTCTTCACCGTGTTGGCGCACACCGCCCTGTATGCCTTCTTCTCGCTCTACCTGGTGCAACTCGGTTACGGCAAGGCCGCGGTGGGGGCGCTGTGGGGGGTGGGCGTGGCGGCGGAGATCGTCTTCTTCTGGCAGCAGGGGCGGTGGTTCCGTCGCCTCACCCCGGAGCGCTGGCTGCAGGTGGCCGCGGCGGCCACGGCTGTGCGCTTCGCAGCGGTGGCGGGCCTGGGTGGCTGGCCCGCGGTGCTGGTGGCGGCGCAGCTTTCGCACGCATTGACGTTTGCTGCGCACCACGCCGCATGCATCGACCTCGTTCACCGCCACTTTCCGGGGCGCCTGCGCGGGCGCGGGCAGGCGCTGTATACCATCCTGGGCTATGGCCTCAGTGGCGTGCTCGGCGGCGTGGGCGGCGGCTGGCTGATTGACCACCTCGGCTACGAAGCCGGGTTCTGGGCGGCCGCGGCGATGGCCCTGGCGGCCTTGACTTGCGCGTGGCGTGCCGCGCAACATGCGGGCCAGCCGGCGTCCGTGTCGATGTCCGCCACTCAGCCCCCCCATGCACGAGTGCCCCACGCCAAAGGCGGGGCCGGTGAGAATACCCACTGACCATGGCCGACGAATCCGAAGCCCCCGAAGAGAGTCAAATCGCCGAGCCGGCGCGCGCGAAGAGCAAGTCGACGCGGCGTGCCAGGTCCACGCAATGGCGTGTGCGCATGGCGGTCTATCTGACGTTCCTGCTGGTGGCGACGCTGGTGGCGCTGGAGGGCTGGAACAGCCTGGCGACCGTGGCCCGTGCCCACCGCGAGGGTGCGCTGCTGCAGCGCGTGACCGAAGCGCGCGTGGAGGCGCACGAACTGGCCCAGCAAGCCACGGCCGTGCTCACGCAACCCGTCGATCGCGACAAAGCGCTGGTGGTGCTGGGCCGGCGCGTGGGTCAAGCCGCGTCGGCCATGCCGGTCATCGAGCAGATGCTCGGCCGCGAGCTCGCCGAGCCCGAGGTGCGCAAACGCTTCGATGTCTGGAAGCTGGCCCACGAGAAGCTGCGCGAACGGCTCTCGGGCTTCGTCGGGCCGGCTCTTCCCACCGAGCCCGCGGCCATACAGTCGGCGCTGGCCGCTGTGATGTCCGAAGCCGACATCGCCTCCGGTGGTGCGCAATCGCTGGCCGAGGCGCTGGCCGGCATGCACGCACGCTCGACCCTGCGCACCGAACTCATCGTCTGGGGCCAGGTGGGTGTGCTGGTGCTCGTGCTGTTCCTGCTCGCGCTGCTCGTCATCGAGCCCATGGTGCGTTCGGTCGACCGCCGCATGGCGAGCGCGCGCACCTTGGCCGGGCCGCTGCGACGGCTGGCGCTGGTGCCCGAGTACACGTCCTCGCTGGTACTCATCACCGACAGCCACGACCGCATCCGCTGGAGCAACGCGGCGTTTACGCACATGGTGGGCTGGCGCTACGACGAGGTGCGCCACGGTCTGCCGGCAGAGATACTGCGCCACCCCGAGGCCGACATCGAAGGGCTGAAGGCCGTGCGCGAAGCAGTCGCCCATGGGCGACCGCTGCGCCAGCAGAGCCTGCACCGACGCAAGGATGGCTCTGACCTCTGGCTCGACCTCGAGATGAAGCCGCTGCGCGATGGCGCCGGCAAGGTGCGCGGGTTCGTCTACATGGGCGCCGACATCACCGAGCGCGTGTCCGATCAGGGGCGCACGAGGCTGCAATGGATGGCGCTGCCTGTGGGCGTGCTCGTGCACTCGCCCGACGGGGTCGTCGTCGATAGCAACCGCGAGGCCGAACGGCTGCTCGCCTGCGCCCGCGAAGACCTGGTCGGCCGCCGCCTGGCTGACGCCGGCTGGCGCTTCGTGCGTGGCGATCTCACGCTGTGTCAGCCGGCCGACTTGCCGGCCGAGCGCACGTTGCGCGACCGCATACCCATCATCGCCGAGGTGCTTGGGCTGCGCCAGGAAGATGGCGGCCTGCGCTGGCTGCTCATCAACTCGCACCTGCAGATCGGCATGGGCGGCGCGGTCACCGAGGTGTTGGTGAGTCTGGCCGACATCACCGGGCGCTTCGAGGCGACCCGGGCGCGACCGGTCGCTGTGGCCTAGCTAGCTTAGCTAGGGGCCAGCGCGCGGGCCGGCCCTGCTGGGGGAGCCATCGTCGGTGCCTGCAGTTCGTCGTCACCGATCCACGGTTCATCGCAACCCGGTCAACCAGACCGGACACCCTTCATACACTGCGCGCATGTGTTCGCTGCAAGCGTGCGGCGCGAAGATGGAGGATCGGGATGGGCAACAAAAAAAGGCTGATCGGTGCCGCAGCCGTGCTGCTGCTGGTGGCTGGTGCCGGGGCTGCCTGGATGGCGGGGCTGTTCAAGGGTTCGATGCCTGGTGTCGCGACGATGGCCCAGGCCGACACCAAGAAGAGCAAGCGTGGCGGTGACGCCAAGGACAAAAAGCCCGAGGTGCCGCTGGAGTTCGTCGCCCGCGAAGTGGTGCAGCCGACGCTGGCTCGCCTGCCCACGGTGCTGGAGTTCTCGGGCCCGCTCGTGGCCCCGCAAACCGCCATCCTGCGCGCCAAGGCGGGCGGCACGCTTGTCGAATTGAAGGTGAGCGAGGGCAGCCGCGTGGCCGCTGGTCAGCCCATCGGCCGCATCGATCTGGCCGACGTCACCAGTCGCGTGGCCGAGCGTTACGCCATGCTGGAGTCGGCACGCGCCGCGCTGCTGCAGGCCGAACGTACGCACACCAGCAACGAACGGCTCGCGCAGCAGAGTTTCATCTCGCAGATCGCGCTGGAAAACTCGCGTGCCTCGATGGACACGGCACGCGCCAACCTGCAGGCGGCGCAAGCGTCGCTCGAGACCACGCGTGTGGCCATGCGTGACGCGGTGATCAGCGCACCCATTGCCGGCATCGTCGCCAAGCGCCACGTGCTGCCCGGCGAGAAGGTCAGCCCCGAGCAGCAGGTGCTCACCATTGTCGACATCGGCACGCTCGAGCTGGCCGGGTCGATCGGCACGCACGAGGTGGGGCGCCTCAAGCCGGGCTTGCCGGTGCAGGTGCAGGTGGAAGGTGTGCCTGATGCGGTGGCCGGTCGCATTGCCCGCATCGCGCCCGCGGCGGAGCCGGGCACGCGCTCGATCGGCGTGACCATCACGCTGCCCAACCCGAAAGAGGTGTTGCGCGCCGGGCAGTACGCCCTGGCCCGCACGACTTTTGCCGATGACACCGACCGGCTCACGCTACCGGCCGCCGCGGTGGGCAACACCGCGGGGCAAGACCATGTGTGGCTGATTGAGAACGGCGCGTTGGCGCGCCGTGCTGTCACGCTGGGCCGGCGCGATGCGCGAGAAGGCCGCGTCGAGGTGCTGCAGGGCGTGAGCCCGGCCAGTGTGGTGCTGGCGGCACGCTTCGACAACCTGCGCGAAGGCAGCAAGGCCAGCGTCGTGGCCAGCAAGACTGCGCCAGTGGCCTCGGCTGCGGCGTCGACACCGGCGTTGCGCTGAGGCAGATCATGTGGATCACCCGCGTCTCGATCAACAACCCCGTCTTCGCCGCCATGATGATGGTGGCGCTGGTGGTGCTGGGCCTGTTCTCCTACGCCAAGCTGGGCGTGGAGCAGATGCCCGACATCAGCTTCCCGGGCGCCGCTATCGAAGTGCGCTACCCCGGTGCCAGCGCCGAGGCGCTGGAGCGCGAGGTCATCAAGCCGCTCGAGGAGTCGGTCAACAGCATCGCCGGCGTCAAGCGCATCATGGCCCGTGCCGGGGAAGGCGTGGGCACGATGAGTGTCGAGTTCAGCCTCGACACCGACATGGGTCGTGCGATGCAGGAGGTGCGCGACCGCGTCGCCGCGGTGCAGAGCAACTTCCCGCGCGATGTGCGTGCGCCCACCATCGCGCGCTTCAACAACGACAACAACCAGCCCGTGGTCAACCTGGCGCTGGTGTCGCCCACGCGAGGCGCGCGCGAGCTTTCCATCCTTGGAGAGAACGGGGTCGGAAAACGGCTGCAGCGCGTGGAAGGCGTGGCGCGCGTGGATATCGACGGCCTGATGCAGCGCGAGGTGCGCATCGACCTCGACCCGGCGCGCTTGCGTTCCTATGGCGTGACGCCGGCCGAGATCGCGACCGCGTTGCGCGAAGCCAATGCCGACCAGCCGGTGGGCCTGATGAGCGACCGCGTACAGGACTCGCTGCTGCGGGTGGAAGGCCGCGTGCGCGACCCGCGCCAGTTCGGCGAGCTCGTGGTGGCGCGACGCAACGGCCTGCCACTGACGCTGGCCGACCTCGGTACGCTGACTGAGCGCGAGCGCGAACCCGATTCGCTAGCGCGCATCAACGGCCAGCGCGCCATCACCTTCAACGTCTTCAAACAGCAGGATGCCAACATCGTCGCCAGCGGCGATGCGGTGAAGAAGGCGATGGAGGAGATCCGCAAGACGCTGCCGCCCGACGTGGAACTGCGCCTCATCTACGCCAGCAGCGACTGGGTCAAGGGCTCGCTCACCGGGCTGCAGCACACGCTCATCGAAGGCGCGCTGCTCACGATTGCCATCGTCTTCTTGTTCCTGCACAGCTGGCGCAGCACCATCATCACCGGGCTCACGCTGCCCATTGCGGTGATCTCGAGCTTCATCGCCGTCTATGCACTCGGCTTCACGCTGAACTTCATGACGATGATGGCGCTCTCCCTGTGCATCGGCCTGCTCATCGACGACGCCATCGTCGTGCGTGAAAACATCGTGCGCCACATCCACATGGGCAAGGGCCACCCTGTCGCCGCACGCGAGGGCACCGACGAGATCGGCCTGGCGGTGATGGCCACCACCTTCGCCATCTGCGCCGTTTTCGTGCCCGTGGCCTTCATGGGCGGCATCATCGGCAAGTTCTTCTACCCCTTCGGCATCACCGTGGTGGTGGCGGTGCTGGTGAGCTTGTTCGTGAGCTTCACGCTCGACCCGATGCTCAGCTCGATCTGGAAGGATCCGCCGGCCGACCGCTTGAAGACGCTGCCGGTGATCGGTGCGCTGATCCGCGCCACCGACCGCTTCATGGACGTGCTGCACACGATTTACGAACGCGCCATCCACTGGATCTTCTCGCCCCGGCGCTGGCGCTTCATGGCGCTGCCGGCTTACGGCCACGGTTTCGATGCCGAAGGCAAGCGCGACAAACAAAGCCCGCGGCGGCTGCGCTTTGCGACGATCACACCACGCGGCGTGGTCGCGGCCGCGGGTGCGGCGAGCTTTGTCATCGCGCTCGGCCTCGCGCCGCTCGTGGGCAGCGAGTTCATTCCGGAAACCGACGAAGGCTACACCCAGCTCTCATTGCGCATGCCGGTGGGCTCGAGTCTCGATCGCACGGATGCCAAGGTGCGCCAGATCGAGGACATCGTACGCGCGCTGCCCGAAGTGGAGAACGTCTCCACCTCGGTGGGCGGCGCTGGCCAGCGCAACCAGGCGCGGCTCAATATCGTGCTCAAGCCGAAGGACCAGCGAGAGCGCAGCCAGAAGAAGGTGGAAGTGGCCATCCGCGAGCAGATCGCCAAGGTGCCGGGCACCGATGCCAGCGTGGGCTTCAACCGTCCGGTGTACGTGGCCATCCTCGGCAACGACCCCGAGGGCCTGGCGCGCGTGGCCGATGAATTTGCCGAGAAGGTGAAGAAGATCCCGGGCGTGGTCGATGTCGAGTCATCGGTCAAGCAAGGCGTGCCGGCCTATGCCGTGCGGCTGAAACCCGGTGCGGTGCGTGAACTCGGCCTCACCGCCCCGCAACTGGCCAGCAGCCTGCGTGCCTATGTGAACGGTGAGACCGCGACGTTCTGGACCACGCCCGACGGCGACCAGATCGATGTCGTGCTGCGCCTGCACGAGAGCAAACGCGAGCGTGTGGACCAACTGCGCTCGTTGCCCGTGGCCTTTGCTCGTGATGGCACCCCTATCACATTGGACAGCGTGGCCACGATCGAGCCCACCTTCAACCCCGAGATCATCCGCCGCCAGAACCTGCAGCGGCGCGAGGCGGTATTTGCCGGCGTGCAAGACCGCAGCGTCGGCGAAGTGGGTGACGATGTGAAAAAGCTCATCAAGTCCACGAACCTGCCGCCTGGCTTCAGCTTCGATGTCGGCGGTCAGCTGCAGCAGCAGGCCGAAGCGTTCGGCGGCCTGCTCGCGGCCATGGCGCTGGCGGTGATCTTCATCTACATCGTGCTGGCGAGCCAGTTCGGCAGCTTCCTGCAGCCCATCGCCATCATGGCCAGCCTGCCGCTGGCGCTGATCGGCGTCATGCTGGCACTGCTCGCCTGGCGCAGCACGCTCAATATCTTCTCGATGATCGGCCTCGTGATGTTGATGGGCCTGGTCACCAAGAACGCCATCCTGCTGGTGGACTTTGCCAACCAGGCGCGCAAGGGCGGCGCCACGGTGCCCGAGGCCTTGCTCCAGGCGGGCCTGATCCGCATGCGGCCCATCATCATGACCACTGCTGCGATGGTGTTCGGCATGCTGCCGCTGGCGCTGGCGCTCAACGATGGCGGCGAGATCCAGGCGCCGATGGGCCGCGCCATCATCGGTGGCCTCGTCACCAGCACGCTGCTGACGCTGGTGGTGGTGCCCGTGCTGTACAGCTACCTCGTGCGCGAGCGCAAGGCCAGCCCGACGGCGTCACGACAGCCAGCGCCCCGCACGATGCCCTTCGGGCTGGGCGGCGGTGTGCTGCCCTCCGGGACGCCCGCCGACCGGGACTGACCGCGACGGTGGGTGAGCCCCTGATCGAGCCGCTGATCGAGCCCCTGATCCAGCCCGTGCGCGCGGTATCTCAACGTCGCCCGGGCAACGGGTAGGCCGGGTCGTTGTACCCAGGCGTCGATGGGTGACCTGGTGCCACGAGCGAGTCCACGAGCGTCTCGTCTGCGGCGTCGACCGTCACCTCGAGGGCGCCGAAGTAGTCCGCCCACTGCTCGAACGTGCGCGGCCCGGCGATCACCGCGCTCACGGCCCGGTGCGCGAGCACCCAGGCCGAAGCGAAGTGCGACAACGCCACGCCCTTTTTTTCGCAGTGCGCCTTGAGCGTCTGCGCGATGGCGAGCGACCCCTCGCGGAATTCGGTTTGCAGGATACGTGCATCACCGCGGCCAGCGCGTGTGCCGGCCGCGGGCGGGCGGCCTGGCGCGTACTTGCCTGCCAGCACGCCGCGTGCGATCGGGCTGTAGGGCACCACGCCGATGCCGTGGTGGTGGCAGACCTCGAGCACCTCCACCTCGGGCTGGCGGTTGAGCAGGTTGTAGTAGGGCTGGCAGACCACGGGCCCTGGCATGTTCAGCTGCCGTGCCATGTGCACCGCTTCGGCGATGCGCCAGCCGCGGAAGTTGCTCAAGCCCCAATAGCGGATCTTGCCCGCGCGCAACAGCGATTCGAGCGCACGCAGCGGCTCCTCCAATGCCATGCCGTTGTAGTCGCGGTGCAGGTAGTAGATGTCGACGTGGTCGGTGCGCAGGCGCTGCAGGCTCGCCTCGCACGCGCGCTGCACCCAGGTGCGCGAGTAGCGGCTTTCGTTGGGCCGCTCGCTCATCTTGTTGCCGACCTTGGTGGCGAGCACCCAATGCTCGCGTTGGCCTGCGAGCAGTTCGCCCACCATGGCTTCGGACTCGCCCAGCGAGTAGACATCGGCCGTGTCGATGAAGTTCACGCCTTGCTCGCGGGCATGGGCGGTGATCTGGCGGGCCTCCGCGAGTTCGGTCTGGTCGGCGAACATCATCGTGCCCAGGCACAGCTCGGACACTTGCAGCGGGCTCGTGCCCAGGTGGCGATAGCGCATCGAGGAGATCCTCTGAAGGGCGGTGTGTGGCAGCGTGAGATGGACTGTAGCGCCCGCACCGGACCGGCAGCGCCGAGGTGGGTCCGGGAAACAGACCCCGCACGTGAGGGTGAGCGCCGCGCCGAAAGATCACGGTCCGCGGCGGGCCGCATGTTGCCGCCCCTTGTGGCCACCCGGCGCCGCGTCCAACATGCAGGCGCAGTCCAGACAGGAGTTCCCCCATGCGAGTTGCGATCGATGCCGCCAAGAGCCCACCCGCCGGCGCGGGTGACAGCCTGGTGGCCTTCGACTTCACCTCGTCGGTCGATGCCGGCCGCTGGAAGGACGTCGAGGCGCTGTTCTTCTTCCACCCCCGGCAAACGGTACTGATGGACTCCATCCGCGCCAGCGTCGAGGCCCACGGCGCCCCTGAAATCCTCCGTCGCGGTGAACGCATCCACATCGGCATCGAGAAGAATGGCGCTCAATGCCTGTTCGCCTGCCACGGCGCGCGCCGGCCCGGTATTCCGGTGGGCGTGGTACTGTACCTGCGCACCAGCGCCGAGACGATCAACATCCTGCACCTGGCGGTGGACGCCGCGTATGCCCACGCCGGCTGCTTTGCCGACTCCAAGCTCGCCGTGCAACTGGTGGGCGAGGTGCGCCGCCTGGCGCGCCGCATCTCGGGCGTGCGGCGCGTGCAGCTGCCCTACACGCGTTCGAGCATCTCGGTGCCGCGGCTGGCA
>JANNRI010000233.1:0-27610 GCA_031401195.1 Burkholderiales bacterium
GCCTCTCGAGCGAGGGGTTAGGCCTCACTAGTGAACGCATCCCACCCATAGGTGCCCGAATTCCTTCTCGACGGCTGCCGCCGCATCGAGGGGCAGTGTCCCTCGCAGGAATGCGCCGTACCCGAGCATGGCAGGCATCAAGTTCACGTCCCCGTCGGCGGTGAGGCAGGGCGCGGTGAAGTAAGCATGGCGCAGCTGCGTCCGAAGCACCCAGGCAAGGTCCGCTTCTATGGGCTCGGGGTAGCCTGCTTCTGGCCCAAGCGTCAGCATCTTCTGCTTGCCCGAGAGGGCTGCCTTGATGATGAATGACGAATGGTAGGCTGCGCAATCGGCAAGCTGGAGGCCCAGGATCAGGCGCGAGTCGGAGTTGGCCTGGAGCTCCACCCCAGCGGCCAGCAGTTGTGCGTGTTCGGGGCTGTCCTGTAGGGAGATGCCCTCGTCAATGAAGCAGCGCTGGGCGTGAGGCAGCGAGTTGGCGGCCAACATGTCAAGGAGCGCGTCAAGGATGTATCGCCCGAGTTGCCCCCGCTCGGCGCTCGGGGTTACTAGCACCGCGATCCTCGACTGTGTTTGGAGGATGAAGGCAAGGTCATCACGCAGTTGATGAAGGCGGGTGTTGTCTTGCATCCGTGCGCCGCTCTTGTACTCGTCGAGCCGGGGAGTGAGGCCGGCGTTTGTGAGGGCGGCAGCGACAGCGGGTTCCGGATCCGTTGCGCAGTAGACCATCGCCGTGGCGATGTAGCCAAGGCCGGTTTGGATACTCTCGTCGACGTAGATCACCGGTGCCCCTGTGAGGCCTAACGTTCGAGCTGAGGCGACCCGCGAGGCGTGCCGCCTTGGCGCCGCGTAGGACAATGGAGCCTGCGACTGCCCTGCGCGGCGCCGAGGTGGCACGCCACGTGGGGTCGCCTCTCGAGCGAGGGGTTAGGCAGCACTGCGCTCTTTGACCAGCCCGCGAGAGGAACACCGGCGAAGGCTGGCAACCAGTAACCTGCAGCGCTGGCCTTCCGTTCCCCGCTGGCAATGATGGCGCTCCAAGTGTTCGTGTTGGCGCAGATGACAGTTGCCGGAGCCGTGGGACTTCGAGCGGCGGCGGACCAACTGGACCAACGAACTGGCTTGCCTCTAGGCCTTGGCTTCCGCGACGTACTTTCCCGCGGAGCGCCGGCCATCTGTTGTTCCTTGTTTTCCTCTGCCTGCCTGTGACTCAGCCCTTGGTCATGTCCTTGCTCTCGAGCGCTCGATGGCGCTTGTTCTCGTGAGCCCACAGCTTGTGCTCCGGGTCTCTCGCGGCTTGCCGCGTCGTGGCTGTTCAGCTCACGCCGACAGGCGCACTTCCTGATGGAGCACTGCACGGCTGACCTTGTGCTGCCTAACGTGTTTTCGCCGGCGTCGACATATCCAGCAGCCGATGTGTCCAGCGCTGCACACCGCCACATGTGGATATGTCGATATGTGGAGAGGTCGGTTTCATCCCAGACCCCCGACGATGCGCTCAGCAAGCCCGAGATGGCGTGCGGTGCCCAGTGGCAGCATCCACAGGCCCGCCGTCGCGTCCCACTTGCCGCCCGCTTCCTTCACGCACTGGCGCAGTTCCTTCTCCGCCCAGGTGATGCGCAGCCCAACGCGGGCGCTGCCGAGCGTCGGTGCCTCGTCTACGACGAGTTCCACGGTGGTCTGCCGCCGCTGACGCTCGGTATCCACTCGGTAGCGCACGCACAGCAGCTTGTCACCGAACTCCGCAGCCCAGCGCCGGGCCCCCGGATCTTGCGGCATGAGTTTCTTGATCACGCGCGTCGCCGTGGCGGCGCGTGGCATTGGCACTTGCGGCATCGGCCCTCCCTGGCGGCACTCGGGCGGTGCCGGTCTTCGCCGTGCAGCTTACGTCCAGCAGTTGGTTCGTGTCCACCCCTGCGGCGCGCAGCAGTCGCGGGCTTTCCCCGGCGGCAGGCTTGTCGGCGTCAACGTGCAGCCCGTGCGCCGGCGGCACCCGGCCTCGCGCGGGGCCATGCATGTGGGGCCCTGACCTCCGCCGCCGGATGCTGGATTGCCACTGGCAACAGCCGGAGCGGAAATAGCTCGGCACGCCGGGGGAGGCGGCATCGCTGACCTTGAGCGGCCGCATCGAAGCCGATGGCAGGGCGCAGATCCAGGCGCGTGGCAACACCGGCGACTCACGCATTGCCGTGGGCCGCCAGGCGGAGCAAAGCAGATCGGATCGGGCGAGATCAGGCCGGATGGTCATGACCGCCGCGCCACGCCAATCAGGAACTCGGCGCCTGCTGAAGAATGCCCTTCGCATCGTCGAAGCCCAGCGGCGCGGACGTATGTTCGTGCACGATTCTCAGGACGTGCCCGCTCGTCCTGAGCGCCCAGGTCAGCCGGTTCTGCATCGAGCGCAGCGCCTCGCCTTGGGCCGAGAAGCCGGCATAGGTGACGATGGCACTGACGATGGCGCCAGCGACGGCCGAGTCGCGCTCGGCCGAGACCTGCACGTCGCTGAAGGTCACTTTCACCCGTTCGGTGCCGAGCGACGTGAACCAGGCTTCGACGGCGCGTTGCCAGGCGTCGGCGCCCTCGTAGGACCACACGCCCCAGGCATCGAAGACGCGCACGCGCGGGTCGTACAGCCGGATCAGCGCCTCGGCGTCCTTGGCGTAGACGGCCGACTTGTAGTTCTCGAGCACGCGCCTGACGGACTTCTCGGTGTCGTTCAACTTCGTCCCCCATCGTGCCACTTCGCGGGCATGCGCCGGGCCGACGCCTCCGTCACGCGCCCATCGGCGTGCAGAGTTCGATCAGGCAGCCGTCGGGCGCGCGCACATACGAGACCACCTGGCCCCAGGGCTTGGCGGTCGGGGCCGAGAGTTCCCTCGCGCCCTGCTCGAGCGCGCGGGCGTGGGCGGCCTCCACGTTGTCGGTGACGATGCCAATATCCATGCCGAGCGGCTGCGCCGACATGTCGGCACGCACGTGCCCGCCCGGGAAGTTGGCGTCGCCCAGCGCGTGCGCCGCGAACGAGAGCGTGGTCGCGCCGGTGTCGAGCTCGCCGTAGGTGCCCGATTCGTGGAGTAAGCGCCGCTTGAAGCCGAACGCCTGTTCGTAGAACCGCAGCGAGGCTGCGACGTCGGCGACGTAGAGGATGGTGTAGCCCAGTTTCATCTGTGAACTCCTTGCAGGGGAGCGGGCCGCGGCGGACACGTGTCCTGCGGGGGCGCCGCATCACGTCTCCTGCCAAACCCGAAGTGCAGTGTGCCTTGCGGCCGAAGTGAAGTCCTTGTCCGTCGTGAGCAGCGTCAGCTCATGTCGAAGGCACAGCTGGATCAGCAGCGCATCGATGGTGCCGAGTTGAACACCCTTTCGACGGCAAACGTTGCGCACCGCGGCGGCTTCGACATGGTCTTCGCGATCGGGTTGCAGAAAGGCCAGGGCGGCGAACCTTTCGAGCAGCTGTGCGCGTGCCTTGGGTCCGGAGAAGCCCTGGAGCAGTTCCTGAAGCACGAGGCCGGTCGTCACGACCTGGGCCGAGCCCAGCAGGGCGTCGCGCAGTGCCCGCACTTGGGGCGCCTTGGACTCGAGGTCGCGCCGCAGCGCGATCGACCAGACACTCGTATCGACCAGAAAGGTCACGGCTTCCGCGACCGTTCGGCCTTGTGGTCGAAGGACGTGTCCCACTCGAGCTTGCCGAACAACTCAGCCACCCGGCGCTGTTCGCGCCGCGCGATGAACTCCCGAAGGGCCCGCGTCACAGCCGCCTTCTTGGTGGGCTCGCCGCTCACCTGGAAGGCGCGTTCGAGAAGCTCGGGGTCCAGTGCAAGGTTCGTGGCCATGTGTAGCTCCTTGCGAAGGAGTCTACACAAGCCGACGCTGCACACATGCAAAGTGGGCGCCGGGTTCCGATCGATGGTGGGATAGGCACGTCGGGCACGTTCGGCACGTTCGGCACGTCCGGCACGTCGGGCGTTCCGGGCGCCGGCGCCGGCGGCGGAAGCCGGGCGCGCCCGCATTGAACATGCCCGCCGGTCCTGAGCGCCCAGGTCAGCCGGCTATGCATCGAGCGCAGCGGCATCGCCACCGACACGATTGCCCGCATGACCTGCCCGATCGGCGTGCCGGGCATCACCGGCAAGGAGCCGGAGGTGATCACGGTGGCGGTGGTGGCGCAGATGCTGCAGGCGGTGGCGCGGGCTGACCCGGACCCCGTTTGAGCATCGAGGCGGCCTGTCCGGCCGGCGCCGAGGGTGCCGTCACCGTTTCAGCCGGTAGCTCACTTCGGTCCTGGACTCGCAGGGCTGCCCTTATCGAACACGACTCGGGAGCCTCGGCGCCGACGAAGTACTGCGACCAGTCATCGATGACTTTGCCATTGCCGCGCAAGACCGTCGTTCCTGCAAAGAAGACGGCTTCCTCGGCGATGAACTCACTGAACGCCTCGAAGTTGCGCTCGACCATCGCGCGCGTTTCCTCGCCGGGCCTTGCAAGTCAACACATGTCGCCGGCCCGTTTCGCTCGCTTCGTCGGCCACGATGCGCCGATGGTGGACTTGAAGTTGGGGCAGGCCACGGCAAGACTGAGCTTCGAATGCGCGGCCGCTGGCTGCGGCGCTCGTGCTGGTGGGGTGCGGCGGCGGCGGCAAAGGCACGGAGGGTGGCGGCACCGCGGGGGCACCCACTTCCGCGCCCGCGCCTGCCCAGGGCGCCTACAAGGGCCGCACGGCCGAGGTGATCCAGGCCGCCACGCGCAGGGTCGACTCGATGCGGACCCTCGCATCGGTGCAGAGTGCCACCCAGAACGCCGACATCGCGGCGTTCATCAGTGAACTCCCTTTATGAGGCCGCATTTCGGTCCTTTCGAGGCCTCCGCTCACGCTGCGGACGCACTCATGCCAGGAACCATCAGCGCGACCGAAGAGGTCAGACCGCAGGAGACGAGCCACAGTGTGGAAGCAACGGACCGAGACACTCAAAGCAGCTGATGGAGGAGAGCGGCGTCGAAGACAACGAAGAGGACGTAGAAAAGGAAGATCAGGCCACTGGTTGACAGCAGGCGTGGCAGCGACAGACCGATCCAATCGGGCGCAGTGGGCATGCGAGCGGATACGGGTATGACGCCGTACTTGGCTCCCTCGACCTTGACTATGCCCAGCTTCTCTTCGGCCTCGAATATCCACCCGAGCTTCACCTGCATGAGCCGGCGATGGCGGCAAGTGAGGAGTGCGCCCAGCACTGCGAACATGATTGCCAAGACGATTCCGAGCGTGGAGATGGTCTTGATGTTCACGGCGACTTTGGCGTCTGTCATGAGCTTTGGTAGTTGGGTCAGCGCAAAGTGTGCCCCTGTGACTACCCCCAAGGCGGACCACTCCTGGATGCGCGAGTGGTGAATGTCGCGCCACTCGGTTTCAATGAACTTGAGGAGTGCGTCAGTCGAGGCCTTCTCGTCGGGCATAAGGGCTCCAGTCCTGCGAGCGCAGGGAGTTTTGACGTCCAACGTTCGAGCAGAGGCGCCACGCCTCGTGGGGTCGCGTCTCGAGCGAGGGGTAGGGCGGCGGCGCTGCGCGATCCCGATGCATGTTGTACAGAAACACGTACATCTTCAAGGGAGCAAGAGTGGACACCATCACCTATTCGGCTGCCCGTGCCAGCCTGGCAAGCACCATGGACAAAGTGTGCCAGGACCACGAGCCTCTGATCATTACACGCAGCGGCCAACAGTCCGTGGTGATGGTCTCGCTCGAGGACTTCAAGTCGTTGGAAGAGACAGCATACCTCCTGCGCAGCCCCGAGAACGCGAAGCGACTTCTCTCGGCAGTGACTGCTCTCGCAAGGGGCAAGGGCAAAGAGCGGCAGCTTTCGAAGTGAAACTGATCTTCTCGAATGAGGCGTGGCAAGACTACCTTTACTGGCGGAAGCAGGACAAGGCAGTGGTCAAGCGCATCAATGAACTGATTGCCGCCTGCAAGCGCGACACTTACCTTGGAATCGGAAAGCCTGAGCCACTCAAGTACGCACTCGCGGGATTCTGGTCACGACGGATCACCGAGGAGCACCGTATGGCCTACAAGGCGGAGAAGGAAGCGTTGCTGATTGCTCAGCTGCGCTACCACTACTGATATCGGTTCCTGCGTTGCCTAACGTTCGAGCTAACGCAACTTCAGCGATGTTGACGCTTTGGCGGCGAGGACGATGACAGGCAAAGGTGGCTTCGTGGCCAGCATGGGTTTCTTGGTTCCGCCGGGAAGCATCTTTGGGTGGTGGCCATGTAACGAGCGTATATGCGCGTCGAGCTTCTGCCGGTGCGGTCGCGCTTTTACTTGCCCGGGTTTGCATGTCCACACAGGCCGCCGGCCCGCTGCCCGTACTGTGCTCCCAACCGTTGGCCACCCAAGCGCTGACGCCGTGCCGGGAGATGAGAAATGCGAAAGTCCATGGCGAAACTGAGGTTCGATTGCGTCGCTCTGGCCGCGGCGCTCGCGCTCGTGGGGTGCGGTGGCGGCAAGGGCGCAGAGGGAGGCAGCGGCTCGGGCGCGCCTACGTCTTCGCCGGCACCGTCACCGTCGCCATCACCCTCCCCGAGCCCCGGGCCTGCCCCGGCCCCCGCGCCTGCCCCGGCTCCCGCACCGGCCCCCGCACCCCTGCCCAGCCCGCAGGTCATGCGTGGCGCGGCGCTTTACAAGAGCTACTGCAGCGGTTGCCACGGTGACGACCCGGAAGACGGCACCCAGGGCGTCTACAAGGGTCTGACGGCCGAGGTGATCCAGGCCGCCTACCGCAGGGTCGACGTGATGCGCAGCCTCGACTCGGTGCTCACTCCAAGCAACGACACCGATGTGGCGGCGTTTATCGAGTACCGGGTGCGCCGCTGAATGGCGCCGATTGAAGGCCATCCTTGGCGCAGACCCGGTTCTCGTGCGACTCGCCCTCAAAGACGTAGTGGGTCAACCCGTGGTCCTGGTAACCCCGCCTGCCATAGAAGGCAAGTGCACGGTGGTTGTGCACCCATGGGGTGAGCCAGAGCACGGTCGAGTTCGCCTCGGCGGCCAGCACCTCGGCTTCGCGCAGCAAGCGCGTGCCCACGCCCTCGCCCGTGTAGGGCTCCTGGACATAAAGGCGCAGAAGCTCGGACTGCGCCCCCGGTGGCGCGAGCTCATGTGAGGCACCGAGCGTGACCTGGGCAAAACCCACCAAGTGGCCGGCTGCCTCGGCCACCACCAGCCGGGTGTTGGGCCGCGCGAGATGGTGGAGGAACGCTTGCTCGGAATAGTTGGCAAGGACCTCTCTGGCGATGGCGAGGCGTATGCCCTGGGTTGCGTAAGTGTCCAGGAAGACCTGCATTCCAAGAACGGACAGGCACAAGGCATCTGCAGGCGTGGCTGCACGGATTTGCAAAGCTTGTATCGCCATGGGTGCTGTCACCGCGTCAACCGGTAGATCAGAATCGCGGCCCGGATCGCATTCTTCTCTACCGACCCCGGATGCAGAAACTCGAATGGCGAGTGAGCGGCGCCGCCGATGGCGCCGAGACCGTCCAGAGCTGCGGCGTACGGCGCTGCGAACTGCACATCACCGGAGCCTCGCGATTCGGGGTTGGCTGCTTTGACCCTGCTGTAGCCGAGTTCGACGCTGAGCTGCGAGTAGAGCTCCTGCAGCGCCTGGTTGGCGGGCGTGGCCGCCATCGGCGGATAGGTCTCGGCAAACGTGATGGTGGCCGAGGTGCCGGGCAGACTCTGCGCCACGATCTCACGCATGCGGCTGCGCGCGCGATCGCGCTGCTCAGCGGTGAGGGCGCGCAGGTCGCCGCGCGCCATGGCCTTGGGTGGAATGATGTTGTTCTTGCCCGCGGCGGTGCCGCGCGCCTGGGTCGGGTCGAAGTCCACCTCGGTGCCGGCCAACATGACGCCCGCGCCGAAGGTGAGGCCCGGCTCGATCAATTGCTCGCGAAACGCATTGACGATGCGGGCCAGCTCGTAGGCCGCGCCGAAGCCCGCGTTCCGGCCGAAGATGCCCGATGAGTGCCCTTGTCTGCCAGTCACGGTGAGCGACCAACTCCCCGCACCGCGCCGGCCGATGGCGACCGACTCCTCGCCGTTGAGATCCAGCCCCATGCCCTCGAACGACAAAACGATGTTGCTGTTTCGGGCCATCTCGACCAGATCAGCGCGCGATTGCGCAATCGGCTGGCCGACGCTTTCTTCGTCCCCGGTCAGCAGAACCGCGACCTCGGCGCCATCGAGCACGTCGGCGCTCTGCAGCGCGCGCAGTGCTTCGAGCATGACCACGACGCCGCCTTTCATGTCCGAAACACCCTGGCCGCGGATGCGCTGCCCGCCCACCTTCCAGGGCGCGACCGGGCTGAAGGGTTCGAAGACGGTGTCCATGTGCCCGAGCAGCAGCAGCTTCTTGCTGTTTGGGCTGCCGCTGTGGGCCCCGCCTTGAGTGCCTCTGCGCTGACCCGCGAGGTGCCCGGCGCGTTGCATCGACACCGGCATGTCGATCCAGCGCGTGGCAAAGCCCAACTCGTCCAGCTCGCTGCGGAAGAGCCGGCCGGCCTCCTTGACGCCGTCGGTATTGAGCGTGCCGCTGTTGATATTGACCGACTTCTCCAGCAGCACCAGCGCCGCCGAAGATCTGGCCTTGACCGCTGCGACGATGCGCTCCTCGACGGCGGAGAGGTCGGCCCGGGCGGCGCCGAGGGCAGCGCTCAGTAAGGCCATGATGAGGATGCGGCGCAGGTGCTTCATGCGAGGAACGCCTTGGGTGAGCGAGGTGGGCATGGCCGCTTGCAGCGGGTTCAGGGCTGCCGCAGTGGCGCGCGCGCAGACTCGAACTGCTGCAGCACCCCTTGCCACGCACCGGCTTCGAGGTGCAACTCCTGGTAGCGGCCACCCGTGTAGCGGCCGACAACCTTGCGCCAGAAGGTTTGCGCGGGTGTGTTGAGCGGCATCTGGCCCACTTGCCACACGCCGGGCATTGCGTCGAACAACGCGATGGCCGCCGCCGCACCGATGCCGCGGCGCCGATACTTCTTGACGATGAAGAACTGCTCCAGCCAGTACTCGCCACCCGGCGCCTTGGGCTTGCGGTTCACCAGTGCCACGCCAGCGTAGTGGCCCTCGACCCGCACCACGTAGGCGGTGGCCGCGCTGTTGCCGTCGGGTGTGCGCCAGTATTCGTCGAGTGCATAGCCATACTCGCCCTGCATATCGAGGTCCTGGTCCCACACGTCGGAGAGGTCGTGCTGGTACAGCTCCAGCATGCGAAAGACGGGCAGCCTCTCATCCGCGCGCGCGCTGCGGATCTCGAAGCTGGGGTGGGCTGAGGTGAACTGCATCGGGGTCTTGGATCGGCTGAAGAGGGACTGCAGAGCCGCCGGGTGGCGTTTACAGACGGAAGTGACTCGATCTACCGCCGCGCCTTGCCGGGCTTGGCTTGCCTGGCCCAGTACCGGAACTCGTCTTCGTGGGTCTCGAGGTCGAGTTCCGAGATGCGCATTTGCAGCTTCTCCTGCACGTCCGCGACGGCCTTGTTGTAGACCGAGGGGCCGATCTCCTCCAGGAAGAATCCCAGCAACGCACCCGCGGCGATGTTGCCGATGCGCTCCTCCATGTTCTCGGCGAAGTAGCGCTCGATGGACACGATGGCCTCGGCGCGGGCTTCCTTGGACAGTTCGATGGTCATGCGGTGGTGCTCATCCTATGACGTTGGCCGGCCGGTCGAATCCTAGATCACTGAATCACCTCAACCCCCGCGTTCTCGCGCACCACACTGCCGGCAGCTCAGATGCGCCGCCCCGGCGGAACCCACCCCGTGGGCGCGCGGGTGTAAGCTGGTAGCCAGCCAGCGGGCGCCCACTAGGATCTTTCCAGGATCGCGGGCCGCGCAGCCCTACTCGGACCCCTCTTCGACCCCTCTCTTTGACCTTGCAGGAGACAGCAGATGAGCAAGCGTGACGTGGTGGTGCTGAGCGCAGTGCGCTCGGCAATCGGCAGCTTCGGCGGCGCCCTGGCCGACATGGAACCGGCCGAGCTGGCCGGCGTGGTGATGAAGGAGGCGGTCAAGCGCAGCGGCGTCGACCCCAAGGTCATCAACTACGTGACGGTGGGCAACACCATCCCTACCGAGAGCCGCTTCCCGTATGTGGCGCGCGTGGCCGCCATCCAGGCCGGGTTGCCGATGGACAGCGTGGCGATGAGCGTGAACCGCCTGTGCAGCTCGGGCCTGCAGGGCATCGTGACCACAGCGCAGAACATCCTGCTCGGTGACTGCGACTACGGCATCGGCGGCGGCGTGGAGAACATGAGCCGCGGCGGCTACCTGAGCCCCGCCATGCGCACCGGCGCGCGCATGGGCGACACCAAGCTGCTCGACATGATGGTGGCCACGCTCACCGACCCCCTTCGGCGTCGGCCACATGGGCATCACGGCCGAAAACCTGGCCACCAAGTGGGGCCTCACGCGCGAGATGCAGGACGGGCTGGCGGTGGAGAGCCAGAAGCGCGCCGCTGCGGCCATTGCCGAGGGCCGCTTCAAGAGCCAGATCTTCCCCATCGTCAAGGAGACGAAGAAGGGCCCCGTCACCTTCGACACCGACGAATATGTGAAGGCCAACACGACGATGGAATCGCTGGCCAAGCTCAAGCCCGCGTTCAGGAAGGACGGCACCGTCACCGCGGGCAATGCATCGGGCATCAATGACGGCGCTGCATTTTTCGTGCTCGGGGACGCCGAGCTCTCCGCCAAGGCCGGCTACAAGCCGATCGCACGACTCGTGAGTTACGCGGTGGCCGGTGTGCCCAACGAGATCATGGGCGAGGGCCCGATCCCGGCGTCGAAGATGGCGCTGAAGAAAGCCGGCCTCACCATCGACAAGATGGACGTGATCGAGAGCAACGAAGCCTTTGCCGCGCAGGCGCTGGCCGTCACGCGCGGACTCGAGCTCGACCCGAAGAAGACGAACCCGAACGGCGGCGCCATTGCGCTGGGCCACCCCATCGGCTGCTCGGGCGCGTTCATCGCCACCAAGGCGCTGTACGAGCTGCAGCGCATCAACGGGCGTTATGCGCTGGTCACGATGTGCATCGGTGGCGGGCAGGGTATTGCCGCGGTGTTCGAGCGGGTCTGAACGCGCTGACGTGCTGACGTGCTGAAGCGCTGACGCGCCGAACCCCTCCCAGCACGCCTCGTCATGACAAAGGCCCCGCCGTGGCGGGGCCCTTTTCATTGGGCGGAGCGATTCGGCGCCTGCCGGCGCGGCGGCCGCCGAAGGTGCGCTTGTGGAACGTGTACGGCCAGACCGAGATTGCACCGCTGGCCACCTTGCTCGGCCCCGACGACCAGTTGCGCAAACCCGGCTCCTGCGGGCGCGCGGTGCTGAACGTCGAGACGCGCGTCGTCGACGAGGCGATGCGAGACGTGGCTCGTTGCGCAGTCCCGGCGCTTTCGGCCTGCTCAGCGCCCTTCGAAGCGGGGCGCGCGCTTGCCGGCGAACGCGGCCAGCCCTTCGCGCAGGTCGGCGCTGGTGCCGCAGCGCGCCTCGCGTTCGCGCAGGCGGGCGATCTCGTATTCGCCACGCCCGATCTCGTTGAGCGAACTCTTCATGCCCCGCAGCGCGAGCGGCGCGCCGGCGAGCAGGCTGGCGGCGACCTGCTCGACGGCGTCGTCGAGCCGCGCGGGCTCGACCAGGGCATCGAGATAGCCCAGGCGCAGCAGCTCCTCGCCGGGCACCGGCTCGGCCAGCAGGAAGAGGCGCTTGGCCGCCGAGAGGCCGAGCCGCGACACATAGCGCCGCAATCCGCTCGGGTAGTAGTGCAGGCCCAGCCGTGCCGCCGGCATGCGCAGCTCCATGCCGGCGACGCCGATGCGGAAGTCGCATGCCAGCGCCAGATCCGTGGCACCCCCGAACACGCCGCCGTTCAGGCGCGCGATGGTGGGCACGGGCAGCGCCTCGAGTGCGTCGACGGTGCGTTCGAAGAGCTGCGGATCGGCGATACCGTCGTCGGACTCGCCCAGCTGATCGATATTGAAACCGGCGCAGAAGAGCCGCCCTTGCCCGGTGAGCACCACCACGCGCAAGGTGGCATCGGCGGTTAGCAACGCGCAATGTGACTGCAGCGCCAACAGGTCTTCGCGGTGCAGGCGGTTCAGGTGGCGCGGGCGGTTGAGCGTGATCGTCGCGCGCCCCGGTGCCGGGAAGGCCAGTTCCGGCGCGCCGCCCGTCGTCGGCCCCGCGCCCGATTCGGCCGTGCTGCCCTCCGCCGAAGGTGGCCGAAGGCCGCTTCGTGGGGGCGTCATCCCTGGGGGAGATAGCGCACGGCGAGCACGCCATGGATAGACGCCAGCGCCTGCAGCACCGGTTCGGCCACAGGGCTGTCGATGTCCACCAGCGTGTAGGCCATCGCGCCACGGCTCTTGTTGACCATGTTGTGGATGTTCAATCCCGCCTGGGCCATGGTGGTGCTGATCTGCCCCAGCATGTTGGGCACATTGCTGTTGGCAATGGCGATGCGGAAGCGGCTCTCGCGCTCCATGCTCACGTTGGGGAAGTTCACCGCGTTGGCCACGTGGCCGTGCTCGAGGTAGTCGCGCAGCTGGTCCACCACCATCACGGCGCAGTTCTCCTCGGCCTCGCGCGTGCTGGCGCCCAGGTGAGGCAGGGCGATGATGCGCGGGTGGCCGAGCGTGGCCGCACTCGGGAAGTCGCATACATAGTAGGCAAGCCGCTCCGAGGTCAGCGCCTCGAGCATGGCCGAGTCGCTGACGATGCCTTCTCGACTGAAGTTGAGTATCACCGCGCCCTGGCGCATGAGGCCGATGTTGGCGTCGTTCACGAGGTGGCGCGTGGCATCCACCAACGGCACGTGCAGGGTCACGAAGTGGGCGCTGCGCAGCACTTCGTTCACGCTCGTGGCACGCTTGACCTGCGAGGGCAGGCTCCAGGCCGCGTCGACCGTGATCTCGGGGTCGTAGCCCAGCACCTGCATGCCGAGTTTGATGGCCGCATCGGCCACCAGGCAGCCGATTTTGCCAAGACCGATGATGCCGAGCGTGTGACCCGCGAGTTCGAAGCCGGCGTATGCCTTCTTGCCGTCCTCCACAACGCGGTCGAGCTCAAGGTTGTCGGCGCGCAAACCGGCGACGAATGCCAGCGCGGGCGAGAGATTGCGCGCCGCCATCAGCAGGCCCGCGAGCACGAGCTCCTTCACCGCATTGCCGTTCGCGCCCGGTGCATTGAACACCGGCACGCCGCGTTCGCTCATCGCCGCCAACGGGATGTTGTTGGTGCCGGCACCGGCGCGGCCGATGGCGCGCACGCTGGGGGGAATAGTCATCTTGTGCATGTCGGCGCTGCGTACCAGCACCGCGGCCGGGTCGGCCACGTCCTTGCCGACACGGTAACGCTCGGCGGGCAGGCGCGAGAGGCCGCTGGCCGAGATGGCGTTGAGTACCAGCACGCCCAGGCGTGTGTGGGCGTCAGCCATGGCGGGCCTCGAATTCCTTCATGTACGCGACCAATGCGCGCACCCCTTCCAAAGGCATCGCGTTGTAGATCGAGGCGCGCATGCCGCCCACCGAGCGGTGGCCTTTAAGCTGCACCATGCCGGCGGCCTCGGCGCCCTTCAAGAAGGCGGCGTCGAGCGCTTCGTCCTTCAGCTTGAAGGGCACGTTCATCATGCTTCGGCAGTCGCGCGCCACCGGGGCGCGGAAGAAGGCAGTGGTGTCGAGATAGTCGTACAGCAGCGCGGCCTTGGTGCGGTTGCGCGCCTCCATCGCCACCAGGCCGCCGCCGTCCTCCAGCCACTTGAACACCAGGCCCGCGACGTAGATGGCGTAGGTGGGCGGCGTGTTGTACATGCTCTCGTTGTCGGCCACGGTCTTGTAGTCGAAGGCCGTGGGCAGCATGGGGTGCGACTGACCGAGCAGGTCATCGCGCACGATGACGATGGTCAGGCCCGCCGGGCCGATATTCTTCTGCGCGCCGGCATAGATGAGGCCGTACTTCGCCACCTCCACCGGGCGCGAGAGGATGTCGCTGGACATGTCGGCCACCAGCGGCACCGCGCCCACGTCGGGTGTGTAGTGGTACTGCACGCCACCGATGGTCTCGTTGCTGCAGATATGCACGTAGGCGGCGTCGGGGTCGAGCTTCCAGGTGGCGCGCGGCGGGATGCTCGTGTAGCCCCCGCCCGCATCGTTCTCCGCGCTGGCCGCGACATTGACCTTGGCGTAGCGCTTCGCCTCCTTGAGACTCTTCTTGCTCCACTCGCCGGTGTCGACAAAATCGATGCTTGTCTTGCCGCGCAGCAGGTTCATCGGCACGATGGCGTTCTCCGCGATGGCGCCGCCCTGCATGAAGAGCACCTTGTAGTTCGCCGGCACGGCGAGCAGCTTGCGCAGATTTGTTTCGGCCTCGGCGGCGATGGTGATGAACTCCTTGCCGCGGTGGCTCATCTCCATCACGCTCATGCCGCTGCCGTGCCAATCAAGCATCTCCTCGGCTGCGCGGCGCAGCACCGCTTCCGGCAACGCCGCGGGTCCGGCGCTGAAGTTGAAGACGCGGGTCATCGTTGGGGCTCTCCTCGGATTCGTATTCGATCGGCAGCGCAGGTGCGCTCTTCGCGCATCATATGCGTCCACCTTCGGGCATCAGCCGCCACGCTGGCCCGAACTGGCCCGAGCAGACCCGCCGTGTGCCCAATGCCTGTCCGCTCCGTGCCCGCCCGACTTGCCCGGGTGCCGTCTCGATGCCACTATCCGGGCGCGGCCCAGGGGCGTGCCGCTCAGACAACCATCCCCCCCGAACCATCCCCCGAGGAGATCCCGCATGGCCAAACCCCTGATTGATTCCGATGCGTTGATCTCGATGTTCGAGGGTGCGGGCGCGCGCTCCGGCGAACAGCTGAAGAAAGCCGTGGGTGAAGCCACCCTGGCCGCTCTGCAAGGCCGGGAGCTGACGCTGAAGAACATCAAGGCGGCATTGAAGACCGTGGCCGGTGCGGCCAGTGCGGGCGCGGCCCGCAATGTGATGCCCGGCGTCGACGCCGAAGGCTTGCTCGACAAGGCCGTGGCTGGCATGGACCAGGCGTTGCTCAAGGCCGTGGAGGCCAACCGCACGGCGCTGACCACACTCACCACGCAGGGCGCGGACTTGCGCGAGAAGCATCTGAAAAAGGCGTTGTCCGAGCTCGATCGCATGGAGGACACGATGTTCGCCGTGCTGAAGAAGACCTCGGAGTCGGCAGGCGCCCCACTGGCCGGCGCGTGGAGCCAGGTGCTCGAGAAGATGCAGGCTGGCGGCACGCTGAGTGGCGCGCAGGCCGCGGCCACGGGCGAGCAGATAACGGCGATGGCCGAGCAGATGCAGGGCGCGATGAAGAGCACGCGCGCCGCGTCGTTGCGCGCTGCGCAGGCGCTGGCCGAGAGCTACACGGCCATGGTCAGCGGCGTGCTGCTGGGCATGAGCGAGGCGCTGCAATCCGGCGCCGCGGGGCCACCGCCCGCGCTGGCCGGCTCCGCCACCAAGAACAGGAAGTGAGGCAAGGAAATGAAGGAAGTGATCATCTCCGGCACCGGCCTGTACCGGCCGCCGCACGTCATCACCAACGCCGAGCTGGTGGTCTCGTTCAATGCGTATGCTGACCTGCAGAACGCGAAGCATGCGGCGGCCATCGCGGCCGGTGCACGCGCGCCCGTGCCGCACTCCAGTGTCGAGTTCATCGAGAAGGCCTCGGGCATCCAGCAGCGCTACGTGATCGACAAGGCGGGCGTGCTCGACCCGACGCGCATGCGGCCGCATTTCGCGCCGCGTGCCGACGAAGAGCTTTCGCTGATGGCCGAGATCGCGGTCGATGCTGCGCACAAGGCACTCGCCGGCGCCGGGCGCGAGGCGGGCGAGATCGACGCCGTGTACTGTGCCGCCGCCAACATGCAGCGTGCCTACCCGGCGATGGCCTGCGAGATCCAGGCGGCGCTGGGTGCCAAGGGTTTCGGCTTCGACATGAATGTGGCGTGCTCATCGGCCACCTTCGCCATCGAGCAGGCCGCGAACGCCGTGCGCACGGGCAGCGCGAAGTGCGTGCTGGTGGTGAGTCCGGAGATCACCTCGGCGCACCTGGAGTGGCGAGACCGCGACTGCCACTTCATCTTCGGCGACGTCTGCACCGCGGTCATTGTGGAGGCGGCCGACACCGCCAAAGCCGCCGAGCGCTGGCAGGTGCTCGGCACCAAGCTCGCCACGCAGTACTCCAGCAACATCCGCAACAACGCGGGATTTCTCAACCGCTGCGAAGACACCGACCCCGACGCGCGCGACAAAACCTTCATGCAAGAGGGCCGCAAGGTCTTCAAGGAGGTGGTGCCGATGGCGGCGGCGCACATCGAGCAGCACCTGGCTACGCTCGGTTTCGAGCCCACGCACGTGCGGCGCTACTGGCTGCACCAGGCCAACCTGGGCATGAACCAACTGATCGTGAAGCGGCTGGTGGGACAGGAAGTTGGCGACGACATTGCGCCCATCATCCTGAGCGAGTACGCCAACACCGCCTCCGCCGGTTCGATCATCGCCTTCCACCACCACCGCAGCGGGCTGAAGGCGGGTGACGTCGGCGTCATCTGCTCGTTCGGGGCCGGTTACTCGGTAGGCAGCGTGGTTGTGCGCAGGTTGTGAGCTTGCGACGATTCCTCCGCGCCGCGCTGGCGGCCGCTGTTTTTGCCGAGACCGCGTGCGCGGCACACGCGCAGTTCGTGAGCCCGGGGCCTGAGTCGCCGGGGGCCGTCGTCAACCCGGCGGTGGCCGCTGCGCTGGCCTTGCAGAACATGCCGCGGCCGAACACGCCGCCGCCCGAGCGTGGTGAAGTCGTGCCGGCCCAGGTGCAGCGCTGGCGCGAGGAGGCCCGTGCGTACGAATATGGTGAAGGACTGGTGCGCGACCCCGTGCGCGCTGCCGAGCTCTATTGCCGCGCCGCGCGCTATGGGGATGCCGAGGCGCAGTACAGCCTGGCCTGGATGCTCACCAATGCGCGCGGCATCGAGCGCAACGACGCCACCGCGGCGCACCTGTTCGCAGCCGCTGCCGAGCAGGGGCACGCCCAGTCGCGCAACATGTCGGCGCGCATCGGGGTGCCGATCGGACCGCCGCCGCCCTGCCTGCGCCCACCTGAGGCCGACCCGCTTGCGCTGCCTGCCGAGGCTGCTGCGCCGCCTTCCGCTACGCCGACTGCGGCTGGCCCCGCGGGCGGGGTCCTGCCTGCCATCCCCCGCGCGTTGCTCGAACGCGCTCCGATCGCCATCTCCAGCTACGTGCAGCTGTTGGCACCCGAGTACCGCCTCGAGCCGGCGCTGGTGCTGGCGCTGATGGCCGCGGAGAGCAACTTCGATCCTGCCGCCGTGTCGAACAAGAACGCGCAGGGCCTGATGCAGCTCATCCCCGACACGGCGCGCCGCTTTGGCGTGCGCAACCTGCTTGACCCAGCACAGAACATCCGTGGCGGCATGGCCTATCTGCGCTGGTTGCTGGCCTACTTCGAGGGCGACGTTGCGCTGGCGCTGGCCGCCTACAACGCCGGCGAGGGGGCCGTGGAACGCTACCTCGGTGTGCCGCCGTTTGCCGAAACGCGCAACTACGTGCTCAAGATCATGATCGCCCTGGGCGGGCGGCGCACGCATGCGTTCGATGCCAGCGCAACGGCACCTTCGGCGCGCCTGGCGGCCATGCGTGAGTTCGCGCGCCCGGCTCGGCGATGAGCCGCGCCGCGCCATGACGGCGGCAGGCCACGCGCAGGGGTCGGGCGCGCGCGCAGCACTGTGGCCGATGGCGGTGGGGCTCGCCGTTTGCTGGGGCCTCAACTGGCCGGCGATCAAGATCGTGCTGTCGCAAATGCCGCCCTTTGCGCTGCGGGCCACTGGCCTCGGCGGCGCCGCGGTGCTGTTGATGGCGATGGCCGCATGGCAGGGACGCCGCCTGATGCCACCGCGCGAGAGCTGGGCCGGCATCGTGGTGGCCGGCGCGCTCACGATCGTGGTGTTCAACTTCTGCACCGCATTCGCGCAGCTGAACACGACCACCTCGCGCGCAGCGGTGCTCACCTACACGATGCCCACGCTCGCGGCCGTTCTGGCCTGGTTTCTGCTGGGCGAGCGGCCCGGCCGCCGTGACGTGCTGGCGGTGGCCTGCGGTGCGCTGGGCATCCTGTTGCTGGCGTGGCCCGCACTCGCCGCTGCGGGGGGAGCCTCGCTGCGCGGGCCGATGTTCGCGCTCGGCGCGGCTTCGGCCTGGGCGCTAGGCACCATCGTCACCAAGAAGCTGCCGCCGGTGCACGACCGTGTCGTGGCAACGGCATGGCAACTCGCGCTGGGCAGCGCCTGTGGCTGGCTCGCCACCGCGCTGGCCGGCGAGACCTGGCCCACGAGCCTGACGCTGCCGGTGGCGCTGTGCCTGGGCTACCACGTCGTTTTCGCCACCGCCTTCGCCTACGTGCTGTGGTACCGGCTGCTCGACACCGCCTCGGCCACGGTGTCTTCGCTCACGGCGCTGGCGGTGCCGGTGGTGGGTGTGCTCGGGGCGATGGTGTGGGTGGGCGACCGACCGAGTGCGCTCGACTGGCCAGGCTTCGCACTCGTGCTCGGCGGCGCTGCGCTGGTACTGTTCAAACCGGCCGCGCCTTCGGGGGCCCCTACGGCCGGCACAGGTCCGAAAGCCACCTGAAGATGCTGCCTGATGCCCTGAGCGGCAAGACCCGCCTCGTGCCCATCCTCGCGCGACAGATGGCCTTCTGGCGCGGCGAACCCATGCCGCTGGAGAGGATGGGCTGAACGCGGGGCTGCGCGATTTGCCGCTGCGCTATCGTGCCCACATGCCCGGCTCCGCCCCACTCACCTTCTTCTGGCACGACTACGAAACCTTCGGTCGCGTGCCGCGGCGCGACCGGCCAGCGCAGTTTGCCGGCTTGCGCACCGACGCCGATCTGAACGAGGTCGGTGCGCCGCTCGATCTCTACTGCCAGCCCGCGCCCGACACCCTGCCTGACCCCGAGAGTGTGCTGCTCACGGGCATCACGCCACAGCAGGCCCTGGCGCAAGGCGTGCCTGAGCACGAATTCGCCGCACGCATCGAGAGCGAACTCGCGCGCGAGGGCACGGTGGGCGTGGGCTACAACAGCATCCGTTTCGACGACGAGGTGACGCGCCACCTCTTCTGGCGCAACTTGCTGGACCCCTACGCACGCGAATGGCAGAACGGCTGCGGCCGCTGGGACCTGCTCGATGCCGTGCGCACCTGCTGGGCGCTGCGGCCCGAGGGCATCGAGTGGCCGAAGGGCGAGGACGGCCGGCCAAGCTTCAGGCTCGAGCTGCTCACGCGTGCCAACGGCCTCGCGCACGAGGCCGCGCACGATGCACTCTCCGACGTGCGCGCGACCGTCGCGCTGGCGCGGCTGATCCGGAAGGTTCGCCCGGCGCTGTGGGACTTCTGCCTCAAGCTGCGGCGCAAGGAGGCGGTGTGGACGGAGATCGGCATCGGCCGGCCCTTTGTGCACCTCTCGGGCATGTACCCAGTGGAGCGCGGCTGCCTGGCCATCGTGTGGCCTTTGGCGCCGCACCCGGTGAACAAGAACGAGCTCATTGTGTGGGACCTCGCGCACGACCCCGCTGAAGTCGAAAGCCTCGATGCCGAGAGCGCGAAGCGGCGCCTGTACACACGTGCCGACGAGCTGCCCGAGGGCGAACAACGGCTGCCGATCAAGACCATCCACGTCAACAAGTCGCCGGTGGTCATCGGCAACGTCATGAGGCTGGGCGGCGCCGAGCAGCGTTTCGGTGTCGACGTGGCGCTGGCGACGCGGCACGCCGAACGCGCGGCGCGGTTGCCCGACCTGAGCGCGTTGTGGGCGCAAGTGTTCTCGCGCGAGCCGCCAGCCGTGCCGCCGGACGTGGACGAAGACCTGTATGGCGGCTTCGTCGGCAACGAAGACCGCAGGCAACTCAACCGACTGCGCCAGCTCAATCCCGAGGCGCTGGCCAAACAAGTGGCCGCGGGCCGTGTGGCGTTCCAGGATGGGCGACTGGAGGAGTTGCTGTTCCGCTATCGCGCGCGCAACTTCCCGGGTTCGTTGGACGAGGCTGAGGGTGATCGCTGGACCACGCTGCGCGCGGCGCGGCTGCACCAGGGGGCCGGCGGCTGCACGCTCGCGTCCTACATGGAGCGCATCGATGTGCTGGCCGAGGCGGCCGCAGCGCGCAACGGTGGCGAGGGCGATGAGCGTGCCGAGGGCCTGCTCGCGGCGTTGGTGGACTACGCCGAGAGCATCGCGCCCGAGATGCCCTGAGGCCGGGCCGGCGCGATTCGAGGTTCAGCGGCGACCGATGGCCGTCAGCAATTCGCTCACCCAGGTTGGGCCACGATGTCGACCGCGAGGTCGACGCTCGGGCCGTTTCAGTGCTTGTCGTGGTTCCGGCTCGCCCAATCCTTGGCCCAGGCGTCGGAGCGGGCCTGCTCGCGGGCGCCCATGGTCATGGTCCAGGTGAGGCAGCCGGTGGCGAAGAGCAGGGGAACGAGAGCGAGGATGACAGAGGTCATGGCGATGTGTGGAATTGAATGGAGGGGCCATCGGTTATCGACCCCCTCGGCCCGGACTTGAGCACGCGGCTGCACGCGGCTGCAGGCGGCTGCAGGCGGCGCGGCCCACGGCCCGGCGCGCCGTCTGCGAACCAGGCCGAGTCCGGCAGGCGGCAGCCGAGCTCAGGCAAACCAGCGCTCTCGCACCTCGGCCGGTAGCTGTGCGCCGGTGGCGCTGCTGGTGCGGTGGGCACGCTCCAGCACTTGCCAGAAGTAGCGGTAGCTGGCGCGGTCATGCAGGGTGTCACGATGGCGCGTGGGCGCCCACTGTGCGTGCTCGGCGGCATCGATGATCTCGATGGCCATGTCCACTTCGGCCGTGGTGGGCGCGAAGGCCTCGACGATGATGCGCACCTGGGCCGGGTGGATGCTCCACATGCGCGTGTAGCCCAGCTGCCTCGCAGCCCGCTGCGCAGCATGGGCGAGTGCCTCGAAGTGCTGGAATTCGGTGACCACGCTGTGCGAGGGCACCTTGCCGTGCGCATGGCAGGCCGCCGCGATCTCGAGCTTGGCGCGCATCACGAGCGGGTGCTCGAACTGTCCGGTCACGCTCATGGCGCTTTGCGGGATGGCGCCACGGTGCGCCGAAACGAAGTCCATGAGCCCGAAGCTCAACGACTCGATGCGCGGGTGCGCCGCCATCGCATGCACCTCGGCCAAGGCGCCATGCGTTTCGACCAGCGCGTGCAGCGGCACCGCGGCGCCGCCCGCGTCGCTGATGAGCTTGCTGGCGCGTTGTAGGTCGGCCAGCCCGCGCGGTTTGGGAATCATCAGGTAGGCCGGCGACTGGCTGGCCCCGAGCACCGTCGCGGCGACCTCGGTGAAGGCCGGATGCTCCACCGGCAGCAGCCGCACGCCCACGCGGCCGAAGCGGTTCGCCGGCGAACCCAACAGCTCGGCGATGAGCTGCGCGTGCTCGATTTCGCCACCCAGCGGGGCGCCATCCTCATTGTCGAGCGTGACGTCAAAGACGGGCCCGAGCTCGCCTTGCAGCTCCAGGCTCTTGCGCATGCGCACCTCGACGCCGCTGTAATGGTCGCAGACCGGCAACGTGGGCACGGCGCGCTCGTCGGGGTCGAACAGGGCCAGGCGGGGGTTCGGTGTGGCGCTCATGACGAAAGGTTAACCGCGGGGGCCTGGTTTGGGTTTTCCCGCCTGTTACTGTGAAGCCGTGACTGGCAGTCTCAACGTTTCGACATTCGTATGACGATTAGGAGACAGGCGATGACGACGAACTCCCGCCGCGCCCTGCTGGCTTCGGCCCTGGCGCTCGGCTTGGCCATCGGGGAGGCCCCGGCGCAGGCGCAGAGCTACCCCGACCGCCCGATCACCCTGGTGGTGCCCTGGGGTGCCGGCGGCGGTACCGACGCCGTGGCACGCGTGATTGCCAGCTTGATGGAGCGGGACCTCGGCCAACCCGTGAACGTGGTCAATCGCACCGGGGGTTCGGGGGTGGTTGGCCATTCGGCCATTGCCACGGCACCGCCCGACGGCTTCACGATCGGGATGATCACGGTGGAGATCACGATGATGCATCACCAGAAGCTGACCGAACTGAACCCGACCAGCTACACGCCCATCGCGTTGGTGAACCTCGATCCGGCTGGCTTCCAGGTGCGCGCGGATTCCTCGTACAAGAGCATGGCCGATGTGCTCGCGGCGGTGAAGGCCAACCCGGGCAAGTTCAAGGCCTCGGGCACGGGGCAGGGCGGCATCTGGCACCTGGCGCTCGCGGGCTGGCTGCGCGACGCGAAGGTCGATCCGGCTGCCGCACCCTGGGTGCCGAGCAATGGCGCCGCGCCGGGGCTGCAAGACCTCGTCGCCGGCGGCGTGGAGTTCGTGCCGTGCTCGCTGCCCGAGGCACGCTCGCTCATCGACGCGGGCAAGGTGCGTTCGCTGGCAGTGATGGCGTCGCAGCGCTCTGCGCTGTTCCCCAACGTGCCCACGCTCAAGGAGTCCACCGGCTCCGACTGGGCCACGGGCGCCTGGCGCGGCATCGCTGCGCCCAAGGGGCTGCCTGCCAACATCACGGCACGCCTTGAAGCCTCGGTGAAGAAGGCCTACGACAGCAAGGAATACAAGGACTTCATGGCGCAGCGTGGCTTTGGCCTGCTGTGGGGCAGCGGCGCCGAGTTCGCGGCCTTCATGGCCAAGGGCGACACCGACATGAAGGCCGTGATGACGGCCGTGGGCCTCGCCAGGTAGACCCCGACTTGACCTTGCACGAACGCCATCCGCCCCGGGCTGCCCGGCGCGCCGAATGAAGCGCGTCGACCTCGGCGTCGGCCTCGCGCTTGCGATGCTGGCCTTGGCCGTGTTGTGGTCGGCGCGCGGCTTCCCCAGCGTGCCTGGCCAGAAGGTGGGCGCCGGTTTCCTGCCGATGATCGTGGGCGCGGGGCTGCTACTTTGCGGCCTCGCTCTCGTTTTGCGCAGCTTCAGGGGTCGCTCCGAGGACGCGCCGCCTGTGGCCCCCGAGCTGTATCGCAGCGCGCTTGTCATCGTCGCCGTCATCGCGGCCTATGTGCTGCTGACCGACAAGGTCGGCTTCTTGCTCGTGGCACCGGTGGCCCTGGTGGCGATGTTCCGCGCCTTCCACGTGGGCTGGGTGCCGACGCTGGTCTGGGCGTTGGGCGGCACGCTGGTCGTGCACGTGGCGTTTTACAAGTTGTTGCGCGTGCCGCTGCCCTGGGGCGTGTTGCGCCCCTTCTATTGAGACGGGGCCGCGACGATGGACGCCATTCAAGCCGCCTTTGGGCTCGTGTTCGAGCCGTACGTGCTGCTGGTGATCTTTCTGTCGGCGCTCTACGGCCTCTTCGTCGGTGCCATCCCGGGACTCACGGCGACGATGGCGACCGCGTTGCTGGTGCCGGTGACCTTCTTCATGCCGCCCGTGCCGGCAGTGGCAGCCATCGTCACCGCCACCGCGATGGCCATCTTCAGCGGCGACATCCCCAGTGCCCTTTTGCGCATGCCCGGTACGCCCGCGAGTGCCGCCTACACCGACGAGGCCTATCTGCTCACGAAGAGCGGCCGCGCCGAACTCGCACTCGGTGCCAGCCTTGTGTTCTCGGTGCTGGGCGGCATCTTCGGCGTGCTCGTGCTCATCGTCGCGGCACCGGCGCTGGCCGAGATTGCGCTCAAGTTCAGCAGCTTCGAATACTTCTGGCTCGTGATGCTGGGCTTCACCTGCGCCGTCTTCATCGCCGGCAAAGACAAGGTCAAGGGCTGTGTCGCGCTGCTGCTCGGGCTGCTCATCTCGTGCGTCGGCCTGGAGAATCCGGCCGCCGCGCCGCGCTGGACCCTCGGCAACGCCGAGCTCACCGGCGGCATTCCGCTCATTCCGCTGATGATCGGCATGTTCGCGGTCTCCGAAGTGCTTCGTTACGCGGTCGCGCAGGTGAAGCCGGTGATGGCGGTGGATCGGCCCTTTGGCAATATCTTCATGGGGCAGTGGGCGCTGCTGAAGAAGTACCCGGTGCAGTTGTTTCGGGGTTCAGCGCTGGGCACCGCGGTGGGGGCACTCCCGGGGGCGGGTGCCGACATCGCGGCGTGGATGTCCTACGCGGTGTCCAAGCGCTTCAGCAAGGAGCCCGAGAAGTTTGGCACCGGGCACGTTGAAGGCATCGTCGAATCGGGGGCTGCCAATAACGCGGCGCTGGGCGGGGCGTGGATACCGGCGCTGGTGTTCGGCATCCCCGGTGACTCGATTACCGCCATCGCGATCGGCGTGCTGTACATGAAGAACATGAACCCGGGGCCGACGCTGTTCGTGGACAACCCGCAGAACATCTACGCCGTATTCATCGTCTTCATCCTGGCGCAGCTGCTGATGCTGCCGCTCGGCTGGCTGGCCATCAAGGTGGCCAAGCGGGTGCTGCGCATTCCGGCGTCGGTGCTGATGCCGCTGATCTTGCTGTTCTGCCTGGTGGGCAGCTTCGCCATCAACAACAGCCCGTTCGGCGTGGTGGTGATGGTGGCAGCGGGCGTGGTCGGGTTCTTCATGGAGCGCTGGGGTTTCCCGGTGGCGCCTACCATCCTCGGCGTCGTGCTGGGCACGATGCTGGAAGAGCATTTCTTCAGCAGCCTGGTCAAGGCCGACGGCAACTTCTTCGTCTTCTTCGAGCGCCCGATCGCGGGCGCGCTGGGTGGGCTGACCGTGCTGATTTGGATGTGGCCGCTGGCGGCCGCGCTGTGGCGGCGGCGCTGACCGCGAGGTGCATTTCCCACGCACCGTGACGCAAGCCGCAGCAGGCGCGCCGCGTGCCCCACGAGCAAGGGGACAACGTCGCCGCGGGAGGCTCAGCAAATAGGGCAAGATGCGGCGCACGCGCCACCGTCGAATCGGCGGTGCTCCAGGGATGTTCGCCGATATGCGTCTGTCGCATCGGAGGACAAAAACAGTCTTGCAGCAGCCATGACCTCGATGAAGATCAGAAAAGCGGTGTTTCCCGTGGCGGGCCTGGGAACCCGCTTCCTTCCTGCCACCAAGGCGCAGCCCAAGGAAATGCTGCCGGTGGTGGACAAGCCTCTCATCCAATACGCGGTGGAGGAGGCCTATGCGGCCGGTGTGCGGCAGATGATTTTTGTGACCGGGCGCCACAAGCGCTCGATCGAGGACCACTTCGATCTCACCTGGGAGCTCGAGCGGGCGCTTGAAGAGTCCGGCAAGCAGGACCTGCTGAGCGTGGTGCGCCGGGTCAAGCCCGACGATATGGAGTGTGTATACGTGCGCCAGGCCCAGGCGCTGGGCCTAGGCCACGCGGTCATGTGCGCGGCGCGCCTGGTCAACGGGGATCCGTTCGCGGTGCTGCTGGCCGACGACCTGATGATCGGCGAGGTGCCGGTGCTGGCGCAGATGGTGCACCAGTTCGAGCGCAGGCAAACGTCGATCCTGGCCGTGCGCGAAGTGCCGCTGGACCAGACGCGCCGCTACGGCATCGTCGATGGGGAAGCGGTCGACGAGGTCACCGTGGACGTGCGCCGAATTGTCGAGAAACCGGCGCCGGAAGTGGCGCCTTCACGCCTGGGTGTGGCCGGCCGCTACATCCTCACTCCCGCGATCTTTCATGAACTCGCCCACGGCATTCGTGGCGTGGGCGGTGAGATCCAGCTCACCGACGGCATCGCCGCACTGCTCAAGCGCGAGAAGGTGCACGCCTACCGCTACTCGGGCACCCGATACGACTGCGGCAGCCGTGAGGGCTTTCTCGAGGCCAACGTGGAACTCGGGCTCGCACACCCGGAACTCGGGCCGCCTTTCCGCGAGTACCTGAACCGCATCATGCGCCAGTAGGCGTTCGGACTCGTCCGTTAACGGCCCAGGCTGCGCCACAACAGGCTCGCCCCGCTGGCCAGCAGCAGCAGCCAGATCCCTAGGCGCACGCGCGCCGTCGGCAGGCGCTTGTGCAACAGGCTGCCCGCGAAGTAGCCCAGGGCCGCGCCCGGCAACAGCGCTGCCGAGGTGGCGAGCAGCCCGGGTTGGAACATCAGGCCATTGGCCACGAAGAGCACGCCACGTAGGGCCGCGGCGCCGAAGATGAGCGTGCCGACGCAGGCACGCAAGCGTGCCGGATCGTGCACGCGGCGCGCCAAGTAGGTGGTGTACAGCGGCCCGCCGCTGCCGAAGAGTGCGGAGAACACGCCGCCCAGCAAACCCGTGGGCACGGCCCAGCCCGCGGCAATCGGCGCCTGGCCCGCGCGCGCCGCGCCGCTGGCCAGGCTCCAGACAGCGACGATGACGACGAACGCACCCAGCAAACCAAGCAGAAAGACTTCGTCGGCGCGTGCCAGCACCGTGGCGCCGATGAACATGCCCGCGAGCAACCAGGGCAACAGACGGAGGAGCTCGCCACGATCGACGAGGTGCCGGTTCCGAAAGCCAAGAAAGGACGCGGCCGCGAGGTCCAGCGCCAGCATCATCGGCACCGCGAAGCGCAGCGGCACCAAATGGGCGAGCAGTGGCAGTGCCACGATATTGGCGCCGAAGCCCCCGAAACCGAAGAGCGTGTAGCCCAACGCCACCGAGAGCGCCATCGCGGCGAGGTCGTGCCAGGGCAAATGCAGCAATGGAATGTGCTCGGGAAGTACCTTGCTGGGCGCCGCTGGTGTGCGGCTTGGATAGACTGGATCGCCGGGGCCTCGGCCCCCTCATTCTGTGGCCGGCCGATCCCGGCCCGCATCGTGGAGTTCCCATGCCATTCGATTTCACCGGTCGGCGCATCGTGGTGGCCGGCGGCAGCCGCGGCATCGGCCGCGCCATCGCGCTCGGTTTTGCCGCGGTGGGGGCGCACGTGTCGATTTGCGCGCGCGGCGCAGCGGCGCTGGACCAGGCACGTGCCGAGTTGGCTGCGGCCGCAGGCGCCGGCCCTGCCTCCCGTGTGGTCCATGCCGCGACCTGCGATCTCGCCGATGGCGCCGCCATCAAGCGCTATGTGAGCGCCGCGGCGACGGCCTTGGGTGGCATCGACGTGCTCGTCAACAACGCGTCGGGTTTCGGCATGGCCGATGACGAAGCCGGCTGGGCCGCAGGCCTGGCGGTGGATGTGATGGCCATGGTGCGCGCCTCGCACGCGGCGTTGCCTTGGCTGGAGAAGTCGGCGGTGGCCACCGCGGGAGCGGCCTCGATCATCCATATCTCCTCGATCTCAGCCTATCGTGCCAGCACGCGCGCGCCGGCCTATGCCGCGGTGAAGGCCGCCATCAACAGCTACACCGGCAGCCAGGCAGCCATGCTGGCCAGGCAGGGCATCCGCGTGAATGCGATTGCGCCAGGGTCGATCGAGTTCGACGGCGGCGTGTGGGCGCAGCGGCGCGAGGCGGGTGACCCGGTCTACGAGCGCACGCTCAAGGGCATCCCTTTCGGTCGCATGGGTCGGCCCGAAGAGGTGGCCGAGGTGGCCATGTTCCTGGCCTCGACGCATGCACGCTGGATGACGGGACAGGTACTGTCCGTGGACGGAGGCCAGCTGCTGGGCGCATGAGGCCGTTCGGCCTCGGCCTTATT
>JANNRI010000234.1:0-73436 GCA_031401195.1 Burkholderiales bacterium
CTGAGCCCGGCGGTTTCGGTTCACGCCATGGTGGCCGTTGCGCCCTCGCTGAAGGCGCGCGCGCTGCGCCACCTGGCTCGGCGCGAGCACACGCGCGCAGAGCTCGAGCGCAAGCTGGCGGTGCACCTGCCAAAGCATGGCGCCAATGACGAAGGCGATGAGAGCGAGCCTGCCCAGGACCGCGCTGCCCTGGCTCGAGCCCTCGACGAGTTGGCCGCGAGTGGCCTGCTCAGCGACGAACGGGCCGCCGAATCGCTGCTGGCGAGCCAGAGTCGGCGTTTCGGCACGCGCAGGCTGAAGCACACACTGCTCGCCAAGGGCTTGGCGCCGGACCTCGTGGCCAACACGCTGCAGCGAAGTCGCGCCACCGAACACGAGCGCGCCCTGGACATCTGGCGCCGGCGCTTCGGTGGCATCCCGGCCAATGCGACAGAGCGCGCGCGCCAGATGCGCTTTCTCGCCGGGCGCGGCTTCGACGCCGAAGTCATCCGCAGAGTCGTGAAAGGCGAGGCGGAAGGCTGAGCACGCGGCCGCGCCGCGGGCCTCCCACGCAAACCTGCGTGCTAAATTCGCCACCGCCTCGCGGCCACATTGGTGGCGAGGGGCGCAATCACAGTGCCCACCCACCTGCCGCCCGGGAAGCCCCGAGGGCCTCAAGCCCCCGCGTGGCCCCCCACTCCAGCCGCGGACAACTCAACGCGACGCTTCCCAGTCGACAGAGCAAGGATTCCCCGATGAAGATCCACGAGTACCAGGCCAAGGAGCTCCTGCGCGCCCATGGCGTGCCGGTTCCGCGCGGTTACCCGGCCTTCAGCGTACGCGAGGCCACCGAAGCGGCGCAAAAGCTTGGGGGCAAGGTCTGGGTCATCAAGGCTCAGATCCACGCCGGCGGCCGCGGCAAAGGTGGGGGCGTGAAACTCGCGCGCAGCATGGCCGAGGTCGAACAGCTCTCAGGCCAGATCCTGGGCATGCAGTTGAAGACGCACCAGACCGGACCCGAAGGCCAGAAGGTGCGCCGGCTGCTCGTCGAAGAAGGCGCCGACATCCAGAAGGAGTATTACCTCGCCGCACTCACTGACCGCGCCACGCAGAAGGTGGCAATGATGGCCAGCAGCGAAGGCGGTATGGACATCGAGGAGGTGGCGCACAAAACACCCGAGAAGATCCTCAAGGTCTTCGTGGACCCGCTCACCGGACTCACCGACGCGCAGGCCCGGCAACTCGCCGCAGGCATAGGCGTGCCCGCCGCCAGCCAGCCGCAGGCGGTGGACGTGCTGAAAAAGCTCTACGTCTGCTACATGGCCACCGACGCCGCGCTGGCCGAGATCAACCCGCTCATCCTCGAGGGCAACGGGAACATCAAGGCACTGGACGCGAAATTCAACTTCGACAGCAATGCCCTCTACCGCCACCCCGAACTCGTCGCCTACCGCGACCTCGACGAAGAAGACGCCGCAGAAGTCGAGGCCAGCAAATTCGACCTCAGCTACATCAGCCTGGACGGCAACATCGGCTGCCTCGTCAACGGCGCGGGCCTGGCGATGGCGACGATGGACACGATCAAGCTTTTCGGCGGCGAGCCGGCCAACTTCCTCGACGTGGGCGGCGGCGCCACAGCCGAGAAGGTGACCGAAGCGTTCAAGATCATGCTCAAGAACAAGAATGTGAAGGGCATCCTCGTCAACATCTTTGGCGGCATCATGAAGTGCGACACCATCGCAGAAGGCGTGATGGCCGCCTGCAAGGCCGTCAATCTCAGTGTGCCGCTGGTCGTTCGCATGAAGGGCACCAACGAGGACCTCGGCAAGAAGATGCTGGCCGAAAGCGGCCTGCCCATCATCAGCGCCGACACCATGGCCGAAGCCGCGATGAAGATCGTCGCCGCCGTCAAGTAAGCCCGCCGGAGCAACAAGACATGAGCATCCTCATCGACAAGAACACGCGCGTCATCACGCAAGGCATCACCGGCAAGACAGGCCAGTTCCACACCAAGGGTTGCCAGGGCTATGCCAATGGCAAGGCCTGCTTCGTGGCCGGCGTGAACCCGAAGAAAGCTGGCGAGAGTTTCGAGGGCATCCCTATCCACGCCAGCGTCAAGGCGGCCAAGGACGCCACGGGCGCCACCGTGAGCGTGATCTACGTGCCGCCCGCCGGCGCTGCCGACGCCATCTGGGAGGCCGTGGAGGCCGACCTCGACCTCGTCGTGTGCATCACCGAAGGCATCCCGATCAAGGACATGCTGGCCGTGCGCAGCAAGATGAAGGTCAAGGAGGCGGCAGGCGGCAAGAAGACCTTGCTGCTCGGCCCGAACTGCCCAGGCGTCATCACGCCTGACGAGATCAAGATTGGCATCATGCCCGGGCACATCCATCGCCAGGGCCGCATCGGCGTCGTCAGCCGCTCCGGCACCTTGACCTATGAGGCCGTGGCGCAACTCACGGAAATCGGCCTGGGCCAGAGCAGCGCTGTGGGTATCGGTGGCGACCCGATCAACGGCCTGAAGCACCTCGACGTGATGCGCCTTTTCAACGACGACCCGAACACCGATGCCGTGATCATGATCGGCGAGATCGGCGGCCCTGACGAAGCCGAAGCCGCGCGCTGGTGCAAGGCGAACATGAACAAGCCCATCGTCGGCTTCATCGCCGGCGTGACCGCACCGCCAGGCAAGCGCATGGGGCACGCCGGCGCGCTCATCAGCGGCGGCGCCGACACGGCCGACGCCAAGCTCGCCATCATGGAAGAGTGCGGCTTCATAGTCACGCGCAATCCAAGCGAGATGGGGCGCTTGCTCAAGGGCCTGCTCTAGTCACCCGCGCCATTCACGCTTGGATCGACGGGCCGCCCGCGGTCGGCCCGCTTGTAGGGGCCTGTCGGCACCACCCGCCCGCAGCGACTGTGTGTGTTTCCCCGCAAGGGCGCGCGTCGCGGCGCCCCTACACTCACTGCCCACACACCACTGACAGCACCGCCGCACCGGGCGGGGCCCAAACGAAGACACGCCACGATGGACATGTTCTCCAGCGTCGATTTCTGGGTCGCTGTCGGGCAGATCATCATGATCGACATCCTGCTGGGTGGCGACAACGCGGTGGTCATTGCGCTCGCCTGCCGCAAGCTGCCACCCAAGCAGCGCACGCAGGGCATCCTGTGGGGCACTGCGGGCGCCATCGTGTTGCGCATCGTGCTCATCTTCTTCGCGCTGCAACTGCTCGCGATTCCTTTCCTGAAGATCGCGGGCGCGCTGCTGCTGGTGTGGATCGGCGTCAAGCTGCTGCTACCGGAGCACGACGGTGAGGGCCACGGCAACATCGATGGCAGCGACAAGCTGTGGGCTGCCGTCAAGACGGTCATCGTGGCCGATTTCGTGATGAGCGTTGACAACGTCATCGCGATCGCCGGGGCGGCCGAGTCCTCGGGCACGGGTCACGGCATGACGCTCGTCATCTTCGGCGTGCTCGTCAGCATCCCCATCATCGTGTGGGGCAGCCAGATCGTGATCAAGCTGATGGACCGCTACCCGTTGATCATCACTGCCGGCGGCATGCTGTTGGGATGGATCGCAGGCACCATGATCGTCAGCGACCCGGTGCTCGCCAATCCGCAGCTGATGCCGCAACTGCCCAAGGTCGAGCAGACCGACATGCTGCGCTACGCCAGCGGTGCGGCCGGCGCGCTGCTGGTGCTTGCTCTGGGCCGCTGGCTCGCCGCCCGCGGGCGGGTTTCGCAAACGCCGGCGCCGACGGGCGCCGCTCTGCCTCGCTCCGGCGGCCCATTGCAACGGGTATTGCTGGCCGTGGACGGCTCGCCGGCATCGCAGCGCGCCGTGCAGCAGCTGCTCGAGATACGCAACGCAATACGCGACTCCGCAGCCATGCAGGTCCACCTGCTCAACGTGCAGAGGCCCGTGTCTCGCGATGTGGCCTCGCTTGTCGCCAGCCGATCCCTCGATGAATACCACCAGGAGCGCAGCGAAGCGGCCCTCGCGCCAGCACGCGCAGTGCTGGAAGCAGCTCGCGTGGCCTGCGAGGTCCACAGCCGGGTAGGCCCACCGGGCCAGACCATCGCCGAGACAGCTACCGCGCTCGGCTGCAACCTCATCGTCATGGGTGCTCGGGGCTTGGGCAGCCACACCGCAGCGCTGTTGGGCTCAGTGGCGCAAAGCGCGATAGAGCACGCCACCGCCCCGGTGTTGGTGGTGAAGTAGTCGCCCCGGCCGCAGGCGTTGGCCACAGAGGCCTCAGCGGCACACGAGCACCGGCACTTAGGCGCGGGTCAAGCCCTTCTGCGTCTCGCTGCCGAGGAGCACGTGGGCCAGGCCCCGGCGGCCGTGCGAGGCCATCGCGATCACGCCGCAATGACGATTGGCCGCCGCCTCGAGGATGACATCGGCGGGGTACTCGCCAACGACAGTGATGCCCTCGTATGCCACGCCCGCCTGCTGCGCTGCCCTCTCGATCGCGCCCAGGTAGCGCGCGGCCGCGTTGGCCGAGAGCGCAGCGTGTTCCTCAGGCTGCACATAGCCCACCGGCATCAGGCCCTCGAAGACAAGCGGCCCAACCCCTTGATGGTGTGCAGGAAGGTCAGGATGTAGGCATCGTGCTCGACGATGCCGACGATAGGCACCGTGATCCAGCACATGAGAGTCGCACCGAGCGCGTAGTTCTCCTTGAACACCGGCTTCAACTGCGTAGCCAGGGCGTCGAGGATGTGCATCCGCTCCAGTCCTCCCACCAGTGCGAAGAGCGCGATGTAGAAGAGGATGGCGCGCCAGTCCCCCTCCTCGAGCACCTTCTCGAACTCCGGCGCCTCCACGCGGTCGTCCAGGATCTTCAACAGCAGCACGAGCGAGATGGCCCCTGTCATTGCGATGAAGCCGAGCTTGACATACAGCACCTGGCGCATTGCCATGCCCAGCACGGTGAGCAAGAACCAGCCGACAACGATGGTCGCGAAGAGCTTGATCCGGATGCGCGTCTCGATGCTCAGCGCGTCGAGATCGACAGCCTGCCGTCCGTAGCCCCGGAAGCCGTACGCCTACATCGCGCCAAGCGTGATCACGAAGGTCAGCATCAGCAACGGGAACGAGGACGGCCGACCGCGCTGCCAGAAGAAGTCCATGAACTCCGCGCCGGCCACACTGTGCAGCATCTGCGGTGGCAGGTCGCCCAGGAGCATCGCTGAGCCCATGAAGTTGGCCGAGAAGCCGATCATCAGCACGAGCGGGGTCACGGGGATCTTGGGCTCGCGTGCCAAGGGCAGCACTACAGAGGCCATCAACAGGATGACGACGGTGTCGACGAAGATCCAGATCACGCCGGCCAGCATCGACAGGATGATCACGAGAAGGCCCGGCCGGCCACCCGGCAGCCGCAAGGCTCGCACCGACAGCCAACTGGGCACCCCGGTCTTGCCGAAATACGAGGCGATGATCCAGACGCTGACGAGAATGGCCATCACGTTCCAGTCGACAAGGCCGAAAGCATCGACGTCGCTCATCACGCCCAGCAAGCTCTCCGGCCACCGCGCAGCGCCATTCTGGCCAGCCCGCGGCTGCCGGTTTAGCCGGCCGAACCTGCGCGCGACGCCCCGCTGTATGTGCGATGCAGCGGCGCCGTAACATCCGATCGCCTCAGTTCCCCCTCGAAACCGCCACCTTGACCGCGCCCGAGGCCCATCCGTCACCGGGAACCGCATTTGCCGGGTACCGCATCGAGCGGCTGCTCGGGCATGGCGGCATGGGCACCGTATATCTCGCCCACGATGCGGCCGGCAACGCCACCGCGCTCAAGGTGATGGACCTGGGCGGGGCCGAGGCCACGGAAATGGCCCGCACTTTCGAGCGCGAGGTGGCACTGAGTCGCCGACTCGACCATCCGGGCATCGTCCGGGTCCTCAATGCCGGACGCCATGATCGCCATGGTTTCATCGCAATGGAATTCATCGCCGGCGAGAATCTGGGCCGATTCAAGGCCGCGCACCGCCCGCTGCCGGCCAGGCTCGCGCTGGACATTGCGGGCCAGATCGCCCGGGCGCTGGCGCATGCCCATGCGGCCGGCGTGCTGCACCGCGATATCAAGCCCGCCAACATCCTCGTCGAGGAAACGACGTCGCGCGTCAAGCTCGCAGACTTCGGACTCGCGCGCCTGTCAGACCTGCACCGCAGCCGCACGGGCGTCCTGGCCGGCACGCCGGCGTACATGTCGCCCGAGCAGCTGGCCGAAGGTGCGCAGGACGCTCGTGCGGATCTCTATTCGCTGGGCGTCGTCCTGTTCGAGCTGCTGACCGGCCGGCTGCCCTACGAGGCCGCTTCGCTCGGCGAGTTGCTGCACCAGGTGAGCCGAGTGGACGCACCGCCCGTGCGTCTGCTGCAACCGCAGGTGCCGAAGCAGCTGTCCGCGCTCGTGGCGAGGCTCTTGGAGAAGGCCCCCGAACGTCGGCCACGGGACGCGCAGACGCTCGCGCGCGAGACCGAGCATCTCCTCTTGGCATTGGCGATTCAACCGCAACCACCACCTCCGCCCACGTGGTCGAAATGAGCGTTCAGGCTCGGCGGGCCGTCTGTCCGTAAAGACGCCGTCTTCGTATCGGCTGCGCCGGCGCCATGCCCTGGCGGACCGAAGTCACGCCAAGTGCGGCGGCCGCCACGGGGCCTGGCGAGCCTTTCGTTGCACAATCGGCGGCCCCGCAGCTCCCGAAAAGCCTGTTTTCCCGCGCCCATGACGATCGAGCTTACCGCCGCAGTCGACGCGGGCCGCGCGCGCAGCAATAACGAAGATTCGGTGGCCACCGACGATGCGGTGGCACTGGCCGTGCTTGCCGATGGCATGGGCGGCTACAACGCCGGCGAGGTGGCCAGCCACATGGCCACCTCCTTCATCTCCACCGAACTCGGTCGGTGGCTGCGCGAGGCGAGCAGCCAGGCCAGCGACGCCGAAGTGCGGCGCGCGATGGACATCTGTGTCGAGAACGCCAACCGTGCCATCTTCGACGCCGCCAACGCCAACCCGCAGTACGCCGGCATGGGCACCACCCTCGTGGTGGCAGTGTTCCGCGAGGGCCGGCTTCTGCTGGGACACGTGGGCGATTCACGCTGCTACCGGCTGCGCGCGGGCAAGCTGCAGCAAATCACGCGCGATCATTCCCTGCTCCAGGAGCAGATCGACGCCGGGCTGATCACGCCGGAACAGGCGGCCTTTTCGGCGAATAAGAATCTGGTGACCCGCGCCGTGGGCGTCGAAGACAACGTGCTGCTCGAGACGCACCAGCACGAGGTTCAGAGCAGCGACCTGTACCTGCTGTGCTCCGACGGCTTGTCGGACATGGTCGACGATTCGGGCCTGGAACAGCTGTTGCAGGCTCACGACGCGCTGCCCGAATGTGCGCGCGCACTCATTGCGGCCGCCAACGACGCTGGCGGAAAGGATAATATCTCGGTGATCCTGGCTCGCGCCTCCGGCGGTGCGAGCGCGCCTTCCCGCTCATGGTGGCCTTTCCGGCGCTAGGGGGCGACATGGGCGCCGGGCAACCGCAGGGGACGGGACAAGCGTCACTTTCACAACACAGACGCAGGGCCACCGCTGCCGGCGGCGGACTCGACTGAGGGCATTCATGGGCAAGCTGGTCGTTTCGCTCGACGGTGTGGTCATCAAAGAAGTCCAGATCACCAAGGACAAGACCACCCTGGGCCGCCGTCCCTACAACGACATCGTCATCGACAACCTCGCCGTCAGCGGCGAGCACGCGGTGCTTCAGATGGTGGGTGCCGACGTCTTCATCGAAGACCTCAACAGCACCAACGGCACCTACATCAACGGCAAGGCCATCAAGAAGCAGTTGCTGGCCCACAACGACACGGTCGAGATCGGCAAGTACAAGATCAAGTACTTGGTCGACGAGTCGGGCGACTACGAAAAGACCATGATCATGCGGCCGGGTGGGTCGGCGCCGGCGCCGCACCCTGCGCCCAGCCACGCAGCGGCTTCGTATGGCGGTGGCAGTGTTTCGTCGCCGCCCGCTCCGACCCCTGCCCCCGCACATGCCGTGCTGCCTTCGGCCCTGATCAAGGTGTTGAACGGTGCCGCGGCCGGCCGCGAGGTGGCGCTGACCAAGGTGGTCACCACGGTGGGCAAGCCAGGCGTGCAGGTCGCGTCGATCACCAAGCGGCCGAACGGCTACACCTTCGCGCATGTCGAAGGTGCCCAGCGCCCGAGCATCAATGGCGCGCCCTTGGCGAGCGATTCGGTGCCGCTGCGCAACGGCGACGTCATCGAGCTCGCCGGCACGCAGATGCAGTTCATCTACCGTTAGGGCAGGCGCTTGGCGCCGCCCTGACTCGCCGCACCCGAGCGCAGGCTACGCGCCGTTCGGTTTGGCGGTAGGGTCACGGGTGACCCGAGGGCGGCGGCGGTTTTTCACGGGGCAGGGTAGCCCGTGATTTTCCCCAAGCTGGATTGGGCTTGTAATGCGCAGCCCTGCCTTGCCCGCCAGCACTCGAGCGGAGAGCATGGCGGCTCGGTCCCTTGGCCCATCCTCCCGTCCCATGCAAATCCGCGTCCTGGGGTGCTCCGGCTCCATTGCCACCGGCAGCCGCACCACCTCGTTCCTGCTCGACGACAGCGTTCTCATCGACGCCGGCACGGGCGTGGGCGATCTGACGCTGGACGAGATGGTGCGGATCGATCACATCTTCATCACCCACTCGCACCTGGACCACGTGCTCTCGATCGGCCTGCTCGCCGACAGCGTCACCCGGCGTCGGGCTGCGGCGGCAAGGCCACCGGTGCTCGTGCATGCCCTGCCGGCCACCATCGCGGCGATCAAGCTGCACATCCTCAATTGGGTGATCTGGCCCGACTTCACGCGCCTGCCCACGGTGGAAGAGCCCGTGCTGGCCTTCCGCCCCATCGAGATCGGCGAGGTGGTCGAGGTGGCGGGGCGCCGCATCGAGGTACTGAGCGCCGCACACACGGTGCCCGCAGTCGGCTACGCCGTGCATGGCGGTGAAGGCGCCTGGGTGTTCACCGGCGACACGGGTCCGAACCCGGCGCTATGGAAGCGCTTGGCCACGATGCGGCTGCGGACCCTGGTCATCGAAACCGCCTTTCGAGATGATGAGCACGAGCTGGCCTCGATCAGCGGCCACCTTTGCCCGTCCATGCTCGCCACAGAACTGGCGAACCTGCCCGCCAACGGCTTCGACGTTTACATCACGCATATCAAGCCTGGCGAAGTCGACGCTGTGATGTCCGAAGTCGCAGCGCTCGAGGGCGGGCATCGCCTCGTCGCTTTGCAGCCCGGGCAGGTTCTTACGTTGGCCGATTGAACTTCAGGTTACATCTGCCCCAAGGCCGGCACCCAGCGGCGCGCTCTTGGATCCACCACCACTGCCGACGAATCCTGTCACCCCACGCGTTTCGCGCCACCGTATCGACCTAGGAAGTGTCAGGACTGGTCACTTCGCGTGGATCCCTTCACGCACTACCCCTGAGCAGCGGCTGGCATGACCCGTGCATACTGGTTGCCCGCTCACATCAACTTCCTCCCCCCGGAGACCCACCCAATGAACCGTCGCATCCAACAGGGTTTTACCCTCATCGAACTGATGATCGTCGTCGCGATCATCGGCATCCTCGCCGCCGTCGCGTTGCCGGCCTACCGTGACTACACGGTGCGCGCCAAAGTGTCGGAAGTCGTGCTCGCGGCTTCGTCGGCCAAGACGAACATTGCGGAGTTCGTCAACACCAGTGGCGGCCTGCCTGGTTCGTATGCCATCGACACTCAAGTCTCCAAGTACGTCTCTAAGGTTGAGTGGAACGGCGGCTCCAGCAGAATCGAAGCTACGGCTGCTGGTGATAGCGCCATTGCTACTAGCCTGATCTATCTCACTGGCGTGGCGTCCAACGGTCAAGTGAGCTGGACCTGCTCCGGCACCATCGCTGCCAAGTACCTGCCGTCGAGCTGCAAGTAATAGCGTCCGGGCATCTGCCGGTGCAGGGGCCCCACTTGCCGTGGGGCCCCTTTTTCATGTCAGCGCCACATGGGGCCGCGAGGCGCTGAGCGCTGAGCCCCATCCCCGATGTCAGACATATTGACTGCGTCCCAAGGATCCGCCGCTGCACCAACGGCCGCCCAACGGCAGAGCATGGCCGACCTGTCCCTGCCGCTCATCCTGTCGTTCGCAGCCCTGGCGCTTGCTTGGCTGCTGCCCGGGCACTATCTACCCTGGACGTCATTCCAGCAGGAGACGGTCGCAGCCTTCTCGGGACTGTTGCTTTGCTTGGCAGCCATCCAGTCGCGCATGCGCCTCCGATGGCCAGCAATTGCGTGGCTGGCGTTGGTCCTGGCGTCCGTTCCTTGGGTGCAATTCGCGCTCGGGCAGATCCGATTCTTGGGCGATGCGGTGTTGCCGTCGGCTTACCTCTTGGCGCTGGCGATGGCCATATTCCTGGGCGCGAGCCTCACAGCAAGCCGGCTGGGGGCCCAGCTTGTTTTCGGGCTCACAGGAAGTTGCATTGCGGCCGCGATTCTCTCCGGCGGCATAGCGCTGCATCAATGGCTGCAGCTTCCGCCCGTGGGCGATTGGTTGGAGCCGTTGCCGCCCTGGCCAGGGCAACGCCCGTTCGGCCATTTGAACCAGCCAAATCATCTCGCGTCGCTGCTCGCACTGGGCGCGGCTGCATTGCTTCACTGGTACGAAACTCGGCGCATTGGGCCTTGGGGTTGCGCTTTTGGCCTCGGGTGGCTGGCCTGGGGCATGGCGATGACGCAGTCACGCACGGGGTGGCTGTTTGTCATCATCCTCGCCGGAGGCTGCCTGCTGTTGCGTCATCGCGCTGGATTGCGGACCTCACGCATGGCCACTGGCGCGGGAATGGCGGTTTTTGCGGCCATGGTTCTCTTGCAGGGACCACTGCACTCGTTGTGGTTTCAATCGTCCTCGGCTCTTGCTGTGCGATCCGAAGTCGGCACCAGGCTCGTTCATTGGCAGACGCTGGGCGAGGCCGCCCTGCAGGCCCCGTGGTTCGGCTACGGCTGGAACCAGGTGGCCCATGCGCAGTACGACTTCGCGGCCCACCATCCGGCCACTGGCGAATACCTGACGCACAGCCACAACCTCGTGCTGGACCTGGCGCTGTACAACGGCATCCCGATCGCCACGCTCGTCATGCTGGGGATGGCCGCCTGGCTCGTGCGCACGCTGAAGGCCTGCCGGAACGGCGGCACCTGGTGCCTTGTCTCCGGCCTGCTTGCGCTGCTCACGCATGCGATGCTGGAGTACCCGCTGCACTACTTCTACTTCCTGTTGCCCGCCGGGCTCTTGATCGGGATGCTCCACGTGCCCGCCGGCACCGGCGCCTGGAGCACTCGCGAAGTACCACCGGCAACGTTGTGGCTGCCGACCCTTTTGATGACTGCGCTTCTGGGTTGGGTGACCGTGGAGTACATGCGCGCCGAAGAGGCTTTGCGTCGTCTGCGCTTTGCCAGCGCCCGCATCGGAATCACCTTCGCAGATCTGCGCTCACCCGAGGTGCTGCTGCTGGATGGCTGGAAGGGCTATCACGATGCCGCTTTGCTGAAAGTGAGGGAAGGCATGCAGGCGCCAGAGCGTGCCTTTCTGCGCGACATCGCCCGGCGGTATTCCTACCCGCCGGCGCTGTTCCGTTACGCCCAGGCGCTGGCGCTGAACGCCGAGCCCGAACAGGCGCGCAATGTGCTGGCACACGCGTGCAAGATTCACCAGCCGTCGGTGCATGAGGCCATGCGCGAGATGTGGCGTGAGCAGCAGGCCAACTCGGCGCCGATGCGCAGTGTGGCCTTTCCCGACTGCGCGGGTTGATGCGGGTCTCGTCAGGCAGGCGGGCAGGCAGGCAGGCAGGCATGCCATCAACAATGCCTGCGGGGCTGCGGCGCGCCGGCGCGCACTTCCCCCTAAGATCCACAGGCTTGCCAATGGCCAAGCTGCGGCTCATGCCGCGCCCAAGCCCATCAGGAGTTCGAGATGATCTTCGGCTGGTTCGATGCCCGAACCGCAAAGCAGCGCGGCGTCGAGTTGGCACAGGCATTCGCCGCTCGCGTTCCGGTCGGTGCAGACGTGGGCGAGCGCAAATTCGAGGCTCGCGCCAAAGGAGCCATCACGCAATTGCAGCGCGACGCGGCCGACTTCGCGCGCAACCACAAGCTCAACGCCTACAAGAAGGCGCAACTGGGTAACGCCTTCAAGTGGGCGCTCAAGGACGCAGGCTACCCGGCCGAGTACGTCGACAAGCTGACCGATCTGCTGGTGCTGCAACTGCAGTAACCGCACCGGCGTGCACCCGGGCCGCGGGGTAGCATTGCGCGCTCGCGGATGCCTGCCGCCCGAAGAGCGCCTCGCTTGCACGTCACGCCTCCCTTCGCCCTCGCTCCGCGCAGATTGCCGGTGCCGCCCTTGATGGGGGCCACGGCCGCGGCCGCGGCGCCCACGTTGCTGGCCTACAACCTCTCGCCCTCGCCGACCTTCCTCAACCAGGCTTTGGCGCTTGGTCTTTGGGCCGCCTTCGTGCTGGCCTGCCAGCCCCGCAACCCTGGACGAGGCGGCGCCTTGCTATGGGCCGCGCTGGCGCTCGTGGGGGTGGGGGTACTCGGATCATGGGGGCCGGGTGCGCTGCCTGCGAGCCTCGCCCTCTCGGCTCTGGGCCTGCTGCTCGCCGCTGCGATCATCGCCGCCGCAGGCTCGGCAGCCCGCCGCAGTGACGATGCGAGCGGGCTCTTCGCCGCCTTCGCCACCGGCTGGGTCATCGCCGGCTTGCTCAACGTCGCGGTGGGGCTGTTGCAGGTGTTCGCCCCCGGTCTGGCCGATGGCGACTGGCTCGCCACGAGCAGTCTGCCTGGCCGCGCGGTGGGCAACCTGCGCCAGCCCAATCACTTGAGCAGCCTGCTGCTGTGGTCGATCATCGCCACCGTGGCGCTGGTGGAACTTGGCCATCTGTCACGGCGTGCCGCCGCGGTTCTGATGGCGCTCTTCGTCTTCGGTGTCGTGCTCACCGCCTCGCGCACGGGCGTGGTCAGCGTGGTGCTGCTGGCGGTGTGGGGCGCGCTCGACCGGCGCCTTTCGCCACGCTCGCGCCTGCTGCTGCTGGCCGCACCGCTGCTCTATGCGCTGGCCTGGTTCGGCATGGCGCAATGGGCGGCCTTGTCCAAGAGCACCTTCGGCGGCACCGAGCGTCTGGCCGAGGTGGCCGATACAAGCTCGCGCTTCGCCATCTGGCGCGAGACCCTGGCGCTTTGGCGCGGCTCGCCCTGGCTGGGCGTGGGCTTCGGCGAATTCAACATCGCATGGACCTTGACGCCTTTCCCTGGCCGCTCGACGGCATTCTTCGATCACACGCACAACCTGCCCTTGCACCTCTTGGTGGAGCTGGGCCTGCCGCTAGGAGGCGCCGCGATGCTGCTGCTGTTGGCGGCCCTGGGCCTTGCCGCATGGAAGGCATGGACAGCGCCCGCCCCTGAACCCGGTGGCATCGGCGCGCGCACCAGCGTGATGATGGTGTTGATGATCGGCCTGCACAGTCAGCTCGAGTATCCGCTGTGGTACGCCTACTTCCTGCTGCCCGCGGCATGGGCCTGGGGCTATGCCCTCGGGGGCCCGCTGGCGCGCGGTTCGCGGCGCGCGCAGGGCGCGAGCAGCCGGGTTGCGGGCGTGAGTTCGTCCGACCGTGCGGCCAGGGTTGGCGCCAGAAGTGGGGCACGAAGTGAGGCCGTAAGCGAGGCGGGAAGCGACGTCAGCGCGGGGTCTGTCGACAAAGGCAGGGACAAGCCTGGGCATGCCGCCTCGCTGCCGCTCAACCTGGGCGCCGCGGCCATCGTGCTGGGCGCGGCGCTCGCGGTCGTCGACTACACGCGCGTGGTCGCCATCTTCAACTCCGCCGATGGCGACGTGCCTCTGGCGCAGCGCATCGAGGCGGGCCGGCGCAGCGTGCTGTTTTCGCACCACGCCGACTACGCTGCGGTGACCTCGGGGGTGGCCTTGCGCGATGCCCGTGCGAGCTTCGCCAACACGACACACTACCTGCTCGACAGCCGGCTCATGCTCGTGTGGGCCGAGTGGCTGGCAGCCAACGGCGAGCCCGACCTGGCGCGCCACCTCGCCGCACGACTGCGGGAGTTCCGCTCGGCAGACGCCGACGAGTTCTTCTCCGCGTGCCCCAAGCAAGCCGTGCCCGCAGCCGATGCCGGCCAACTGCCCTTCCAGTGCCAGCTGCCGCAGCGCACACCACACTGGCGCGAATACCTGCGCCGCTGAGGCGCCGCTGAGGCGCCGCTGAGGGCTCACGGTGGGCGTGGTTCGGCCCGCCACTCGCCCGACTTGCCGCCGCGCTTCTCGAGCACACGAATGCCGTGCATCACCATGCCGCGATCGGCCGCCTTGCACATGTCGTAGACCGTGAGCAGGCCCACCTGCACCGCCGTCAGCGCCTCCATTTCCACGCCCGTGACACCCACGGTCTCGACCTGCGCCGTGCAGCGCACGCGGCTTGCCGCCGCATCGAGCTCGAACTCCACCACCACGCGCGTGATGGGCAGCGGGTGGCACAGCGGCACCAGCTCGGCGGTGCGCTTGGCACCCAGAATGGCCGCGATGCGCGCCACTGCAATCACGTCACCTTTCTTCGCTCTGCCGTCCGCCACAAGCTCGAAGGTGGCCGGCAGCATGCTGATGAAACCCTCGGCCAGCGCCACCCGATGCGTGGGTGTCTTGGCGCCCACGTCCACCATGTGCGCCTCGCCGCAGGCATCGAAATGCGTGAGCGTGCCCGTGGAGGTGCCCACCGGTCCACCCGGCGTGGTGGATGGTTTTTCGAAAGAAGAGGTCATCGGCGCAGCAACCTTCAGCAACACGGCGGTGTCATCATTGTCTTATCTTGCCCGCCCGGAGCCCTCGCCGGAACGAATTGCCCGGCGGTCGTTCCAAGCCTGACTGGCCAGACGCATCGCCACGGCAGGTGGCGAGCGCCGCCGTAGTGAAAGCCCTCGCTTGACCCGTCTCGCCCGACCCACTCTCTTGCGCCGCGCGCTGTGCGTGGGTCTCAGTGCGGCCCTGCTCTGGTCGGCCCCGGTGGCGCACGCACAGGACAACGCACCGCGCCTGCCCGCGCTCGGCGACGCCGCCACCGAGGAGCTCAGCATCGGCGAGGAACGGCGCATCGGCGACCAGATCGTGCGCGAGGCGCGGCGCGACCCCGACTGGCTCGAAGACCCGGTGCTGTTGGCCTATGTGCAGACCCTCTGGCGGCCGTTGCTGGACGCGGCGCGCGCGCGCGGCGACATCGACGCCAGCCTGGAGCGCCAGTTCCGCTGGGAGCTGTTCCTGGTGCGTGACCGCTCGGTGAATGCCTTCGCGCTGCCGGGGGGCTACGTCGGCGTACACCTCGGGCTCATCGCCATCACTAACAACCGCGACCAGCTGGCCTCGGTGCTGGCGCACGAGTTGTCGCATGTCTCGCAGCGCCACATCGCGCGCGGCATCGGCAACTCTCGCAACGCCTCGCTGCTCAGCGTGGCGGCGCTGCTGCTGGGCGTGCTGGCAGCCAGCCGCGCCAACAACATCGACATGGCCAACGCCGCCATCATGGGCGGGCAGGGCGCGGCGATCCAGGGCCAGCTCAATTTTTCGCGCGAGATGGAGCGCGAGGCCGACCGCGCCGGCTATGCGATTCTCGCCGGCGCAGGCTTCGCCACCGGCGGCATGGCGCAGATGTTCGAGCGGCTGCAAGGCAACGCGGCCGTCGGCGACAGCGGCGCCTTCCCCTACCTGCGCACGCACCCGCTGACGGTGGAGCGCATCAGCGAGGCGCGCAACCGCACGCTGCTCGCGGGCGGCGAAGCGGCGCCACGCGCCACGCTGTTGCACGCGCTCATGCAGGCGCGCTCGCGCGTGCTGATGGACAAGAGCCCACAGGCACTGCAGCGCCTGACCGGCGGCGCCACCTCGTCCACAGTGCCGGCCGAGCGCATTGCCGCCTTGTACATGGGCGCACTGGCGCAGGCGCAACTCGGCGAGGGCGTGGCGGCAGAAGGGCTCGCGGTGCAGGCGCAACGCTTGGCGCAGGGCTTGCCGGCGCGCGAGCCCGGCGCCGAGCGCCTGCTGCAGATTCTGCGGGCCGAGTCGCGCCTGGCCGCGGGTGACGGCGCCGGCACCTGGGGCGCGCTGGCTGCCATCGATGCGCTTCCCGCGGCGGGCGGCGATCGCTCCGCTGTCCCCAACACGCCCAGCGCGCGGGTCACTCCCATCGCGCCCGAAACGCCCGAAACGCCGGCGGCCCGTGCCACGCGCGACGACCGCAGCGTGCTCACCCTGCGCGCGCTGGCGGCCCTCAAGTGGAGCGAGCGCGACGCCCCCGCGGCCGCGCTGGCCCTGCGCGCCAGCACCGAGGCCCTGCAGACCTGGCTGGCCGAAAACGGCCATGACGCCGCCGCCTGGGAGCTCCTGTCCAGCACCGCGGAAGCCTCAGGCCAGAAGCTGCGCGGCATGCGCGCCTCGGCCGAGGCGCGCTCGGCGCAGGGCGACCTCACCGGTGCCATCGACCGCTTGCGCGCCGCGCAGGCGGCGGCACGCGGCGCACCGACCCAACCCGACTTCATCGATGCTTCGATCATCGATACGCGGCTGCGCCAACTGCTCGAAGAGCGGCGCCAGATCGCACTGGAGGCTCGGCAACGGGGTGGGGGCGGCGGGGGCGGGGGCGAACGCGACGGCCGCTGACGGCGACGCGTTTCGCGCGGCTCACGCACTGCCCTTGGTCGCGCTCGCGGGCCTCGTTCGCTTCGTTTGCGACACCGCCGATGCAAGGGTACCGGCCAGGCCGCGGCGAATGGCCTATTTCATTCACCAACAATTTCCCGCAATCTGCGCTCTGACGGGAACGGCGCTGGCACCAGAATCCTTCGCGCCAAGGGGCCGCGCGCCACGATGATGTTCATGCGTGCCCTCGAGGAGGCACGCATGATGACCACCGCCCGCGCCTGTCCCGCCGGGGCCCGCCGACCGAACGCCCGCTGCCACGTGCACTCTCGAGCCGCGGGTCCGGCCCTCGCCGCCGCGTTCGTGGGCCTGCTGCTGTGGGCCCTGCACCCAGCCGTGCACGCCGCACGTGTCGCCAGCCTGTCGCCTCAAGGCGAGGTCGGCGTGGTGCGCCAGATCGCAGTGCGCTTCGACGGCGCCGCCAACAACACCACCAACAACGCCGGCGATCCGCGCGCCACGGCCCCGTTCAAGCTCACCTGCAATGGCGCCGCACCCGCGGGCAACGGCTACTGGCTGGATGATCGCCGCTGGGTCTACGACCTTGCCGAGCCCCTGGCTGCCGGCCAGCGCTGCTCGTTGCGCGCCGCAAGCACATTCAGGCCGGGCGGCAGCGCACTCGAGGGCGCCAACGAGTTCAACTTCAGCACTGGCGCCCCTGCGGTGGTGTCGCTACAGCCCTCGCCCGGCTCGCGCATCGAGGAAGACCAGCATTTCCTCGTGCAACTCACCGGCGCCGTCGACCCCGCCAGCGTGGCGCGTCACGCCTGGTGCGAGGCCGAGGGCGTGGGCGAGCGTTTGGCGCTGCGCATCGTCGACGGCACCCTGCGCGAGCAGGTGTTGCGCCGTCAGGCAGGTGCGCCGCGCGCGCGCGACGCCGCGGCCATGCAGGCCCGCGTGCTGCTGCTGGCCTGCCAGCGCCCGTTTGCGCCGGAAGCGCGCGTGCGCTTGGTCTGGGGCGCGGGCATCACCGGTCTCGCGTCGTCGGGGCAGGCGCCGCTCGCGTCACGCCAGACCCAGCAATGGCAATGGCAGGTGCGGCCGCGCTTCCTGGCCGAGTTCAGCTGCGAGCGTGAGAACGCCGCCGCGCCCTGCCTGCCATTGCGGCCGCTCACGCTGCGCTTCAACGCCCCGGTGCCGCGCGAACAGGCGGCGGCTGTGCGGCTGGTGCCCGCGGGCGCCGCTGCCCTATCGCCCAAGCTGGATGACGAAGACAGCCGTGCCACCACGCTCAGCGAGTTGCGCTTCGCGGCGCCACTGCCCGAGAACACACGTTTCCAGATCACCCTGCCGGCCGGCCTGAAGGACGATACCGGCCGCGTGCTCGCCAATGGCGCGAGCTTCCCGCTCAACGTGGCCACGGGCGGTCTGCCGGCGCTGGCCAAGTTTGCCGGCGCGCCTTTCGGCATCCTCGAGGCGGGCACCTCTGCTGCAGCAGGCAAGGCGGCCGAGCCGGCCCTGCTGCCGCTCACACTGCGTCATGTGCAGGCCGACCTGGTGGGCATGGCCACCACGGGCCAGGTATCGATCAAGCGCATCGCCTCCGACCAGACCGACGCCGCCCTGCTCGCCTGGATCGCACGCGTGCAGCGTTGGCACGAGCGTGGCCTGCCGGCCAAGGAAGCTGGCCTGCCGCCTTCGCAATGGACCGAGACCACGACCGAAACCGAGGCTATTGCCGACGGCCGCGTGCGCACACGCAGCGTCAAGCGCGAGCGCTTCGTGCCCTCGCGCGAGCTGTCCATCTTCGTCGGCGAAACCGACGTGCGACGCGCCGAGTTGCCGCAGTTGAAGGACTCCACCCCGCGCGCGACGGAGGTGCTCGGTGTGCCGCTGCGCGAACGTGGCTACCACGTTGTCGAGGTGAGCTCGCGCATCCTCGGCGAAACGCTGCTGGCCAAGCAGGCACCGATGTTTGCCCGCACCGGCGTGCTGGTGACCAATCTTGCCGTGCACTTCAAGAAGGGGCGCAGCTCCAGCCTGGTGTGGGTGACCACGCTCGACCGCGGCCGCCCCGTGGCCGGTGCGCGAGTCACGGTCAACGACTGCAAGGGCCAGCCACTGTGGGGCGGGAGCACGGATGCGCAAGGCATCGCGCGCATCGAGCGTGGCTTCGACGAAGCCGATGGTGAAGGCCGGTGCCTCACCGACGACGGCCTCTTCGTCACCGCGCGCACCGGCGATGACCTCGGCTTCGTCTTCAGCCGCTGGGCCAAGGGCATCGAGCCCTGGCGCTTCAACGCCAGCCTGGCGAGCGGCACCGCACCCGACCGTCGCGCGCACACCGTCTTTGACCGCGAACTGCTGCGGCGCGGTGAGACCGTCTCGATGAAGCACTTCGTGCGCGACGAGACCGAGCGCGGCCTCGCCTACACCGCGCCCGAGCACCGGCCCGACACGGTGCTCATCACCCACGTCGGCAGCGGACAGGAGGTGCCGCTGCCACTGGCGTGGCAGGCTGGGGCAGGTGGCGGCGCGGGTGGCGCGGGTAGTGCGGGTGGTGCGGGTGGTGCGGGTGGTGCTGCAGGCGGGGCCACCACGACAGCCGAAGCGGTCACCCCAGCCGGCCCGGCACGTTTTGCGCTCAACCAATGGGTCATTCCCGGCAACGCGCCACTCGGCCTCTATGACGTGGCGCTCAAGAGCGGTGATCGATCGCTTCGAAGCGGCAGCTTTCGCGTCGAGGACTTCCGCGTGCCGCTGGTCGATGCCCGGCTCGCTGCGCCGAAGGGCGTGATGATCGCGCCGGGCGAAGTGGTCTTCGAGGCGCAGGTCAACGCCATGTCCGGCGGGCCGATGCCCGGCCTGCCGCTGGCCCTGTCGGCGCTGCTGCGCGACAGCGAGCCGCGCTTTGCCGGCTACGAAGACTTCAGCTTCGGCATCAACGACCGCTCGCGCGACGACGACGAAGCGGCCGAATCGGAGTCCGGCAGCCGCACCGTGGCGCGCCAGTTGCCCGCGCGCACCGACGCCCAGGGCGCTGCGCGCCTCGCCGTGCCCAACCTGCCCGCGCTGCGAGGCCCCGCTGAGCTGCTCGCCGAGATGAGCTTTGCCGACCCCAACGGCGAGACGCAGACCGTCGCGCGCCGCCTGAAACTGTGGCCCGCGGCCGTGGTGGTGGGCCTGCGCGCGCCCGATTGGGCCGCGCACCGGGGCGCGGCACGCTTCACGGTGGCCGTGCTCGATACCGAAGGCTGGCCACTCGCCAACCGCGCCGTCGAAGTGATCGGCCGCGCGCACCAGACGCTCTCGACGCGCAAGCGCATCGTCGGCGGTTTCTACAGCTACGACAACCAGCGCAAGACCATCGAGCTGGGCCAGCTCTGCAGCGGCAAGACCGATGCGCAGGGGCGCATGAACTGCGACGCGAAGGTTCAGCAGTCGGGCGAGATCGAGCTGCTCGCCCGCGCCAAGGACGACGCCGGCCGCCTGAGCCAGGCCAGCACGAATGTGTGGGTCACGAGTGAAGAGCGCATGTGGTTTGCGCAAGGCAACGACGACCGTATCGACATCCTGCCGGAGAAGCGCGAACTCGAGCCCGGCCAGACCGCGAGGCTGCAGGTGCGCATGCCGTTCCAGCACGCCACGGCGCTCGTCACTGTCGAACGCGAGGGCGTGGTCGATGCGCGCGTGCTTGCGCTGTCGGGGCGCGAGCCGGTCATCGAGCTGCCCATTCCAGGCATCGCCAGGGCGGGCAGCGACGCCGGTGCCGGCTGGGCACCGAACGTGACGGTCGGCGTCTTCGTGCAGCGCGGGCGGCTGCGCGAGGCACCGTGGTGGTCGATTTTCACTTGGGGCTGGCGCGAGCCCGCGCAGTGGTGGCTCGCCTTCCGCTACGAGGGCCAGGAGTGGCGCGCGCCCACGGGCACGGTCGACCTTGCCAAACCGAGCTTCAAGTTCGGTGTCACGCAATTGCGCATCGGCACCGCCGCACACCGGCTCGATGTCAAAGTGACCACGCCGCAGGTGCAATACAAGGTGCGCGACAAGGTCGGCGCCACCGTGCGCGTCACCTGGCAGGGCAAGCCGCTCGCGGGCACCGAGGTGGCGTTTGCGGCGGTCGATGAAGGCCTGCTCGCGCTGACCGAGAACAAGAGCTGGGACTTGCTCGGCGGCCTGCTGCGCGAGCGCCCCTGGGGTGTGGAAACCGCCACCGCGGTGAGCGAGGTGATCGGCCGCCGCCACTATGGCCGCAAGGCGCTGCCCCCCGGCGGCGGTGGCGGGCGCAACCCCACGCGCGAACTCTTCGACACCCTGCTGCTTTGGCGCGGCAGCGTGGCGCTGGATGCCAACGGCGAGGCGCGCATCGAGGTGCCGCTCAACGATTCGCTCACCAGCTTTCGCCTCGTGGCGCTGGCCGACGCCGGCGCCGACCGCTTCGGACAGGGGCACACCGTGGTGCGCGTCTCGCAAGACCTGCAGATGCTGTCTGGCCTGGCGCCGCTGGTGCGCGAGGGCGATCGTTTCGAGGCCAGCTTCACGCTGCGCAACAGCACGCAGCGCACATTGCAGGTGAAGGCCACGCTGGCGGGTAGCGCGGTGGCGGCGCTGGACGGCGCCGTGCAGCCGCTAGGCCTGCCTACGCAGACCGTGCAACTGGCCGCCGGCGCGGCCAGCGAAGTGCGCTGGACGGTCGAGGTGCCCGCCGGCACCTCGCGCATCGACTGGCAGGCCGGCGCCACCGAAGAAGGCGGCGGCACCGGCCCCGCGCGCGACAGCCTCAAACTCAGCCAGGCCGTGGCGCCCACGGTACCGGTGCGCGTGATGCAGGCTGCGCTGCAGCCGCTGCAAGGCAACTTCAGCCTGCCCGTGGCCGCGCCCACCGACAGCCTGCCCGGCCGTGGCGGGCTGCAGGTGGTGCTGCAGCCACGGCTATCCGGCGCGCTGCCGGGGTTGAAGCGCTTCTTCGACACCTACCCCTACAGCTGCCTGGAGCAGCGGGTCTCGCGCACGCTGGCGCTGTCGGACGAAGCGGCCTGGAAGACGTTGCGCGACGAGGTCGCGGGCTACCTCGACAGCGAGGGCCTGGCCAACTACTTCCCGCCCGCGCCGGGCAGCGCGGCACGTGGCAGCGACCGCCTCACCGCCTATCTGCTGAGCGCGGCGCACGAGGCCGGGGTCAGCCTGCCCAACACCACCCGCAACGCCATGCTCGATGGCCTCACCGCCTTTGTCGAGGGGCGGCTGGAGCGGCGCTTCCCGTCGCCACGGCCCGATCTGGAGGTGCGCAAGCTCGCCGCGCTGGAAGCGCTCACGCGGCACGGCCGCGCCGATGCACGCTGGTGGGGCTCCATCGCCTTCACGCCTGCGGCGTGGCCGACCTCGGCGCTGCTCGACGCCTGGGGCGCGCTGCTGCGCATGCCCGGCGCGCCCGACCGCGACATGCGCTTGGCCGAGGTGCAACGCCTCGTGCGCAGCCGCCTCGCCGAAGGCGGCACCACATTGCGCTTCTCCACCGAGAGCGACGACGACCAATGGTGGTGGCTGATGGAAAGCGCCGATGGCAACGCGGCGCGCCTGCTGCTGGCCGCCGTGAACTCGCCGGCCTGGAAGGAGGATGTACCGCGCCTCGTGAACGGCGCGCTCGCGCGCCAGAAGGGCGGCGCCTGGCGCACCACCACGGCCAACTTGTGGGGTGTGCTGGCGCTGCAGCGCTTCAGCAAGGTCTTCGAGGCCGAGGCTGTGGGCGGGCGCAGTGTGATCGAGCTCGGCAATACCGCCCGCACGGTGAACTGGGGCGCGGCCGCCACGACGGCGGCGGAGCGCGCGCCGGGGTCGGTGGCCTCGACGGCCCCGACAGCTACACAGGCTTCAACGCCCACGGTGATCGCGGGGCCCGCGGCCACAGCAACCGCCACCACCACTGCGCCGCCCGGTCAGGCCAACGAATTGTTGCTGCCGTGGCCCTCACAACTCGGCGCTCCCGCGGCCGCGCTGACGGCCCGCCACGAAGGCCCGGGCCGCCCGTGGATCACCGTGCAGTCGCTCGCCGCGGTGCCGCTCAAGGCACCCCTGTTCGCCGGTTACCGCATCACGCGCAGCGTGAGCGCGGTGCAGCGCAAGCTGCCCGACACCTGGAGCCGCGGTGACGTGATGCGTGTGCGCCTGGAGGTCGATGCCAACGCCGACATGTCGTGGGTGGTGGTGAGCGACCCGCTGCCCGCTGGCGCGGCGCACCTGGGCACGGGCCTGTCGCGCGATTCGGCCATCGCGACCCAAGGCGAGCGGCGCGAAGGCGAGAGCTGGCCGGCGTACGAAGAGCGCGCCCAGGGCGCGTGGCGCGCCTACTACGCCTGGATGCCGCGCGGACGCCATGTGGTGGAGTACACGATCCGGCTCAACGGCAGCGGCCGTTTCGGCCTGCCGCCCACGCGCGTGGAGGCCATGTACGCGCCGGAGAGCTTCGGCGAACTTCCGCTGGCGCCGCTGGACGTGAAGCCGTGACGCCACCGTGCCCGGGCCTGCCGCAAGCACCTGCCGCAAACGCGGCCGATGCGATGCCCGCCCATCGGTCAGTGGTCGCCTCACTGCCGCGCCAGGTTCGCTTGCGAGTGCGAGTGCGAATGGGAGTGCGAGCGCGAGCGCGAGCGCGCCGCACCGCGGCGCTGGCGCTGGCGCTGGCGCTCGCGTGGACCGTGGCCGCGGCGCCCGCCCGCGCCCTGCCCAGCTTCGATGAAGTACGCACCGCGCATCGCCCGAGCGACATCCCGCTGCTCGACCGCCGGGGCGAGGTCATCCAGTGGCACCGTGTGGACCCGGGCACGCGCCGCGGCCCGTGGCTCTCGCTCGCGGACATGAGCCCGGCGCTGCGCGAGGCCATCGTGCTCAGCGAAGACCGCCGTTTCTGGGCCCACGGCGGCGTGGACTGGCGCGCACTCGCCGCCAGTGCCTGGGGCAACGCGTGGAATACGCGCACGCGAGGTGCCTCCACGGTGACGATGCAACTCGCCGGCCTGCTCGACGAAGAGCTGGCCCGCCCCGCCGGTGGCCGCGACGTGCCCACCAAGGTCGGCCAGATCCTGCGCGCACAGCAGCTCGAGGCCCGCTGGAGCAAGACGCAGATCCTCGAGGCCTACCTGAACACCGTGCCCCTGCGCGGCGAGCTGGTGGGCGTGGCGGCGGCCTCGCAGCAGCTGTTCGGCAAACACGCCAGCGGCCTCGATGCACAAGAGGCGGCGGTGCTGGCCGTGCTGGTGCGGGCACCGAACGCCGGTGCCGATGCCGTGTCGCGGCGGGCCTGCGAGGTGCTTCGCCGGCCTGACCCGTCCCGGCCGCAGCAACAGCCGCATCGGACGACTCTGGTGCACCCACCGACGGCGACAGCCTCGCTGGCCAACGCCGAGCCGCGCACCGGGCCTGGCACCGACCCCTGCACGGGCGTCGCCACCACCGTGGCGCAGGCTCTGGCCCGCCGCCCGGGCCCGATGCTGGGTGAGTCGTTGGCGCCGCACCTGGCCCGTCTGATGGCCCGTCTGATGGCCCGCCCGAAGGCCGGCGCGGGCCGGGCCGCCGCGGCCCCTCAGACCTCCGCAAGCATGCCCTGGCCAGGGTCGGCGCCTGGCCAGCCGCCGCTTGAACTGCGCAGTACGCTCGACGCACAGGTGCAGCGCGTCGCCCGCAGCGCCTTGCGCCGGCAGCTCGCCGAGCTGCGCGGGCGTGCGGTGGAGGATGGTGCCATCATCGTGCTGGACAACGCCAGCGGCGAGGTGCTGGCCTGGGTCGGCTCGGCGGGCAGCGGTGCTTCGGCGGCGGCCGAAGTCGATGCCGTGCTCGCGCGCCGCCAGCCCGGCTCGACCATCAAGCCCTTCGTCTACGCCCTGGCGCTGGAGCGCCGGCTCGTCACCGCGGCCAGCCTCATCGACGACTCGCCGCTGCAGCTCTCGGCCGGTGCGGCGGGCCTGTACACGCCGCAGAACTACGACCACGCCTACCGCGGCGGTGTCAGCGTGCGCGAGGCGCTCGCCAGCAGCCTCAACGTGCCCGCTGTGCGCGTGGCCGCGATGCTCGAGCCCGAAGTGCTGTTCGAGCGGCTGAACGCGGCCGGCTTGCGCCTGGCGCACAACGCCGGCCACCACGGCCATGCGCTCGCGCTGGGCAGCGCCGACGTGACGCTGTTGGACCTCACCAACGCCTACCGCATGCTGGCGCAAGGCGGGCAGCTCACGCCAGTGCGCTGGTGGGCGGCCACTGCACCGACGGCGACGCGCCAGGTCTTCAGCCCCGAAGCGGCCTGGCTGGTCTCGCACATCCTTGCCGACCCCGCGGCGCGTGCCGCCAGCTTCGGCCTGGACAGCCCGCTCGTCACGCGCGGCCACGCCGCCGTGAAGACCGGCACCAGCAAGGACATGCGCGACAACTGGTGCGTCGGCAGTACCGAGCGCTACACGGTCGGCGTGTGGGTGGGCAATGCGAGCGGCCGCCCGATGCACGGCGTGAGCGGCGTGAGCGGTGCGGCGCCGGTGTGGCGCGAGCTCGTCATGCACTTGCACACGCACCTGCACACGCACCTCCATGCGCACACGCACCCGCAGACGCACCCGCAGACGCACCCGCACACGCTGCCGGCGGCGCTCTCGCAGGCGCGGTCCGTAGCGTCGTCGCACGGGCAACCGGCGGCGCCTTCGCGCCCACCGACGCCGCCGCCCGGGCTCGTCGCAGCCGCGGGCGAGTGGTTCATCATGGGCACAGAACCTACGCCAGCGCACGCCGCGGCGGCTGGGCGTGCGATGCCTTTCGGCATCGAGGCGCCACGCGCGGGCACCGTGATCGCACTCGACCCCGACATCCCCCTGGCCGCGCAGCGCGTGGTCTTGCGCGGCGCGCGTGGGCAGTGGTGGCTCGACGGCCAGCTGCTCGGGCAGGGCACACGCCTCGAATGGCTGCCGCGGCCCGGTCGCCATGTACTCGAGCGCCGCGATGCGGCAGCGCCCGCCATCGTCGACCGTGTCGACTTCGAGGTGCGCGCCACATCCGCACTGGCGCAGGCGCAAACGCAGGCGCCGTCGCGTGCGCTTTCGCGCGCCGGCCGTACCGTGGGCTGGGCCGGCGCGGCAGCGCCGCCAGGCCGGGGCCCGGCTACACCGAGCCGCGACTGAAGATGCGCTCGACGGCGGCGTCGATAACGACACCGCACACGCTGTACAGCAGCGAGCCCACCAGTGCTCCGGTGAAGCCGCTGACGTTGAAGCCGTCCATCAACGAGGCCGCGGCCCAGAACATCAGCGCGTTGATGACGAAGAGGAACAACCCCAGGGTCAGCAGCGTCACCGGCAGCGTCAGCAGCACGAGCAGCGGGCGCACGAGCGTGTTGAACAGGCCAATCACGAAGGCCGCCAGCAGGGCCACGCCGAAGCTCGCCACCGACACGCCCGAGTACATCTGCGCCACCAGCAGCAGGGCCGCGGCGAGCAGCAACCAACGCACGAGAGTCTTCATGCCTGGAGCATAGCGTGGCGAGAAAGCCTCTCTTACCTAGGAAAAACGCTTCTCATCGCCTATGAAGCGCATTACCATCGCGCCTGCCCGGAAGCCCTCGACCGAACGAGGCCCCTCGCGCAAGGCGGTGAACAAGCACCACGAGCACGAGACGAGCCCCGCAACAGACCCTCAGAGGCTGACCCAAAAAGGCTCCGGCATCCGACTCAACCACTGACGGAGATCATTCAAATGGCAACTGCGAAGAAAGCTATGAAAAAAGCCCCGGCCAAGAAGGCCGCCACCAAGAAGGCCGCACCGGCCAAGAAGGCCGCAACGAAGAAGGCCCCCGCCAAGAAGGCGGCCACGAAGAAGGCGGCCCCGGCCAAGAAGGCCCCAGCGAAGAAGGCGGCGGCGAAGAAGGCCCCAGCCAAGAAGCGCACCCCCAGCGCCGCCTTCATGAAGCCCATGACTCCGAGCGCTGCGCTGGCCGCCGTGATCGGCGACAAGGCCCTGCCGCGCACCGAGGTCACGAAGAAGGTGTGGGAATACATCAAGAAGAACGGCCTGCAGGACAAGGTCAAGAGGACGATGATCAATGCCGATGCCAAGCTCAAGGAAGTGCTTGGCAAGGCGCAGGTCTCGATGTTCGAGATGACCAAGGCGATCAGCGGCCACCTGAAGTGATCAGGCAACGCTGAGGTGCACGGGGGCCCTGCGGGGCCCCTTTTCATTGCTTGCCGCGCAGGGCGCATCGGCCAACTACCGGATGCAGATGAGCCCCGGGTCCAGGCTCAGCAGTCCGTACTGCCCACACGCGGCCCGCGTTGCTCGGGCCCCAGGATCTGCACCCGCTGCGGTGGATAGAAGAAGCCCGGGTAGCCCTCCAGCTGGCCCGAAACCAGCACGTGGGACAACCTCGTCCTGCGGCCGACCCAACAGCGACATGGCTGAAGTCAACAGCGCCCCCATCGTCTTTCGCCTGCCGGCGATGGAGGCGAAATCTGGCACCGCCCATCCTTCACCCGCGGCGTCAGCACACTCAGGATGGTGTTGCCGCTCGCCGCGCTGTCTTTGGGGGTCGTCGATGTCCTCCAGCGCCTCGCCGTCACGCTCGACGACATGTTCTGGCCCGCCCATCGAGAAGCTCCTGTGGCGGTGGTTGGTTGGCGCGCTGCCCTGACATGCGTTCGTGCGCCGGACGGTGTGGGCACGATTGCAGGTCATCGGCGCGGCCACCGGCCTTTCGGCAGATCTGCGAGATGCGCCGGGGCCTGCTGGCTTGCCGCCCGCGTGGGTTGCGGACGATGCAGTTTGAAAGAGCTTAGGGAATTTAGCCTGAAGAGCTAAACTTAATAAACTCTTCATAACTCGGACCTCATGGACCCCGTGCGCAACCCCTACGCCCCCGGTGCGGGCACGCCACCGCCCGAGCTGGCCGGGCGCGACGACTTGCGTGAGCAGGTGCGCATCGGCATCGAGCGCCTGCGCCGCGGCCTGCAGGCCAAGAGCGTGTTGATGGTGGGCCTGCGCGGCGTGGGCAAGACGGTGCTGCTGGACCGCATGCGCGACGATGCCGAGGCCACCGGCATCCACACCTTGCGCATCGAGGCTCCGGAGGGCCGCTCGCTGCCCTCGCTGCTGGCGCCGCAGCTGCGGCAGGCGCTGCTGCGCCTGTCGCGCCAGCACAAGGCCAAGGCACTGGCCCAGCGCGGGCTGCGCGCTCTGGCCGGCTTTGCGAAATCGCTGAAGGTGAAGTACCAGGACATCGAGGTCGGGCTCGACCTGGAGCCCGAGCCGGGCCTCGCGGACAACGGCGACCTCGAGCACGACCTGCAGGCCCTGCTGGAAACCGTTGGTGAGGCGGCCAAGGGTGCCGGCACGGCGCTGGTGATGTTCATCGACGAACTGCAGTATGTGAAGGAGAACGAACTCGCCGCCCTCATCACCGCGCTGCACCGCTGCGCGCAGCGGCGCCTTCCGGTGACGCTGGTGGGCGCCGGGCTGCCGCAGCTGCCCGGGCGCATGGGCCAGGCAAAGTCGTATGCCGAGCGCCTGTTCGACTTTCCGAAGGTGGGCCCGCTGAACGCTGTCGCGGCGCGGCTGGCCATCATCAAGCCGGCCAGGGAGCAGGGTGTCGACTTCGCCGACAAGGCCGTCAATGCCATCGTGCTCCAGACCCAGGGCTACCCGTACTTCCTGCAGGAGTGGGGCAAACATGCCTGGGACCACGCGGCGCGTTCGCCCATCCTCGACAAGGACGTGACCGCGGCGCGCGCCTCGACCATCGCGGCGCTGGACGACAGCTTCTTCCGCGTGCGCTTCGACCGCCTGACGCCGGCCGAGAAGCGCTACCTGCGCGCGATGGCCGAACTGGGCCCCGGGCCACACCGCTCGGGCGACATCGCCGAACAACTCGATCGCAAGGTCACTTCACTCGGCCCGACACGTTCGCAGCTCATCGACAAAGGCATGGTGTGGAGCCCGAGCCACGGCGACACCGCGTTCACGGTGCCTCTGTTCGACGAATTCATGAAACGCATCATGCCGGGCCAGGACTGGCGACAGCCGTAGCCCCATGCGGGCCAGCCCGACCGCGCCGCGTCGATCAACCCCTCACCCCACCAGCAAACCCGCCGCCCGCGCCGTGGCCGCCAGTCCGCGCGCGAACTGCTCGTAGCCTGCCGCGTTGGCGTGGATGGCGTCGCTTCTCAAGCGCTCGTCACCCAGCACCTCGGCCCAGCCCTGGCGGTGCAGCGGCAGGCGATGCTGCTCGGCAAGCTCGCCGTACATCGGGTGGTCGGTGAGCGAGCCGGTGAACCTGGCCGCCAGCGTCGGACGCGGCACCGCGATCAACAGCAGTTGCACTGCGCCCGCTCGCGCGAGCTCGCAGATGCGCAGAAGATTGCTGCGTGCCACGGCTTCGTCGAGCCGGCGCAGGAAATCGTTGCCGCCGATGCCCAGCAGCACGAGCGCGGGCCGGTGTTCGTCCAGCAATGCCGGGGTGCGCTCCAGCGCCAACGTCGTGGTGTCGCCGGGCACCCCGGCGTTGACCACCTTCCAGCCCGTCAGCCGCGCCAGCACGGCCGGGTAGCTCGCGTCGGGCGGTGCCCCGGTGCCATGGGTCAGCGAGTCTCCCAAGGCCAGCACCGTGGCGCCGGCAGCGACCGGCTGGCCGCGGATCGGCTTGCGGCCACCGCAACCTGCCAGCGCCGCCGGCAGCGTGGCCCCGAGCGCCCAAAGCGGCGAGAGGCCCGGCACGCGCAACAGCCCCGAAGCCCCCCCGCGCACCGGAAGCACCCCCAATGCGACACGCGCCACGCGCCGCAAGACCTCCCGTCGCTGCGGCTGGGTCTGCTTCACGGCGTCAGCGCCGCTTTTAGGAACTGCCCCGTGTAGCTCGCCCTCAGCGCCGCCACCTGCTCCGGCGTGCCGGAGGCCACCACCGTGCCGCCGCCTGCGCCGCCTTCGGGCCCCATGTCGATGAGCCAGTCGGCGGTCTTGATGACGTCCAGGTTGTGCTCGATCACGACGATGGTGTTGCCGGCGTCGCGCAGCGCGTGCAGCACCTTCAGCAGCATGCCGATGTCGTGGAAGTGCAGCCCGGTGGTCGGCTCGTCCAGTATGTACAGCGTGCGTCCGGTATCGCGCTTGGAGAGTTCCAGCGCCAGCTTCACGCGCTGCGCCTCGCCGCCGGAGAGCGTCGTCGCGCTCTGCCCGAGCTGGATGTAGCCCAGGCCCACGTCGAGCAGCGTCTGCAGCTTGCGCGCGATGGAGGGCACGGCGCCGAAGAAGGCGTGCGCATCCTCCACCGTGAGCTCCAGCACCTCGGCGATGTGGCGGCCCTTGTAGAGGATATCCAGCGTCTCGCGGTTGTAGCGCTTGCCGCGACAGGTGTCGCAGGGCACGTAGACATCGGGCAGGAAGTGCATCTCCACCTTCAGCACGCCGTCGCCCTCGCAGGCCTCGCAGCGCCCCCCGCCTCCCGAGGACCCGACGTTGAAGCTGAAGCGCCCTGCGCCGTAGCCGCGCTCGCGCGCCGCCGGCACTTCGGCAAAAAGCTCGCGGATCGGCGTGAAGAGGCCCGTGTAGGTGGCCGGATTGCTGCGCGGTGTGCGCCCGATCGGGCTCTGGTCGACCGCGATCACCTTGTCAAAATGCTCCAGCCCCTCGATGCGGCCGTGCGGCGCCGGCTCGGCGTGCGCCTGGTAGAGCTTCTTTGCCACCGCCGTGTACAGCGTGTCGTTGATGAGCGTGCTCTTGCCCGAGCCGCTGACGCCGGTGACGCAGGTGAAGAGCCCCACGGGGATCTCCACCGTCACGTCGCGCAAGTTGTTGCCGCGCGCTTGCTCGATGCGCAGCACCTTCGGCCCAAGGAGTGGCTCCTGCTGGGCTCCGCGGCTGACGCGGCGCGCCGGCACCGGGATGCGCAGCGTGTGGGCCAGATAGCGCCCGGTCAGCGAAGCCTCGTTGGCCGCCACCTCCGTCGGTGTGCCCTGGGCGATGACGCGGCCGCCATGCACACCCGCGCCCAGGCCCATATCGATGACGTGGTCAGCGGCGCGGATCATGTCCTCGTCATGCTCGACCACAAGCACGCTGTTGCCAAGGTCGCGCAGGCGCCTGAGCGTGCCGATCAGGCGCGCGTTGTCGCGCTGGTGCAGGCCGATGCTCGGCTCGTCGAGCACGTACATCACGCCGGACAGGCCGCTGCCGATCTGGCTGGCAAGCCGAATGCGCTGCGCCTCGCCGCCCGAGAGCGTGTCGGCGCCGCGGTCCAGGCTCAGGTAGCCCAGGCCCACGTCGTTGAGAAAGCGCAGCCGAGAGCGGATCTCGCGCACGATCTTGCTCGCGATCTCGGCCTTGGCGCCTTGCAGCTCCAGCGTCTCGAAGTAGGCCAGCGTATCGGCCAGCGTCGCGTGTTCCACCTCGTAGATGGCGTGGCCGCGAGCAATGGTTGACGCTTCGCCGACGACGGGCGCGGTCGGTGCGTTCGAGGCGCTCGGCACACTGGGCGCACCCGACACACCCGACGCACCCGACCCACCCAAAGCGGTCTGGCCAGCGTCACCGGCCTGCTGCAGGTAGACATGGCGCGCCTCGCGCCGCAGCCGCGAGCCTTCGCAGTCTGGGCAGGGTCTCGCTGCCTGGTAGCGCGCGAGCTCCTCGCGCACATGCGCTGAGTCGGTCTCGCGAAAACGCCGCTCGAAGTTGGGGATGATCCCTTCGAAGGGATGGTTCCGTTTCACCGTGCGCGTGCGTCCGCTCGGCCCCTCAGCTTTGTAGACGAACGCGACGTCTTCAGTGCCCGAGCCCTGCAGCAGCACGTGCCGAGCCTTGGCGGGCAGGCTCTCGAAAGGCGCGTTGATGTCGAACTCAAAGTGCTGCGCCACGCTCTCCAGCAGGCTGAAGGTATAGGCGTTGCGCTTGTCCCAGCCCTTCACCGCACCCGAGGCCAAGCTGAGACTGGGGAAGACGACCACACGCTCTGGATCGAAGGCGGTCACCTGCCCGAGGCCGTCGCAGGCGGGGCAGGCGCCCACCGGTGAGTTGAAGCTGAACAGGCGCGGCTCCAGCTCGGGCAGCGAGTAGCTGCACACCGGGCAGCCGAACTTGCTGCTGAAGCGGTGCTCGCGCGGCGCGCGAGTGCGGGCGGGGCCCACTTCGTCCGCGCCGCCCGAGTCCATCTCCAACGCGATGGCGCGGCCCTCGGCGATGCGCAGCGCCGCCTCGAAGCTCTCGGCCAGGCGCTGCTTCATCGAGACCTGCGTCTTCAGGCGGTCGATCACGACATCGATATCGTGCTTCTCGGTCTTCTTCAACTTGGGCAGGGTTTCGGCCTCGAACACCTGCGCCGACCCCTGCCCGGCCTGGCCGATGCGAAAACGCACGTAGCCGCGCGCGCGCATGTCCTCGAAGAGATCGGCGAACTCGCCCTTGCGGTCGCGCGCCACGGGCGCCAGCAGCATCAGCCGCGTGCCTTCGGGCAGCGCGAGCATCGCATCGACCATCTGGCTCACGCTCTGCGCCGCGAGCGGCAGGCCGTGGTCGGGGCAAAACGGGGTGCCGGCACGCGCATAGAGCAGGCGCAGGTAGTCGTGGATCTCGGTCACCGTGCCCACCGTGCTGCGCGGGTTGTGGCTGGTGGCTTTCTGCTCGATGCTGATGGCGGGCGACAGGCCCTCGATGACATCGACATCGGGCTTGTCCATCAGCTGCAGGAACTGGCGCGCATACGCGCTCAGGCTCTCGACATAGCGCCGCTGGCCCTCGGCATACAGCGTGTCGAAGGCGAGGCTGCTCTTGCCCGAGCCCGACAAACCCGTGATCACGACCAGCGCGTGCTTGGGGATGTCGAGGTCGATGTTCTTGAGATTGTGTGTGCGCGCGCCACGCACGTGCAGCATCGGCGCGGATGAAGCATGCGCGGCGTTCGTGGCGTAAGCGGCGTAAGCGGCGTAAGCGGCGGGTTCGGGTGAAGGCAAGGTCATCGGCGGCCGGTGCAGGACAACCGGTCATCATAGACAGCCTCGGCCACCTCGAGGTGTGGGCCGGCTCCGCCGGCCCGCTGACGCCGGCTGCCGCCCGGGCCTCAGGCGGGCAAGGCCGGCACGAAGATAGATGCCGTGCAGTCCCACCCCGCGCCGCAGTGGAAGCGCTCGATGCGGCCGCTCTTCAACTCCACGCCGGGGCGCACCGGCACATCGGCGCGTCTGTGCCCTGAGTCAGGCGCTCAGCAGTGCAAGGATCTCCCCACCGTAGCGCTCGAGCTTCTTCGCGCCCACGCCGCTGATGCCGCCAAGTTCTTCCAGCGTGCCTGGGCCATCGCGCGCCATCTCGGCCAGGGTCGCGTCGTGGAAAACCACGTAGGCGGGCACGTTGTGGGCGCGCGCCACCTCCGCGCGCCAGGCCTTGAGGGCAGCGAAGCGCGTCGCCGCCATGCCGTCCAGCTGCGCCGGTGTGGCGCCGCCGGGCCTGGCCGCGCGCTCTGTGCCCCGGCCCTTGCGCTGCCGGGCCACGCGCGCGCTCTTCTCGGCGGCCACGCGCAGGCGCACCTCGACCCCGCCGCGCAACACCTCGCGCGAGTTTTCGGTCAGCGCCAGGGTATTGAACTCGCCCTCGGCGCGCAGGTGGCCCAGCGCCAGCAGCTGGCGCACCACGGCACGCCATTGCGACTCGGCGAGGTCGGCGCCGATGCCGAAGGTGCTGAGCTCGTCGTGCCCGTACTGCGCCACGCGGTCGGTACGCTTGCCGCGCAGCACGTCGATCAGATGCACCGCACCGAAGTGTCGCGGCGCGCGCATGCCGCCGTGCTGGTTGAAGCGGTAGATGCACGACAGCAGCTTGCGCGCTGGCTCGGTCGCATCCCAGGTCGCCGGCGGGTGCAGGCAGTTGTCGCAGTTTCCGCAGGTGGCCACCCAGATCGATTCGGTGGCCGGCCCTTGCAAGTCGACCTGGGGCTCGCCATAGGCTTCGCCGAAGTAGCTGAGCAGTCGCACGCGCCGGCAGTCGTGCGCCTCGGCCAGCGCCAGCAGCGCATCCAGCTTGCGGCGCTGCACACGCTTGAACTCCTCCTCGGCCTCGCCGTCGTCGATCATGCGCCGCTGGTTCACCACGTCGGCCAGGCCGTAGGCCATCCAGGCATCGGCCGCTTCGCCATCGCGGCCGGCGCGGCCGGTCTCCTGGTAATAGCCCTCGATATTCTTGGGCAGGTCGAGGTGGGCGACGAAGCGCACGTCGGGCTTGTCGATGCCCATGCCGAAGGCGATGGTGGCCACCATCACCTCGCCCTCCTCGCGCTGGAAGCGGTCTTGATTGCGGCGCCGCACGTCGGCATCGAGCCCGGCGTGGTACGGCATCGCCGCGATGCCCTGCTCGACCAGCCAGGCCGCCGTCTCCTCGACCTTCTTGCGACTCTGGCAGTAGACGATGCCCGCCTCGCCTTCGTGCTCGTCGCGCACGAAGGTGAGCAACTGCCGCCGCGCATCGTCCTTCTCGACGATGGTGTAGCGGATGTTCGGGCGGTCGAAGCTCGCGACGAAGAGGCGAGCTTGCTCGAGCTGCAGGCGCGCGATGATGTCGGCGCGCGTGTGGTGATCGGCGGTGGCGGTGAGCGCCAGCCGCGGCACGCCGGCATAGCGCTCGTGCAGAACCGACAGCGCCAGGTACTCCTCGCGGAAATCGTGGCCCCACTGGCTGACGCAATGCGCCTCGTCGATGGCGAACAGGCTCACCAGGCCACGCTCGTGCAGCGAGTCGAGCATGGCCAGGAAGCGCGGCGTGAGGATGCGTTCGGGCGCGGCGTACAGCAGCGTCAGCTGCCCGGCCAGCAGCTCACGCTCGATGCGCCGCGCGGCATCACCTTCGAGCGTGCTGTTGAGGAACGCGGCGCTGACGCCGAGCTCCTCCAGCGCGCCGACCTGGTCTTGCATCAATGCAATGAGCGGCGAGACCACCACGGTGACGCCGCGCCCTGCGCGCTGGCGCACGATGGCCGGCACCTGGTAGCACAGGCTCTTGCCACCACCGGTGGGCATGAGCACGAGCGCATCGCCACCGGCCACCACGTGCTCGACGATCTCGCGCTGCGCACCACGGAAGGCGGCGTAGCCGAAGACCTCGTGCAGGACCTTTTCGTTGGGCGGGGCCGCTGTGTGCGGCGCTTCGAGGGCGGCGGCCATGGGTTCAATGAGTTCTTGCGCGATCGTAAGGGCTGGCTCCTGGTGGTCGGCGCAGCAAGCAGCGTGGCTGACGGCGCGATGAGCGACCCGGCAAATGGCCCAAATGGCCCGCCAGATTGACAGAGGGTGCCCTCAGCGGCATGCCCCGGGCGAGGGCCCCCCTCGGGTGGGCCTCGTATCCCCAGACCGTGGGCACCGCTACGCGTGGTTCCGAAGCGCCTTGCGCAGCGGGGGGCGGCGCGATAATGAGCCGCATCCAGCACCCCGCCTCCAGCCCCCCTCGAGGGAACTGAGGCAACACCTCGGAGCGCAGCCATGGCCTCGGTCAACAAAGTCATCATCGTCGGCAACCTCGGCAAGGATCCGGAGGTCCGCTACATGCCCAGCGGCTCGGCGATCTGCAATGTGACCATCGCCACCAGCCGGCAGTGGAAGGACAAGACCAGCGGCGAGCGGCAAGAAGAGACCGAGTGGCACCGCGTTGTGTTCTTCGACCGCATGGCAGAGATCGCCGGCGAGTATCTGAAGAAGGGCCGCCCGGTGTATGTCGAGGGGCGGTTGAAGACGCGCAAGTGGACCGACAAGGACGGCGTGGAGCGCTACACGACCGAGATCACGGCCACCGACATGCAGCTACTCGGCGGCCGCGAAGGTGGCGCTGGCGGCGGTGGCGGCACGCCCGATGACGTCGGCTCGGCCGCTGCGCCGCGCGGCGCACCCGCGGCGGCGCGCGGGGCAGCACCCGCCCCCGCGGGCAAGGCGCCGGCCAAGAGCAGCACGGGCTTCGACGACATGGACGACGACATCCCGTTCTGAACGTTGCGCCGCGGGCGGCCCTGAACCCGCCCGCTCGTCCTTTTGCTGGCCGCATGGCGCCGTCGGATGGGGCGGGCACGGAAAGGCATGGACAGCAGCCACGCGCGCCGGGCCCACCCTGCCGAAGGCTGACCTAACATCCGCGCCATGTGCGCTTTGCCGCCCACCCGCCGCGCGACCTGGCGCCAAGTGCTGCAATGCCTGTGGTTGCTCGCTGTGTCGACGCCGTTGATGGCCCAGGTGGGTCTGCAACGCGGTGCGCTGCCCGCGAAGGCAGGTGTCGTGCCCGAGGAGGCGGGCCAGGCGGCGGCAGCGGCGTCGGCAGCGGCAGCGTCGGCACTGGCGGGCGCTGCCTCTGCCGCGCCGCTTGCTGCCGCAGCCGCCGCGCAAACCCTGCTCGACGAGATCAACCGTTGGCGGGCGCTTGGCGCTTCCTGCGGCGCCAAGCGCATGCCCAGCGCGCCGCCCATGCGCTGGAGCGCGCTGCTGCACCGCGCCGCCGAGCTGCACGTGCGCGACATGGCGCCGCAGCGTGGGGGCAGCATCGGCCACACCGGCAGCAACGGCTCCGACGTGGGCCAACGCGCAGAAGCGGCCGGCTACCGCTGGTCTTCGGTGGGTGAGAACGTCGCCGCCGGCCAGCCCACCGCTTCGTCGACCCTGGCGCAATGGATGGCCAGCCCCGGCCATTGCAGCAACATCATGAACGCCGCTTTCGCCGACGTGGCCGTGGCCGGGCTGCACTTGCCGGGAACCACCTACAACCACTATTGGGTGATGGTGCTCGGCCGCCCGTGAGCGCGGCCTCAAGGCAATCCTTGCATCCCACATCCCGGCCCCCCTGGCACCTTCAATCCATCGACCTCGGAGACCCCATGAAGCTCTTCCTTTGCACATGGCGCGCCCACCGTGACGTCGCCTCCAACACGCGCCACTCACCCTTGGCCACGCTGGTTACTGTGGCGCTGTTCGCCGCGGGGGCCATGCTGCCCGCCTCGCAGGCGCTGGCCCAGCCGCGCAAAGACAGCCTCGTGCTCGCCATGACGCTGGAGCCCGCGCCGGGCCTCGACCCCACCGCCGGCGCCGCCTCGGCCATTGCCGAAGTCACGCTCTACAACCTCTTCGAGACGCTGACCAAGATTCAGGGCGACAGCCGTGTCGTGCCGCTGCTGGCCGAGAGCTACACGCCGTCGGCCGACCTCAAGACCTGGACCTTCAGGCTCAAGCGCGGCGTCAAGTTCCACAACGACGAGCCCTTCGACGCGCAGGCAGTGAAGTTCAGCTTCGAGCGCGCCGTGGCCAAGGACAGCACCAACAAGGACAAGGCGGTATTCGCCAACATTGCCAGCATCGACGCACCCGATGCGCACACCGTGGTGCTGAACCTGAAGAACGGCAATGCCGATCTTCCGTTCCAGCTCGGCCTTGGCACGGCCATCATCGTCGAGCCCAAGAGCGCGGCCGGCAACGGCACCAAACCCGTGGGCACGGGCCCGTACCGACTCGAGGTCTGGAACCGCGGCGCGAGCGTCGTGCTCGCGCGCCATGAGGCTTATCGCGATGTCAAGGATGTGAAATTGAAGCGTGTGACGCTGCGCTTCATCAGCGACCCCGCGGCGCAAGTGGCGGCCCTTTTGTCAGGCGACGTCGACGTCTTCCCGCGCGTGGCCGCGGCACGCAGCTTGAAGCAGTTCGAAGCGAACAAGAAGTACCAGGTGCTGATCGGCGGTTCGCGTGCAAAGACGATCGTGGCCATCAACAACAAGAGAAAGCCGCTGGACGATGTGCGCGTGCGCCAGGCCATCGCCGCTGCCATCGACCGCAAGGCGGTGATCGAAGGCGCCGCCGATGGTTTCGGTGTGCCCATCGGCAGCTTCTACGTGCCGGGTGCGCCGGGCTACGTGGACCTCACAGGCGTGAATGCCTACGACCCGGCCAAGGCGCGCGCGCTGCTCTACCGCGCCGGCATCACGCCGCCGCTGGAGTTGACGATGACGTTGCCGCCCACGCCTTACGCGCGCCAGGGCGGCGAGGTCATCGCCGCGATGCTCGAGAAGGTGGGCATCAAGGCCAAGCTGCACAACGTGGAGTGGGCGCAGTGGCTCTCGGGCACCTACGGCCAGAAGGCTTACGACCTGACGGTGATTGCGCACGTGGAGCCGTTGGACTTCGGCAACTTCGCGCGGCCCAACTACTACTGGGGATACGAGAGCGCGGCATTCAACGGGCTGTGGGCCCGCATCCAGGCCACGGTGAAGCCCGAGGAGCGTTACAAGCTCATGGCCGAGGCGCAGCGCCTGGTGGCCGACGAGGCAGTGGCCGCCTATCTGTATGCGCCCACCTGGATCACCGTGGCCAATGCGCGTGTGAAAGGCTTGTGGAAAGACATGCCGATCTCCGCCAACGACCTCTCGGCGTTGAGCTGGCAGTAGCGTCAAACAGCCTCAGCGCGGGAGCCGTGCGAGAGGGGGGCGCCGAGCGTCTCAGCGCCCACCGCCGTGCGCACGTTCTTCGCGTTCGCGTCGGGCGAGCTCGATCTGCGCTTCGAAGTCCTTCAGCACCAAACCCTTCAACGCGCAGAAGTTGGCCGCCGTGAACGGCGAGCCCTCGAAGGTGCGCAGCAGTTGCAAGCGTTCGCGGCGTGCGGGGTCCTCGGGCGGCGCGGCCGGGCTGTCGGCGTGCGCCGGCCGCGCATGCGCCGAGCGGACCGGCCCGCTGTCGGGGCGGGCGGGCCGCCCGTTGCCGTGCGGCCTCTCGGGATGCGCGGGACGGGCGGGTTGCGTGGGATGCGCGGGCCGCGCGGTGCGATCGGTCTGCCGCATCCTGCCTGGCCGGTCCTGCCCGCCGGAACCCGGCGGTCGACGCGGCCCCGCGCCATGCGGCCCCCGCTCGTGCGCGGACGCATCAGGCGACAAGACTGGGCGCTGCTCGCGCGCGGCGTGTGGCGCTTGTGGCGCGTGCGGCGCGTGCGGCGCGTGCGGCGCGCGTGGTGGGCGTGGCGGCCGTGGCGGACGAGTCGCTTGCGACGGGCGCGGCACGTCGCCCTCTGGCGCGGCGCCTTCCATGGGAGGTGCGTCCGACTGCGCGGCCTGGGGCGGCGCGCCGCGGGGCTGTCCCTGGCCTGGCGGGTGGTTTTTTGGGCGGCCTTCTGAGCGGCCTTCTGAGCCACCTTCTGCGCGTCCTTCCGACCGGCCTTGTTCGCGGCGCTGCATCACGATCTGGCGCCGGCGCTCGAGCTCGGCCCTGGCCGCCTCCATGTGCTCGGGCAGGATCTCGCCCGCGGGCTGGCCGTCGAGGTCGAAGCGCTGCTGGGCGGCCACCAGCGCGCGGATGTACGCCGTGCCCGTGGTGTGCCGGTGCAGGAAGATCGACAGTTGCTTCTTGGTGAAGGCCGCGGGCGCGCGGACCTGGATGTCGGCCTGGATGCGCAGCTTGATCGGCCGCGGCGCGCCCGGCGTGAAGAGCGCAGGAAAGAGTTCGGCCAGTGCCGCGGCAGTCTCGGCCAGCGAGGGTTCGGCGCGCTTGCCATCGCCGGCAGCGCTCGGCACAGCACCCACATCGGGGCTTGGGCCACCGGCCGGTGACAAAGCGGCAGCGGTCTCCGGGGCGCCCGCCGGCACCGGCGGCTCCTGCGGCTCCTGCGCCGTTTGTGCCTCTGGCGCCATTTGCAGTTCTGGCGCCATCCGCACTTCTGGCGCCATCTGCGCTGCTGGCGCGACTTGCGCTTGTGGCACCTCTGGCGCGTGCAGGGCCTCGGCAGCCTGTGCGGGCCCGGCGGGCGCTTCAGTGACGCCCTCCCCGGGATGCAACGCAGCCGCAAGGGTCGCCGCGTCCGGCGCCACCGCAGGGGCAGCGGTTTGTGATGGGGACTCTTTCTGATTTTCCGACATGGTGGCGATTGTCATCTCGCTTGTCCCGTGGCCGCTAGGGCAGCGGCAGGCGCCGCAGCACCTGCGGTTGCATCAGCGAGACATCGGTGGTGACGAGGTCGAGCGCATGGCGCCGCCCCGCAAGGTGGTCGTCGATGCAGCGCATCACCAGCGGGCTGCGATGCCGCGGCGTGTCGCGGGCGATCTCCTCGCGCGTGAGCCACAGGGTGCGCACGATGCCCGTGTCAAGCTCGCGGCCGCGCAGCCGCTCGCTGACGCGCCCGCTGTACGCGAAGCGCATGTAGGTGATGTCCTCTTCTTCGTTTGCAGCACTTGAGTCGCTGGCGGCGCCGCCGGCACCGACACCGCCCCGGGGCCGCACGAAACGCGCCATGTAGACGCCCAGCAGCGCCTCGGGCACGAACGCCCGCGCCGTCTCTTCGAGCGCCTCGCGCACGACCGCCTGCTGAGGCGTCTCGCCCGGTTCCAGGTGGCCGGCCGGGTTGTTCAGGCGCAGGCCCTCGGGCGTGTGTTCCTCTACGAGCAGGAAGCGCCCGTCGTGCTCGATCACCGCGGCCACCGTGACGCTGGGCCGCCAACGCTCGTCCATGCCCTTGCCCTTCCGTTTGATTGCCGCAGCGCGCGATGGTAGCCACGCGGTCGATGAGCCCTCGATGCGCCCTCGATGCGCCCTCGATGCGCCCTGATAGGCGGCCTTGATATGAGGACGGCGCGAGGAAGACACGAGGAAGACACGAAGCATCGTCCGCACCTTCTTGTGTTAGCTTCGCGGGCCCCGAGAACGAGGTCGAACAAGGTTGGCTGGCGGGGGAGTGACGAGGAGGACTTGCATGTTGATCGGCGTTCCGCTCGAGACCGCCGCGGGGGAGACCCGCGTCGCGGTGACGCCCGAGACGGCGAAGAAGCTCAAGGTCCAAGGCCACGCGGTGCGCGTGCAGTCGGGCGCCGGCGTGGCCGCGAGCGCCACCGATGCCGCCTACGTGGCGGCGGGGGCCGAGATCGCCGACCGTGCCGCCGCCTTCGGCTGCGAGCTGGTGCTCAAGGTGAGAAGCCCGGGCATCGACGAACTGGGCCTGATGAAGAGCGGCACCGCGCTCGTGGGCATGCTCAACCCCTTCGACAAGGACGGGCTCGCCCGCCTGGCCACGGCCGGTCTCACGAGCTTTGCGCTGGAGGCAGCGCCACGCACGACGCGCGCGCAAAGCATGGACGTGCTGTCCTCGCAGGCCAACATCGGCGGCTACAAGGCGGTGATGATGGCCGCCGACAAGTACCAGCGCCTGGTCCCGATGCTCATGACGGCTGCGGGCACCATCACGGCCGCGCGCGTCGTGATCCTCGGCGTGGGCGTGGCCGGCCTGCAGGCCATCGCCACCGCCAAGCGCCTGGGCGCGGTCATCGAGGCCAGCGACGTGCGCCCGAGCGTGAAGGAACAGGTCGAGAGCCTGGGCGCCAAGTTCATCGACGTGCCTTACGAGACGGCCGAGGAGAAGGAAGCCGCCGAGGGCGTGGGCGGTTATGCCAAGCCGATGCCGCCGAGCTGGCTGGAGCGCCAGAAAATCGAGGTGGCCAAGCGCGTGGCGGCGGCCGACATCGTCATCAGCACGGCGTTGATCCCCGGGCGCGCGGCGCCGGTGCTCATCACCGAGGAGATGGTGAAAAGCATGAAGCCGGGCAGCGTCATCGTCGACATGGCCGCCGGCAAGGGGCCCGTGGGCGCCGATGGCCGCGCCGGGGGGAACTGCCCGCTCACCGAGACCGACAAGACGGTCGTCAGGCACGGCGTCACCCTCGTCGGCGAGACCAATCTGCCCGCGCTCGTGGCGGCCGATTCGTCGAGCCTCTATGCCCGCAACGTGCTCGACTTCCTGAAGCTCGTACTCACCAAAGAAGGCACGTTCGACGTGCCGATGGACGACGACATCGTCGTCGCCTGCCTGATGACACGCGACGGCGAAGTCCGTCGCAAGTGACAGGGACCCAGACCATGGACGCCATCAGCCCCACCGACATCAACCTCATCATCTTCGTGCTCGCCATCTATGTGGGATACCACGTGGTGTGGACCGTCACGCCGGCACTGCACACGCCGCTGATGGCCGTCACCAACGCCATCAGCGCCATCGTCATCGTCGGCGCCATGCTCGCCGCGGCGCTCACCGTGGGCACGGTGGGCAAGGTCATGGGCGTGGCCGCCGTGGCGCTGGCCGCGGTGAACATCTTCGGCGGCTTCCTCGTCACGCGCAGGATGCTCGAGATGTTCAAGAAGAAAGAAAAGAAGGCGCCGGCGGCAGCCGGCCCCGGCCAGGAGAGCAAGTGATGAGCCTCGATGTCGTCACCCTGCTGTACCTCGTTGCCAGCGTGTGCTTCATCCAGGCGCTCAAGGGCCTGTCGCACCCCACGACCTCCATCCGCGGCAACCTCTTCGGCATGGTCGGCATGGCGATTGCCGTGGTCACCACCGCGGCGCTGATCGTCAACCTGGCGGGCAAAGCAAGCGGGTTGTTGTGGGTGCTGCTTGGGCTGGTGATCGGCGGCGGTTATGGCGCCTACCGCGCCAAGACCGTCGAGATGACGAAGATGCCTGAGTTGGTGGCCTTCTTCCACAGCATGATCGGCCTGGCGGCGGTATTCATCGCAATCGCCGCGGTGGCCGAGCCGGCCGCCTTCGGTATCGCCGACGCCAACGGGGCAATTCCTGGCGGCAATCGCATCGAGCTGGCGCTGGGCGCTTTCATTGGCGCGGTCACCTTCTCGGGCTCGGTCATCGCCTTCGGCAAGCTCTCGGGCACCTACAAGTTCCGCCTCTTCCAGGGTGCGCCGGTGGTCTTTCCGGGGCAGCACAAGATCAATCTCGCGCTCGGGCTGGCGGCGGTGTTCTTCCTGTTCGGCTTCTGGCACTCGCAAAGCCCGATGGATTTCGCGCTCATCTGCGCGCTCGGCTTCATCATCGGCGTGACGCTCATCATCCCCATCGGCGGCGCCGACATGCCGGTGGTGGTGAGCATGCTCAACAGCTACTCGGGCTGGGCCGCCGCGGGCATCGGCTTCAGTCTCAACAACAGCATGTTGATCATCGCCGGTTCGCTGGTGGGCAGCTCGGGCGCGATCCTGAGCTACATCATGTGCAAAGCGATGAACCGCTCGTTCTTCAATGTCATCCTGGGTGGCTTCGGGGGCGAGGCGGGCCCTGCCGCCGCAGCCGGCGCGCAGCAGCGCCCCGTGAAGAGCGGCAGCGCCGACGACGCCGCCTTCGTGCTCGGCAACGCCGAGACGGTGATCATCGTGCCCGGCTACGGCCTGGCGGTCGCGCGCGCGCAGCACGCGGTGAAAGAACTCGCCGCCAAGCTCATCGCCAAGGGCGTGACGGTGAAGTACGCCATCCATCCCGTGGCCGGCCGCATGCCCGGGCACATGAACGTGCTGCTGGCCGAGGCCGAGGTGCCCTACGACCAGGTGTTCGAGATGGAAGACATCAACGGCGAATTTGGCCAGGCCGACGTCGCCATCATCCTCGGCGCCAACGACGTCGTGAACCCCGCCGCGCATGTGAAGGGCAGCGCGATCTACGGCATGCCCATCCTCGAGGCCTACAAGGCCAAGACCGTGATCGTCAACAAGCGCTCGATGGCCAGCGGCTACGCCGGCCTGGACAACGAGTTGTTCTACATGGACAAGACGATGATGGTCTTCGGCGACGCGAAGAAGGTGGTCGAGCAGATGGTGAAAGCGGTGGAGTGAGGCTGAGAGGCGCCCCCACGAGCTTTCGCATGGCGGCCACTGGCCCGGCTTAGGAAAGTCTGTTACTCTTTTCTTTAACAAAGGTGGCGAGCGTCGCCTCTTGGCAAAGGAAGACGACGTGGACCTTTCCTACCGCGCTGGCCGGTAAGTCCAGCAGACGACGGGCTACCGGGCATTCATTCCGGCTCCGCTGCCGCCGGATCCGCCCGTCCAGCTGGCCGGCGAGTTGCAGACCCTACTATCCAACGCCGACCGCGACATCGGCCGGCTCGACGCGCTGGCCGCGTTGCTGCCCAACCCGGATCTCTTCGTGGCCATGTACGTGCGCCACGAGGCCGTGCTGTCCTCGCAGATCGAGGGCACGCAGAGCACGCTCGAAGACGTGCTTGCCTTCGAGGCAGACGCCGTAGGCGTCGACACACCGAAGGACGTGGAAGAAGTCGTCAACTACGTGCGGGCCATGAACCACGGCCTCGCCCGGCTGCCCGAGCTGCCTCTCTCGCTGCGGCTGCTGCGCGAAATCCACGCCGAACTGATGCGCGGCGTGCGCGGCGGCGACAAGGCGCCGGGCGAGTTCCGCACCTCGCAGAACTGGATCGGAGGCAACGGCAGCACGCTCAAGACGGCCACCTTCATCCCGCCCCCACCGCACGAGGTGATGAACACGATGGGGCAACTCGAACGCTTCCTGCACGAAGCGCGCGACAGCGTGCCGCTGCTTGTGCGCTGCGCTCTGGCGCATGCGCAGTTCGAGACCATCCATCCTTTCCTCGACGGCAACGGCCGCGTCGGCCGCCTGCTCGTGACCCTGATGCTCTGCGAGGACGGCGCTCTCTCGCGCCCCCTGCTGTATCTCTCCCTCTATCTCAAGGCACGCCGTGCCGAGTACTACGACCGCCTCACAGCCATCCGCCACCAGGGCCACTGGGAAGCGTGGGTCGGCTTCTTCCTGCGCGGCGTGAGCCTCACTGCGCGCGCCGCCACGCAGACGGCACAGAACATCGTGGCATTGCGCGAAGGGCACCGCGCATCCGTGGCGCGAAATGCCAAGGCGCTGGCTCTGCTGGACCGCCTGCTGCTGCAGCCCACGGTGTCCATCAAGCGCGTGGCGCAGTGGCTGGATTGCACGCAGCCGACGGCCGCCAAGCTGGTGGGCACCTTCGAGACGCGCGGCTGGCTGCGCGAGCTCACGGGCTACGGACGCAATCGGCTGTGGCGCTACCAGCCCTACGTGGACCTGTTCCACCACGAGACGCTCGAGGCCTTGGTGCAGCAGCCGGCCCCGGCCCAGGCTGCGGCCGGTGCGCCCGCCCAGCACGACGCCCTACGCTGACGTTCCGATGCCCACCCTCGACCCTCCGTACAACACGAAGAGCGCTTTCGAGCACTATGACGACAACCTCGAACACAGCCAATGGCTGACGATGATGCTGCCGCGGCTGCAATTTCTGCGGGTGTTCCTGCGCGAGGACGGCAGCATCTGGGTGACCCTCGACGACAACGAGGGGCACTACCTCAAGGTGTTGATGGATGAAGTATTCGGGCGCATCCCGCCGCGACGCTTCGCGCAGCTGCGCGAGCCATTCCAATTGATCAGCAGTACCCTTCACCCTGGACTCCCTCGGAGTGATTGGTACGGCGCATGGGGGCAGGTCAGCAGGACTTTGCAGCCCGCGCCGTCGTGGTGGTGGCCACGATGCAGAGCTTCCGCGTCGAAGACACCGAGCAGCGCAACGTCTACGCCTTCAGCGAGGCGCTGACGCCGCACTTCCGCGGCGTGCCGCCCTCGGCGCTAGCAGCGCTTCGTGAGGCAGCCGCGCTGGAGCCTGGCCAACTGGACGGGCTGAACCTGGCCGATCGCGCCTGCCCGGTGCGCTACATCATCACCGTGCAGGCGCTGCGCGAGGGCTGTACTGTGTTCCGTGCAGAGCGTGCGTTCGGCCACGGCCATCGAGCAGTTGCTGGGGCGAATCCTGCGCATGCCCTACGCCACGAGGCGCAGCCGGCCAGCGCTGAACAAGGCGCATGCGCACGTCACCGAAGAGAAAACCGGCATAGCGGCCAATGCGCTGGCCGACCGGCTGATCGACGGCATGGGTTTCGATCCGCTGGACATGGCTTCGATGATTGCGCCGCAGTTGCCGCTGGGGCTGCAAGGTGGCGGGCGCGACGGGGTGGGAACCACCATCACCTCGGACGACTTGGCGCGCTGGCTGGCGACCGAGCTCCAGCACCCTTCGCGCAATGTGGCCGCCGACATCACCCCGTCGCACCTTCGAGCATTCACGCTGGCCTGCGTGAACCACCTCGTCAACGAGAAGCGCATCCCGCTGTCGCAACTGGCCCGTCATCAGTATCCGCTGATGCAGCGACTCGGTGAACAGATCGCGACGCTTCGCGACGAGGCATCGAAGAGCGCGTTTACCCAGTTGGTTCTCGACGGCGGATGGGACGTCGAAGCGAGTTCCGCTTTCGCGTTCCGGTTCGAGGCCAACCGCTATCCGGTGCCGGGCCATCGCCGCTACAGCGGCAGGTTCAGCTTCGGCAAGCATTACTACCCCGTGCTCGCGGACTTGCGAGACAAGGGCGAGGAGTTTCAATGCGCGGTGGCCATTGACCGGCATCCTCGGGTGGTGCGTTGGGCGCGCAACCTGGATTCGGATCCGGAGAACGGTTTCTGGCTGCCCACCGCTTCGGGGCGCTTCTATCCTGACTTCGTCTGCGAGCTGGATGACCAGCGGCTGCTGGTCGTCGAGTACAAGGGGGAGCACTTGTGCAACGTGCCCAAGGAGATTCAAAAAGGGCAGGTGGGGAAGCTGTGGGCGCAGCGCAGCGACGGACGCACGCTATTCGCCATGGTGTTCAAGGAAGACCGCGGGCTGAACATTTCGCAGCAACTCGATGCGGCCTTTAGTCGACCCTGAATGCGCTTCAAACTTGGCGGAAGACAACCCCCCCCTCAGGCCGGCACAACCACCGCGTCGCCAACGGGCTCGAGCAAGCTCTTCAAGGTTGACAGCGTGTGGCGCAGCCGGTTGCGGCCCACCGAGAGATCGACGCCGGGCCGCAAGAGAGGTCATGGCACTGCGAGCATGACCCGCATCATGCCTTCGCTTTCCGCCCTACCCGTTTCCGTCGAGGCGCTACGTGCGTGACTGCGGCGGTGCGCCGCGCTGCGCACGACTGTAGGCAGCGGCCCCTGCACGAGGCGCGATGCGCGATGCGCGATCACGGCGTCGGCTTCCACTGGCACCACGCGGCCACCTCAGAAGCGCGGCTGCAGCGGAACCCACCCGCCATGGGTCGCCCGCACGTGGTACTGGCCGACCGCATCCACGTGGTAGGTCTGCCCCTGCCAGTTGTAGGTGCCGTTGCGCTGCCACGTGTGCGGCAGCACGAGGCCCTGGCCGTTGGGGGCCACGTAAGTGCTCTGGCCCGTCAGGCGGCGGCCGGCTTCCTGCTGCTGGGTGTAGTAGCCGTCGCGGTGCGCCTGCTGGGCCTGGGCGCGCTGCGCCTGCGCCTGCCGCAGGCCCTGCCAGGCGGCCTGCTCGCGCGCCTGGATCGCCGACTCGTTGGCACGCGCATGGGTCATGCCCTGGGCCGAGAAGCCGTTGGTGTAGATGTACTGGTAGGTGAACTGGTAGTAGTTCATCGCCGGCCGGCCGCCGCTTTGCTGCAAATAGCGCTGCCACGCCGCCTGCACGGCCGGATCCTGCATGCGCTGCTGCACGATGGCGTGCCCGCGGTTCTGCGCCTGGTTGACGATCTCGTTCATGCGGGCCATGCCCTGCTGGACGCCGGCGCCGTAGTCCTGCGCCTGCGCCGGGCTGGCCGATGCCAGCGCCGCCACGGCGGCCAGGGCTGCCAGCGCGTGCACCGCCATGGCCGAGGCTGCGGCTGCTGCTGCTGCGAAGAGGGCCGGTCGGCTGGGTCGCGAGGAATGGATCGGGAGGTTTGCGATGCGCTTCATGGGGGCTCTCGGGTTGCTGTGTGCCGCCACTTTGCGCGCCCACCGTTAGGCAAGCGCTAGCGGTGGCGCACCACTTCGATGACACCGTGGGATACCCCAGAATCGCCCGGGCGCCCCATGCGCGGACCCTACCCGACGCCCACGCGCACGCCCACTCACGCCCACTCACGCTCCCTCAAGCCCGCAATCGCCAAGCACCCGCCATGCCCGCCCAGCCCCCTCTCATCGCCGAAGCCCTGCGCCGGCGCTGTACCGCGACCCCCGGCGGATACGAGGCCCACGTGGCCGAGGTGCTCGCCCGCGCCGGCTCGCCCGAGGCGGCGCACGTCTTCACGGCGCTGTACCCCGAGGCCGCACTCGCCGCCGCGCGGGCGGCCGACCGCCTCGCCCGTGCCGCGGGCGCCCCCGGCCCGCTCGCCGGCCTGCCCGTAACGGTGAAGGACCTCTACGACGTGGCCGGCGAGAACACGCTGGCCGGCTCGGTGGCGCGGCGCGGCGCGGCACCCGCGATCGCCGATGCGCCGGCCGTGCAGCGCCTGCGCGCCGCCGGCGCGGCGATCATCGGCAAGACGAACATGACCGAGTTCGCCTTCTCGGGCGTGGGCATCAACCCGCACTACGGCACGCCACACAACCCCGCTGCGACGGCATGGGACGGCTCCGCGCGGGTGCCCGGCGGCTCGTCGTCCGGCGCAGCGGTGTCGGTGGCGCTGGGCCTGGCGGTGGCCGGCCTGGGCTCGGACACCGGTGGCTCGATCCGCATCCCGGCGGCGCTGTGCGGGCTCGTGGGTTTCAAGAATACGCAGTCGCGCACGCCGCTGGCGGGGGCGTTCTCGCTGTCGCACTCGCTCGATACGGTGTGCGCGATGACGCATTGCGTCGCCGATTGCCTGGTGGTGGACGGCGTGCTCGCTGGCGCTCCTCTGTCTGTGCCGCGGCGAGACTCGGTGCGCGGGCTGAAGTTGGCGCTGCCGCGCACGTTGATGCTCGATGCACTCGAGCCGGCCGTCGCGCGTGCCTTCGAGCAAGCGCTCAGCCGCCTTGCCGCAGCCGGCGCCACGGTTGAAGAGATCGCGCTGGCGGAGCTGGCGGAGATCGCTTCGATCAATGCGCCGGGCGGCTTCTCGCCGGTGCAGGCCTACGCCACGCACCGCGAGCTCTACGCGCAGCGCCGCGGCGAGTACGACCCGCGCGTGGCCGCGCGAATCGCCCTCGGGGAGGAAGTGTCCGCGGCCGACTACATCGTCATGCTGCGCCGGCGCGCCGACTGGATCCAACGCGTCAACGCGCGGCTCGCGGGCTACGACGCCCTCGTGTGCCCCACCGTGCCCATCGTGGCGCCGCAGATCGCGCCGCTACTGGCCCGCGACGCCGCCAGCGACGAGGCCTTCTTCAAGGCCAACGGCCTGTTGCTGCGCAACACCTTCGCCATCAACTTTCTTGATGGCTGTTCGTTCTCGCTGCCCTGCCACGATTCGGGCGCGCTGCCCGTGGGCCTGATGCTCAGCGCGCCCGGTGGGCACGATGCATCGCTGGCCGGTGTGGCGCTCGCGGTCGAGGCCCTCTTGGCGGCGCCATGATCGAACCGGGCGCAGGGGGCGCAAGGGGCGCAGGGGGCGAACGCGGCCAACGGGGCGAACGCGGCGAACAGAGTGCGCCGGCCGCGTGCCACTTGCCAGGGGCTGGCAAGGGGGCCGCAGGAGCGGCTGAGAAACTCGACGGCACGGCGGGCACGATGGCGATGGCGACGGCCAGTGCGCCGCCCGCACCGGCCCCGGCGCTTCGCCTTCACCTGGCCGGTACGGCCTTCGTGCCGCACGCCGAGTTCGAGCTGCCTGCGGCTGCCGCGCGCCATGCGATGGTGCGCCGGGTGCAGCCCGGCCAGCCGCTGCACTTGTTCGACGGGCGCGGTACCGAGTGGCCCGCGCAAGTGCTGACCCTGTCGCGCACGGCCGTGCGCGTGCGCGTGCGCCTGGCCGCGCAGCCGCTGCCCGCGGCCGCCCGCGAACTTCCGCTGGCGGTGACGCTCGCGTTCTGCATGCCGGCCAACGAGCGTGTCGACGCCCTCGTCGAGAAGGCCACCGAGCTCGGCGTGGCCGCGCTGCAGCCTTTGATGAGCGAGCGCTCGGTGTTGCGCCTGGCCGGCGAGCGCGCCGAACGCCGCCGCGCTCACTGGCAAGCCGTGGCGGTGTCGGCCTGCGAACAGTGCGGCCGTGCGCATCTGCCCGTGGTGCATCCGGTGCGCGAGCTGGCCCCCTGGTTGCACGACACCACGCCGGCGGGCGCCGGCCGCTGGCTGCTGAGCACGAGCGCCGACGCCACCCCCTGGCCGCAGGCCTGGCCTGCGCCGGCCGGCGCCGCGGTGCCGGTCGTGCTGCTCAGCGGCCCGGAGGGCGGCCTCGCCACGGCCGAAGAACGCGCAGCCCGCGACGCGGGCTTTGTACCCGTCTCACTGGGCCCGCGCATACTGCGCGCGGACACCGCGCCGCTGGCGGCACTGGCCTGGCTCGCGCTGAGCCTCGCCTGACTCGCCGCAGCGGCGGCGCGCGGCATCACCCCCAAAAGGTCAGGCTGACAAACCCGCCTTGACCTTGATCTTGGGCGCCGCAGCGGCCCAGAATGCCGGCCTTCGACAACTATCCAGGAAGGAGCCCGACATGGGCCTGCTTGACTCGGTGATTGGTGCGCTCGGCAAGGGCGGTGGCCAACAGAACCCTCAGGGCGCACTCATCAGCGCCATCGTGGGCATGCTGGCCCAGGGCGGCGGTGGTGCCGGTGGTACCGGTGGTGGTGGTGGCGGCCTCGGCGGCATGCTGGGCAGCGCGCTCGGCGGTGGTGCCGGGGGTGGTGCCGGGAGTGTTGGCGGCGCCGGTGGGCTCGGGGGACTGGGCGGCCTCGTCGAGCAATTCGCGCGCAATGGCATGGGCGATGTCGCCAAGTCTTGGGTGGGTACCGGACAGAACCTGCCCATCTCGCCCGACCAGCTCGGACAGGTGCTGGGCGGCGACACCATCGGCAAGATGGCAGGCCAGCTCGGCATGAACCAGGGCGACCTGCTGGGCCAGCTCTCGCAGATGCTGCCGCAGGTGGTGGACAAGCTCACGCCGCAGGGCCAGATCCCGCAGGGTGACATCCAGGGCATGGGTGGCGATCTGGGCAGCCTGCTGGGCGGCCTGCTTGGCGGCAAGCGCTGAGGCACGGCGCGTGGCGAGCGCGGGCCGGCATCGGCGATGCTGCGCCCCCCGCTCGCTTCGCCTGCATGAGGTTCGACGAGTAACTGCGTCGTCTTGTCACGCAGGACGCCGGACGGGTCGCACGACACCCCGCCGCCGCGTCGGCCGTCACACCGACGTGCGCCCAGTGCCTTCGTCGACACGGATCAGCGCGGCGGCCGCGAAGCTCGGCAGCGTGGCCACGCAGCACCACACGAAGAACGCCGTATAGCCGAGTTGCTGCTGCAGCCAGCCGGCCCACATGCCCGGCAGCATCATGCCCAGCGCCATGAAACCCGTGCACAGCGCGTAGTGCGCCGTCTTGTGCGGGTTGTCTCCGGCCGGCCCGGACGCCACCTGCAGCATGAACACCATGTAGGCGGCGAATCCGAAGCCGTAGCCGAACTGCTCGACGGCAATCGCCGCCGCGGCCGGCCCCCACGCAAGCGCCTGGCCCGCGGGCTGCCAGGCCGCCAGCAGCACGTACAACACATTGGGCACATGCATGGAGAACACCAGCGGCCACAGCGCGCGTGCCAGACCCACACGCGCGATGAACCAGCCCCCGAGCAGGCCGCCTGCGGTGAGCGCGGCCACGCCGAAGCTGCCGTAGGCGATGCCCACCTGCTGCGTGGTGAGCCCGAGCCCACCCAACGCCAAGGGGTCGAGCAAGAAGGGCACCACGAGCTTGAGCAGCTGCGCCTCCGCAAAGCGGTACAGCAGCAGGAAGGCCAGCACGCGGCCGATCTGCGGGTGGCGGAAGAAGGCGGCAAACACCGCCGCGAACTCGGCGACGAACTCCGGGCTGAGTGGCGACACCTTGGCGACGCGCTGCGCCGGCACATCGGCGGCCGGCAACGGCAACACCCACGCATGCCACAACGCCATCAGCGCGAAGAACGCCGCCATCACGCCCATTACCCCGACCCACGCCGTCACGAAGCTGCCGTGGCGCTGGTGCAGCCAGCCCGCCAGCCACACCATGCCCCCCTGCCCGCCCAGCATCGCCATGCGGTAGAAGAGGCTGCGCACACCGACGAAGGCGGCCTGGCGTGAGGCCTCGGGCAGCGCCAGCATGTAGAAGCCGTCGGCGGCGATGTCGTGCGTGGCCGAGGCAAAGGCCATGAGCCAGAACATGGCCAGCGTGAGCCGCAGGAAGCCCGGCATGGGCAGCGTCAACGCCACCATCGCCAGCGACACCGCCACCGCGCACTGCAGCACCACGATCCACTGCCGCTTGCGGCCGAACAGATCCACCAGCGGGCTCCACAACGGCTTGATCACCCACGGCAGGTAGAGCCAGCTCGTATAAAGCGCGATCTCGGCATTGCCCACGCCGAGGTTCTTGTACATCACCACGGCCAGCGTCATCACCGCCACGTAGGGCAGGCCCTGGCTGAAATAGAGCGTGGGGATCCAGCGCCAGGGCAGAGCACCGCCCTGGGATTGCGCGCGCGAAGGGGGGCCTGTCACCACACGATGTTGACACGCGTCCCCGCGGCGGCTGCGGCGCCGTTTGGCGACGGAGCAACAGATATTGAAAACCCGGATGGGCGCCGCAGCGGCCGGCGGCAACACTGGGTCGACCCATCGAAAACAGAACAGCGCGGCCCACGCCGGAGGAGAACCCGATGAAGCAGAAGACCCACACACGCTCGAAGATGTCGATGCGTGCCCCGATGCGTGCCTTGGTGGCCGGCCTCGCGGCGGCGGGCCTGGCCGGCCATGCCACCCTGGTGTTGGCTCAAGGCACACCCCAACGCGTGGAGATCACCGGCTCCAGCATCAAGCGCATCCAGACCGAGGGCGCCTTGCCGGTGCAGACCATCTCGCGCGAGGAAATCGAGCGCCTGGGCATCGTGAGCGCCGAGCAGCTCGTGATGCGGCTCACGTCCAACGGCACCGGCGCCGACAACCTCAGCTCCAACGTCGGCATCCAGCTCGGCACCACCGACCGCAACAACAACGGCAACTCCAGCGCCAACCTGCGCGGGCTGGGCGCCAACAGCACGCTGGTGCTGCTCAACGGCCGGCGTGTTCCCGCGCACGGGGCCAAGGGCAACTCGGTCGACCTCAATTTCATCCCGTTGGCGGCGATCGAGCGCGTGGAGGTGCTCAAGGACGGTGCCAGCGCCATCTATGGCACCGACGCCATCGGTGGCGTCATCAACTTCATCCTGCGCCGCGATTACGCCGGCTTGGAGGCCACGGGCTTCATGGACATCACCGAGGCCGGTGGCGGCAACGTCTACCGCGCCTCGCTGCTGGGGGGCCTGGGCAACCTCGCCGGTGATGGCTTCAACGTCATGGCCAGCCTCACCTACGACAAGCAGCAGAAGCTCGGCGGTTATGGCGAACGGTCATTTGCCAACGGATTCCAGCCCGAGCGCGGCCTCTCGCCCGACACCACCGGCACGCCGTTCGCCACCCAGACCGGTGCGGCGGGCACGGCGCTCGGCGCCACCTACACACTGCCCGCCACTGGCGCGCAGACCTACAACCGTGCCAACCTGCTGAGCTTCCAGGGACAGTGCAACATCATCCCGTTCCAGTCGCAATACCAGTCGGCTTTGTGGGGCAGCCCCGGCTTCGCCAACGGCTGCGCTTTCGACTATGGTGGCGCCGAGGTGCTGATCCAGCCGGTGGAGCGCATCAACCTGCTTTCGCGTGGCAGCTTCTCGCTCACGCCCGACCACACGCTGTTCGCCGAGCTCGTCGCCTCGCAAACCAAGGCCACGAAGGACTTCGAGCCCTACCAGATCACGACCACCGGCGGGCTGGCCGGATCGCAGTACCCGGTGGCCGGGCCCTACTACCAGAACCTCTCGGCCTTCGTCCCGACCTTCAACGCGGCGCTGCCCATCGCCTACCGCTGGCGCTGCACCATCTGCGGCAACCGCAGCATCGAGACCACCACCGACGCCTGGCGCCTGCTCGTCGGCGCCGAGGGCACGCTGGCAGGCTGGGACTACAAGGCCGGCCTGTCGCTCGCCGAGAGCAAGGCCACCTCGCTGCTCGTGGGCGGCTACTTCTACACCAACGCCGACGCCACCAACACCGCACGGCCCAATGGCCTGAACAGCGTGCTCGGCAGCGGCGTCGTCAACCCCTGGTTGCTGCCGGGGCAGACGCAGACGCAGGCCGCACTCGACGCGATGGCGCTGGCCAGTGCCGCCGGCAGCAGGCTCTTCGACGGCAAGGCCCAGACCACGCAACTGGACGCCACCGCCTCGCGCGAGCTGATGAAGCTCGACGGCGGCGCACTCGCCGTGGCCGCGGGTGTGGACCTGCGCCAGGAGTCGTATGCCTTCAGCGACGGCTCGGTCACCACGCGCCTGATCAATGCGGCACCCTTCGACCCCCAGTTCCCGAAGGTCACGCGCGACATCACCGCGATCTTCGGCGAAGTGGTGGTGCCGTTCTTCAAGGGCTTCGAAGCCGGTCTGGCGCTGCGCACCGACCGCTACAGCGACTTCGGCACCACCACCAACCCGAAGGTCTCGCTGAAGTGGACGCCGGTGCAGCAGGTGCTGCTGCGGGGTTCCTACAACGAAGGCTTCCGCGCGCCGAGCTTCTTCCAGCTCTACACACGAACCACCCAGGCGCAGGTGCCCGGCAATATCGCCGACCCCGTGCTCTGCCCCGGCGGCAACGTGCCCGGCGCCGACCTCACGGTATGCGCCATCCGGCCCGACGCGCAACAAGGCGGCAACCCCGGCCTCAAGCCCGAGACCTCCAAGCAGTGGACGGTGGGCTTCGTCGCGTCGCCCGCCGACTGGGTGAGTTTCAGCGCCGACCTGTGGGAGGTGAGGCGCACCGACCTCATCTACGAGCTCACGGCACAACAGGTGGTGGCCAACTACACCACCTTCCCCGAGAACCTCGTGCGCGGCCCCAACAACCGTCTCGACGAACTGGGTGGCTACATCCGTGCCGGCTTCGTGAATGCCGACGGTGACATCACCCGTGGCGTCGACGTCAACTTGCGCCTGAACGGCAATGTGACCGGCATGCGCTGGCTGGTGAACCTCGACGGCACCTACATGGACAGCCACCGCACGCGCCTCTTCTCCAGCCAGCCATATGTCGAGACGGTGGGCCGATGGAGTTCGCGCGACCTCTTCGTGCGCTGGAAGCACCAGCTCGGCTTCACGCTCGCCAGCGGCCCCTGGAGCGGCACGCTCACGCAGGCCTACACGCACGGCTACAAAGACGAGCTGCCGGTGGGCACGGTGCCCCCGGGCTTCAACCCCGATGTCAAGAGCTACACGCTGTACGACCTTTCGGTGAGCTACACCGGCATCAAGAACCTCACGCTCACCGGCGGCATCAAGAACCTGCTCGATACCGATCCGCCATTCACCGCGCACAACCTCGACTTCGCGGCCGGCGCGGGGTGGGATCCGCGTGTGGCCGACCCGCGTGGTCGCGCCTACACATTGCGCGTGAACTACAAGTTCTTCTGAGCGGCGGCGGCCACCGTCCCGGCCGCCCGTCCATCGACATGTTCGTCGACATCCTCGTCGCCACCCTCGGCGACGAGCGTGGCCACTGCGGCACCCACCACCAGGTCCTCTTCAGCGCCGAAAGTCGAACGCCGCAGGCGCCCGGTACGGTCGATCAGCACCAGGCTCGGCGTGCCCTGGAAGCTGTAGCGGCGCATGGTCTGCGGGATGGGGTCGCGCGCATCCTCGCCGGCCGCATCCACGCCGACCGGGAAGCCGATGCGGTTTTCGTGCAGGAAGGCTTCCAGCGACACCGGTGTCATCGCCGCGTGGTGCTCGAAGACGGTGTGCAGGCCCACCACCACCACATCGTGTGGATCGAAGGCGGCCGCCAGGCGCTGCGCCTGCGGCAGGCCGTGGAAGACGCAGCCGCGGCACAACATCTGGAAGGTGTGCAGCACCACCACGCGGCCGCGCAGGTCGGCTGGCTGCAGCGTGGACTTCGCGCCCGGCAGGTTGAACCAGCGGCTGGTGCTCCACGGCGGCGCCAGCGGCGACGCGGCCCCGGGTGGGCTGAGGTCGAAGCGTGGGCGCGCGTGTTCAGCCAAGGTCATGTCGCTCGTTTCAATCGCGTCGATGGGGCGTCGGTGCGCGGCGACCAGGGCGGCGTTCAGGGCCGCCTCCGGGGCCGCCGCCAGGGGCCGCCGCCTTCAGGGCCGCCAGGTGGAGAAGACGTAGTCATTGTCCTTCTTGGCCTGGTGGCACTGGTGGCACGCGGTGGCCGCGTTGGCGCCGACAGCACGGTCGGTGTTCGAGTCGCCCTTGAAGCCCTCGTAGCCCCAGCCGCCAGTGTCCTTGTAGCGGCGCGCATCCTTGACCATCACGCCCACCACCTTGCGCGCGCCTTCCTGCACCGTGCTGTCGGCGCTCTTGGCCTCGAGCAGGTCGAAGACGATGACCGAACCGTCGGCGAACTTGCCACCCTTGCGGTAGCCGGCCAGCGCCGTCTTGTTGGCGTAGAGGTGGTGGATGCCGCCGAAGGCGTCGAAGAGCGCGTGGCCGGGCTGGATGACCATGCTCTTCACGTGGGTCCAGTCGCGGTAGCCCTTCGGGTAGGGCACAGGGGCCGGGTCGGCCGCCGACACCGCTGTCACACCGATTGCGCCGGCAAGGCCCAGCGCCAGCGCCGTGCCACGGAGTATCGAATTGCGCATCGCTCGCTCCTAGAATTTGCGACCATGCCCCTTCCATGCAACGGCATGGATCCGCGTGGCCGGCGCGCATTGCAGCATCGGCACGCGCCACTGAACAGCAGGCACGAAACGGTGCCCCGGTCACCAAAGGGTGTCGATCGATGACGGATGAGCGTACGACCGCTTCCGCAAGGGAAGGCAGCGAGGATGCAAGGCCGCCGCCCGTGGCGCGCATGGTCGAGGACATCGTGGGCTGCAAGTGGTCGCTGGCCGTGCTGGGCGCAGTGCGTGGCGGCGTGCGCCGGCCCGGCGCGCTGGAGCATGCGATCGCCGGCCTGTCGAAGAAGGTGCTCAACGAACGCCTGGTCAAGCTCGTGCGCTTCGGCATCCTCGAGAAGGAGAGTTTCGCCGAGCTGCCCCCGCGCGTGGAATACCGGCTCACGCATTTCGGGCAGAAGTTCTGCGGCCTGCTCGACGGTGTCGAGGCGCTGCAGCGCGAACTCGAAGGCGGGCCCGGCCGGGCTCGTTGACACATCCGATGGTGATTGCTCGCCACGATGCCCTGGCTGAAGCGATGCGGCGTGCCGTGCTCGCGCAGGCGTTCGATGCCACGGCCGACCGCGCGCGCGGCGGCGCACCGGTGGCTCACTTCCCGAGCATCGACTTGGCGATGGTGGTGTTCGGCTCCGCGGCATCAACGTCCGGGGCCGCCGCTGCATCACGCCCGCTGTGGGCCAACGTGCTCTTCTCGCGCGAGCACCCGAGCGGGCTCGTCGCGGCCATCGGCGCCGAGGCCGGCGCCGTGCGGCAGCTGCGCTTCGACCGCGACCAGGTCGATGCCGAGCGGCGCTCGCACGCCTGGGCGCCTGACGCCGACTGGCGGCGCATCGACTTCCTGCCGCTGCACGGCAGCGGGCCGCACCGCTTCGTGGTGCCTTATCCGGCCTCGTTGTTGAAGCTGATGGTGGCGGTGGGCGTGGGCCTCGCGGTCGACCTCGGGCGCTGCGACTGGCCGGCGGCCGACGTGGGGCCGATGATCACCGTGAGCGACAACGACGCCACCGACCGCTGCGTGGCGCTGTTGCACCGCTGCGGCGTGGTCGATCTCCTGCACGAGCGCTTTGCCGCGCTCGGGCTGCCCACCCTGCGCCTCACGCGCACCACGCCGGCCGGGGGTTGGCGCAATGGTGACGGCTCGGGCGTAGGCCACATCCACATGACCGCGTGGGACACGGTGCGCCTGCTGTGGCTGCTCGATGCCGCCGCGCCGCCGGCGCCCTGGCTGACACGCGCCGGCGGCGCCACGGGCAGCAGCGCGGTGAGCGAGGCGGCGAGCAAGGCCGCCGCGGCCGGCGCTGCGCTCCTGCAGCCGACCACGCGCGCCCAGCTGCGCGCGCTGCTCGAGCAGCAGGAGCTGAACGAGATCCTCACCTCGCACTCGCTGCGCGACGTGCCGGGCTTCGTCGAGGGCCTGCCGCCCACGGTGCGCTTCGCCCACAAGACCGGCACTACCGAGAACTACGGCTGCGATGCCGGCATCGTGACCGGCCGATCCTCGCCGGCGCGCCCGCATGCCATCGTCGCCGTCATCACCAATCTCGGCACGCGCTACGCGCCGCCCGAGCCACCCGACCCGCAAGAAGGGCGTTGCGCCACGACCTGGAAGCTGCCAGCGCTGGGCGCGGCGCTCCATCGTGTGATGCGGGAGGTGGTTTGAGCATGGTCACCAGCGTCAGCGCAAGTGGCCTGGGCAGCTTGGGAGGCTCGAGCCGTGCCCGTGACGCCGCCGGTGCGGGTGTTGGTGTGGGTGGTGCTGACGGTGCTGGCGGCGCTGGCGGCGCTGGCGGTGCAGTACTTCCTGGCAGCCTCATCGGCATCGTTGCCCCCGCGGGGCCGACGAGCCCGGAGCGCCTCGCGCAGGTGCAGCCGATGTTCGAAGCCGCGGGCTATCGAGTGCGCTTGTACCCCTCATGCAGTGCGCGCCACGACGACTTGCCCTACCTCGCCGGCGACGATACGCAGCGCCTGGCTGACCTGCATGCCGCACTCGCCGACAACGAGGTGGCCGCGATCCACTGCCTGCGCGGCGGCTACGGCTGCATGCGGCTGCTCGACCGCATCGATGCCGCGCTCGTGCGGCGCCAGCGCAAGCTGCTGGCCGGTTACAGCGACATCACCGCCTTGCTCGCGCTGTGGGCGCGCGAAGGCGCACCGGCGCTACACGCCCCGATGGCCAGCAGCGACATCGTGCTACCGCACCGCACGGCCGATCGCGAGGCCTTCTTCGTGCGGCTGCGCCAGGGCGTGCAGCGCGGCGAGGTGCTGGGCGGTGAAATCGACCGCAGCGATGCCGACGTGGCCGCACTCACCGTGCCGGGCGTGGCGCAGGGGCGGCTCGTCGGTGGCAACCTGAGCCTGGTCGCGGCCTTGCAGGGCACACCCTTCGCCTGGCCGGCCAACCAGTCGACGCTGCTCTTCATCGAAGACGTGAACGAAGAGGCCTATCGTGTCGACCGCCTGCTGACTCAGCTGCAACTGGCCGGCGCGCTCGCCGCCGCTGCGGGCTTCGTGCTCGGCAGTTTCACGCCGCCGCCCTACCCCGCAGCCGTGATGCTTGACCGGCTGCTGCCACTGGGCAAACCCGTGTTGGCCGGCTGGCGGGCCGGGCATGGCGTGCCCAACCAGCCGCTGCCCATGGGGTTGCGCATGCGGCTCGATGCCGGTGCGGGCACCCTCACGCTGCTCGAGGGTTGGCCCGGGCGCACCTGAAGCCACATCGGGCCTGGAAGAGAATCGCCACGTGAATACACCGCAGAACCCCGACACGCCCCTCCTGCGCTCCCTGCCCCTGGTGGCGCGAGGCAAGGTGCGCGACATCTACGCGGCTGGCGAACACCGACTGCTGATGGTGGCCAGCGATCGCCTGTCTGCCTTCGACGTGGTGATGAAGGCGCCCGTGCCCGGCAAGGGCCGGCTGCTCACGCAGATGGCGCTGTTCTGGTTTCACAAGCTCGCCGCGGTGTGCCCCAATCACCTCACGGGCACGGCCCCTGAAAGCGTGGTGTCCGCCGACGAGCGTGCGCTCGTGGAGGGCCGCTCGATGCTCGTGCACCGGCTCACGCCCTTGCCTTGCGAGGCCGTGGTGCGCGGCTATGTCGCCGGCTCGGGGTGGAAGGAGTACAAGAAGAGCGGCACGGTCTGCGGCCAGCCGCTGCCCTCGGGGCTTTCGATGACCACGCCGCTGGCGCAACCGATCTTCACGCCGGCCACCAAGGCCGCCGTGGGCGACCACGATGAGAACATCTCGTTCACCGAGCTCATCTCGCTCATAGGCGCGGCGCGCGCGGCCGAGGTGCGCCAGGCGTCGATCCGCCTCTACATCGCGGCGCGCGAGTACGCGGCCATGCGCGGCATCGTCATCGCCGATACCAAGTTCGAGTTCGGGCTCGACGCGGCCGGGCGCCTGATGCTGATGGACGAAGTGCTGACGCCGGACTCCTCGCGCTTCTGGCTCGCCGACGAGCTGCGCGCCGGCCGCATCGAGGCACTGGACAAGCAGCCGCTGCGCGACTGGCTGGCCTCCACCGGCGTCACTGGTGGGGTCGAGCAGGCGGCGCTGGACCTGCCCATGGCGGTGATCGAAGGCGTGCGCGAGCGCTATGCGCGCGCCTACACGATGCTGTGCGAAACCGATGACGAGTCGCGCACGCTGCCCGGGGGGCGTGCATGAGCCGCCGGGCCGCTACCGAGGCGTATGCCGAAGTGCGCAGCATGGAGCTTGCCTGATGAGCCGCCGGGCCGCTACCGAGGCGAATACCGCAGCGCGCAGCGCGGAGGTTGCCTGATGAGCCTCTCAACGCACCACCTGCACGCGATTCGCTTCGCGGCGCTGGAGCCCGGCCCGCGGCTCATCGTCACCGGCGCCGTGCACGGCAACGAGACTGCCGGCACGCGCGGCATCGAGCGCATCGTGCGCGAGATCGAACGCGGCGAGATCGACATCGTGCGCGGCAGCGTGAGTTTCGTGCCGGTGTGCAACCCGCTGGCCTACCGCCAGCAGCGCCGCACCGGCGATCGCAACCTCAACCGCCGGCTGCTGCCGACCACCGACCCAAAGGAGTACGAAGACCGCGTCGCCAACGTGCTGTGCCCGCTGCTGGCCGAGCACGACGTGCTGCTTGACCTGCACAGTTTTCGCAGCCCCGGCCTACCCTTTGTGCTGCGCGGGCCCACCGACAACCGGGGCCCACTCGAACCCTTCTCACACGAGGCGGCCGAAGCGAGACTCGCAGCGCACGTGGGCGTCACGCGCATCGTCGACGGCTGGCTCGATGCCTACGCCCGCGGCGTGGCCGAGCGGCGCGCGCGCGGCCTCACGCCCGGCGCCATGAACGAAGACCCGGCCTACGGCGTCGGCACCACCGAATACATGCGTTCGGTGGGCGGCTACGCCGTCACCCTCGAGTGCGGCCAGCACGAAGACCCTGCGGCGCCGGGCGTGGCCTACCAGGCCATCCGGCAGACGCTGGCGCTGCTGGGCATGGCCGAGCATGCGCTGGCCCAACCCGCCGCCCCCGTCGAGTGCCTCACGCTCGCCCGCGTCATCGACCGCCATGCCGAGGGTGACCGGTTTGTGAAGACCTGGACCAGCTTCGATGCGCTGGCCGAGGGCGACTTGATCGCGCACCGCGCTGATGGCACCGAGGTGCGTGCACCACGGGCGGGCTACATCGTCTTCCCCGACCACGCGGCGCTGCCGGGACACGAGTGGTTCTACCTGGGGCTCCAGAGCACGCGCGGCATCTGAGGACTGCGGAATTCGCCGAGCCGGTCACACCGGCCGCACTGGCCACACCAGCTACACGCGTCCGTCCATCTCCCAGTGGAGGGCTGCCCCCTCGGGAGGGATGGTCCACCCCCGAAGGTCGGGCGGATCATCCCGTCCCATCGTGTGGTGCGGTTTGCTGGGAGATCTCCATGCAGTTCGACGAATGCTTCGAAGGCGAGTTCCGCATCTACGTCGGCGCGCTCGACGCGCCTCGTGGCGAGGGCTTCATTGCCGCAGTGGTCGTGAGCCGAGTGGTCGGCGAAGTGGCCAATCCTCGCGCCGGCACGCGGTTGGCCCGCGAAGTCTGGCGTGACGACAGCCTGGCCTGCGGCTACCGCTGGCCCACGCCGGAGGCGGCGCTGCACTACGCGAAGGGCCGCGCCCGCGAGATGGTGCGCAAGGCCTCGCCGATGCTCGCCTGAGAGGATGGTGGCGCCCTCCAGGGCCCAGCGCCGTATCCGAACTAGATGTGCAGCGCGGCCAGCGCACCCAGCGCCAGCCCGATGCTGCTGACGCCGAAGACACCCCACTGCAACCACTTGCGCCGAGTGAGCAGCGCGATGGCGGCCAGGGCAATCGAGATCTGCAGCGCGGTGGTGGCCTGGGCCCAGCGGTGGTGCTGATGCAATTCGGCCCGAGCGCTTGTCCCAATCGGTCGACTCGGTTTTCTTGATCGCGGCGTTGTTCTTGAACAGCCCCGCGTTGGCCCACGCCAGACATCTATGGACTCTCCCGCGGGGTGTTGGTGGCTACATTGAAGGCGCGCACTGGTGTCCGTTGCCCCATGGCACCGCAGTGTCATGGCGGCGGCCAGATAATTCTTCACATGAAGCAGGCGCCGCAGCGCATCGTGGTCGGACTCTCCGGCGGGGTGGACTCCGCCGTCAGTGCCTGGCTGCTCAAGCGCGCCGGGCATGAGGTCATCGGCATCTTCATGAAGAACTGGGAAGACGACGACCGCCCCGCGGGGTCGCCTGATGGCGCTGTCGAGTACTGCTCGAGCAACATCGACTTCGTCGATGCCGCCGCGGTGGCCGATGTCATCGGCATCGAGCTCGAGCATGTCAATTTCGCCGCCGCCTACAAGGACCGCGTCTTCGCCGAGTTCCTGCGCGAGTACCAGGCGGGCCGCACGCCCAACCCCGACGTGCTGTGCAACGCCGAGATCAAATTCAAGGCCTTTCTCGACCACGCGCTGCGGCGGGGCGCGGCGAACATCGCCACTGGCCACTACGCGCGCGTGCGTCAAGTCGTTGACGCGGGCGGCATCCACTTCCAGCTGCTCAAGGGCCTGGACCCGGCCAAGGACCAGAGCTACTTCCTGCACCGGCTCTCGCAGGCGCAACTCGCGCGGACACTGTTCCCGGTAGGCGAACTCAAGAAGACCGAGGTTCGCCGGCTGGCCGAGGAGATCGGCCTGCCCAACGCAAAAAAGAAGGACAGCACCGGCATCTGCTTCATCGGCGAGCGGCCGTTCCGCGAATTCCTCTCGCGCTACCTGAACCACACGCCGGGCCCGATGCTCGATGAGCGCGGCCGCGAGGTCGGCCGGCACGTGGGCCTGAGCTTCTACACCCTCGGGCAGCGGCAGGGCCTGGGCATCGGTGGCGTGCGGCATCGTGGAAGTGAAGGTGGTGGCGAACATGCGCCCTGGTACGTCGCCGGCAAGGACCTCGAGCGCAACGTGCTGCGCGTGGTGCAAGGGCACGACCACTCCTGGCTGCAGGCCGCCGCCCTGAGCGCCGCCGACTGCAGCTGGGTGGCCGGCCAGCCGCCAGCTGCAGGCACGTATGGCGTGAAGACGCGCTACCGTCAGACCGATACTCCGGGCGCCTTCCAGACTTGCGCGCCCGGTTTTGCGCTGAACTTTTCGCCACCGCACCTGCAGTGGGCCGTCACACCAGGCCAGAGCGCCGTGCTCTACGACGGCGAGGTGTGCCTGGGCGGCGGCGTGATCGAAAGTGCGACCATCCCGGCACTGCAACCCGAGCTGACGACGACATGAACGAGGCGACCAGACCTTCCGGCCCTTCCGGCGAACCCGCACCAGCTGCCGCGCGTCTGGCTGCCCTGGCCCACAAGGTCAGCGCCGGCCAGACCCCTGTGAAGCGCCGGCGCAGCAAAGGCCGCTGGATCTGGCTCGGCGTGGCCGTGCTGGCACTCGCGGGCATCGGCTTCAGCGTCGCCACGCGCCCGCTGGAGGTGCAGGTGAGCAGCGTGCAAAGCGCCTACCCTTCGGCGCAATATGCCCTGCTCACCGCTTCAGGCTACGTCGTTGCGCAGCGCCGCGCGGCGGTGTCCAGCAAGGCCAGCGGCCGGCTCATCGAGCTGCGTGTGCGAGAAGGCAGTGTGGTCAAGGCCGGTGACCTGATCGCGCGTCTCGATGCCGCCGACGTGGCCGCCAGCATGGGCGCCGCGCAGGCCGGCGTACGTCAGGCCGAAGCCGGCAAGTCGCAGGCCCAGGCCGCGCAGGGGCAGGCGCGCGCGGCCGAGATGCAGGCGCAGGTCGAGTTCGCCAACGCCGACACCGAGCTCAACCGCGTGCTCGCGCTGGAGAAGCAAGGCTTCGTCTCGGCCCAGGCCGTGGACAGCACACGCCGCCGCGTCGACGCGGCGCGCGCCGCCATGGCCGCGGCGCAAGCCGGCCTTGCCTCTGCCCAGGCAGGCATCGCCTCGGCCGAGGGCGCGCACTCGGTGGCCGGCGCGCAGGTGCGCGTGCAGCAGGTGCAACGCGACAGCACCGAGATCCGCGCCCCGTTCGACGGCGTGGTGCTGGTGAAGAACGCCAACGTCGGAGACATGATCACGCCGTTTTCCAGCGCCGGCGGCACGCAGGGCGCCGTGGTGACCATGGCCGACATGGGCACGCTCGAGGTCGAGGCCGATGTCTCAGAGGCCAATGTCGCCAAGGTGAAGATCGACATGCCGGTGGAAATCGTGCTCGACGCGCTGCCCGAGCAGCGCTTTCGCGGCAACGTGGTGCGCATCGTGCCCACCGTCGACCGTGCCAAGGCCACCGTGATGACCAAGGTACGCTTCGAGCAACTCGATGCACGCATCCTGCCCGAGATGAGCGCCAAGGTCGTGCTGCTCACGCAACGGGCCGCCGAGGCCGACTTCAAGCCGGTGCTGGCCGTGAACCCGAAGACCGTCGTCGAGCGTGAAGGCAAGAAGGTGGTATTCCGGATCGCCGGTACGGCCAAGGCGCCGGTGGTGGAGACAGTGCCGGTGGCGCCCGGCCGCATGCTGGGTGACGCACTGGAGGTCGGCGGTGGCGCCTTGAAGTCAGGCGACCGGCTCGTGCTGAGCCCGGCGGACAAGCTCACCGCCGGTGCCCGCGTGGCCGTGTCCGGCAAGTGAGGGCGCGGCCCGTGTCGACTGCAAAGCCCATTTCGATCCCGCAAGCGCGCGCATGACCACACCCGCACCAACGCCGCTCATCCGCATCCGCCAACTCGTCAAGAGCTACCGGCGCGGCGGGCAGGACATCGCCGTGCTGCTGGGGCTGGATCTCGACGTGGCCTTCGGCGACTTCATCGCGCTGATGGGCCCGAGCGGCTCGGGCAAGAGCACGCTGCTGAACCTCATTGCCGGCATCGACAAGGCCACCAGCGGCACCATCGAGATCGCCGGCACCGACATCGCCACGTTGTCCGAGTCGCGTCTGGCCGACTGGCGCGCGGCCAACGTCGGCTTCATCTTCCAGTTCTACAACCTGATGCCGGTGCTGACCGCATTCGAAAACGTGGAGCTGCCACTCCTGCTGACGCCGCTGTCTGCGCGCGAGCGCCACGAACGCGTCGATCAGGTGCTGTCGCTGGTGCAGCTCACCGATCGCGCCGACCACTACCCCAACGAGCTCTCCGGTGGCCAGCAGCAACGCGTGGCGATCGCGCGCGCTCTCGTCACCGACCCGCAGCTCATCGTCGCCGACGAGCCCACGGGCGACCTCGACCGCGCCACCGGCGGGGAGGTGCTTTCGCTGCTGACGCAACTCGTGGACGAGCTGGGCAAAACCATCGTGATGGTCACGCACGACCCGAAGGCCGCGGCCCACGCGCGACGCCTGGTGCACCTGGAGAAGGGTGTGCTCGTGGACGAGACCGAACCGGTGGCCCATTGAGCGGCGGCCGATTGAGCGGCGGCCCATTGAGCGGCCACCAGGGTGGTCGCGCACCAGAGCGCTACACCCAACCCCCATGTTCATCCTGCGCCTGCTGCTGAAGAACGCGTTCCGGCACCGCCTGCGCACCCTGCTCACGATGGTGGGCCTGGTGGTCGCGGTGTGCGCCTTCGGCTTTCTGCGCACCATCGTCGAGGCGTGGTATGCCGGCGCCGAGGCCAGCAGCAGCACGCGCCTCATCTCGCGCAGCGCGACCTCGCTCACGGTGCCGCTGCCGCTGGCCTATGCCGAGCGCCTGCGCGCGGTGGACGGCGTGAGGAGCGTGACCTGGAGCAACTGGTTCGGCGGCGTGTACCAGACCGAGCGCAACTTCTTCCCGCAGTTTGCGGTGGACCCGCCTAGCTATCTCGCGCTGTACCCCGAGTTCCGCCTCACCGACGAGGAGCGCATCGCCTGGCTGCGCGACCGCAAGGGCGCCATCGTCGGGCGCACGTTGGCCGAGCGCTATGGCTGGAAGCTCGGCGACAACATCCCGCTGCGCGGCGTCATCTACAGCGGCACCTGGAGCTTCACCTTGCGCGGCATCTACGACGGCGCTGACGAGACGGTCGACTCCGGGCAGATGCTGTTCCACTGGGCCTATCTCAACGAGACGCTGCGCGAGCGCACCAGGGGCCGTGTGCGCGATCTCGTGGGCGTGTTCATCGTCGGCATCGACGAGCCGGCCAACGCGGCGCTGGTGGCGCAACGCATCGACAGCCAGTTCCGCAACTCGGTGGCCGAGACGCTGACCGAAACCGAGAAGGCCTTCCAGCTCAGCTTCGTGGCCATGAGCGAGGCCATCCTCGTGGCATTGCAGGCGGTCAGCTTCATCATCGTGATCATCATCATGGCGGTGATGGCCAACACAATGACGATGACGGCGCGCGAGCGCCTGGCCGAATACGCCACGCTCAAGGCGCTCGGCTTCAGCCCGGGCTTCGTGGTGCGGCTGCTGTTCGGCGAGAGCCTGCTCATCGCGCTCATCGGCGGCGTGGCGGGCATCGTGCTCACGTTTCCGCTGGCGGCGGGCTTCAAGTCGCTCGTGGGCAACCTGTTCCCGGTCTTCAACCTCTCGGCACCGACGATGGCGATGCAGCTTGCGGCCGCCCTGGTGGTCGGCCTGGTGGCCGCGGCCTGGCCCGCGTGGAAGATGAGCCGCATCGACATCGTGGCCGGCCTGCGCCACGTGGCGTAATGAATCGCCCCGAAGCGATCTGCGCTCGCCTCCCCCCGGGCGGCACCGCCAGCGGACCGGCAAAGCCGGGTCCGCGGCGGTGACTTGACTGACGAGGCAGGTGGACCCATGCGCGCCGTGCCCATGCAGTACATCGCTCGTAACCTGTGGGTGCGGCGTGTCACCACCGCGCTCACGGCGGCGGGCATGGCGCTCGTGGTGTACGTGTTCGCCACCGTGCTGATGATGACCGAAGGCATTCGCGCGACGCTGGTGGCCACGGGCCAGCCCGACAACGTGATGGTGCTGCGCAAGGGCGCGGGCGCGGAGATCAACAGCGGCATTTCGCGCCAGCAGGCGGCCATCCTGGAGACGCTCCCCGGCATCGCCACGGATGCCACCGGCCGCCCGCTCGTGAGCAAGGAACCGGTGATCCTGAACAACCTGCCCAAGCGCGGCAGCGGCAAGCCGAGCAACGTGACGATGCGCGGCACCAGCGCGCTCGGCCTCGTGCTGCGGCCGCAGGTGCGCATGGTGGAGGGGCGCATGTTCCGCGCCGGCAGCAGCGAGATCATCGCCGGGCGCGCCATCGCCGCGGGCTTTGCCGGCGTGCAGCCAGGCGCCGTGTTGCGCTTCGGCGGCCGCGAGTGGACGGTGGTGGGCCTGTTCGATGCCGACAAGAGCGGCTTCGACAGCGAGATCTGGGCCGATGCCGACCAGCTCATGGCCGCCTTCAGGCGCACCTCGTTCTCGAGCGTGGTCTTCCGCCTTGCCGATGCCGACGAAGGTTTTGCGCGCGCGGCGGCCTTGATCGAGGATGACCCGCGCCTCAAGCTCGAACCCAAGCGCGAAATCACGTTCTATGCCGACCAGAGCAAGGCGCTGGTCGCGTTCATCAGCTACCTGGGCACGGCGCTGGCCGTCATCTTCAGCATCGGCGCCATCGTCGGTGCGATGATCACCATGTTCGGCAGCGTCGCCTCGCGCGTGGGCGAGATCGGCACGCTGCGCGCGCTCGGCTTCCGGCGCGGCGCGGTGCTCGTGGCGTTCATGCTCGAGGCGTTGCTGCTGGCGGTGGTGGGCGGCGTCGCCGGCGTGGCGGCAGCGAGCTTCATGCAGGCGGTGGACGTCTCCACCACCAACTTCGCCACCTTCAGCGAACTGGCCTTCCAGTTCACGATGACGCCGGCCATCGTGCTGCAGGCGATCGGCTTTTCGCTGGCAATGGGGCTGGTGGGCGGCTTCCTGCCGGCGTGGCGGGCGGCGCGGCTGAAAATCGTGGACTGCCTGCGGGCGGCCTGAGCGGAGTGAGCGGCCTGAGCGGAGTGAGCCGCGTGAGCGGCCGAAGCCGCGTCGCTCGTGTTCCAGGCTCTCAGGCTCTCCTTCAGGCGCGCGCGGCCTGCGCCGCGGCCAGCGTACCGGCGGGGGCGATGTCGCTCGTGGCCAGGTGGTCGATGCCGAACATCACGCACAACGTGAAGAAGCTGGCGAGGGCGAAAGATGCGATGCGGTGCGAGGCGTTCATGGTGCGTTCCTTGGGGTCTGGGGTCTGGTCCGTCGGTCGTTGTTGGCTCTTGCTGGAGTCGATGGCTGCACTATCGGCATCTGGCCGGCCCGACGCGCGCGGATTGCGACGGGCGGCTCGACCGCCGCGACAAGCCGTTGTCCGCAGCGATGAAGCGCGCGCCGTCTTTACGTTGTGCGACGTCAACCAGGCCTCGGGCTGCCTCGTCAAGCGCCAATGAAGCTGCACGCGTTTCCGATCCTGGCCGCCCTGACCTGTACCGCCCTGTCCGGCCATGCCGAGGGACAGACCTCCCGGGTCATGCGCTGCGAAGTTGGCGGCAAGGTGACGTTCCAGCAGGCCGCATGCCCGCCCGGCCAAGCGGCCAGCCAGGTGGAAGTGCCCCCGATCAACGTCATTCCGTCCCTGGCAGGTCCTGCGGCTTCGGCGGCATCGGGTGCGTCGGCAGCATCCGCGGCCGGCCAGGGCGCCTCGGCCCCGCGCGTGGCCGCCTTGCCCGCACCGCAGCGCATCGCCCCCGAAGTTGCCGACTGCCTCGCCTACCTGAGGCCCTTGCTGCGTGACCCGACCAGCGGCCGCGTCCTCAGCTCCGAACGGGACGGCCGCGTGCTGCGCGTGAAGCTGCTGGCGTCTGACGCGCGTGGCCGGCCGCAGATCCGCGACGCCGCCTGCGAGTTCGTCAATGGGCGCGTCGACGACGGCTGGAGCCGCATCCAGCTCAAGCGCCTCGGCTGGTTTGCGCCGCGTGTGCTGGTGCAGGGCAACGACCGCGAGTCGCGCAGGCTGATACGCTCGCTCGAGGAGTCGATCGAAGCTCAGCCATGAGAGAACGCACGCCGCTCGAGGAGCCGCCGATGATTGCTGCGCCCTGCGTTGCGACGTCAGCGGTCGGCCAAAGGCGCCCGCGGTGGCGCTTTGCGCCGCGCCGCGGCCCGCTGCTTGCGGTGGTGTTGCTGGCGGCTTGCGCCACGGCGCCCTCACTGAACTACAGCCTTCCGCAGCTGCCCGAGGGCCCGTCCGGCTATACCGAGAAGCCGGGCTGGTCGGCGCAGCGCTACGCGGTGGCCGCCGCCCATCCGCTGGCCGCCGATGCCGGCTACGAGGTGCTCAAGGCCGGTGGCTCGGCCGTGGATGCTGCGGTCGCGGTGCAGATGGTGTTGAGCCTGGTCGAGCCGCAGTCCAGCGGCATAGGCGGCGGCGCTTTCCTGCTGCACTGGGACGGCTTGTCCGTGCAAGCCTGGGACGGACGCGAAACCGCGCCGGCAGCGGCCGACGAACGCTTGTTCTTGCTGCCGGATGGCAAACCGATGCCGATGCAGCAGGCGATCGTGGGCGGCCGGGCGGTGGGCGTCCCGGGTGCCGTGCGCATGCTCGAGACCGCGCACCGCGCCCACGGGCGCTTGCCATGGGCGCAGCTGTTTCAGTCGGCCATCCAGCTGGCCGACAACGGGTTCCGGGTCAGCCCACGCCTGCATGTGCAACTCAAGGGGGACAGCGCGTTGAAGCTGGACCCCCAGGCCGCCGCGTACTTCTACGGCCCGGCGGCTGAACCACACCCGGTGGGCCACGTGCTGCGCAATCCAGCGCTGGCGCAGGTGCTGCGGGATATCGCCCAGCGCGGCAGCACGGCGCTGCATGAAGGCCCGATCGCGGACGACATCGCCTCCCGTGTTCAAGGCCATCCAAGCAACCCGGGCCGCCTGACGGCCTCCGATCTGGCCGCCTACCGTGTGCAGCCTCGTGAACCGATCTGTACCGATTGGAAGGTCCGCTATCGTGTTTGCGGCATGCCGCCGCCGTCGTCGGGCCACTTGACCGTGATGCAGATCCTGGGCTTGTTGGAGCGCAGCACAGCCGTGCCGCAACCGCTCGCGGACGGTATACCCGGCGCGGACTGGTTGCACCTGTACACCGAAGCCGCGCGGCTGGCCTATGCCGACCGCGCTCAGTTCGTGGCCGACCCGGCCTTTGTCAGCGCGCCGGCAGGCCGCTGGAGCAGCCTGCTCGACGACGGCTACCTGCGACAACGCGCCGCACTGATCGGCCCCCGCAGCATGGGCCAAGCCAAGGCCGGCCTGCCGGGAGGCGTGCGCAGCGCATGGTCGCCCCAGGCGGATCAGCCCGAACACGGCACCAGCCACATCAGCATCGTCGATGGCGAAGGCCGTTCCGTGGCCATGACCACCACCATCGAGGCGGCGTGGGGCTCGCGCATCATGTCCGACGGCGGCAGCGGCAAGGCCGGCGGCTTTGTGCTCAACAACCAGCTCACCGACTTCTCTCTGATGCCGGTTGATGCCGAGGGGCGCCCGGTCGCCAACCGCGTCCAGCCAGGCAAGCGGCCTCGCTCCAGCATGAGTCCGACCCTGGTATTCGACCGCCGTGACGGGCGACTGCTGATGAGCGTGGGCTCGCCCGGCGGCGCCGCCATCATCCACTACACCGCCAAGACCTTGATTGGCGCACTCGAATGGGGGCTGAATGCCCAGCAGGCGATCAGTCTGCCCAACTTCGGCAGCGACAACGGGCCGACGGTGCTCGAGCGTGGCCGCTTCCCGGCGGCCACCGGCGAGGCCCTCCGAGCCCGAGGCCATCAAGTCGCCGAAGCCGACATGACCAGCGGCCTGCAGGCGTTGCAGCGCACGCCTTCGGGTTGGTTTGGCGGCGCGGACCCGCGCCGGGAGGGTGTGGTGCGAGGAGAGTGAGCCCCCCACGCCCAGCACCCGAGGAGTACCGCCCGGTCACATGGCGGCGCCGGCTGTTGATCGTGGCGCTGGCCGTGGCCATGGCGGTCACGGTGCTGGCCACATTGCTGTTTCCTCCCGGTGGCGTGCAGCGAAAACGCACGGCCCCTGCCGAAATCACCCCCGGGCCCCCGGCGTGCGCGCCGGGCCAGAGCAGTGCCTGCGTCGGCGGCAAGGCCGATGTCATCGTGGTGCCGCCAGCGGCGCCACGTTGAAGCCTGTCGCCCTCTTCAGGGCATCATCAGCACCCATGGTGCGTGCGGCTGCCCCCGTGGCGAAGGACTCCGGGCGGTCGTCGCCGCGAAAGCGCCGCCACCACCATCACGTCTATGTCGTCGAGCTGGACGACCGGGTGTGGAACGACGCGCGCTTTCGCAAGGCGAACCCCGACTACCAACTCGGCAAGCCGTTCGTCTATGTCGGCATGACGGGCCTCGAACCCGATCTTCGATTCGACAAACACAAGGCCGGTATCCAGTCAAACCGGTTCGTGTTCGATCACGGCCTGCGACTGCTGCCGGCGCTGTACGAGGTCTACAACCCGATGCCCTACGAAGCCGCGCGCGAGATGGAGGTGGAGCTGGCCATCGGGCTGCGCGAGGCGGGGTACGGGGTCTGGCAGGCTTGATGCACAGGAGGTGCGGCCAGTGCCGCGCACCCTGCCGCTGGTGCTGAGCTGCGAGGAAGCTTAAGACCGTCTCGCTGAAGGTCAGCGACATCGACAGCCAGCGCATGACGCTGCGCGATTCGCCGAAGCTTTTCTGGCAGACCGTCTGCGTTCAAGGCGCGAAGTGTCAATCTGTCACGCCCGCGCCGGAGGGCGGCGCACACCAACGCTTGCGATTGCCGGATACTGTGGCCGTCACGGATGCGCAGGGGCGGCTCTTGAGCCGACTGCGGATGATCCGGGCCGCGCGAGGGTGGTCGGCTGACCAGTCGCGACGATCGAGCAACCGACAGCGATGTCGGTCCATGTGTCTCTCGTCGCCAGGGCAGTTCCATGACCGCGATCTCATCGTTCATCGTTCTCATCGAGCGCCGCCGCCTGCTCAAGGCAGCCGCCGGCCTTCTCGCCTCGGCGTCGCTGCTCGCCGCGTCACTCGGCATGCGCAGCGTGCACGCGCAGACCGCGCCGTCTTCCAAGATCGCTGCCGACCTGCAGCAGGTCATCGCCGCGCCGATCACGCCCAAGCTCAGCTTCACCAAAGACCTCAGCGGCCAGCGCCATGTCAAGGCGCTGATCGTCAGCAACAGCAGCGACCCCGACCTGGTGGCGCTGCGCTCGGCCGTCCTCGCCAACGGCGGTGCCATCTACATGCGCTTCGTCGCCGTGCGCGCGCTGTCGGTGATGCTGCCTGCCAACAAGGTGGCGACGATCGCCGCGCGCAGCGACGTAACCAGCATCTCGCCGAACCGCCTGACCCAGCGCACCGCCAGCCTGCTCGAGCTGGCCAGCGGCGTGACCAGCGCCGTGCGCACCGGCACTGGTCCCTACACCGGGCTGTCCGGCACCGGCATCGGCATCGCGGTGCTCGACTCGGGCATCGAGGAGTACCACACCAACCTGGCCGACGCCGCCGGCACCCAGCGTGTGAAGAAGGCCGTCGACATGCTGCGCGCCGGCGACACCGACACGCTGGGCCTGAAGGACTGGACCCCCGGCATCGACGGTTCGGCGGCACTGAACCCCGGCACCACGACCCGCGCCGACTTCGAGAAGAAGATCGACTACCTGAGCGGCAGCAACCGGCCCGACCAGTACGGCCACGGCACGCACGTCGCATCTGTGGCCGCAGGCCGCGTCAGCGTCGGCCAGAGCGTCGACTCGACCGGCATCGCGCCGAATGCCAACCTGTACGACGTGCGCGTGCTCAACGCCAGCGGCGTCGGCCAGCTCAGCGACGTGCTGGCGGCGATCGACTGGGTGCTGTACCACGCCAAGGAATACAACATCCGCGTCATGAACCTGAGCCTGGCGGCCGACTCGACCGAGTCCTACCTCACCGACCCGCTGTGCCGCGCCGTGCGCAGCGCGGCAGCCGCCGGCATCACGGTGGTGGTGGCGGCCGGCAACTTCGGCCAGAACGCCAGCGGCGCCGAACGCTTCGGCACCATCAGCTCACCCGGCAACGACCCGAGCGTGATCACCGTCGGCTCGGCCAACGGCAAGGGCAGCGCAGCGCGCGCCGACGACATCATGAACGGCTTCAGCTCCCGCGGCCCGACGCGCAGTTCGTACGTCGACGCCGTCGGCGTGCGCCGCGTCGACAACCTGCTCAAGCCCGACCTGGTGGCGCATGGCAACAAGGTCGTCGGCGCCGTAGGCACCGACAAGGCCGGTGCCGGCGGTTCGTGGAACTACCTGGCCAAGACCTACACCGCGCTGTCCACGCCTTACGGTGGCACCGGCCAGAACGGCAAGGTCGCGCTGATGAACCTCAGCGGCACCTCGATTGCCGCCCCGGCCGTGGCCGGCACGGTGGCGCTGATGCTGCAGGCCAACCCGGGCCTGACACCGCCGCTGATCAAGGCCATCCTGCAGTACACGGCGCAGCCGATCGCCGGCGCCAGCCTGCTGCACCAGGGCGCGGGCCTGCTCAACGTCGACGGCGCGGTCAGGCTGGCGATGGTGCTGCGCACCGACATCGGCAGCGCCATCAACGCCGGCACGCTCGTATCGGGCGCCAACCTGCTGGCCGCGGGCAAGACCATGCCCACGGCGAGCTCGACGCTGAACGGCCAGACCTTCAACTGGAGCCGCATCGTGATCGCCGGCGGGCGCCAGATCGTCAGCGGCACGGCGCTGTTCACCAAGCACCAGCCGCTGTGGGACTCGCGTGTGGTCTGGGGCGGTG
>JANNRI010000235.1:0-27097 GCA_031401195.1 Burkholderiales bacterium
AACCGACATCAGCGAATCACGGTCGGGCGCGATCTCGCGGCTCATGGCCTCAAACAACACCGTCAGCAGCGAGGGTTGATCGTTGCAGGCGGCCATCAAAGCGGCATAGGGAATGGCCCAGACTTCACCTGTGTCCATGGCTATCGCGTCATAGGCATAGTGGCCACGAGCAATGCCATCAAAGCCGAGCCAGTCACCGCGAAACTTGAAACCGACGACCTGCTCGCGCCCGTCGGAAGACTGGTTGACGATCTTGAAGAAGCCCGAGTTCAGGATGTAGAGGCATCCGAAGCGCTCACCACCCTGAGAGACCACGTCTCCGGTATGCACCACGCGCCGCTGCGGCGCGAGCGTGTCGTTCAGCATCGCAAGCATGTCGGCAGTGGCCCCAGGGTTGGCAGCACCTGATGCGGGCGCATCGACGGCACGTGCAACAGGGACGCGGGCGAACTTTAACCCCACGCTGGGAAAGACTGGCGACAGGGTGGTCGAGGTGGCGGTGTTCAGCATGTGGGTCTCCTGCTTGGTTCGGGTGGCGTTGACGCAGGAATGAATGGTGGACAGCGGATGACAACGCCATGCCAACGATGGGTGTCGGCCGGTGACGTTGTGTGCACGGTTTGTGTCTGGCCGGTATCAGCCCAGAGACAACTTAGGGCTGCGAAACGCGGTGCAGGCGACGCACCCTAGTTTGATGCTCATCAACGCCCCGCCGGACCGTCTGCCTAGACTGGCTTCACCGTGAATGCGCAGTTGTGCGCCGCACGCCCCTCCCATGCACACGACCCTCAGCCATTACGGCCTGCTTGCTTTCGACCCGATTGCGCCACGCGATGTGGCCTTCGTACTGGACAACGCCCGCGCGCTCCAGACAGCCGCCCAGGCCGGCGGCGCGCAAGCTCTGCTGCGCGGGCGGAAGTTCGGCCTGATGTGCGAGAGTGACAACGAGAACGTCAGTGGCAGCGCTTGCGACGCAGCACTGTTCCGCCGTGCGGCTGTGGAACTGGGCGCGCACGTCGCGCACATCCGCCCGAGCCTGAGCGAGCTGAGCACCCTGCTGGAGGTGCAGCACACTGCGCGCATGCTGGGCCGCCTGTACGACGCCGTTGAGTGTCAGGGCATGGCAGCCGATCTCGTGCACCAGTTGGGCATTGACGCCGGCGTGCCGGTGTTTGATGCCATCGCATCCAAGCGCCACCCGACCGCCAAGCTCGACGCCTTGCTCGGCGGCGACAGCCCGCCCCTCGACAAACGCCGCTTTGTGCTGCAAGCGGTGCTGCTGAGCACGGTCGCCTGACCGCAGCACCGGTTGTCAGGGCCCCTACCCCATCATGGAATTCAAGGACTACTACAAGACGCTCGGCGTCGAGCGCACAGCCAGCGACGAAGACATCAAGAAGGCCTTTCGTCGCCTTGCACGCAAGCACCACCCCGACATCAACAGGTCGCCTGACGCGCGATCGCGCATGCAGGAGTTGAATGAAGCCAACGAAGTGCTGCGCGACAAGGAGAAACGCGCTGCCTACGACAGCGTCGGCCAGGGCGGACCAGATGCCCAGGGCGGCCAGACGTTCCAGCCACCACCCGGATGGGACAGCGGCTTTGAGTTCAGCGGCGGGTCCGACCCATTCGCCAACCCAGCCGAACACAGCGCCTTCTTCGAAGCGCTGTTCGGCGCCGCACGCCGCGGTGCGCGCGAACAGTCAAGCCACAGTGGGCGTGAATCGGGTGGCGCCCGCGCGAGCCGCGGGCAGGATCACCACGCCAAGATCGTGGTGCCGCTGGAGGACAGCTTCAGCGGCGCGACGCGCCAGATCACGCTGCACAGCCCCGAGATGGACGCCACTGGCCACGTAACGCTGCACGAGCGTACGCTGCGGGTCGGTATCCCCAGAGGCATCCATGCCGGCCAATAGATACGCCTGGCCGGCCAGGGCTCACTGGGCTTCACCAGCGGCGACCATGGCACCCGTGGAGACCTGTACCTGGAGGTCGAATTCGCGCCACACGCGCGCTGGAGGGTCGATGGACGCGACCTGTACTTCACGCTGCGTGTGGCACCGTGGGAAGCTGCGCTCGGCGCCGTCGTGCCGGTACCGACACCAGACGGTGCAGTCGAGATGAACGTGCCCGCCGACTCGCAGACGGGCCGCAAGCTGCGCCTGCGCGGGCGCGGCATCCCGGGCGGCGCGGCTGGCAAGGCGCCGGGCGATTTTTTCGTTCTGCTCGACCTGGTGCTGCCACCTGCCAGCGACGACAAGGCACGCGCCGCGTACCGCCAGATGGCTGTCGACCTGGCGTTCGACCCGCGCGCCACAGCTGGAGCCGAAGGATGAACACAGTCTTGAATGCCCTTGGTGTGTGCCTGACCGGCGAACACGCACTCGAACTCAAGGCCTTCGCCGCGGCCTGCGGCACGGAAACTGAGTTTGTCTGCCTGCTGGTCGATGAAGGGCTGCTCCAGCCTGTCGCCATGCAACCCGCGTTGCAGTCTGAATGGCGCTTCGGTGGCGAAGAGCTGGCGCGCGTGCGGCGCATCTGTCGCCTGCAGCGGGACTTCGAGGCCAACCTGCAAAGCGTGGCCGTGATGCTGGAGTTGATCGACGAGATCGAGGGCCTTCGTGCGCAGCTTCAGCACGCGGGTATCGCCTCGTCCTGAGCTGTGGCGGCCGGCACTCAACGGCTTGGGGCAACCCCAACTTGAGAGCCCGATACCGGCTCGACAGCGTCGGGCTGGACCTCCGTGCCTGCCCCGCCTTCGAGCATCGTCTCGATGTGTTCTAGTGCGCCGATCAGCGCACGTTTGCCCGTCGCTTTCACGAACCGACAGGCCGCTTCGACCTTGGGCCCCATCGAACCTTGCGGGAACCGGTGGCGCGCCAACTCGGCGGGCGACACGTGGCGCAGGGCCCGCTGCCCCGGCAAGCCCCAGTCGACATAGACGGCATCGACGTCGGTGGCGATCACAAGGCAGTCGGCGCTCAACTCAGCCGCCAACAGGCCACTGCACAAGTCCTTGTCGATCACCGCGTCGACGCCGTGCCGGGTGCGGCCGTCGTCACCCACCGCAACCGGGATGGGGCATAGGAGTTACTATCCTCCGCTGCGTGCAAGATGGTGGTGCTGTAACTGGAGACGCCGCTGGCAACCGTCGAACATGCAGCCCGGCGCGCGAGTGCCCTGGGCAAGGCGGTGGTGCTGAACCCCGCGCCGGCGCAGGCCTTGCCCGCGTCGCTGCTCGCCTTGGTCGACTACCTCGTGCCCAACGAGCTCGAGGCCGCTGCCCTCGCAGGCATGCCGGTGGTCTCGGTGCAGGATGCCGTGCGCGCCGCACAAGCCCTTCGTGCCGCGGGCGCGGCGACGGTGCTGGTGACCCTCGGTGTGCAGGGTGTCGTGACGGTGAGTGCGCAAGAGCAGCTTCATACGCCAGCGCAACGCGTCCAAGCCGTGGACACCACCGGCGCAGGCGACACTTTCATTGGCGGCTTTTGTGCGGCGCTCGTGCAGGGCCGCAGCGTCGCCGCGGCCGTCGCCTACGGCCAAGCCGCGGCGGCCATCTGTGTCACGCGGCCCGGTCTCGATTCCGTTTGCGCGCGAGGTGGTGCTGCTCTGAGCCTTCAGCAGCCGCTGTCCACCGTGCGCAGGCAGGACGGCTTCCTACTCGGTCTCGAGAACAAAGCGGCGCACGAGATCCAGCGCCGACACGACACCGACCATGCTGTCGCTCTTCGTCACGACGACGTGGTGGATCTTGTGCGCGAGCATCAGCCGCGCCACTTCGGTAACGCTGGTGTCGGCGCTCACCGAGATCGGTTTGTAGTGGCAGACCTGCCAGGCGGAAACGACGGCCGGGTCGCCACCTCGGGTGTGGAACTGCATTAGGTCGGACCCGGCAATGACGCCGACGGGCGCGCCGTTGGGCTCGAGCACCGGTACCCACGAGAGCTTGTGTTGGGACATCAGCGCCTCGATGGCTTGGACCGTATCTTCCATGCCGATGGACAACACCGGCGACGTCATCAGCGAGGAAATGGGCGTATTCATGGTGCGGATTTCTGTTGAGCGGGGCGATGCAAGCGCTGCTCCACCGCGAGCACGTTGCGCGTGACCTGCAGCAGCGTGTCGGGCGAAACGCTGAGCGAGTCGATGCCGAGTTCGACCAGGTATTCCACCATCTCCGGGTAGTCGGAAGGCGCCTGGCCGCAGATGCCCGAATGGCGGCCATTGCGACGCGCGCCCTCGACCGTCTGCGCAATCAGCGCTTTCACCCCGGGGTCGCGCTCGTCGAAGTCGAAGGCGACCCGCTCCGAATCGCGATCGACGCCAAGCGTCAGCTGGGTCAGGTCGTTGGAACCGATCGAAAAGCCGTCGAACAACTTGGCGAAGGCGTCGATCTGGATGACGTTGTTCGGGATCTCGCACATGACGTAGATCTCCAGGCCATCGATGCCGCGCTGCAGGCCATGCTCGGCCATGGCCTTCAGCACACGCTCGCCTTCTTCGACGCGGCGGCAGAAGGGAATCATCAGCTTGACGTTGGTGAGGCCCATCTCGCCGCGCACCCGCCGCATCGCCGCGCATTCGAGCGCAAAGCCTTCGGCGTAGGCCGCGTGTGCATAACGCGAAGCGCCGCGAAAGCCGATCATCGGATTGGCTTCGATGGGCTCGAAGGCGTGGCCGCCGAGCAGGCTGGCGTACTCGTTGCTCTTGAAGTCCGACAGACGAACGATCACCGGCTTCGGGTAGAACGCCGCGGCGATCAGCCCCACGCCTTCTGCGAGCTCGCGCACGAAGTACTCGCTCGGCTGCGCATAGCCCTCGGTGAGGCGCGCGATCTGCGCGCGCACGGAGGCGTCGTCGATGCGCTCAGGATGCACGAGTGCCATTGGATGCACCCGGATGTGCTCGGCGACGATGAACTCCATGCGCGCCAGCCCCACGCCGTCGTTGGGGAGAAAGCTGGTCTGGAATGCGGTGTCGGGGTTGCCGAGATTGACCATCACGCGTGTGCGCGGCCGCGGCAGCGTGGACAGATCGGTGCGCGTGATGCTGACCGGAATGATGCCGGCGTAGACCTGGCCGACCGCGCCTTCAGCGCAGGACACGGTGACTTCGTCGCCGCTTCGGATCGTGGTGGTTGCCGTATCGCAGCCCACCACGGCGGGCACGCCCAGCTCACGCGCGACGATGGCCGCGTGACAGGTGCGCCCGCCGCGGTTGGTGACGATAGCGGCGGCCTTGGCCATCACGGTGCCCCAGTCGGGCATCGTCGTATCGGCCACCAGCACTTCCCCGGCCTGGAACTGGCCGAGTTGCGTGATGTCGGTGATGACGCGCGCTTTGCCCGAGGCGACGCGGGCGCCGACGGCGCGCCCGCTGGCGCAGACCCGGCCCTTGGCGCCGAGTCGGAACTCCTCGAGCATGCCGGCGGCACGTTGCGAGGCCACGGTCTCGGGGCGCGCCTGCACGATGTAAAGGTGCCCGTCGATGCCATCCTTGGCCCACTCCACGTCCATCGGCGTCGGGTGGCCGGCGCGGCGGCTGTAGTGGTCCTCGATCTTGATTGCGGCGTCGGCGAGGCTCAGGACCTCGTCGTCGCTGATGCAGTAGCGGCGCTGGTCTTCGCTGGTCGTGGGCACGATGCGTGTGCTCTCGCGCCCGGCGGCCTTCGCATAGACCATGCGGATCTCCTTGCCGCCTTTTCGGCGCCTGAGCACCGTGCGGTGGCCGGCACGAAACGTTGGCTTGAAGACGTAGAACTCGTCCGGGTCCACCGTGCCCTGGACGACGGTTTCGCCCAGGCCGTAAGCCCCGGTGATGAATACCGCGTCGCGAAAGCCGGTCTCGGTGTCCAGCGAGAAGATGACGCCGCTCGCGGCGCAATCGGACCGCACCATCTTCATGACGCCCACCGACAGATAGACCTTGAAGTGATCGAAGCCGTTCTCGACACGGTAGGCGATGGCGCGGTCCTTGAACAGGCTCGCGAAGCACAGCCGCACTGAATCGAGCAACCGGGCCTCGCCCGTGATGTTGAGGAAGGTCTCGTGCTGGCCGGCGAAGCTCGCCGTGGGCAGATCCTCGGCGGTGGCGGAGCTGCGCACCGCCAACGTCAAGCCCTCGCCGTACTCGGCCTGCAATTGGGCGTAGGCGGCGCGGATCTGTCTTGCCAAGTCGTCCGGCAGGGCGGCGTCGTAGATGACTTCGCGCGCACGCTGCGCACGCCGCGCGAGATCATCGACATCACGCACGTCCAGGCCGTCGAGTGCGGCGTGCAGGCGCGGCCAGGCATCGGCCTGGTCGAGCACGTGGCGATAGGCTTGCGCAGTGATGGCGAAGCCGTTGGGCACGCGGATGCCTTGCGGCGTCAGTTCACGAACCATCTCGCCGAGCGAGGCATTCTTGCCGCCGACGAGGGGAACGTCGGCGATGCCCAAGTCCTTGAACCATCGAATGTACTCACCGCGCGCGTTTGCCATGCTTGCTCCAATCGACGTCGCGCAGACTAGGGGATTGCCGCCGCGGCGAGTTGATGAACGTCAATGGCCAGGCGACGGCAATGGCCCTTGCTGGGCCACATGGTCGTCTGCAGCAATGCAGATCGCTGCATCAGTAGAAGAACAGACATCAACGCCGCGATTGCGCCGCGTCAGTGTTCGCGCTCGCATTCCGATCGACGATTGCCAGCCTTCCAACCCAGCGTTTGCGCTGAGGGGCGGGTCGGTGGACCAGTCAACGAGCGTCAGAGTCGGGGAGCGATGTCGTGGGCGGTGCTTTTGACGAGGCGAGCGGGTTGGCATCGCCACGCGCGGGGCTGCCATCGGTGTCAGCGCCCGAGCTGCTGGCCCTTGTCGACAGCACGCTGCATGAACTGCACGCCGATGCGCCGGGCCTGCCGACGGTGACGCTGGCCAGCGTGCTCGACCGCGACCTCGGCTTCGACAGCCTCGGCCGCACCGAATTGCTGCTGCGCACCGAGCGCGAATTCGGCATCCGCCTGCCCGACGACACGTTGCAAAGCGCCGAGACGGTCGGCGACCTGCTGATCGCCGCCCAGCATGCCGCGCCGGTTGCCAAGCGCGCCGGTGCGGCACCTGATCTGCAAACCCTGCCGCGCGCGGCGCCGGCGCGCGCGGCCCACGAGGAGGGGGCAGGGGAGCAGACCCCCGCCAGCGCCGAAACCCTGCTCGACGTCTTCGAATGGCACTTGCGCGCCCATCCGGATCGCACCCACCTGACCTGCCTGGAGGGCGATGCCCAGCAAGCCATCACCTACCGCCAGCTCGGCGACGACAGCGCTGCGCTGGCCGCTGGTCTGCAACGGGCCGGTGTGCTGCCGCGCCATTCCGTGGCCATCATGCTGCCGACATCGCCTGCCTACTTCAGCAGCTATCTCGGCATCCTGCGCGTGGGCGCCGTGCCCGTGCCCATCTACCCGCCGGCACGCGCCTCGCAGCTCGAAGAGCATGTGCTGCGCCACGCCGGCATCCTCGATAACGCCCGCGCCACACTGTTGGTGACGGTGCCCGAGGCGATGATCGTCGCGCGCCTGTTGCAAGCCCGCGTGCCCGGTTTGCGCCATGTGACGACGCCGCAGCAGTTGGCCGCGCGCGGCGGCGCGCCGGCACCGGTGGCCGTGCGCGGCGACGACATCGCCTTCATTCAGTACACCTCGGGCAGCACCGGCAACTCCAAGGGCGTGGCGCTGACACATGCCAACCTGCTGGCCAATATCCGCGCCATGGCGCAGGTGGTGCAGGCCACGCCGCGCGACGTCTTCGTCAGCTGGTTGCCGCTGTACCACGACATGGGGCTGATCGGCGCCTGGCTCGGTGCGCTGTATGTCGGCTATGCGCTGGTGGTGATGTCGCCCTTGGCCTTTCTGGCGCGGCCCGAGCGCTGGCTGCAAGCCATCGACCGTTACCGCGGCACGCTGTCGGCGGCACCGAACTTCGCCTACGAGCTGTGCGTCAAGCGCATCGAAGACGCGGCCTTGGCCGGGCTCGACTTGAGTTGCTGGCGCATGGCGTTCAACGGCGCCGAGGCGGTTGGCCCCGACACGGTGCAGCGCTTCGAGCAACGTTTTGCGCGCTGCGGCTTGCGCGCGGGCGTGGTGACACCCGTGTACGGGCTGGCCGAGGCCTCCCTGGGGTTGTTGTTCCCGCCGCTCGGGCGCGGGGTGCAAATCGACCGTATCCAGCGCGAGCCCTTCGAGCGCGAGCACCACGCACGACCGGCCACCGCCGGCGATGACACGGCGCTGCGTTTCGTGGCTTGCGGCGCGGTGCTGCCGGGGCATGCGATCCGTCTCGTCGACGACGACGGACGCGAAGTCGGCGAGCGCACCGAAGGCCGGCTCGAGTTCCGCGGCCCTTCGGCCACGCACGGCTATTTTCGCGACGCCGAGCAAACCGCGCGTCTGATCCACGACGGCTGGGTCGACAGCGGTGACCGTGCTTATCGCGCCGCGGGCGACTTCTACATCACCGGCCGCGTCAAGGACATCGTCATCCGCGGCGGACGCAACCTCGTGCCGCAGGAGATCGAAGACAGCGTCGGCAACGTCGCCGGCGTGCGCAAGGGCTGCGTGGCGGTATTCGGCAGTCCCGACCCGGTGAGCGGCACCGAGCGCCTGGTGGTGCTGGCCGAGACGCACCCAGGCGACGCGGCGGCACAGGCCCAGCGGCGCGAGGCGGTCTCGCGCGCGGTGATCGCCGCCATCGCCGAGCCGCCCGACGAGATCGTGCTGGTGCCGCCACACAGCGTGCTGAAGACCTCGAGCGGCAAGCTGCGCCGATCGGCCTGTCGCCTTGCCTACGAGGCGGGCCGCATCGGCGCCGCTGTGCCCACCGCGCGCCGGCAGGTGTTGCGCCTGGCCCTGGGCGCGCTGGCCGCGCGTCTGCGGCTTGCCGCGGCAAACTTCGGCCGCATGCTGTTTGGCGCCTACGCCGCGCTGCTGTTCTGGTTGCTGGCCGCGCCCGCCTGGTTGCTGACGATGGGTCTGCGCAACCCCAGCCTGGCGTGGCGTGCCAACCACCAGCTTGCGCGGCTGTTGCTGCGCCTGACTGCCACGCCACTCACGGTGCGCGGCGGCGAGCGCTTGCCCGCCGGCCCCTGCGTGCTGGCTTGCACGCATGCCAGCTACCTCGACGGGGTGATCCTCATCGCCGCATTGCCGCGGCCGTTTGGCTTCGTCGCCAAGGGCGAACTGCGTCAATCGCCTGCGCTGCGCCTGTTCCTGCAGCGTCTGGGCACGGAATTCGTCGAGCGCTTCGAGGCCGAGCGTGGCGTCGCCGATGCCGCCCGGTTGGCCGAATCGGTGGCGCGCGGGCGCTCGCTGCTCTTCTTTCCCGAAGGCACCTTCGCGCCGCGCCCCGGCCTGCTGCCCTTGCACCTGGGCGCCTTCATGGCTGCGGCGCGCGCCCGCGTGCCGCTGGTGCCGGTGGTGATGCGCGGCAACCGTGAGATGCTGCCCGACGGCACCTGGTGGCCGCGGCCAGCGCAACTGGAGGTGGAGTTCTGCGAACCCGTCATGCCCGACGAGCAGGGTGGTGACACCTTTGCCGCTGCGCTGGCCCTGCGCACGGCGACGCAGCAGGCGCTGGCGCGAAGCCTGTGACAGCCGGCGGCGGCGTGAGCGCCTTCATGCGCCACGTTCGGGATGGGTCAGCCGCGCGGCCAGTTCGCGCTCGTCCAGCGAGGTGTAGTCGGCATCGATGATGCGCAAGATGGCTTTGGTCGCCTGCTTGCCCAAGTGAGCCTTGAGCCGGCCGAGGAACGGGCTGGACGCGACGAGCACCAGGCCCGCGCACTGCCTGCCGGCCACGCCTTCGTCGAGCCGCTGTGCCAGCTCGCGCGCAAAACGATCGCGCTCGACTTCGTGTAGGTCGGTGTGGGGCGCATAGGAGGTGCCGCTCAGGCCGCGGCCTTCGCTGTGGGCATGGCCGGGTCGGTCCCTCGCCAGGGCCGTGCCTTTCTGCCGGCTTTGCGGGTGCACCAGGTCGGCCACATGCGCATAGCTGCCCGCCTTGTCGCCTTCTTCCAGCACGCGCGCACGCGCCGCATTGGCAATCACGATCCAGTTCTTCATCAATGCCTCGTTTCGGGAGGAGTCCCTTGCACCGCTCAAGGAGAACCCATCTCGGGCACGGCGGCGTTGACGTGGCGCAATCGCTCAGTCCCAGGCACCGATGTCGTCTCGGGTGCGTGCATGCGTGGCCCGCTGCGGGCGCGATGCAGTCGTGGCCGCCACGCTGCTCGTGGGTGTTTCGGCCGCGGTGGCGGCGTTGGCGCGCTGGCTTGGCGCCACGGCGGGCGATCCGGCCGCGGCGCTTGCGGTCTGGCCGATGCGCATGCCGCGGTGGCTGCCCTGGCATCGCTGGCGGCGACCCAACCGTCGGCGCTGACGGCGGTTGAAACGAGGCATGGCATCCTGCTCGCGATCGGCACGAATACCGCCACGCGCCTGGTGGTTGCCGCGCTGAGCGGTGGACGACGCTGTGCGTTGCGCGTGGCCGCCGCGCTCGTCGGCAGCCTCGCCGCCGCGCTCGCGGTGTGGATCGTCGTGCCGCTCACGGCATCCGGCTGAGGGGTTCGCCTGTGTCGCTTGCCAGAGGCCGCTGGGTGCCCTGCCGAGCCTTGTCGGGCCGCGGCTGGCCCGCCGCCAAGCGCGACAGCAAGGGCCGCCAGTCTGCCTGCGGCATGGCACCTGAACCGGATGCGCCTGGCAGCGGCTGCACGTCGACCGCCTGTGAAAGTTCATCCGGCAACAAAGGCTCGAGCGCCCTTTCTTGCGCCGCAAGCACCGTCTCGTCGGCCTCGGAGGCGTCGCTCGCGCGAGCCGCACGTTGACGCAGGCGCTCGCGCAGCACGGCGGCATTCGCGCCGAAGCGCAGGATGAAGAAGGGCACACCGAGCCCGCCTGCGCATTGCCGCGCCGCGGTGCGCGCACTGCGGCAGATGAAGGTGGCGTCGATGATCACCGCCCAGCCGCCTTCGACCAGAGCAGCCACTCGGTGCCGGGCGCGGGGCTGTACACGCAGGCGATGAATGAGGCCACGTCGGCGCGGCTCCCTGCGTGCACTGCGGGGTACAGTCGGGCGAGCGAGCAGGTGCACCTTGCTCGCCAACGACCGGTGTCCCGGGCGGCCCGTGCGGCTGCCGCCGCCCAACGATGAACGAAACCCCTCGCAAGACGAAGCCTTCGGTGGCCCGCGGGGCCACTGCGGCCCTGGTGCTGCTGCTGGTCGCCGTGACGTTGGCGCTCGGGTGGATCCTGGTGCCGGTATACGGCCCCATCCTGTGGGCGGTGGTGATCGCGCTGCTGTTCATGCCCCTCTTTCGTTGGGTACTGCCGCGCCTCGCGCATCGGCGCACGCCGGCTGCGTTGCTCGCGCTGCTGGTGGCGTTTCTGGTCGTCGTGCTGCCGGTCGCCATCGTCATGGCTTCGTTGGCCAACGAAGCCGCCGGTGCCTACCGGCGCATCCAGTCGGGCGAGCTGAACGTGGCCCTGGCGCTGCGCAGCGCGTTCTCGGCGCTGCCCGAAGACGTGATTGCGCTGCTGCGGCGCCTGGGGCTGGAAGACTTCGACCAACTGCAGCGCCGGCTGACCACGGGCATGGCGCAGGGCGCGGAGTTCATCGCCGCGCGGGCCTTCAATGTCGGGCAGGACACCTTCGAGTTCCTGCTCGGCCTGTTCATCACGCTGTACCTGGCGTTCTTCTTCCTGCGCGACGGTGAGGCGCTGGCGCGCTCGATCGGACGCGCCATCCCGCTTGCCGAAGAGCATCAGATGGAGCTCATTGACAAGTTCGCCGCCGTCATCCGCGCGGTCGTCAAGGGCAGCCTGCTGGTGGCGGTGGTGCAGGGTGCGCTCGGCGGCCTCGCCTTCTGGTTCCTCGACATCGGCGCCGCGGTGCTGGGCGGCGTGGTGATGGCCGTGCTGTCGTTGCTGCCGGCTGTCGGCGCGGCGCTGGTGTGGGTGCCGGTGGCGCTATACCTGCTGCTCACGGGCGAGGTGTGGCAGGCCGCGGCGCTGTGCGCCTGGGGTGCGCTCGTCATCGGCTCGGTGGACAACGTGGTGCGCCCCGTGCTCGTGGGGCGGCAGACGCGCATACCCGACTACCTCGTGATGATCAGCACGCTGGGCGGCATCGCGGTCTTCGGCGTCAATGGCTTCGTGATCGGCCCTGCGATCACCGCGATATTCCTCGCCGCCTGGCACATCGCAGCGCTGGTGCGGCGGGCTTGATCAGTCGTCGGTCAGCACTCGCTCAAGCCACGGTGAACTGGCCCATCATCCCCGCGTCCTCATGCTCGAGGATGTGGCAATGGAACATGTAGGGCGCGTGGTCCGTGGCCGTGCGCTCGAATCGCATCAGCAATTCGGCCTGACCGTCGACCAGCACCGTATCCTTCAAACCCGTCGAGGCGAAGTCGACCGGTTGGCCGTTGCGCGACAACACCTGGAACGAGGTGCCGTGCACGTGAAAGGGGTGGGCCATGTCGCCCGCGCGCACTTCCCACAGCTCGGTCTCGCCGCGGCGGGCGCGCAGGTCGATGCGCGACATGTCGAAGGCGCGGCCATTGATGGTCATGCCCATCATGCCCATGCCGCCGCCCATGCCACCACCGCCCGCCATGCCGCCCATCGAGTCGAGCACGAAGCGCCGGCGGCGCACCGGCTCGCCCAGATTCGGCCCCGGCGCGGCTTGTGCCATCTGTGCAGGCAGCGACGGCACCGCCACCGGCCGCGCCCGGTCGACGCGCAGGCGCAGCACTTCGAAAGCGCCATCCTGCGCCACGGCCACCGGGTCGGCGCTCGTGCCCATGCCGCCCATGCCGCCACCCCTGCACCGCGCGTTTCCACGCACCAGCCGGGGCGGAGCTGCGAACGATCGTTGCCGACCTGCATGGCGCAGTCACCGCCGTTGACATGCAGATGTCGAACTGGAAGGCCGATTCAGACCTCTGCCGATTGAACCGGGCGGCGGCGGGAGACTGGGTCTACCTATCGGCCAACTTGGCCAGCCTGCTCGTTCGCGCACTCGACGTCGGGCGCGAAACCGACAATGCATTCAACATCGGCGTCGCCGACTTGGTGGGCGCATGGGGCTTCGGACCCCACCGCGCGCAGGGCCTGCCAGACCTGTCTGAGCGTGCGCGCCCCTGCCCACCGGTGCACGAGCTGATGGAGATCGATCTGGCGGCTTGTCGGGCACGCAAGCATGGGCCCCTGGCCCTGGATCTGTGCGGCATCGCCAAGGGCTTCGGCGTCGACGAACTCGCCCGCGTGCTGGACAGCCACCGCATCGATTCCTGGCTCGTCGGCATCGATGGCGAAATGCGCTCGCGAGGCCACAAGCCTGATGGCTTGCCGTGGGCGATTGCGCTCGAAGCGCCTGAAGACGGGCGACGTGCGGCGATGGCTGTGGTGGAACTGCGCAACGCGGCGATCGCCACCTCGGGCGACTACCGGCGCTGGACCAGGATCGACGGCCGGCGCATCTCGCACACGATGGACCCACGCTCGGGCCAGCCGCTGCACGGGTCTCTCGCCTGGGTCACCGTCATCTCGCCTGTCTGCGCCGATGCCGACGCCTACGCGACGGCGCTGATGGTTCTCGGGGAGGAGGCCGGGTACGAACACGCGCGGCTGCTAGGCCTGGATGCATTGTTCGTGGCACGCGCCGGCGACGGGCTCAGGTCGACCGGCACCGGCTGCTTCGCCTGCGCATAGATCTTCAGCGCGCGCTCGGCGGCTCAGTCGCGTTTGCGCCTCTCGCCCTCACTGCTGCGCTCACCCTTGCCTTTTGATTCGCCGCTGGCACTGCGGTGGCACTCCACGCAGTTCTCGAAGTTCCGGATACCCTCCCTCTGGTGTTCGCGCTGCACATTTGCGACCGTGTGCTCGTGACAGCCGTAGCAGGTGTAGCGGCTGAAGTCATCGCCGGCGTGACAGGTCACGCACGACGCGTTGTGATTCCGGTCAAGCACGAACAGCTTGTCATGCACGAAGGTGGCAGGCTTCCAGGCATCGGACTGGTGGCACTGCCCGCAAACCAGTGTCAAGTCGCGGTGAAGATTGTTCCTATGCCCAGCACGGTCGGCCGCCAGCGCTACAAGGGCCTGGGCGAGATGAACCCCGCGCAACTGTGGGAGACCACCATGGACCCCACCGTGCGCCGACTGCTGCGCGTGCAGATCGAGGACGCCATCGAAGCCGACAAGGTGTTCATGATGCTCATGGGCGACGAGGTCGAGCCGCGGCGCGAGTTCATCGAGAGCAATGCCTTGCGGGCGGCGAATATCGACGTGTAGCGGTATCGTGCGGCGGCGGCGCGCTGCCGCGGACTGCTCGGACCCTGGCCTGAAACCCCGCTCCGTCAGGCCTGCCGGACCCCGTATCCCGCCTGGCGCAACCCGATGGCCAGCTCCACCTCCATCTCGCGCGACGCTTCGTAGGGCATGCGGTTGTAGACCTCGTACAGCGCTGGCCTCCGCTTTGTCCGCCCCTTGCGGCCGTTCGCTGGCTGCACGCCTCATGGATGTGGATCATGCCCGGCAGATGAGCGATAGTCGCGAGCAGCACTGCTCGAGATCCCACCCCATTCCATGCCGGCCTCAATGCCTCCGAGCAAGCCAGGTGCCGCCCTGCGCCGGCGCTTCGCGATCGCCTGCGGCGCGGTGCTGCTTGCCGCGTGCAGCGCCGGTCCGCGCGGTGGCGCCGGTGGCCCGAGGGTGGCGCTCGTGATCGGCAACGCCGCCTACGAGAACGCGCCGGTGCTCGTGAACCCGGCCCACGACGCCGCCGACATGTGCGCGGCGCTGCGCAAGGCGGGCTTTCGCACGCTGTGCCATACGAACGTGCGCGACCGGGCCGAGTTCGATGCCCGCGTCAAGGAGTACACCGACCAGCTGGGCCCGAATACGGTCGGCGTCTTCTTCTACGCCGGGCACGGCGTGCAGGCGGGCAACGCGAACTTCCTCATTCCCACTCGGGCCGAGCCCGGCGCGGCTGCCGAAGACCCGCTGCGCGTGCTGTACGGCGTGGACGACCTATTCGAGCGGTTGCGGGGCAGGCCCACGCGCTTCCAGCTCGTCATCCTCGACGCCTGCCGCAACGACCTGTTCGAGGACGCCCCACGTCCGGCCAGTGGCCGGGGCCCAGGCGCGGCGCCGCGCTCGCGCCTGCTGCGCTCGCTCGAGACGGTGGCGCGCGCAGGCACGGGGCTGGCCGCGATCAAGGATGCACCGCCCGGCACCATGGTGCTCTACGCCACCGCGTCGAAGGAAGCCGCCTTCGATGGCGAAGGCCGCAACGGCCCGCTCACCAGGCACATCCTCGAGCACATCGGCACCAGGGGGCTGACGGTGGAGGAACTCATCAAGCGCGTGACGGCGGGCGTGGAGACCGAGACCCTGCGCGACTTCCGCAAGCGGCAGACGCCCTTCATCTACGGCTCGTTCAGCGGCAGGTTCTGCTTTGCCGGGTGCCCGGGCGAGAGCGACGTGCCGCCGGCGTTCTGAGGCGCCGGCCCGCGGGCTGCGCGCTCGAAACGTGGCCGAGAACGAGGCCCAGAACGTGGCACAGAAGGTGGCTCAGAACGTCGCGATGGCCCCGAGCGTCAGCCCCTGCGTCGTGTCGCGGCCGTCCTGCGTGCCGAACGCCTCCTTCGAGCCCATCACCTGGATGCGGTAGCCCGCGGTGAGCGTCCAGCGCCGGGGCCACGTGCCCGGGCTCGACCCCCAGGCCAGCCCCACCTCGGTGAGTCGGTAGTCAGCCTTGAACTTGACCACTTCGTCGCCGCCGGACATGGGCGTTTTCAGGCGGCCGAAGGCCAGCGCGCCGTACATCGAGAAAGCCCCCGAGAGCGGAGCGTTCGCGCTCACTCCGAGCACTGGCCCCGCGGGCTCGTAGCGCTTGTCGCCGCCGCGCTGCGAGACCTTCTTGTAGCCCAGCGTCGCCGTCAGGCCCGGCATCACCGTATAGCCGAAGTTGACGTCGAATTCCTCGCGCTTGCCGGTGCCGCCATCGGCAAAGGTGAACGAGGTGCTCGGCAGCGCACTCAGCGAGCCGACGAAGTCGCCATGGCGCACGCTGACGGTGGGCACCACGACGAACTTCCTGACGGCCGACACCTGCGTCAGTGCCAAGTTGGGCCCGTTCGGGGGGAAGTAGCTGAAGGTCGTCCACTCCGCGTACCAGGCGCGCGCGCCGACCGAGACGCTCAAGCCCGCGTCTTGCGCCAACGCGGCGCCGCCCGCGAACGCTGCCAGGACGATGAATCCGACGCGCTTCATGAGGTTCTCCAACGCCACGCCCGTCGTGACGAAGGGCACCTTAGCCTGAATCGGGCGCGCTGCAAAGCGCCGCCGCTCTTGGGGCAGCCGGGGAGGAGTGTTCATGCAAGTCCGAAGAAGTCGCGGATGCGCTGCAGGATGGCGGCGCGGTGCCCGGCGCGCTCGGTGTCGTCCGGCCCCTTGCGCAGTGCGTCCCGCAACTCGTCGTTCTGATGCCGGCGTTGCGCAAGGATGTGGGACATGTTCTCCGCGATCTCGTGGCGTTCATGGAGGATGTCTTCGAAGCTCGCCTTGTCGAGCCGATAGCACTCCACGTCGCTGCTTGCCACCACCGTAGCCGAACGGGGCGCTCCGGTCATCAGGCCCATCTCGCCGAAGACGCTGCCCTGACCCAGTTGCGTCAGCAGGCGCCGTTCGCCGTCCTGGGCCTCCCAGTAGACGTCGGCCTGCCCGCTGGCGATGATGTACAGCCAATGCGCGGCAGCCCCCTGCCGCGTCATCACGTCGCCGCGCGCAAACGGGGCATGGACGAGGCCTCAGCGATCTTGTGACGCTCGCCTTCGTCGAGCGAGGCAAAGAGTTCGATGCCCGCGAGAGCCTTCAGGCGCCGTGCCAGTTCACGCTGCCAGGCCGCTTCGCGACGCGCCTCGCTTTCCTGCACCACATGGATCGCCTGGTCCGGCAGTGCGATACGCCAGCCACTGCGCTGGACGGCGGCCAGCAGGTGGGAGCGCACGAGCGAATCGGTCGCGTCGTCGTCACGCGGGTCCGTCAGCCAGTAGCGCATGCGGGTGAGCATTGCGGTGTAACGCCACTGGATCTCGACGACGCGGCCGATCCGCAGGCGATCTTCGGGCTGGCCACCGCCTTGGAACAGGTGGGCACGCGCGAGGCCGACGAAGAGGCAGACCGCCTCTACCTGCGCTTCATCGAAGAGCACCCGAACTCGCCGATGGCCGAGCAGGCGGAGAAGGCACGCACGGCCTTCGCGCACAAGCGGCTGAAGGCCAGCTCGGTGGGCGGCTTCCGGCCGGACGTGATGATGTACATCTCGGGCGCGTTGCAGACCTTCAAGAAGCTGGGGGCCCAGCAGCGCCAGGCCATCGCGCTGGAGATCGCCATGCTCGGGCGCGACGGCCTGGACATCAACGACCCGACCGACAAGTACACGCTGAAGGCGCTGGCCGGAAGCTTCTCCGGGCTGCACCTGCTGGCCATCATGTACACGGCCTTCCGGCAGATCGACCCGACGATGGAGACCGGCGCCGACTTCAGCGCGGAGTACCAGGCGGCGCTGGAGATGCAGCCGAAGTAGGCAATCGTTCCGCCAAGAGTTGGCGGGTCGATGACTGCTTCGGTTGCCAGGACTTTTCCCTCCGTCTAGATCCACGTCACTGGCATGTCCCAGCATTGACAGCGGATTCGCCCACCGTATAGTCGTTCAGCAGCAACAGCGGGGGGAAGTTTCCTGTGGAAAGAACGCCGATCTCCCCCGTTTCGCCCTCCACGCAGGTGGATCGTTTGGTCGCGCAGGCTGCTGCTTTTTTCGAGCTGACCAAACCGCGCGTCGTGGCGCTGATCGTCTTCACGGCGGTGGTCGGCATGCTGCTCGCCACGCCAGGGGCGATCACGCCGCAGGTCTTCGTATGTGCCACGCTGGGCATATCGCTTGCGGCGGGTGCGGCCGCGGCGTTCAACCACGTTCTGGACAGGCGAGCCGACGCCATCATGGCGCGCACACGCGCGCGGCCCTTGCCCTCCCATCTGCTGTCTGCACGGCAGGCGTCTCTGTTCGGCGCCACACTGGCCGTGGTTGCAGCGCTGACTCTGGTGTTCGGAGTCAACACGCTGACGGCTGTTCTGACCTTGCTGGCGCTCGTCGGTTACTCGGTGATCTACACCGTCTTCCTAAAGCCGCTGACACCCCAGAACATCGTGATCGGCGGTGCCGCCGGAGCCGCCCCCCCAGTACTCGGGTGGACCGCGATCACGGGGGAAGTGACGCTGGACGCGATGCTGCTGTTCCTGATCGTGTTCATCTGGACCCCGCCGCATTTCTGGTCGCTGGCGCTCTACCGCGAGAAGGAATACGCCAGCGCCAACATCCCGATGCTGCCGGTCACCCATGGCAGCGCCTACACGCGCCGCCACATTCTTGGCTACACCATTGCCCTGGCCGCGGTTTGCCTGCTGCCCTATGCCAGCGGAATGAGCGGGCTGCCCTACCTGATCGGAGCGCTGGCGCTGAATCTGCGCTTTGTCGCGTACGCGTGGCAACTGCACGCCAAGTACAGCGACGCACTGGCGCGCAAGATGTTCAGGTTCTCCATCCAGTACCTGGCAGCGCTGTTCGCGCTGCTGCTGCTGGACCGTCTCTTGATGTCGTACCGGGGCGAGTTGCAGGCCCTTCTTCTCGCGCTTGTCCACTGACTCGCTGAAACGCATCCAGCACGGGCCGATCGACGAACGCAATGCACCGCAGGAGTCAACCATGAAGATGCTTCGTCACTACTTTATCAGCGACAGCCTCGACGATCTGGAGGTCTTCGAAGAGCAGTTGGAGGCGGCAGGCATCTCCACGCCGCAGATTCACGTACTCAGTTCGAACGACGACGAAGTGGCCAAGCATTCGCATCTGCATGCCGTGCAGTCGTTCCTGAGAACCGACGTGGTGCACTCGACGACGCGCGGAGCGATCGTCGGCATGGTCGCAGTGGCCCTGGTCCTCTCGATCGCCTACCTGGCGGGCTGGACGCAGACTGCCGCTGGCTGGATGCCATTCATCTTCCTTGCCGTGATACTGCTGGGGTTCTGCACCTGGGAGGGCGGGTTCATGGGCATCCAGAAGCCCAATCACAACTTCGCTCGTTTCGAACGAGCGCTGAAAGATGGCAAGCACATCTTCTTCGTTGACCTCGAGCCGCAGCAGGAGGCGACTCTGGACAAGGTCCTCAAGGCGCACCCGCAGATTGAACTCGCGGGGACCGGTGCTGCCGTCCAACACTGGCTCGTGACCCTTCAACAGCGGCTGGGGATCGGCCACCACACGCCGGAACGGCCTGAGCGTCCCGCGTCGCGCGTGTGAGTCCCGGGGGCAGCAGGCTAGGGCTTTGCGGGCGTCTGGGCGCTCGTGCCGAAGAATGTGCCCCGCGTGAGGAAGGTGTAGTCTGCCTCAAGCGCGCCGATGCCCATCAGCACCAGCAGCAGCAGCGGCGGCACCACGATGACATATACGAGGGCCAGCCGCTCCCACATCATGTGCATGAAGACTGAGACGATCAGCCCCGCCTTCAAGAGCATGAACACGACGATGAGGCTCCACCTGAGCATCCCCTGGACGTGGAAGTAGTCGACCAGATAAGAAGCGATGCTGAGCACAAATAGCAGGCCCCAGATCTTGAAGTAGATGCCCAGAGGATGCTGTTGGCCTACTGCCCCTGACGGCGCGGCTGTGGATGCGTGATGTTCGCCTGTATGTGCCATTTGCTGCTCCCGCGCTGTCGCCAAGACCGCGTTACCAGAGATAGAAGAATGCAAAGATGAAGACCCAGACAAGATCGACGAAGTGCCAGTACAGGCCCATGATTTCGACGATCTCGTAGTTGCCGCGGCGGCCGGTCAGGAAGCCCGGCCGCTCCGCGTCCAGGTCACCTCGCCAGACCTTTACCGCCACGATGACCAGGAAGATCACGCCGATCGTCACGTGGGTGCCGTGGAAGCCGGTGATCATGAAAAACGCCGAACCGAACTGCGACGCCCCCCACGGGTTGGCCCAGGGCCGCACACCCTCGTGGATCAGCTTGCTCCACTCGAACACCTGCATGCCGACAAAGGTTGCGCCCAGCGCTGCCGTGATCAGCAGCAGGATGAAGGTTGTGCGGCGATCGCGCCGATAGCCGAAGTTCACCGCCAGCGCCATCGTGCCGCTGCTGCTGATGAGGACGAAGGTCATGATCGCGATCAGCAGCAGCGGCACGTTCTTGCCGAACATCATCAGTGAGAACACCTCGCTCGGGTTCGGCCACGGCGCGGTGGTGGACATGCGCACCCACATGTAGGAGATCAGGAAGGTGCCGAAGATGAAGGTGTCGCTGAGCAGAAAGATCCACATCATCGGCTTGCCCCAGGGCACGCCCTTGAACGCGCGCTGGTCCGATGAAAAATCGGCCGCGATGCCGCGCAGACCCTGGGCCTGCGGCAGGGGAATCGCCGAACCGCCTGTGTCATGTGAGGCCATGGCTTTCAGTCCCCGTTGTCGATGATGCGATAGATGGCCCGTTACAGCGGCACGCTTGTCGAGCAGATTGACAGGCCCAGGAAGTTGGACGCCAGCACCGCGAACAGCACGAGCCAGACAACGAGCAGGAAGTGCCAGTAGGTCGCGCACAACTCGACCGCGAGCTTGAGCCTGTTGGCCTTAACCCCTTGCCAGGCGCGTGCCGACGTTCGGCTCCAGGCCACGAGGCCACCCACGACGTGAAGACCGTGCACCGCGGTCAGCATGTAGAAGAATCCGGTGGCCGCGCTGTCGGCGATGAAGTAGCCGGCACCATGGAGCTGCTTCCAGACCACCAGCTGCCCGGCCACGAAACCGAGCGTGAGCAGGCCGGCGACGATCAGGCCCGATTTCACCCCGGGTACGTCGCCGCGCCGCGCCGCGAACACCGCAAATTGCATGGCGATGCTGGCCAGCACCAGCACGGCGGTATTGAAGGTCAGCAGTTTGGGCTGGGGCAGCGGGCTCCAGTCAAGGTAGTTGATGCGCATCGCATAGGCGCTGACAAAAAGGGCAAACAGCGATGTTGCGACGGCCAGGAACACCCACAGGGCGGTTTTTGCCGGCGGCTGCGCCAGCAGCGAGCCGTGCACATCCCGCCCCGCCCCGCCCGCTGCCCAGGGCTGGACGTTGACGCTCTGCTTGACCAGCCACCAGGCCACGGCGCCCATCAGCAGCGCGAGGAATGCCAGGGTAATCGTCACACCGCGCTCCTCAACCCGCTTGGGGCTTGACCCAGGCGCCGGCGGCAACGTCCGCCGGCGGCACGTCCTGCGGAATGAAGTCGTGTCGAACGCCCGGCACGCTGAAGTCGTAGGCCCAGCGATAGACCACCGGCAGCTCTTTGCCGAAGTTGCCGTGCGTGGGCGGCGTGTGCTCGGTCCGCCACTCCAGCGAGGTGGCATTCCAGGGGTTGTCGCCCGCTGGCTCGCCCTTGAAGTAGCTGCGGACGAGGTTGTAGAAAAACACGAACTGTGCCGCGCCCACAACCAAGGCCGCGATCGTGATGGCCGCGTTCAGGGAGTGCGCAGACTCGGGGATGAAGTTGGTGCCCGTGATGGCGTAGTAGCGGCGTGGCACGCCCATGAAGCCCAGGTAGTGCATCGGGTAGTAGATGGCATAGCTGCCGACGAAGGTGATCCAGAAGTGGATCTTGCCCAGCCTGTCATTGAACATGCGCCCCGTGACCTTGGGGTACCAGTGGTAGATGGCACCGAAGACGACCATGATCGGCGCGATCGCCATCACCATGTGGAAGTGCGCGACGACGAACATGGTGTCCGACAGCGGCAGGTCCACCACCACATTGCCCAGGAACAGTCCGGTCAAGCCACCGTTGACGAAGGTGAAGACGAAGCCGATCGCGAACAGCATCGGCACGTTCAGGTGGATGTTGCCGCGCCACAGGGTGAGGACCCAGTTGTAGACCTTGATCGCGGTCGGGATGGCGATGATCAGGGTCGTTGTGGCGAAGAAGAAACCGAAGTACGGATTCATTCCGCTGACGTACATGTGGTGCGCCCAGACGATGAAGCTCAAGCCGCCGATGGCCACGATGGCCCAGACCATCATGCGATAGCCGAAGATGTTCTTCCGCGCATGGATGGCGATCAGGTCCGAGACGATGCCGAACGCTGGTAGCGCGACGATGTAGACCTCGGGGTGCCCAAAGAACCAGAACAGGTGCTGGAACAGCACCGGGCTGCCGCCGGCGTGGCCCAATAGCTGGCCCTTGGAGATCATGGCCGGCATGAAGAAGCTGGTGCCCAGCAACAAGTCGAGCAGCATCATGATGGCGCTGACAAAGAGCGCCGGGAAGGCCAGCAACGCCAGCACCGTGGCCATGAAGATGCCCCAGACGGTCAGCGGCAGACGCATCATGGTCATGCCGCGGGTGCGGGCCTGCAGCACCGTCACGACGTAGTTCAGGCCGCCCATCGTGAAGCCGATGATGAAGAAGGCGAGCGAGACGAGCATCAGGATGATGCCCCAGGTCGCCCCGGGCGTGCCGTCGAGGATCGACTGCGGCGGGTACAGCGTCCAGCCCGCGCCCGTGGGCCCGCCGGGGACGAAGAAGCTCAGCACCAGCAGCACCACGGCCAGCAGGTAGATCCAGTAGCTGAGCATGTTGACGTACGGGAACACCATGTCGCGCGCGCCCACCATCAAGGGGATCAGGTAGTTGCCGAAGCCACCGAGGAAGAGCGCGGTGAGCAGGTACACGACCATGATCATCCCGTGCATGCTGACCATCTGCAGGTAGTTGCTCGGGTTGATGAAGGAAAACTGATTGGGGAAACCGAGTTGCAACCGCATCAGCCACGACAGCATCAACGCCACCATGCCGATACCGATGGCGGTCACGGCGTACTGGATGGCGATGACCTTGGCGTCCTGGCTCCAGATGTACTTGCCGATGAAGGTCTTCGGGTGGTACAGCTCCATCTCGCCGACTTCGGCGGGCGGCGCGTAGTCCGACGCGTCATGCGCAACTGTTTCAGCCATGGACGTTTCCCTTTTCCCAGAAGTTCACAAGCACCGGATCTCCAAGGTCTTGAGTCACCGGAGCGTCGATGGAGCGCCGAATGCCAGCACCGTCCCGCACAGGGAAGCGGGCACCATGGGCGTCACTTGGTATTGATGTAGACAACAAGGTCATTGATGGCCTGATCGTCCCTGAGCATGGCGGCCATCAGCGCCATCTGGGCGCCATACATGTCCTGCGCATGCGCGCCGCGTACACCGTCGCGAAAGTTCTTCAGCTGGGTCACCATGTACCAGTCACTCATGCCCTTCAGTCGGGGCGCGTTCGTCGCTTCGATGCCCTGGCCAGCGGCGCCGTGGCAAGCTCCGCAGGTCACAAACTGGTGCTCGCCCCTCTTTGCATCGCCCTTCACCGTGGCTGGCGTCGGGTTGTCCGGCAGCGTGCCGATGTAGGCAACGACATTCCCTATCGCAGCATCGTCAGTCAACAACGCCGCCATGGGTGCCATGACCTTGCCAAAGGTGTCCTTGCTGTGTGTGCCGCGGGCTCCGTTCTTGTACTGCGCCAACTGGCGCTTGAGGTACCACGCCCCTTGCCCGGCCAGCTTGGGCGCATTCAGTGCCAACGTGCCTTCACCCTGCGCACCGTGGCAGGCCGCACAGGTGGCGTACAGAGGCTGGCCTGCGGCGGCATCTCCTTTGGGCCTTGCCTGCCATTGAGCAAACGTCGGCTGCAGGTTCAGCCAGCTCTGAAACGCAGCCTCCTCGTCCACCACGATGCGGCCCCGCATGACGAAGTGGCCGATGCCGCACAACTCCTCGCACAGCAGGTCGAAGGTGCCGGTGCGGGTGGGCGTGAACCAGGCACTCGTGACCAAGCCCGGCACGAGGTCCATCTTGACGCGAATCTGGGCCACCGAAAAGTTGTGCAGCACGTCCATCGAGCGCAGCAACATGTTGACCGGCTTGCCGATGGGAAGATGAACCTCGGGGTTGGCGATGAGGATGTCGTCTTGCCCTCTCGAATCATTCGGATCGATGCCAAACGGGTTGCTGGCGCTGACGAATCGCGCGTTGACGGTACCGAGCTTGGCGTCCTTGCCGGGAAAGCGATACATCCAATGCCATTGTTGGCCGACTGCTTCGACCTGCGACGCATCCTTGGGCACGTCAACAAACTGCGCCCAGACCGACAGGCCCGGTGCCAGCATGGCGGCCACGCCCACCGTCGTCAGACCAAAGAGCCACCACTCGAGCTTTTTGTTCTCGGGCTGGTAATCAGCGCGATTGCCAGCCCGGTAGCGGTAGCGGTACACGGCGTAGGCCATGAACAGATTGACCGCGATGAAGACGAAGCCCGTGACCCAGAAGGTGATGCTGATGGTCGTGTCGATGGCTCCCCAGTTGGAAGCGATCGGCGTGAAGTACCACGGGCTCACGAAGTGAAAGAGCACGGAGCCAAAGACCAATAGCACCAGTGCGATCACGACACTCATACGGGATCTCCTCGTTTGCTTCGAGAGATGAGCGAGTGGACTTCTGTGCTGCTGTCCAAAGTGCGTCGCATTCTGTGCCCAACCTTGACTGGCGTCCAGCCGCGCGGGCTGCTGTGCCGGGGTAGGCAAACACGCATGCCAGCCCCGCCCGATCGGTGTACAAGCCCCAGCAGTCACTGTTGAATCTCGTGGCGAGACGCAGCTGGGCCTCGATATCGGCATCGCCCCGCCCAGCCCGCATCTCTGGCGCTTACGAGTAGCCATTGATGCGGGTCGGCTCGTGCGTTGCACCCACTGGCCCGATTTCCCCCTCAACGCGGAGGTTGCTTTGGATCTTCAACAGCATCTGCACCGTGGCCCAGGCCGCGAAGTCGATTGGTTTGCAGCCGGCGTGGCCGGGTTCGCCGCTGGCGCCGTGATGATGGTTCTCGAACTGTCCTGGGCCGCATCGATAGGCGACGTTGGCCCGTGGCGCGTCACCCAACTCACTGCTGCATTGGCGATGGGCAGCGAGGCCACGCTGAGTGCCTCGGCTTCGCAGTTCAGTCTCACCGTCGTGGCGGTGGCGCTGGCCATCCACTATGCGCTGGGGATTTTTTCGGGCTTGGTCGTGGCCTGGATCCTTGCCGCGATCCATCGCTTCGGCAGGCTCGGTGTCGCGGAGGCGGTAGGCGGAGCCTTCGGCGCCTGCATCTACTTCGTCAACTTCCACATCCTGACCGCCTGGGCGCCCTGGTTCGTCGAGTTGCGGGGCTGGGGCACCTTCATCCTGCACGTGATTTTCGGGCTCGTCGCGGCGGTGGGGTATACATGGCTGTCCCGGCGGGGCCAGGTTGCCGGAGGCAGCGCCGGCGGCGTTTGACGCGGGGGCTGCCAGCCGCCGTCGGGGCGAGGCGCAGCTTCAACCGCGCCACCTCGTTCACTCCGGCTCGCCCCGCCTGCATCACCGTGGGTACGTCAGGCAGCGCGGGGTTGCGCTTGTCGGATGAAACTGCCAGCGCCTTCACCGCACCAGCCGCCACCTGCGGCACTATGGGCCCCACCACCTCGAAGGCGAGATCGATTTCGCCCGCGCGCAGCGCCGTCAGCACCGCGGGCGAGCCCCTGTACGGCACCACCAGCATCTCCACGCCGGCCACCGTCTCTAACAGCTTGGCGCTCAGGTGCTGCGTGCTGCCCGGCGCGATGGTGCCCACGTTCAACTTGCCGGGGTTGGCGCGCGCGAAGGCGAGTGCATCGCGCAGCGTGGCGAAGCGTGCGTTCGCCGAAGCGGAAGCGAACAGGCCGATGTCGAAGAAGCCCAGCGTGCTGATGGGCGCGAAGTCGCGCAGCGTGTCGTAGGGCAGCTTCATGAACAGGCCCACGCTAACCGCGTTGGCGTTGCTCATCAAGAGCAGCGTGTGGCCGTCGGGCCGCGCCGTGGCCACGGCCTGGCTGGCGACGATGCTGCCGGCGCTCGGCTTGTTTTCCACCACGACCGGCTGGCCGAGCGCCTTGCCCATATGCTCGGCCACCGCGCGCGCGGTGAGGTCGGCGATGCCGCCGGGGGCGAAGGGCACGAGCAGCATGATCGGCCGATCCGGAAACCGCGCCTGCGCGAGCGCAGGCCGAACGGTGCAGATCAGCGCTGCGCCGGCACCGAAGCGCAGCGCCGGAGGATAAGGCGTTCAAACTGCCTTTTCCGTGCCACCGCGCAGCTTGAGACCGTGCGGGCTCACCACCTCGGGAGCCCATCGTGCAAGCCATCGGCCGGCAGCCCTGTGCGGGGCAAAGGGCGCCGGATGGCGCCCCGGTCCACTACGAGCGCCATCGCCCGGAACAAACCACGGTGTACCGCCTGGTGCAGCAGCACGCCGCGACCTTCTTCGAGCAGGCTGAGGCCGAGGCCGGCGCCGACTTGCCGCAATTCGTCAAGGACGAGTTCGATGCTTTCCTCGAATGCGGCATCCTGGCCCACGGCTTCCTGCGCCTTCGTTGTGGCGACTGCGGCCACGACAAGCTGGTCGCCTTCTCTTGCAAGCGGCGCGGCTTTTGCCCCTCGTGCGGGGCCCGCCGCATGGCGCTGACTGCGGCGCATCTGGTCGACCACGTCATCCCCCATGTGCCGGTGCGGCAGTGGGTGCTTTCTCTGCCGATCCCGCTGCGCCTGCTGCTGGCCGCGCGGCCCTTGCTGGTGACGCCCGTGTTGCAGGTCGTGCACCGTGTCATCACGCGCCACCTGCTCGGTCAGGCCGGTCTCAAGGCAGACGAGGCCGACAGCGGCGCGGTCACGCTGATCCAGCGCTTTGGGTCCGCGGCCAATTTGAACGTCCACCTTCACTGCCTGGTGCTGGACGGGGTGTACCGGCGCGGCACTGACGGCGCGCCGGAATTCGTCGAAGCACCTGCGCCGACGGACGAGGCGCTGCAGACGGTGTTGCACAAGATCATCACCCGATTGATGAAGCTGCTCACCCGACGGGGGGTGTTGGTCGAAGAGGAGGGCTCGACCTACATGGCCGACACCGACGGTGATTCGGACGAGGCCCGCACGCTCAGG
>JANNRI010000236.1:0-32337 GCA_031401195.1 Burkholderiales bacterium
CGCGTCAGCACGTCCTGCAGCGCCGTCTTCAGCGCGCTGCGGTCGACGCCGCCCTGCAGGCTGACGCAGAACGATTCGTTCAGCGCTCGCCGCGCGTGCGGGTCGAAGCCGCCGGCCAGCCAGCGCTCGGTCTGGCCGGGCGAGAGCTGCGCTTCGGTGCGCGTGGTCTTCGAGCCGCTGCCGTCCGGGCCGCCTTGCGGGGCCGGGCTGCCGTCCTTGGGCGTGATCAGGCCCAGGGCCATCAGCTCGTCCATCGCGTTGGTGAAGACCTGGAAGATGCGGTCGGTGTGCGCATCGGTCATGCCTTCGGTGACGAAGTGGCCGAACTGCTCGTACACGTGCAGTCCGTGCAGGCGCACGAGGTAGTAGAAGAGGCTGACGAACTTCTGGTCCTCGTCCCACGACAGGCGCCACAGCGATGTGCAGTGAACGGCCTTGACCGGCGCGCTGCGCACGGCGAAGGCGGCGTTCAGGCGCTCGACCAACGTCTGCGTGCGACGGTTCAGCGTCTCGTACAGCGCCCGCCCGCTGCGCTTGAGATGCAGCAGCGAGGCGTGTGCCGCAGCCAGCGCCAGCGGGTGGCGCACGAAGGTGCCGGCAAAGTACGTGACGCCGGCCTCGGGGTACGAGTCGTCACCGTACTGCCAGTGGCCGCCATCCAGCGCATCCAGCCACTTGGCGCTGCCGCCGATGGCCGCGAACGGCAGCCCACCGCCGATGACCTTGCCAAAGGTGGCGATGTCGGCACGCACGCCGTAGAACTCCTGCGCGCCACCGGGGGCGACCCTGAAACCCGTGACCACCTCATCGAAGATGAGCGCGCAGCCGGCCTCGTCGGCAATGCGGCGCAAGGCGTGCACGAACTCGCGCGGCTGCACGGTGGGGTACTTGTTCTGGATCGGCTCGGTCATGATCGCCGCCAGCTCGTGCCCGCGCTCGCGCAGCACCTGCAGCGAGGCCTCGCTGGCCCAGTCAAGGACCAGCACGTTCTCCACCGCGTTGGCCAGGATGCCAGGCGCTGCCGACAAGGAGCGCAGCTGGCGCGTGCCGCGCACGATGACCTCGTCGAAGATGCCGTGGTACGAGTTGGTGAAGATGGCGATGGTCTTGCGCCCGGTGACCGTGCGCGCAATGCGCATGGCACCCATCACCGCTTCGGAGCCGGTGTTGCAGAACGCCACGCGCTCCATGCCGGTGAATTCGCAGATGAGGTCAGCCACCTCGGCCGCCAACGGATGCTGCGGCCCGACTTCGATGCCGGCGTGCAGCTGATCAACCATGGCCTTGACCAGCATCTCGGGCTGGTAGCCCAGCAGGTTGGCGCCGAAGCAGGACAGCAAGTCGATGTACTCGTTGCCATCGAGGTCCCACAGCCGCGCCCCCTTGGAGCGGTTGACCACGATCGGATAGACGAGGTCTTTCCACATCGGGTTGAAGCCGGTGACGACGCGCGGATCGGCCATCGCTTTGCGGTGCTGCTGGCTGAACTGCTTGGACAGGCCCGTGCGTGCGTTGTAGCGCGCCACGAACGCCGTCAACCACTGCTGCTGCGCCGGCGTGAAGTCGTTGCGGCGCTCCAGCGTGATGCGGGCCGCCGCACCGAAGGGCTTCTCGATCAGCGCGGTCTTGCTGGGTTGGGCAGGTTCGCCGGCTGCATCGGCGGCCGGGGTCACCGCAGCGGGGGAGGTTGAACTCGGTGCCGTGGCGGCAGTGGCGGTAGGAGCAGCGGCAGCCGCCGCAGTCGGTGCCGATGCCAATGCCGGCAAGGCGACGCCCTGGCCTGACAAAAGGGCAAGCTGCTGCGCCATCAGCTGCATCTGCTGCTGGACGAGCTGCACCACGGCGTTGCCGGCCACGGGCGCAAGCGCGCCGGTGAATGCCGGGCCCCACTGCGGCATCGCGGCTGCCGAGGCGGGCGCCTGCATGGCCGTGGCGATGCCGACAGGCGCTGCAGGCTGGGTTGGCGGTGCCATGCGCTCGGCCGGCATCTCGGCGTCCAGGTGGGTGACCAGACGCTCGATGGTGGCGAGGTCTTCGAGCAAACGCCGCAAGCGCACCTTGACACCGAAAACCCGCTCGAGTTCGAGAGTGGCTTGGGTCAAGGACAGGGAGTCCAGCCCCTGGTCGACGAAGCTGGCCTGCGCGGCCAACTCCTCGGCGGGAACACCAGAGACGTCGGCCAGGATCTGCTTGAGTTCCTGTTCGATACGTGGCAGTCGGCTCATGGTGGGTGCGGGCATGGTCATGGGCATGGGCGTGGGCATGGGCATGGGCAAAGAAGGTTGGGCGGTGTCGCCGAGCGGTAGCGCCGCGCTCGGGGGCGTCTCGGCGGCCGCGACGACCGCGCGGCGGGTGAACCAGTGAACGTCGCCGCCGAACGGATAGCCGGGCAGCGTGCAACGGCGGGACGAGGTGGCCACCGGCCACCCCACATCGACCCCGTTGCACCACAAAGCGCCAACGGCGCCAAGCGCGTGCGCGGCGGCGTCACCCGGTTGCTGCGCGCCACCGAGCAGCGGCACGACGCGAGGCGCGGAGCCGGCTGCATCGCGATGCTGGCGCACGAGGGCCGCCAACGCCTGACCCGGGCCGACTTCGACAAAGACCGTTTGCGCGCCAGTCGCCATCTCCGAGGACACGGCGGCGTGGAACTGCACCGGGGCGCGCACCTGTCGCGCCCAGTAGTGCGGATCCGTCGCTTCCGCGGCTTCGAGAGGCCGACCGCTGACGCAGGAGTAGACCGGCACCGTGGGTGCGGCCAGGCGCAGCGGCGCCAGGCCTGCCGCGACAGCGGCCAGCGCACCGTCCATGCTGGCGCTGTGAAAGGCGTGCGACACCTTCAGCCGGGTCACCTGCACGGTGGCTGCTTCGAGCCGGGCGGCCAGCGCATCGATGGCCGCATGGCTGCCCGCGACGACGGTGAGTTCGGGCGCATTGATGCCTGCGATCTCGACGCCGGGTGCAAGATGCGGCGCCAGTGCAGCCGCGCTGCAGCGTGCGGCGAGCATGGCCCCAGTGGGCTGGGCGGCCATCGCACGCGCACGGGCGACCACCGCGGCCATCGCGTCCTCGACGCTGAAGATGCCGGCCCGACAGGCGGCCGCGTACTCGCCGATGCTGTGGCCGATCATCGCGTCAGGGAGGATGTCGAGGCTCTCGAGCCAAGCCGCGAGGGCCCACGACATGCTGAACAGCGCCGGTTGGGCGTGCAAGGTGTTGGCCAGCGCCGCGGCGGCGGCTTCGTCGCCAGGCTCGGACTCGAGCAACCAAAGTCGCAGGTCGGCGCCGGGCAGATGGGCTGACGCGAGCGCCAGGCAGCGGTCGAGCGCTTCGCGGAACGCGGGGGCCTCTTCGTACAGGCGCCGCGCCATGCCAGGATGCTGCGAACCCTGGCCGGGAAATACGAACACGAGCCGAGGCTTGGGCATCGCCGCAATGCCGGCACGCGGCTGGCGCAGTGCCGTGACGGCGTGCGCCACGGTCGCGGCGACCACCGCCGTGCGGATGGCCATGGGTTTACGGCCCCGCATCAGCGTGGCCGCGACGGATTCAAGCGCCAACTCAGGGTGCGATTCCAGGTGCAGCGCCAGCGCCTCGGCACGGGCGCGCAGGGCCTCGGGCGTGCGCGCCGACAGAGGCAGCACCCAGCGGCGTGCGGTGGCGTCGTCGGCGTGCGGTCGTGCCGCCGGCACCGGGGCCTCTTCGACCACCAGGTGGGCGTTGGTGCCGCCCACGCCAAAGCTGCTCACCGCGGCGCGGCGCGCTTCGTGCGCGCGTGGCCACGCCAGGTTCTGTGCCGACACGCGGAACGGCGACGCGGCGAAGTCGATGTGCGGATTGGCCTGCTGGAAGTGCAGCGTGCCGGGAATCGTCTCGCGTTGAAGGGCGAGCGTGGCTTTGATCAACCCCAGCACGCCGGCAGCGGCGATGGTATGGCCGAAGTTGCCCTTGATGGAGCCGATGGTGCTGAACTGACGGTCGGCCGTATCTTGGCGCCAGGCTTGCGTGAGGGCGGCGATCTCGATGGGATCGCCCAACGCCGTGCCGGTGCCGTGCGCCTCCACATAGCCGATGCTGCGTGCGCTGACGCCGGCGTGGTCCAGCGCCTCGCGGATGGCCTCGGCCTGCCCACGCACGCTGGGGGCGGTGAAGCTGGCCTTTTCGGCGCCGTCGTTGTTGAGGCCGACCCCGCGAATGACCGCGTGGACGGTGTCGCCATCGGCCAGCGCATCCTGCAGGCGCTTGAGCACCACCACCGCGCCGGCGCTGCCGAAGACGGTGCCGCTGGCCTTGGCATCGAAGGGACGGCAGTGGCCATCGGCCGACTCCATGCCACCTTCCACGTGCAGGTAGCCACCCTCCTGCGGCACGATGACCGTGGCCCCGCCCGCGAGCGCCACGTCGCACTGGCCACTGGCCAGTGCGTGCCAGGCCTGGGCCACGGCCACGAGGCCCGTGGAGCAGGCCGTGTGGATGCTCAACGCCGGGCCGCGCAGGTCGAGCCGGTTGGCCACGCGCGTGGCCACATAATCTTTTTCGCTGGCCAGCATGGCCGCGAACTCGCCGGATTGGCGCACTAGCTCGGGCTGCTCGGCGCGCAGCGCCGGCGCATAGCTGTTGTTGGCTGTGCCCGCATAGACGCCGATGCGCGCTGCGCCACGGCCGGGGTCGATGCCGGCATGCTCCAGCGCGTTCCAGGCCAGCTCCAGCATCAGGCGCTGCTGTGGATCGAGCAGCACCGCTTCACGCGGCGAAATGCCGAAGAAGGCCGCGTCGAAGCGGCCGGCCCCCTCGAGCACACCACGCGCGGCCACGAAGTTGGGGCGGCTCTTCAGGTCCGCGGGCACCGAGGCGTCCAGCTCATGGGCCGCGAAGTGGCGGATGCCTTCGGTGCCGGCCAGTAGGCTCTGCCAAAGGGCTTCGACATCGGGTGCGCCGGCCGTTCTGGCCGCCATGCCGACGATGGCGATGCCGCCTTGGGCCAGGTCGCCAGGCGACCCGCGCGGCATGCGCGGCATGCGCCGCGCCTTGCGCTCGCCCGGAGCCGCGCCGGTCGCCAACTCAGCGAGGCCGTCCAATGTGGGGCTGGAGTAGACGGCGGTCACCGAGATGCCGGCCAACCCCGCCTCGCGGGCGCGGGCCACAAAGCGCAGCACCAGCAGCGAGCGAGCACCGATGTCGAACAGGTTCTGTCGCGCATCGATATCGTCTCGGCCCAGAAGGTCCTGCCAGATGGCGCGCAGCAGCGCCGCCGGGCTGGTGGCCTTGGGCAGCGCCGCACTCTCGGGCATCGGCAGATTGCGGCGATCGATCTTGCCGCTGGGTGTGGTGGGCAGCCGGTCCAGCTGCATGAAGCGCACCGGCACCATGTAGGCGGGCAGCCTGCTGGCAAGTTGCGCGCGCAACCGTTGGAACACCTCGGCCGCTGGCGCCACCTCGTTCTCGCGCAACACCACGTACGCCACGAGCTGCTGGCCGAGGCCGGGAACGTTGGGCGCGGCCACGGCGGCGTCGCGGACGAGTTCATCGGCCATCAGCGCAAGTTCGATCTCGCCGGGCTCGACACGGAAGCCGTCGACTTTGAGTTGCTGGTCGATGCGGCCGAGGTAGGTGAGCGAGCCGTCACCATCGCGCCGCACGAGGTCGCCGGTGCGGTACCAGCGGCCGGCCAGCCCTGGCGGGCTGTCGACGAATCGCTCGGCAGTCAGGTCCAACCGGCCAAGGTAGCCGTGCGCGAGCGTATCGCCGCCCAGCAGCAGTTCGCCCTCTGCGCCGCCGACGAGGACCGTGCCTTCGTCATCGCGCAATGCCACGCGCACGTGCGGCAAGGGCCTGCCGATGGCTGGGATGTCCGGCCACGCTGCGGGCTCGCCACGCAGCTCAAAGATGGTGACGACATGCGTCTCGGTGGGCCCGTAGTGGTTGTGCAGTTCGCCATCGGTGAGGTTGCGGAAAAGCGCGCGGATCGCCGGCGTCACCTGCAACTGCTCGCCGGCGCTGATCACGTCGCGCAGCGCAGTGGGCACGCGTTCGCGCGCTGCTTCGGCCAACATTTGGAGGGCCACATACGGCATGAAGATACGCTCGACCGCGCGCTCGTGCAGAACGGCGCTCAGGCGTGCAGGGTCGCGCCGTTCGGCGTCCGACAGCAGCACCAAGGTGCCGGCACAGGCCAGCGTCGAGAAGATCTCCTGGAAGTGCACATCGAAGGACAGCGGCGCGAACTGCAATGTGCGAGCCGCCTGCCCGAGCCTGGGGTGGCGCTGGTGCCAGCCCATCAGGTGCGCCAAGGGGGCATGGCCCATCGCCACGCCCTTGGGGCGGCCCGTCGAGCCTGAAGTGAACAAGACGTAGACGAGATCCGCGGCGCTGCCGAAGGGGGCCTCCTGCGATGCCGCCGGCGAACTGAGCGTTGGCACCTCGCCGACCACGGCCCGCAGGGCTTGCAGCGCTGACTCGCTGCCCAATACCAGGCGCGGCGCCGCATCGGCCAGCATCATGCGCAGGCGGTCTTCGGGATATGACAAGTCGAGGGGCACATAGCCGACTCCGGCGTCCACGGCCGCCAGAATCGCGATCACACTGGCGCGATCACGCGTGGCGGCAATCGCCACGCGGTCCCCGGGCCCAACACCCGCACGTTGAATCGACGCGGAGAGCCCACCGACGGCGGCGAGCAGCTCCGCATAAGTCGTCCGCCCCTCCGGCCCCTCGAGCGCGATGGCGTTCGGGCTACGCGCCGCGGCATCCGGCAACAGTTGCCGAAGGCGGATGCCGGGAGACGGTGCGTCGTCGGACGAGTGGGTCACGCTGGAGTCCTCCTGAATTCGGGTCCTGCAGTGCGAGCCGTCGGAACAGGCCGTGGAGCAGAACCCCACGCCGCGCCTGCGGCCCCAACACTGCAGTTGAGCGAACGCGCCAGCCCCGTGGCCTTCGGGCGCGGGGCGGCCGCCGTCAGGGTCGGGTGCCGCTTGGTCGCGGACGTTCAAAACCGATTCTGCGGCGAGTCATGACTGGACACCAATGGACTTGGTCGATAGGCATGCCGCTCGTGCACAACTTCATGGTCTCGAAACAACGCAAAATCTGGTTCATGCCTCCGATTCTCTCGATCCCGGGCGCCGACTTGGCGCCGCTGATGCTTGGCCTGCGCAGTCCTGCACGACGCTGCCCTCTTGCGTCCTACGGTGGCCTTGAGGTTCAGCCGCGCACGTTTAGTGAAGTCCGAAACAGACCTGGGCCCGAAGGAGCCAGATGCGACCGACCGACACTACCGAGCTTCCCGGCTCCGCCCGGCCGCTCTGGCGCTCGCGCATCGATGGCCTCGCTGCGGCGGCATTGATCTCGGCGACGGTGACGTCGATCGCAGCGCCATCGCTCGCGGCGCCCTCAGTTGCGGCGCCATCAATAGCGGCGTCTGGGCCGGCGCAGCCGACAACGGGGCTGGAGTCTGTGCCACTCGCCGTGCTCGGTGACTCGGACAGCCACTCCTACCAGGATCTCCTCGCATTCCCGAAGGGGGGTTCGGCGCGCGGGGGGCGGCACCGGGCGACGACGCTGCAGTGGCTGGAGATCTTGGCCAGGTTGAGGCCGCAGTACATCGACCCGGGGCCATGGCAGGTGTTCGGGGCCAGCAGAAGCTGGGTCGCCGACATGTGGCGTTGGGTGGGCGTGCCCAGCCGATTCCCGAAGAAGCTCGACTATCGGCACAACATGGCGCTTTCCGGCGCCGAGTGTGGCGATCTGCTGCACGGCCCACGCCGGCAGGCGCCCCACCTGGTGACGCTGATGGACCGCGACCCGGCACGATGGCGCAAGGGCATCGTCGTGGTTCGGATCGGTATCAATGAACTGGGCGACCCCGATACCCTGGATTCGCTGGCGCGCGACCCAGTGGGAGCCCCCGCCCTTCAGCGCATCTCGGCGTGCACCCAGGCCATCGCGCAGTCCGTGGCACTGGTGCGCGCTCGTCATCCACAGACGCGTTTTGTCCTGGTAGGCATCTTCAACAACGCCCATTGGGCGCGCAACCACCATCGGTGGCAGGCTGCTCAGCAGCAGCGAAACATCGACTTGGCTCTTGCGCGATTCGACGACGCACTGCTGAGCCTGGCCGCGCAAGATGCCCAGGTGGCCTTCTTCGACGACAGGCGCTGGTTTGGTGACCTGTGGGGAGGGCGAGCTCCTGACGGCAGCCCCGACTACCGGGTCGTCAGGCTCGGGCGCGGCCTGGAGGTGCACAACCGCGACGGCGACCATCCGGCCAACGCGACGCTCGCCGACGGACATGCGGGCTCGGCTTGGAACGCCCTGTGGGCCCGCGCGCTGGTCACGCTGATGAACGAGCGGTTTGGAGCGTCCATCCCTCCGATAGAAATACATGAATTTCGCAACGTACTCGACCCGGCCGGCGAGTTCGGAATGTGACCGCGGCCCATGCGGGCATCTCGCGGCTAGAGTAGAAGAAGGGGTCGTCGGCGAGCGCGCCCATGCACGGCCGTTCAAGAAGGGGCCGCGCGACTTGCCGGCATCCTCTCTCAGGTGGACACGGTCAGCGGGTCTGCCAGCGTGTGTGGATGCCTGAACCTAGAGTCCGGGATCGCGGCGGAAGCCGCCGTGCTGACGTAGCAGTAGGAGTTCTGTCGACTTGACCGATCTTGCCGAGATCAAGGTGCCGGCCTCTTGGGCGCAGCGCTCGCTTTGGCTGTTCGCGGTGCGTTATCCGAAGGCGCATCTCAACGAGATGGTGATTTCATTGAGGCTGCACGGTGCGATTGACCTGCGGGCGATCGAGGCAGCGGTGACCGACCTTGCCCAGAGGCACCCGACGCTGAGGTCGCGCCTGACGTACGAGCATGGCACCCTTCATCATGTGGTGATGCCCGCGCGGCCGGTGCCGCTGCCGATGACCGAGGTGAACGGCCCAGCCTCAGAGGGCCGATTGGAAGCGGCGCTGGCGCTTCTGGCGGCTCCCGATCGCAGGCCGGTGAATGTGATCGATGGGCCGACGTTGGTCGCTGACCTCGTGAAGCTCGGTGAGGATGACCACATTCTGTGCCTGCGTGTGCACCATGCCATGTGCGATGGCTGGTCGTGCGGCCTGATCCTGCATGATCTTGGGGCACTCTACGGCGCACGCCGGGCTGGCCGCGCGGCTGATCTCCCCGCCGTGGCGTTGCAGAGTCACGATGTCGCCGCGTGGGAGATTGCGACCTATGAGTCCGGTGGATTTGCCTCGGCGCTGGACTACTGGCGCGGTGAACTTGAAAACCCGCCACCGAAGATCAGCCTTCCGACCGCTGCGGCTCGAAAGGGCAATCGCGATTGGGGTTTGCGGGTTGTCTCGCGCGAGCTGTCCGTCTCGGCGGGCCAAGACGCGCGTGCGGTCGCGCGCCAGATGAGGGTGACGCCGTTTTCGCTTTGGTTGACCGCGCTTGCCACCACGATCGCGCGAGCCACGGGTCAGTTCGACCAACTCATCGGCGTGCCAACCTTGAACCGTTGGAGCGAGGAGGCGATGGGTTTCGTTGGCTACGCGAGCAGCCTGCTGCCGCTGCGTGTGCGTCTCGATCCCGCACTCGGGTTCGACAAGGCCTGCATCGCAGTGCAAGCGTCCACGCGCAAGATGCTTGCGCACGGCCGCGTGCCCCTGGAGGTGCTGCTGCGCGAGACCGCGCTCTCCCGTCTGGGCAATACCGTGTTCCCGGTGTGGTGCCAGTATCTCGAGGGCAGTTCTGCGGCGTCGCTTGATGTGGCCGGCCTGAAGATATCGCTCATGCCCGTGATGCGCCCGAGCATGCTTGCCGAGCTTGATATCGATGTCTCCGGCTCCGAGGCGGGGACATCCTTCGATTTCAGCTACCGAGACTCGCTGTTCGATGCCCGGGCAATGCAGCGCACTGTCGAAGACTTCTTCTCCATACTGGAGACGGCGCTCTTGACACCGCAGATTCGAGTTCAGGAACTCCTGCGACGCATCTGAGCGATGGGTGCCGGTGGCGGGTGGCACCGCCGGCCGTGTAGCAGATTGTGTCCAGGCACCACGCCGGACCGATCAACCGTCACAAACTGCAAACTTCTCTGAGCCAACCGGGCGCTGGGTTACGCGGCCTGCATTCCGGCCCCAAGAATGCCGATAACGGTTTGGGCGCTTGATGCCCGCGCCCTTCCCGAAGGAATCAGAGTCGCCATGAAAGCAGCCCGCCGTCGAGTCTCTCTTGCGTTCGCCCTTGTCGCCGGCAGTGGCGGGTTGACCGCCTGTGGTGGCGAAGATGGGGTAGTCACCGTCGAAGACGGAGACGCCGAGGCGCTGCGCCGCCGCCGCAGGCGCACATCAGAGCCGGTCGGATCCGGCACTACCACGCCGACTGCCGCACCGACGCCGTCACCGACGGCTGCACCGACGCCGTCGCCGACGGCTGCACCGACACCGTCACCGACGGCTGCGCCTGCACCGTCACCGACGGCTGCGCCTGCACCGTCGCCGACGGCTGCGCCTACACCGTCACCGACGGCAGCGCCTACACCGGCGCCCACGGCTGCGCCAACACCGGCGCCTACCTCCTCACCGACTCCCGCGCCTACACCGGCTCCGCCCGCCGGGTCTTTGCCCACCTGGGTGCCGAGGGCTGGTGAGGTCGCCGTGCTGACGAATGCCAACGGCGGCTTGTCCAACCGGTTCCGCGACATCGTGGCGCCGTACTACGAGCCCTTCTATTCCAAGAAGCTGGTCAACGAGTACAGCGGCGCCTTCAAGAATCCCTATTGGGGAACCTACGGGGCCACGGTGTTTTTCGGCGGAGGGCACGCGGCGACCAACGACAACATGGTGGCCATTGCGGAGTACGGCAGCACCGCCATCGCCTTCAAGCGCGTCTGTGACCCCACCCCCTGGTTCGGTACCGGCACGGACTCGAACACGCGCTATCGCAACAGCGTGGACGATGCCAACAGCAAGCTGAACATGGCCTACATGGAGAGCGTGCTGGATGGCAAGCCCGGTTCTCCCCACAGCTACGGCAGCGGCGACATCATTGGCCCGGAGCACGGTGGGGCGACCTACGGGACGTTCACGCAGGTGTTCGCGGCGGCGGTGAACTACCGCAACGGGGGCGGCGTGGTGGCTGCGCACGAACTCCCGCTCGACAGCATGACCGATGCCAGCAGTCAGCGGCGCTGGCGCCGCGTGACGGACAGCACTGGAAACATTGGCCCCTGGTCCGCTCCGATGCTGACGGCGTTCGTCGGCGCGCAACGGCGTGTCTATATCGCGACCAACGGCACCGGCATACCCGGGCGGGCACGTTGGTTCGATCGCAACTCGCGGACCTGGGTCATCGGCGCGGGCACGGGCTTCAGCTACGACGATGCCGACGGCTACGACAGCGGAACGATGTTCTATGTGCCGTCGAGAAACCTGGTGCTTTGCATGTACCCGGTGGGAGGCCAGCTGCAGATTGAATGGATGGACGTGAGCGTTGCCCAGCCGGCGGTGGGCTCGCGCGTGGTGTTGAGCCAGCGGCTCAATCTGGCACTGCCATGGTCGGCTGCATGCTGGTGTTCGCACAACAACCGCATCATCGTGGCCGGCGTCGCCAGCGACAACACCGGTCTGTACGAGATCGAGATTCCGGCCAATCCGGGCAGCACCTGGCCAGTGACGCGTGCGCCGCTGCCCGCGGGCCAGACATTCGCACCGCTAGACCCTCAGTTCGGCTATGGCCTCACCTGGAAGAAGTTCCAGTACGACGAAAAGGTGCGGTCGATTGTTTACATGCCGCTGGCGGCCAGCGAAGGTGACGACAAGATCTGGGTGTATCGGCCCAGGTTCACTTGAGAGTTGCCGTCCGGGGCCCGGTGTCGCTGATGGTCGATGAGCTCGGGCAGAAGTGGCCGCTCAGCACGCGACTGCCTCAGGCTCGAATGCCTTGAAGGCGATACCAAGGCAGCCTCAGCCGATCGAGGCCGGAGAACACGACATCGTGTGCTGAGAGCGGACTCCGTCTCGAGAGCAGCTCGAAGGGGAGGGACTTGAGCCTGTCGCGCGTGCCTGATCGCCCGGGAGTGCGCGGGGTAACTCCGAGCTTCCTCAGCAAGTGGTTCGTCTGGTAAGTGTGGGCGCGATGATCAATGGACTCGTGGCACAGGTTGATGCTGACGCTGATAGCGACCTCGTCCCCTGTCTTCACCAGATGCGGGGCGAGCGGCGGGTGGTGGACGCCAACACCCGGCGTCAAGTCAAAGAGCTGGCCTTTGGATGCCGCCTCGGGCCGGTACTTCGCAGCGTTGATCTCGCCCGCATAGAAGCGCTCGATCTCCTCCTCGTGGAGGACACTGCGATCTGCGGGATCCCAGACGCACGCCGACTTGGTGCCTGCAATCTGACACAAGAAGTTCGTCTCGTGGTCGATGTGATACGGGGTCACGCTCCCGGGCGAGGCGCAGAAGACCGTGAACTGGGCCAAGGTGAGGGTGCTGCGAATGTCGCGCCCACTCAAGCACTCGATCTCGTCGATGCATTGCTGGAGAAGTTCCCGGTACTCCGCGTCGACGTCAGCGACGTTGTTCAGCTTCACCCAAGCGTTGCTTGATTCCAGGCCGTTGAACGCGGTGGCAATCTTCTCCCGAAGCGGCGACTGATCAAAGCGGGAATCGACGTGCGCCTGCGCTTGGCGAACAACGAATCTGGACCCGAGGCCGGCGGCCAGCAACTTCTCTGCGCAGGTCACCAGACGAGGGATCTCGAACAGACCCGTTTCGGCCAGGCGGTGCACGAAGCGGAACGCATTCTTCTCGAACAAGCTGACGGCAGCGGCAGGCGCGTTGGCAAACAGCTTTGCCGAGTTCGCCGTAGTGGCGGGGGTCGCGCAGTGCACTTCCATGACATCAATTCCTCAATGTGGGGGCCATCGATACAAGTCCACGCCGCACAGGCTCGCGATCGCGGCGTTGTCGCCATCAGCCGGACGCGAACCAGCACACAATTTGTACGAACCCCCCCCGACGCTGTCCGTCCTCGCGTGAAGCATGCCCTGACTTCGGCTGACGAGTAATCCCTCGTACGGGGCGGGACGGATTAGTCTACGTGCAAACCCGCAAAGCGCGATTTGCTGACCGAGGTGACGGCAATTCGCCAGCCTGACAACGATGATTCACTTGCAAGACGCCCTGGACCTGATCGCGACAGTATTCGGCGAGCGTGAAGGCAGCATGACAGCCGAGACGCAAAGCAGCAGCATTGCCGGCTGGGACTCGATGGGCACGTTGATGCTGCTGGCCGAGCTCGACGAAAAGTTCGGCATCCATCTCGAGGAGAGCGAGATCTATGCCTTGAAGTCCGTCGGGGATATCCTGCGTGTCCTCGAGCGGGGAGGCGTGCTGGGCGTGATGGCATGACCCAGTTGCAGGCATGAGCCGGTCGACGCTCGAGGGCTTCAGGGTCGCCGGCGTCAGCACTTGCCTGCCACTGCGCGTGGCCGACAACCTGGACCCCGCGCTGGGATTCGATGCCGAAGAAGTGCGCAAGGTCGTGGCCATGGCCGGCATACGCCAGCGCCGGGTCGTCGATGACGGGGTCACATCGGCCGATCTGTGCTTCGAAGCGGCCGAACTCCTGCTGCAGCGCCTGGGTTGGGAGCGCGAGTCGATCAGTGGCCTGATCTTCGTCACCCAAAGCCCCGACTACTTCCTGCCCTCCACGAGCTGCGTGGTTCACCAGTGGCTGGGCCTGCCCGACAGCTGCGCTGCTTTTGATGTCGGCCTGGGTTGCTCCGGTTATCCGTATGGCCTGTACCTGGCAGCGACCATGCTGCGCGGTGGTGGCCACCGGCGGATCTTGATGCTGCACGGCGACACACCCAGCCGATTCGTCGACCCGGCAGACCATGCCACGACCTTGTTGTTCGGCGACTCGGGTTCGGCCACCGCGCTGGAGTTCGACGAGGCTGGCCGCGCTCACTTCTGCTTGCACACCGACGGTGCCGGGCATGCCGGCCTGATCATGCGTGGCGGCGCATTCCGCGACCGTTTCCCGGCCAATCTGCGCCACTTGTCGCTCGAGATGGACGGCACGGGCGTGTTCAACTTCACCATCAAGCGTGTGCCGCCTTTGGTGGCGGACGCACTGGCGCAAGCCGGTTGTTCTGTGAACGACGTGGACGCCTATGTCTTCCACCAGTCAAACCGCTTCATGATCAAGCACCTGGTGAAGAAGTGCGGCCTGCCCGAGGACCGGGTACCGATGACGCTCGAAGACAACGGCAATTGCGGTGGGCCGTCGGTGGCCGTGGCCATGACGCGGCGGCTGCCGGCGGCACGGGAGCGCGCGCTCAAGATCATGTTGCTGGGATACGGCGTGGGCCTGTCGTGGGGTGCGGCCGTCATCGACCTGGAGCCGCAGGCGCTGCTGCTACACGCGGACCACAGCGGGCGCGTCACCAAGCGCCGGTAGCTCGAGCACGCTCGAACAACGAGACTTCATGTGCGGCATCGCGGGCCTGTTGGCGCTCTCGCCGGCCAAGGCGCCTGAGCGGGATGAACTCGAGGCGATGGTCGCCGCCTTGCACCACCGCGGCCCCGATGGGCATGGCGTGTGGCACGAAGGCCCTGTCGGCCTGGCCCACGCCAGGCTCTCGATCATCGATCTGGCTGGCGGCGCGCAGCCGATGGCCAACGAGGACGGCCAGGTCCGGGTCACGTTCAACGGCGAGATCTTCAACTACGTCGAGCTGCGTGCGCGCCTCGTCGAACTTGGGCACATCTTCCGCACCGCCTCCGACACCGAGGTGCTGGTCCACCTCTACGAAGAGCACGGTGACGACTTCGTCAGTCACCTGAACGGACAGTTCGCGCTCGCACTGTGGGATGCCCGTCGACAGCGCCTGGTCCTGGCGCGCGACCGTGTCGGCATCCGGCCTCTTTACTACGCGACTGTCGATGGCCGGCTGGCCTTCGGATCGGAAGTCAAGGCGCTGTTTACGTTGCCGCAAATGACGCGCCGGTTGGATCCCGCCGGCCTGGCCGAGACCTTCTCCTACTGGGCCGTGATTCCGCCCCGCACCGTGTGGGAAGGCGTGCAGACGCTGCCCCCCGGGCACCTGCTCGTCGTCGAGCCCGGTCAAGGTGTCGGGAGGCCGCAGCGTTACTGGGACTGGCCGTTCGACGCCGCACCGTCGCCGGGCTGGTCGGATGAACGCTGGGCCGGCGAACTGCGCGAGCTCCTCGTCGATTCCGTGCGGCTGCAGCTGCGTGCCGACGTGCCCGTGGGTGCCTATCTGTCCGGCGGGCTCGATTCATCGATCATCACCAGCATCGTGCGGCGGCACACCGAGACACCGCTGCGCACCTTCTCGCTCACCTTCGAAGACCCCGAGTTCGACGAGAGCGAGGCGCAGCGCGAGATGGTGCAGCACCTGGGCACGCGCCACTCATCGATCGAGGCACGAGGTGACGAGATCGCCGCCGCCTTCCCACGCATGGTGCGGCACGCCGAGGCGCCGCTGATGCGCACCGCGCCCGTGCCCATGATGCTTTTGGCCGAGAGCGTTCGCGCCGCGGGCTACAAGGTGGTGCTCACGGGGGAAGGAGCGGACGAGGCCTTCGGCGGCTACGACCTGTTCAAGGAAGCGGCCGTGCGCCGGTTCGTGGCGCGACGGCCGCAGTCGAGCTGGCGCCCGGCCCTGCTGGCTCGCCTGTACCCCTACCTCAGCCACTCCCCGATGGCCGGTCGGGCCATGACCCAGGGCTATTTCGGCGCCGGGCTGGAGCAGGCAGGCGCGCCGCATTTCGCGCACATGACCCGTTCGGCGACGACGCGGCGCACGTTTGGCCTCTTTGCGCCCGCATGGCGAGAGCGCATGGAGGCACACTCGCCGCAAGCGGCGCTGGCGCAGTCGTTGCCGGAAGGCTTTGCCGGCTGGCCAGCCCTGGCGCGCGACCAGTATGTGGAGGCCCATACGCTGATGTCGGGATATCTCCTGTCCTCGCAGGGCGACCGCCCGGCCATGTCAGCCTCCATCGAAGGGCGCTACCCGTTCCTGGACCACCGCGTCCTGGAGTTCTCATGCCGCATGCCGGCTCGGCTCAAGCTGTGCGGCTTGCACGAAAAGGTGTTGTTGCGCCGCGCGTTCGCGGCCGAGCTGCCGCGCTCCATCGCCAACCGCGGCAAGCAGCCGTACCGGGCCCCTGACAGCGCGAGCTTCTTCGAGCGCACGACCAGCGGAGTGCGTCTGCGCGACGAGACGGCCGACCTCCTCGAGCGAGCCAGCCTGGAAGATGCCGGACTCTTCGACACGGCTGCCGTGGCCCGGCTTGTCGAGAAGTGCCGCAGTGGGCGTGCGATTGGTTTCGGCGACAACATGGCGTTTGTCGGGCTCGTCTCCTGCATGTGGCTGCATCGCCACTTCGTCAGAGGCCACTGATGCCCGTGCTCCTGCAGCATGCCTTCGACGAGGCCTGTTCCCGCTTGCCGGACAAGGTGGCGCTCGTGTGTGGCGCGCAGCGCCTGACCTATGCCCAGCTGGCACATCGCGTGGCGGCCCTGGCCAGGCGCCTGAGCTGTGCGGGCATGGAGCCGGGCGACCGGGTGGTGCTCGTGCTCGAAAGCGATGTGCACTACGCCGTGGCCGTGTACGCGGTGCTCCGGTGCGGCGGCGTGCTCGTGCCGCTGACGCCCACCACGCAGCCGCAACGGTTGGTCTTCGTGCTTCAGGACACCGAAGCATCGACGCTGCTGATCGAGGAGCGCGCCGCGTCCGCGACTGAGGACGAGATGCGCCAGCGCTGCCCGGCACTGCGCTCGGTGCTGCGCGTTGGCGCGGCCGGCGACGAGGCAACGCCGGTGCCGACGCAAGCCGCTGCCGAAGCGGGGCGCATCGACCAAGATCTCGCCGCCATCATCTACACCTCGGGCAGCACAGGGCGCCCCAAGGGCGTGATGCTGACCCATCACAACATGCTCAGTGCCTGGCGCTCGGTGCAGGCTTACCTTGTGTTGTGCGAGGACGACGTCATCGGGCTGGCCTTGCCGCCGATGTTCAGCTATGGCCTCTATCACTTGCTGATGGGCCTGGGGCTGGGTGCCACCGTGGTGCTGGAGCGACAGGCGGCATTCCCGTTGAAAGTGGCGCAGATGCTCGAGCGCGAACGCGTCACGGTGTTCCCCGCAGTGCCGACGTTGTGGTCGGCAATGCTTGGGCTCGGGCAGCCGCTCGGCAGCTTCGACCATGGCGCATTGCGCCTGGTCAGCAACGCGGCGGCCGCACTGCCGGTGGCGCTCGTGCCGCGCATCCGCACGGCCTGGCCAGCGGCGCGGCTGTTCTCGATGTACGGGATGACCGAGTGCAAGCGCATCAGCTTCATGCCACCCGAAGCGCTCGAGCACCGTCCGGGAAGCGTTGGCCGCGGTATGCCCAACCAGGAGCACTGGCTCGTGGATGAAGCTGGCCACAGGCTGCCTCTCAACCGCACCGGCGAACTGGTCGTCCGCGGCAGCCATGTCATGCGCGGCTACTGGCGTCGTCCGGCGGAGACAGCCGAACGCCTGCGCCCCGGGCCTGGCGAAGGTGAGCCGGTGCTGCACACTGGCGATCTCTTCCGCACCGACGACGAGGGCTACCTGTATTTCTTGGCCCGCCTGGACGACATCATCAAGACGCGCGGCGAGAAGGTGGCGCCGCGCGAAGTGGAGGAAGCCATCCAAACCCTGCAGGGAGTGATGGCCTGCGCGGTCGTCGGCGTGCCGGACTCCCTCCTGGGGCTAGCCGTGAAGGCCTTTGTCACACTCGCGCCCGGCACAAACCTCGCCGCGCGGGATATCGTGCGTCACTGTCAAGCGCGGTTGGAGAGCCACATGGTGCCTAAGCATGTGGACTTCGTCGATCAGTTGCCGACCACCGAATCGGGCAAGGTCCGCCACGCAGACTTGCGCGAGCGCCGTTGAGCCTCGAATAGAGACGTTGGGGATCCCACAAGATGACTCAAGCCCACAAGGCTGCGCTTCGTGCCTTCATCGAAGACAACTTCATCATGGGCAGCCGCGGTCCGGCGCTGGATGACAGCGCCAGTTTTCTCGAGCACCACGTGCTCGACTCGACCGGGTTTCTCGAGTTGATCGCGCACATCGAAGAGACATACGTCATCAAGGTTGCCGATGACGAGATGGTGCCCGAGAACCTCGACAGCATCGATTCCCTTGCCGCCTTCCTGGCGCGCAAGGGGGCCTGAGGGAGGCGGCACGATGCAAGGGTTGGTCGCAAGAGATATACCCTTGCTCGGGCCCGATGCGCTGCGCCTGGACGAAGCGGCCGAGGTCGAGCGCATCGCCGCCTGGTTGCGCGAGGCGCTGTCGCGTCGTCTGCATCGGCGCGGTTTGGTGGTCGCTATTTCCGGCGGCATCGACAGCTCGGTGTGCGCGGCACTCGCCGTGCATGCTGTGGGCGCGTCCAAGGTCTTCGGCCTGCTGATGCCCGAGCGCGACTCCAGCGGTTTCAGCACCGAACGCGGCCGCCTGTTGGCGCAGCACCTGGGCATCACGCACGATGTGATGGACATCGCGCCGGCGCTGGAGGCCTTGGGCTGCTACCGGCAGCGCGACGAGGCGATCCGGCGCGTCTTCCCCGCGTACGCTGACGGGTGGCGCAACAAGATCGTGATCGCCGGCGGGCTCGCCGGCGGCATCAATCACTTCCGGCTGGTGGTGAGTGATCCTGGCGGGGCGCTGCATGAACAGCGCCTGCCCTTGCGCGAGTATCTGCAAATCGTGGCGGCCACGAATTTCAAGCAGCGTGTGCGCAAGACGATGGACTACTTCCATGCCGACCGCTTGAACTACGCCGTGGTCGGCACGCCCAACCGGCTCGAATACGACCAGGGCTTCTTCGTCAAGGTCGGTGATGGCGCTGCGGACATCAAGCCGATCGCGCATCTGTACAAGTCGCAGGTGTACGCGCTGGCGCGTGCCATGGGCCTGCCGCAACAGATTTGCGACGCGGTGCCGACCACCGACACTTACACGCTTCCTCAGGGGCAGGACGAGTTCTACTTTGCACTGCCGTACGCACAGATGGACCTCGCCTTGTGGGCGCTGAACCGTGGCCTGGACACCGCGGCACTCGGCAGTGCGCTCGGCTGCGACCTGCCGACGGCGCAGCGCATCTATGCCGACATCGAGGCCAAGCGGCGCGCCGCGCGCTATCTACACGCGCCGGCCGAGACGCTGCTGGATGCGGCAACCCATGCGGCGGCCCGCACGGCAGCCGATGCGGCTGCCCGATAGGACGCAGTCATGCCATCGCAGTCGACGGTGCCTGCGCCGGCCGCGGCCACGGCGCTCTTGGTCGAAGGCAACGAAGCGAGGGTCTACGAGTCGCTGGTGGCCAGGGCAGACCTGCCGGGGTTTCGCGTCTGGCGCGAACTCGACGCAGTGGTCCTTCACTCGACCGCCGTTCCGACGGCACTCATCGTCAACCGCGTCATCGGTTGGGGCACCGCCGGCCATCCGGACGAGGCCTTCCTCGAGCACCTCTTGTCGATCTACGGCGACGCGGGATTCGGCATCGAACTCAGCGCCCCGGCTGCCACCGCGCCGGTGCTGGGCTGGCTGAAGGCCAGGCGTTTCCACAGGCTGGGCAGCTCGCAGATGATGGTGTGCGACGCTCCGCAGCCGGCCAAACGCTACGACACCTGGGCGCAAAGCAGCGGCCTTCGGGTAGAGCAGGTCGGACCCGAGCATGCCGCCACCGTGGCCGCCTTGTGCTGCGAGCACTTCAAAGTGCCCGCGCAACTGCAACGGTTGCTGCAGGTCGGCATGCTCGCCGAGGGCTGGCGGCGGTGGTTGGCCTATGACGGCGACACGCCTGTGGGTGCTTCCTTGTCACACGTGCGGGATGGCCTGGGGTGGTTCGGATGGACATCGGTGAACCCAAGCCACCGCGGGCGCTGGGTCCAGGCCGGCTTCGTGGCACGCCAGCTCGAGGAGGCCGTCGAGGCGGGTTGCCGCTGCGTGACCACCGACACCACGGAAAGCACCAAGGCGCGGCCCGACCCCGTGTACCTGAACCTGAAACGATTTGGCTTCGTGGCCGCATACGTTCGTCCTATGCTCATGAGGGCGCCTGTGCGCCGCTGCGCTGCTTCGGGCCACGAGTAGCCGCTGGCTGCTGCTACCGGGAAGAAGAAGGGGTCGGCATGCAGCGCCGCCGCGATAATCCGCCGCCGCCTGCCCCGGAGAGCCCTCAATGACCCGCGCCACCAAGATCGTCGCCACCCTCGGCCCCGCCTCCAGCGATCCGACGGTGCTCGAGCGCCTGCTGCGCGCCGGTGTCGACGTGGTGCGACTGAACTTCAGCCACGGCAAGGCGCAGGACCACATCGACCGGGCGACGTTGGTGCGCGAGATTGCGGCGCGAGTAGGCAAGCCGGTGGCGTTGATGGCAGACCTGCAGGGCCCCAAGATCCGTGTCGGCAAGTTTGCCGAAGGCAAGGTGATGCTCGAGCCGGGCGCGACTTTCGTGCTCGATGCGGGGCGCGTCGAACCGGGCGACCAAGGCGGTGTCGGCCTCGACTACAAGGAACTGCCACGTGACGTGCGCCCGGGTGACACGCTGCTGCTCAACGACGGCCTCATCAAGCTCACGGTGGAGGCGGTGCGGGGTGAGCAGGTGGTGACCAAGGTCGTGCTCGGCGGCGAGCTGTCCAACAACAAGGGCATCAACAAGGCGGGCGGCGGCCTCACCGCGCCGGCGCTGACGGCCAAGGACATGGAGGACATCAAGACCGCGATGGCCTTCCAGGCCGACTATGTGGCGGTGAGCTTTCCGAAGAGCGCCACCGACATGGAGATGGCGCGCCAGCTCGCCAACGTGGCCGGTGAGTCCACGCGCCACAAGCCGGCGATGATCGCCAAGATCGAGCGCAGCGAGGCGATTCCCGTGCTGGAGCAGATCCTGCGCGCCAGCGACGGCATCATGGTCGCGCGCGGCGATCTTGCGGTCGAAGTGGGCAACGCGGCGGTGCCGGCGTTGCAGAAGCGCATGATCCGCATGGCGCGCGAGATGGACAAGGTGGTCATCACCGCCACACAGATGATGGAGAGCATGATCCTGGCGCCCGTGCCGACGCGCGCCGAGGTGAGTGACGTGGCCAACGCCGTGCTCGACGGCACCGATGCGGTGATGCTCAGCGCGGAGACCGCGGCCGGCAAGTACCCGGTGGAGACGGTGGAGCAGATGCACGTCATCGCGCTGGAGGCCGAGCGCGCCGACGACGTCTCCATCGAGACCGACTTCACCAACAAGCGCTTCGGCCGCATCGACCAGAGCATCGCGATGGGGGCGCTATTCACGGCGCACCACCTGGGCTGCAAGGCCATCATCGCGCTCACCGAGAGCGGCAGCACGGCGCTGTGGATGAGCCGGCACAATATCAAGGTGCCGATCTACGGGCTCACCTCGCAGCCGACCAGCGAACGCCGCATGACGCTCTACCGCAACGTGCGCCCGATCCTGATGCCCAAGATGACCGACCGCGACGCCGCGCTGGCCAAGGCCGAGGCCCTTCTGGTGGAGCGTGGCGTGCTGCGGCCTGGCGACACCTACGCCATCACCTGCGGCGAGCCGATGGGTTACCCAGGCGGTACCAACATGCTCAAGGTGTGTCAGGTGACGTGAGAGAGCATGGCCGCGGTCGCGCGGCTGTACACCTGCAGCGGCCAGCGGGCTTGAGCGAGAAATGCACACGCTTGGGGGCCAGTTCTGCGAGGCCGCCCTCCTGGCTGGGCGTGGGGTTGCGAGGGGGTGCCTCGGTAGAATCCTGCAGCCTGTGGCGCAGCGACCGGAAGCGGTCGCTCGCCCGGCTTCACAGCCCCTGAAGCGCGATTCCTTACACCCTTGCGGAGCCTTTTCCCATGCCCCTCGTCTCGATGCGCCAGTTGCTCGACCATGCGGCTGAACACCAGTACGGCATTCCCGCGTTCAACGTCAACAACCTCGAGCAGGTGCAGGCGGTGATGACCGCAGCCAGCGAGGTCGGAGCGCCGGTCATCCTGCAGGCGAGTGCCGGTGCACGAAAGTACGCGGGCGAGGCGTTCATCAAGCACCTGATCCTCGCGGCGATCGAGGCCTACCCCAAGGTGCCGCTGGTGATGCATCAGGACCATGGCCAAAGCCCGGACGTCTGCAAAGGCGCCATCGACCTCGGCTTCAGTTCGGTGATGATGGACGGCAGCCTGCAAGCCGACGGCAAGACGATCGCCAGCTACGACTACAACGTGGAAGTCACGCGCAAGGTGGTCGACATGGCGCATGCGCAGGGCATCACCGTCGAGGGTGAACTCGGCTGTCTCGGCTCGCTCGAGACCATGAAGGGCGACAAGGAAGACGGCCACGGCACCGACGCCACGATGACGCGCGAGCAACTGCTCACCGATCCCGAGCAGGCTGCCGATTTCGTCAAGCGCACGCAGCTCGACGCGCTGGCCATTGCCATCGGCACCAGCCACGGCGCCTACAAATTCAGTCGCAAGCCGACCGGGGACATTCTGGCCATCGGTCGCATCAAGGAAATCAACCGGCGCCTGCCCAACACGCACCTGGTGATGCACGGAAGCTCCAGCGTGCCGCAAGACCTGCTCGAGCAGATCCGCCAGTACGGCGGCAAGATGAAGGAGACCTACGGTGTACCCGTCTCCGAGATCCAGGAAGCCATCAAGTACGGCGTGCGCAAGATCAACATCGACACCGACGTGCGCCTGGCGATGACGGGCGCGGTGCGCAAGTTCCTGGCCGAGAACCCCGACAAGTTCGACGCCCGCGAGTGGCTCAAGCCCGCGCGCGAGGCGGCGATGCGGATCTGCAAGCAGCGCTATGTGGAGTTCGGCTGCGAGGGGCAGGGCGCCAAGATCAAGCCGACTTCGTTGGCTGACGTGGCCCGGCTCTACGCGAGCGGCGAGCTGCGCCAGGTCGTGGCCTGAGGCAAACAGCTACGCGGCGTCCAGCACGCCGGTCAGGCTGTGGTTCTGCGGCCCGCGGCTGGCGATCTTGATGGCGCCGATGTGGTTGGCCAGCGCCAGGCAGCGTGACATCGCCCAACCGCGTTCCAGGCCATAGAGCATCCCAGCGCGGAACGCATCGCCGCAGCCGGTAGGGTCCACCACCTGCGCGGCCGCGACGCCGGGCACCAGCGTGCGCGCGCCCTTCACCCACAGTTCGCAGCCCTCGGCAGCCAGCGTCACGACCACGCCGCGCAGGTTCTCGCGTCGCGACATCGCCTCAATCGACTCGCCGGTGCGCTCCTCGAGCATGCGTGCCTCGTAGTCGTTCAGCGCCACCCAGCTCGCCTTGCCGAGGATGGTGCGGTGCTCCGAGCCATCGAACTGCGGCAGCTGCTGGCCGGGGTCGAAAACGAAAGGGATGCCGGCCTCGTGCATCTGGTGCGCGTGTTGCCACATCGCGTCGCGCCCGTCAGGGGCCACGATGCCGATGGCGAGATCGCTGCGCTGGCTCTTCGGCGGCACGGCGATCTTGTGCGCGTGGCTCATCGCGCCGGGGTGGAAAGCGGTGATCTGGTTGTTGTCGCGGTCGGTGGTGATGTGGCACTGAGCGGTGTGCAGCTCGCTGTCACGCCAGATGAGCGAGGTGTCGGCGCCCCAGGCGCCGATGCGCTGCAGGTACTCGCCGCCGTCAACGCCCAGCGCAGCCATCACCACTGGCTGGCCACCGAGCGCCTGCAGGTTGTAGGCGATATTGCCGGCGCAGCCGCCCCACTCGCGCCGCAACGTGGGCACCAGGAACGAGACGTTCAGGATGTGCACCTGATCGGGAAGGATCTGCTCCGCGAAGCGGCCCGGAAAGGTGGTGATGGTGTCGAAGGCGAGTGAGCCGCAGATCAGGGCCGGCATGTAGGAGGACTCTTTCGAGGTTCAGGGATAGAAGAGTTCGATGGTATAGCCCGCCACCATGCCCGAGCTCACCTGCAAGGTGCCCTGCAGCGTGAGTTCGGCACCGGTTGCGAGGGCATCGACGCGTGCTCCGACCTCCCTCGCACGAAGCACGCGCCGCGCGATGAGCTGGCCTTGCGTGTCGGTGAGCGCCAGTTCGATGGCGGGCAGTGCGACTTCGTGCGAACGCAGGTTGCGCAGCGCCACGGTGAGCCGGTAAAGATCGCTCTTGTCCACGCGCACGAGGCCACTGCTCTCCACGCGCAGGGCTTCGAGCGCCCGCGGCGGCAGCACTTCGCAGCCGAGAGCTGCGCAGGCGGCTTCGAGCATCGGCTTGAGCGTGGTGGATCGAGCGGCGACGACGTCTCGCTGCGCGATCACCCACTGGCCCACCAATGCAAGGCACGCTGCGACGCAAGCCACCGCGAGCGCCGCGCGCACCCCGGGCCGACGCCAGCGCGCCGCGCGATCGGCCTCGCGCACGAAGGACGGCATGTCCCCGGGTTCGATGAGGACGTCCTCAGAGTCACTGGGACGAACCTCAGGCGGCAGATCGAGCAGCAGGCCATCGGTGCCGGCCAAGGGAGGCGGCGCAATGAACTCTGTATCGGCCGCGGTCAACTCGCCTGGGCCTTCTTTCAGGTGACTCGGCAGGATGCCGGCGTCGACATCCAGCGACAAGCCTGGGCTGCCGGGTGGTTCGATGGCGCGGGGCGCATTGGCGAAGGCTGCGGGCTGTGCCGGGCTGCTGTCGACTTCGACCACCACGGCTTCTTCTGGGTAGGCAGGTGGCGGCGGGGTCAGGGGTGGCGCGGCGGTGGGTGCCAGAGTGGGTGCTGGTGTCAGCGCTGGGGTGGGTGTTGGAGTCGGTGCCGCAGTCGGTGCCGCAGTCGGTGCCGCAGTCGGTGCCGCAGTCGGTGCCGCAGTCGGCGCAGGAGTCGGCGCCGCGGTCGGTTGATGGGTCGGCGCCGGTGTGGGTGCTGGAGTCGACGCTGGAGTAGGCGCGGAAGTAGGCGCGGAAGTCGGCGCCGCGCTAGGTGCGAGAGTTGGTGCGAGAGATGGTGGGGGAGTTGGTGCGGGGGTTGGTGCCGCAGTCGGTGGGGGAGTCGGCGCCAGAGTTGGCGCTCGAGTCGGCGCCGGAGTAGGTGCTGGAGTTGGTACTGGAATGGGTGCCGCGGTCGGTTGTCGCGTCGGCACCAGAGTTGCCGCCCGAGTCAGCGCCCAAGTCGGCGCCCCGGTCGGCGGTATGGTTGGCGCTGTAGCTGGCGTTGTAGTTGGCGCAGCAGCGGGAGCGGCGCCGGGTGCAGGCACGGGAGCCTGTGTGCGAGTCCGACTCGAATCCGGGGGCGCCGGCGGCATGGGCAACGGTGTGCCGCGTTGCAGGGGCGGCAGTGGCGGCCGAGTAATCAGCGCGGGTGGGGTCGCGGATCTCGGTGCCCAGGTGGTGGCGGGCCGATTCGTCGGGGTCGGCGGGGCCCGCGAGATCGGCGTATGGGCCGGCGCAGGCGGCTGCAGGGAGGTCTGCTCGACCGTTGGAGGTGCCGTGGCGGAGACCGAGGGAGTCGGCGGCGGTGCGGCCACCGGTCGCGGTGCCGGGCGCACATCGGGCCGCGGGCGGGCCAGCGCCGTTGCGGTGGGCGGGGGCGGTGCCGGTGCAAATGGGTCGACCACGAATTCGCCGTGCGGCATGTCGGGCAAGGGTTCACCGCCCGGTTCGCGCATCTCCAGCCGACCATGCAAGGCAGGCGAAGGCACCAGGCTCGAAGGCTGCGTGTCCTGCACCGACAGATCCATCGACTGTGTCCAGTGCGACGGCTTCGCGGCACCGGTCGTTGCGTCGACAAGGTTCTCGGAGGCGTTGAATACCTCGGCACAACGCCCGCAACGCACCCAGCCGGCGGAAACGCGCAACTGGTCGGGCACGACCCGGAACACCGTCTGGCACGACGGGCAGCGTGAGGCCAGTCTTGCCGCGGGCGGCGTCATCCGAGCGCGCCCTCAACGGCCGCCGACGGCGCGTGCGATTGCCCGCCCATCAGGATCCAGCCCTCGTCGGTATCGAGCACTGCGATGTCCAGGTGCGGCGCATAGGCTGCCCGAAGTTGTTCGGCCTGGCGTTCGAGGATGCCGGCCATCACCAGCCAGCCGGCCGGCGCGAGGTGGCCGGTGAGCAAAGGCGCGAGCAGCTTGAGCGGCATGGCGAGGATGTTGGCCATCACCAGCGGGTAGGCGCCGTGGGCAAGATCGGGCAGACCGGCGTCCAACGCCACGCCGTTGCGCGAGGCGTTGTCACGGGTCGAGCGCACGGCAGCGGGGTCGATGTCGAGCGCCTGCACATCGCGTGCCCCCAGTTTTGCTCCAGCGATGGCCAGAATGCCAGAGCCGCAGCCGTAGTCGAGCATGCGTGTCCATTGCGCTGCGCGCATGGGGGCTTGGGCGGCCAGCCAGCGCAGGCACATCCTCGTGGTGGGGTGTGTGCCCGTGCCAAATGCCAGGCCGGGGTCGAGTTGAATCATCACTTTGGCGGCTGCGGGCGGCTCGTGCCAGCTGGGGACGATCCAAAATTCGGCTGTGATCGGCACCGGCGCGAACTGCGATTGTGTGAGGCGCACCCAGTCCTGTTCGGGCACGGGCGCCAGCGCCTGAACGAGCGCACCGGGGCCTGTGGCGGGGCTGCGCACCCAAGGCTGGGCGAGCAAGACGGCGGCGGCGGCCTCGGCGCCACTCTCGCTCGCGAAGAGGGCGCGCAGCGTCGAGCGAGACCACCCAGGCGCCGGCGCCGGCATCCCCGGCTCACCGAACAGGGCATGCTCACCTTCACTGCCGGCATCGGCATCCTCGACGGTCACGGACAAGGCCTGGAGTTCGTCGACCAGAGCGTCGGATATCGGCTCGACCAAAGTCTCGGGTGCGCTGAGGACGAGTTCGAACATGGAGCGAATGCTACCGGCGCGGCGGACCAACGATTTGCTCGCGACCGGTGTTGCAAAGTGCCATTCCAAGCCCGGACCACGCAATCGCGGTGATGCACGGCGCGCCCGGGTCGGTTACAAATTGCGACGTTGCATGCAGGCGGCGTCGGCTGCAGCATCTGACACTTGGCCACCCAGTCGGGCCGCATAAACAAAGGGAAGTTCGACATGCTTGACTCGATTTTTCGCAACAGCGGTGAGCGCAAGTTGGCCGACACCGAGTTGCGCGATCTGCTGGCCGAGATTCGCGAGGAGCGCGCCGCTGTGCGCGAGGAGCGCGAAACCGCGCGTGCCGAACGAGAAGCGTTGGCTGCACAGATGGGCAGGTCCGCAGGGGCCGTGAGCAAACTGGCGCGCACGAACAAGGCCCTCGACGAGCTGTCTTCGAGGTCCGATGCGGCCATGCGCAAGCTGGAAGCGCTGGCTGGCGCGGTGGCCAGCCACGAGGAACGCGAGCGCAGCGCGGCCAAGCTCGAGCAGCGCATGACTGATCTGTGGTCTCGTGTCGAAGCGGCCGAACGCGGCGCGCAGGCGCTGAACGAGCCGAGCGGCCCGATGCACGCTCACCGCAAGGCACTCGATGTGCTGGGTACCGAGGTTCGCGACGCCCGTGCCAACTTGGCCGCGTTGCGCCAGGAGAGCGACCAATTCGCGGAAGCTCAGTCGCAGATGCGCAAGGCCAGCGAGGCGTTGCAGCACCCGCAGAAGGGAATCCTGGCGTTGAAGCTCGACTTCGAATCGCTGCGCAAAACCGAGGCCGATTTGCGCCAGGATGTGCTGCGTGCGCGCGAAGTGGCGCGCGAGGCACAGGCCGATTCCCAAAAGGCGGTCGAAGGGACGAAGGAGGTGGCGACCCGGTTCGAGTCGCTGGCCCAGTTGCAGGACGTCTACAAGGACGGCGAGAAGCGTGTGGCGTCTTTGCATGCTCTCGTCGAACATGTGTCGCTGAAAGCCAAGGCGCTGGAAGCGCAGCGGCACTCGGTCGATCACGCCGTTGCCGAGACTGCGCGCCTGGACGAGATGGTGTGGGCGATGGAGGCGCAGGTTGCCAAGTTCGCCGAGAGTCGAGACAAGATGCAGTCGGCCGAGGATTCGGTGGCGCGCATCGAAAAACTGGCGCGCGCTGCATCGCAGGATTTGGCCGCTGCCACCGAGGCGCGTGAGGCGTTTGTGCGCGAGACTGCGCGCGTCGAGGGCCAGGGCCGTGCGCTGTTGGACAGCCTGCGCGCTGCCGCAGAGCGGCTGGCTGTCGACAAGGAGGAGTTTGGCGCCTTCGACGAGCGGCTGAAGTCGCTCTCGGCATCGCTGGCCGACTCGGAGGTGCGCATGCAGGGTGTGCTGGCCAAGAACGAATCACTGGCCGCGATGCAACACAAGGCCGACGGGCTGGCCAAGGTCTTTGCCGACCTGCGCATCGAGACGCAAGACCTGGCGGAAAAGCAAAACGCCCTCGAGGAGCTGACCGAACGGCTGAGCGTGGCCGAGGCACAGGGCAAACGCACCGCGGCCCAGCACGAGAGCCTGATACAGGCGCAGGGCGACCTCGACGCCATGCGCGCGGAGGTGGCCGAACTGCAGGAGTCTTATGGCGAGATGACGCGACTGCGCAACAAGGTGTCGCAGGACCGCAGTGCATTCGAGAATTTCGCGGAGCGTGCGTCCGCGATGATCGGGCGCACGCCCGAGATCGAGGGGCGTTTGGGGGCCATGCTGGGCAAGATGTCGCTGCTCGAGCAGGGCAACGACTCCATCAAACGGCTGGAGGCCGTGACCGCCGGGCTGGACGCGGAGCTCACGCGGGTGAGCGGGCGCATGCAGTTCGTCGAGAAGGTGGAGGAACGGCTCAACAACCTGTTCGCCCTGACCAAGGACGTCGAGCGCCGCATGGCCGAACAGGTGGGCCGGCGCGCGGAAATCGACAGCCTGGCGCAGCAGTGCAACAGCCTGGGCACCCAGATCGCCTATGTGCAGCAGCATCTCGAGGGCGTGTCATCACAGCAAGGGCGGCTGCAGCCTCTGGCTGCGGAAGTGACCCGGCTGGGCGAGGTGCTGGAGGTCTCGCAACGCGCGATGCTGGCGATGAAGAAGGGCGAGGCGGCCGCGCATGAGCAGCAGAGCCGTTTGGCTGGGCTCATTGAGCATGGCATGCGCCAGGCTGCCGAAACAACCGATCGCCTGCGCCAGGTGCAGGCGCTGGGTCAGGACCTGGCACAGGTCGCCGCGCGCAACGAGGAGGTGATGGGCCAGCTGACGCAGGTACAGGTCCGCCAGCGTGAAGTGCTGGCCCATGTGAGCTTGACCGAAGAGCAGATGCAGCGCGCCGAGGCGATGTCCAGGCAACTGGAGCAGCGTCGCGCGCTCATGCTGAGCACCGAGAAGACCCTGACGAACTTCGAGTCGCGGCTCGCGGACCTTGACCGCCATGCCGGCGGGCTGGAGCTCAAGGCCAAGGCGCTGGCCGACCGCGAAGGCTTGATCCAGTCGGTGAAAGCCGAGGTCGACGGCATACGCCAGATCAGCAGCCGCAGCCGTGCTGACCTGCAGTTCGTGACCGACCATCGCCACGACGTGATCGACTTGCGCGGCAAGGTCGAGGATTTGCTGGGCCGTGTGGGCGACACCGACAACAAGTTCGTGCAGATCGAGTCCTGGCGCATGAAGGTGGACCAGGCGGAGTCCAGCGCCCAAGCCATCACGGCCATGTTCAACGAGATGCAGGGTACGCTGGAGAATCTCAGCGAGCAGCGTGTGGTCATCGACGATGTGGGTGAGAAGCTGGCGCGGTTGGACTTCTCCTTGCAGGAAGCGCAGAACACGCTTGGAAAGCTGGACTCCTCTGCGCAGGAGGCGCAGAACGTCGTGCGTACGCTGCAGCGCGAGCGCGAGGTGGCCGAGCGCGTCGAGAAGAGCATCAAGGCGGTGCGCGCGCGGGGCAACAGCCCAACGGCCTGATGCAGTGGGGGTCTCCCTGCGGGGCCGATGCTCGGCGCCGCGAGCGGGCGCTGTCGATCTCGCCGGCGAATCAGCGCTTGCGCTGTGCCAGCCATCCTTCCAAGTAGTGGATGCTGGTGCCGCCTTCGATGAACTTGGCGTCGATCATCAACTCGCGGTGCAGCGGGATGTTGGTGAGGATGCCCTCCACCACGGTCTCGGATAGCGCCGTGCGCATGCGCGCCAGCGCCTGGTTGCGGGTGTCGCCGTGCACGATGATCTTACCGATCATCGAATCGTAGTTGGGCGGCACGTTGTAGTTCGTGTAGGCGTGCGAATCGACGCGCACCCCGGGCCCGCCCGGCGCATGCCACAGCGTGATGCGCCCCGGTGAGGGCGTGAAGACGTAGGGGTCCTCGGCGTTGACGCGGCACTCGATTGCGTGACCGCGCATCTCGATGTTTCTCTGCAGGAAGGGCAGTTTCTCGCCAGCAGCCACGCGGATCTGCATCTGCACGATGTCAATCCCGGTGACGAGTTCGGTCACCGGATGTTCGACCTGCACGCGCGTGTTCATTTCGATGAAAAAGAACTCGCCGTTCTCGTACAGGAACTCAAACGTGCCGGCGCCGCGGTAGCCGATACGCTTGCATGCGGCCGAACAACGTTCACCTATCTTCTCGATGACGCGGCGTGGGATGCCCGGCGCCGGCGCCTCCTCGATGATCTTTTGGTGCCGGCGTTGCATGGAGCAGTCGCGCTCGCCCAGCCACACCGCGTTCTTGTGCTGGTCGGCCAGCACCTGGATCTCGATGTGCCGCGGGTGCTCGAGGAACTTCTCCATGTAGACCGCGCTGTTGCCGAAGGCCGCGCCGGCCTCGGCACGGGTGGTTTGCACGGCGTGTATGAGCGCGGCCTCGGTGTGCACCACGCGCATGCCACGACCGCCGCCACCGCCCGAGGCCTTGATGATGACCGGGTAGCGCACCTCGCGCGCGACGCGAACGATCTCTTTGGGGTCCTCGGGCAGTGCGCCTTCGCTGCCGGGCACGCACGGCACGCCCGCCTTGATCATGGCCTGCTTTGCCGAGACCTTGTCGCCCATGAGCCGGATTGACTCGGGCGTCGGCCCGATGAACGTGAATCCGCTTTTCTCCACGCGCTCGGCGAAGTCGGCGTTCTCGCTGAGGAAGCCGTAACCGGGATGGATGGCCTCGGCGTCGGTGACCTCGGCCGTGCTGATGATGGCCGGCATGTTGAGGTAGCTCTGCGCGGAGGCGGGCGGGCCGATGCACACGGCCTCGTCGGCGAGCTTCACATACTTGGCGTCGCGGTCGGCGGTGGAGTAAACGACGACCGATTTGATGCCCATCTCGCGGCAGGCGCGCTGGATGCGCAGGGCGATCTCGCCGCGGTTGGCAATCAGGATCTTCTTGAACACGGTGCGGCCCGCTTACTCGACGATGAACAGCGGCTGTCCGAACTCCACCGCCTGCCCGTTCTCGCAAAGGATGCGCACCACTTTGCCAGAGCAGTCGGCCTCGATCTCGTTCATGATCTTCATCGCCTCGATGATGCAGACTGGCTGACCCGACTTGATCTCGTCGCCGACCTCGGCGAAGGCTTTGGCCCCTGGGTTGGCCGAACGGTAGAACGTGCCGACCATCGGCGACTTGATGACCTGACCGGGGGGCTCTGCCGGGGCCAAGGGCTCCGCCGAGGGTGTGGGTGCCGCTGCTGCGCCAGCCACGGGCACCGCTGCGGGTGCAAGCGCCATGGCCGGCGCGGCAGCCATCGGGACGGCGGACTTGACGATGCGCACCTTGCCCTCGGCTTCGGTGATCTCCAGTTCGGAGATGTTCGACTCCGAAACCAGGTCGATCAGAGTCTTCAGTTTGCGCAAATCCATTGGCGAGGCTCCTCGGATCGGTCTTGGTCGGGCTTTGCGGCGGGCCACCGCGACGCGCTAGGCGGCCCATAGTCTTGGGCACTCCGAGCATGCCGCCCAGAGCGCCGTGCGATTTTACGCCACTTTGACGCCAGAAGAGGCCGCGAAGACGAGAGATCGCTATCGGCCGGCGATCAAGGGGGTGTGGCTGGCCGGGCTGACGGGCTCGCCGCCCAGGCCGCAAGCAACTCATAGGTCGACTCGCCAATATGACGGTGAACGACCGCGCCTGCTGCATTGAGCGCTACCGTGAAGGGCAGGCCACCCGACGGGTTGCCCAGCGCACGGCTCAGCGAGATGCCCTCGAAGCCGGCCAATGCTATCGGATAGCTGACCGGATTTCGACCCAGGAAGTCCTGCACGGGTTTGTCCTGATCGGCGGCCAGGCCCAGCACTTGCCATCCGTTGGGGCCAAATTGGCGTGCGAAGCGATCGATCTCCGGCATCTCGCGCACGCATGGCGGGCACCAGGTCGCCCAGAAGTTGATGAGCAGCGGCCGACCGCGAAAACTGGCCATCGCTAGATCGCCCCCACCGGCCTTGGCAAATCGCAG
>JANNRI010000237.1:0-23881 GCA_031401195.1 Burkholderiales bacterium
GCGCAGGATCGCCCCATGCGCCACCACGCAGTAGAGGCAGTCATTGGCCGCCGAGGTGGCGACCACGATCATCTCGCGGTCGCCCTTGGTCAGCGAGCCGGTCTCCTTGAGCATCAGCGCATCGTGGTAGGCGACGAAGGCGCGCCACTCGTCGGGCCGCCGCGCCAGCGCCAGGAAGACATTGGGCACGAAGCCGGCCTTGGCCTGCACCTCGAGGATGCGGGTGCGGATGTCCTCCGGCACCTGCTCGAGAGTGGGCGCGGGGTAGCGCGGGGTGGCTGGGCTCATGATCGTCTCCGGTGGGGGGTGTGTTCAGGTGCGGAATTGCATCGCGTGCAGCCGCGCATACAGGCCACCGGCCGCCAGCAGCGCCGCATGCGTGCCCTGCTCGACGATGCGGCCGGCCTCCAGTGCCACCACGCGGTCGGCATGTTCGATGGTCGACAGCCGGTGCGCGATGACGAGCGTGGTGCGCCCGAGCATCAGCCGCTCCAGCGCGCCCTGCACGGCCCGCTCGCTCTCGCTGTCGAGCGCCGAGGTGGCCTCGTCGAGGATGAGCACCGGCGCGTCCTTGAACAGTGCGCGCGCGATCGCCAGACGCTGGCGCTGGCCGCCGGAGAGCTCGCTGCCGTTGTGGCCGATGACGGTGGCAAGGCCTTGCGGCAGCCCATCGACAAAGTCGAGCAACGCTGCCGCGCCCAGCGCCGCGCGCACGCGTTCTTCGGTGGTGTCTTCGCCCAGCGAGACGTTGGCCGCGATGGTGTCGTTGAACAGCACCACGTCCTGGCTGACGAAGGCGAACTGGCGGCGCAGCGCGGTGATGTCCCAATCGTGCAAGGGCACACCATCGAGCAGGATGCGCCCGGCGCTCGGCTCCAGGAAACGTGGCAACAGGTTGACCAGCGTGGTCTTGCCGGCGCCGGAGGGCCCGACCAGCGCCACCGTCTCACCCGGGCGCACCTGCAGCGCAAGCTGGTCGAGCGCGGGCGCGGCCTCGTCGTTGTAGCGCAGGCCCACGCCTTCGAACACGATCTCGCCGCGTGCCCGGCCAGGGGCTGGTGCGTCCGGGCCAACCTGGCCCGCCGCTGGCCGGTGCCCACCTCCCGTCTCGGCCGGCGTGACCTCGGCAAGGTCCAGGCCCCGCTCCACCGCCACCAGGCCACGCGTGATGGGGGCCATCACGTCGGACAGGTGCTTCAGCGGCGCCACCAGCATCAGCATCGCGCTGATGAAGGCGACGAAGCTGCCCACCGTGGCGCCACCCGCACTGCTTTGCCAAAGCGCCAGCGTGATCACGGCCGAGAGCGCCACGGCCGCCAGCATCTGCGTCACCGGGGTCATGGTGGCGCCGGCCACGGCCACCTTCAGCCCCAGCCGGCGCAGCACATCGGCGCGCCGGTTGAAGCGCCGCGCCTGCGGCGGCTCGGCGCCCTGCAGGCGCACGATGCGCCAGGCGAGCACGTTCTCCTCCACCACATAGGCCAGCTCGTCGGCGGCGCGGTGTGTCTCCACCGTGAGGCGGTGCAAGCGCGCGCCGAGCTTGCGCATCACGTACGCCAGCATCGGGAACAACACGCTCACGAACAGCGTCAGCTGCCAGTTCAGCCACAGCAGGTAGGCCAGCAGCGCCAGCAGCGTGAGCGAGTCGCGCACCAGTGTCAGCAGGGCGCTGGTGAGGATCTGCACGCCGGCCTGGATGTCGAAGACGAAGATGTTGGTGAGGCCGCTGGCGCTTTGCTCGGCAAACAGTGCCGGGCGTGCACGCAACAGGCGCGCGAACATCGCCTCGCGCAGCAGCAGCACCGCGCGCTGCCCCGCCCAGGCGATCCCGTACTGAGAGAGAAACCCGGCCGCGCTGCGCAGCGCGAACAAGCCGATGATGGCTGCCGGCACCATCCACAACGCGATCTGTTGCCCGGTGAAGCCCTCGTCGAGCAGGCGCTTCATCAGGTCGGCCAGCATCGGTTCGGTCACCGCCATCAACGCGGCGCCGAAGAGGGTCACCGCGAGCCCGCCGCGGCTGGTGCGGAAGTAGGGCGCGAGGCGCTTGAAGCGCGCGAGGAGGCTCTGCATGGCGGCGGCGGGCATTATCGGTGCCGGGCCCCGAGGCTGCCGCTGAGCCTGTCAGGGTCCCTGCCTACAATGGTTCGTGCCCTCGATGGGCCAACGATGCGCGACACGCGCCTTCAACCGATGCAGAGTGAGAGTTTTCTGGCGCGCCGGCGCCTGTGGATGTCGATGGCCGCGTTCGGCCTGGCGCAACCGTTGGCGTTGCGCGCGCAGTTCCGCGTCGAGATCGCCGGCGTGGGCGCGACGCAGGCACCCATCACCATCGCGGGCTTTCGCGACGAGGCGCTGGCCGGCGTCAGTGTCTCGCAGGTGGTGCGCGCCAACCTCGAGCGCAGCGGCGTCTTTCGCCACGTGCTCACCAACGAGCCGCTCGACGAGCGCAGCCTCGTGCGCCTGCCCGACTGGCGCGCCAAGGGTACCGACGCGCTGGTGGCGGGCTCGGTGAGCAAGCTCGCCGATGGTCGCTTCGACCTGCGCTACAAGTTGTGGGACACGATCAAGAACGAGGAACTGCTCGGCCGCAGCACGGTGGTGCCGGCGGGCGACCTGCGCCTGGCCGCGCACCGCATCTCCGATGAGATCTACCAGCAACTCACCGGCGAGCGCGGCGTGTTCGCCACGCGCATCGCCTATGTGGTGCGCGCCGGGCCGCGCTACACGCTGCACGTCACCGATGCCGACGGCGAAGGCGGCAACATTGCGCTGGCAAGCGCGCAGCCCATCATCAGCCCGGCCTGGAGCCCCGATGGCCGCCAGCTTGCCTATGTGTCCTTCGAGGACCAGAAAGCCGTGGTGTGGGTGCAGGATCTCACCAGCGGCGAGCGGCGCCGGGTGGCCAACTTCCGTGGCAGCAACAGCGCGCCGGCCTTCTCGCAAGACGGGCGCACGCTGGCCGTGGCGCTCTCTCGCGAGGGGCTCACGCAACTCTTCAGCATGCCGGTGACGGGCGGCACGCCCACGCGGCTGACGCAGAGCAACGCCATCGACACCGAGCCGGTGTATTCCTCTGACGGCAAGAGCATCTACTTCGTCAGCGACCGCGGCGGCGGCCCACAGATCTACCGCATGGGTGCGGGCGGCGGCAACGCCGAGCGCGTGACCTTCAGCGGCAACTACAACATCAGCCCGAGCATCAGCCCCGACGGCAAGAACCTGGCCTACATCACGCGCCAGGGTGGAGCTTTCAAGGTCAGCCTGCTCGAACTGGACAGCGGCAGCGCCCGCCAGCTCTCCGACACCACCGAAGACGAGCGCCCGAGTTTTGCGCCCAACGGCCGCCTGATCGTCTACGCCTCGCGCCTGCGCGGCGCCGACGTGTTGATGACCACCACGCTCGATGGCAAGATCAAGTCGCGCCTCGTGGTGACGAGCGGCGATGTGCGCGAGCCCTGCTGGGGGCCTTTCGGGCGCTAGGAATTGAGCATCTGCAAATCGGGGTCTTTCTCAGCGAACCATTTCCGGGGTGTTTTGCTCGAACCGGCTCTGACCCACCTGTCTACAGCCCCTCAAAAGGAGTGCACGTCATGAACCTGACCACCCCCCTGCGCGCATCGGCGCGCGGCACCCTGGCCGTCCTTGCGCTGGCCGGCCTGATGATCGCCTGCGATTCCACGCCCATCGCGCCTGACAAGCTGGCCGGGGTAGAGAGCCGGCCCGCCACGGCCACGGCGGCGTCACCCACGGGCGGGGCCGGTGGCTCGAGCTCCGCCGGCGCCGCGCAGTCGCAGGTGGCCAGCGTCGATCTCACGCGCGGAGCCGCCGGTGCCGGCGCCGCGGCGCTGCTGGCCGCGCCCACGCAGCGCGTTGTCTACTTCGACTACGACAGCTACGCCATCCGCGACGAGTTCAAGCCGGTGCTGGAGGGCCATGCCCGTGGCCTGGCCGGCAACCGCGGCAAGCGCATGGTCATCGAAGGCCACACCGACGAGCGCGGCGGCCGCGAATACAACCTCGCGCTTGGGCAGAAGCGCGCCGAGGCGGTGCTGCGCTCGATGGCGTTGCTGGGCGCCACCGACACCCAACTCGAGGCCGTGAGCTACGGCAAGGAGCGCCCTGCCGCGGCCGGCAGCGACGAGGCGGCGTGGGCCAAGAACCGCCGCGCCGAGCTCAAGGATCGGTGATGAAGACGCCCGCCGAAGTGGCCGTCGGCCGCCTCCCCCCGAGCCACCGAAGGGGGCTCTGCGAGCCGCTGGGGGCAACGCCTGCGGCCCGGCCGAGCCGGATCCGCGGCGTCCGCTTGGCTTTGATCGCGGCTGGTGTCGCCGTGGTGCTGCCTGCGCACGCGCAGTTGTTCAAGGACGATGAGGCGCGCAAGGCGGTCATCGACCTGCGCGCACGGGTCACGCAGACCGAAGAGGCGACCAAGGCGCGCGAGGCCGAGCTCACGGCTACGCTCACAGTGCTCAACGCGCAGCTGGTGGAGCAGATCGGCGTGCTGCGCCGCAGCCTGCTCGACCTCAACAACCAGCTCGAGGCCATGCGCAGCGAGCTGGCCAAGTTGCGCGGCAGCGACGAGACGCTGGCGCGTGACGTGGCCGAGTTGCAGCGCCGCAGCCGCGACGTCGGCCAGACGCTGGACGACCGGCTGCGCCGGCTGGAGCCGGTGAAGGTCACGATCGACGGCCGCGAGCACTTGGTGGAGCCCGAGGAGCGCAAGACCTTCGACGACGCGATGGCAGTGATGCGCGGTGGCGACTTCGACCGCGCGGCGTCCGCGCTGGCCAACTTCCAGCGCCGTTTTGCCGGCAGCGCCTACACCAACCAGGTGCGCTTCTGGTACGGCAATGCGCTGTATGGCAAGCGCGACTACAAGGGCGCCATCGACGCGTTTCGCGGCTTCGTGGCCGGTGCGCCCGAGCACCCGCGCGCGCCCGAGGCACTGCTCGCCATGGCCAACAGCCAGGCCGAGACCAAGGACAACAGGGGCGCGCGTGCGACGCTGCAGGACTTGATCAAGGCCTACCCGAGCTCCGAGGCAGCGCAGGCCGGGCGCGACCGCTTGGTGACGCTGCCCGCGCGCTAGCGCTCGCGGCGCCCTGGAGCCGACGCGTGCCGCCCCCAGCAACGTGACCGAAGCCGAGCTGCCCGCCCTCGTGCAAGGGGTGCTGTGGGCGGGCCTGGCGATCGGCGCGCTGTTCGGCGCCGTCGCTCAACGCACGCACTTCTGCACCATGGGCGCGGTGGCCGACATCGTGAACATGGGCGAGTGGTCCCGCATGTGCATGTGGCTGGTGGCGATGGCCACCGGCGCGCTCGGCTTCAATGCACTGGTCGGATTGGGCCTGGTGCAGGCGCGGCACAGCATCTACGCGACGCCCAACTGGCTGCCGCTTTCCAACCTCGCGGGCGGGGCCTTGTTCGGCTTTGGCATGGTGCTCGCCTCGGGCTGCGGCAGCAAGACGCTGGTGCGCATCGGCGGCGGCAGCCTGAAGGCGCTGGTCGTGTTCGCGGTGCTCGCCATCGCCTCCTACGCCACTCTGCGCGGCATCGTCGCGGTGGCGCGTGTGGCCACGGTCGATGCGGTGGTGGTGCGGCTGCCGGCCGGGCAGGACTTGCCCTCGCTGCTCGCCGCGGGCGGTTTGGGCCCGGTGCGTGGGTGGGCGCCCGCGCTGGCGGCGCTGTTTGCGCTGGCCGTGGCGTGGTTCGTCGCGCACCGGCCCGAAGGGCGCCACCTCGAGACATGGCTCGGCGGTGTGGGCATCGGCGCCGCCATCGCGCTCGGCTGGTGGGCCACCGGCCACTACGGGCACCTGGCAGAGCATCCGCTGACGCTGGAGGAAACCTTCGTCGGCACGCAGGGCGGCCACATGGAGTCGCTCACCTTCGTCGCCCCCATCGCCTACACGGTGGACTGGCTCATCCTGTTCAGCGACAAGAGCAAGGTGCTCACCTTCGGCATCGCCAGCACCGCGGGCGTGGTGCTCGGCTCCGCCGCGGTGGCGCTGGCGCAGCGCACGTTTCGCTGGGAGGGCTTCGCGAACACCGAAGACACCGCCAACCATCTCGTGGGCGCGGGGTTGATGGGCGTGGGCGGGGTCACCGCGCTGGGCTGCACGGTCGGGCAGGGGCTCACGGGTATCTCGACGCTGGCGCTCGGCAGCTTCGTGGCGCTGGCGGGCATCGTCGGCGGGGCGATGGCGGCGCTGCGGTACCAGGTGTGGCGGCTGGAGCGCGCTTGAGCAGCTTGAGTAGCTTGAGCCGCTTGAGCCGCCTAAGCCGCTTGAGCCGCTTGAGCCGCCTAAGCCGCCTAAGCCGCCTAAGCCGCTTGAGCCGCTTGAGCCGCGAGCCCGCTGAAGGCGCTTGGGGCACTGGTCATGCCCGATAGCGTTGACGCCGATCTCGAGCGCCGCTTCGGCGGTCTGCGCCGGTTGTATGGCGATGCGGGCTACGCACGCCTGCGCGCGGCGCGCTTCGCCGTCGTCGGCCTGGGCGGTGTGGGCTCCTGGGCCGCCGAAGCGCTGGCGCGCTCGGGCGTGGCCGAACTGGTGCTGATCGATCTCGATCACGTCGCCGAGTCCAACATCAACCGCCAGGTGCAGGCGCTCACGCCCACGCTGGGGCAGGCCAAGGCGGTGGCGCTGGCCGAACGAATCGCGCTCATCCACCCAGGGTGCCGCGTATTTGTGGTGGAAGAGTTCGCCAGTGCCGAGAACTGGCCGGGGTTGCTGCCCACCGCGGTCGATGGCGTCATCGATGCCTGCGACCAGGTGCGTGCCAAGGAGGCACTCGCACTGTGGAGCTTGGCCGCGCGCGTGCCCGTGGTGATGGTGGGCGCAGCGGGCGGCAAGCAACGCGCCGAGGCCGTGCAAGTGGCCGACCTCGCGGATGTCACACACGACCCACTGCTGGCCTCACTGCGCCAGCGGCTGCGCCAGGCCGGTGCCGTGGCGCGCGCGACCACCGGCAGACCGCCGATGACCGGACTGCGATGTGTCTTCTCGCGCGAGCCGGTGGCGATGCCAGAAAGCCCGACACCCGTCACCAAGAGCAGCCTCAACTGCCACGGCTATGGCTCGAGCGTGATGGTGACGGCCACCTTCGGCATGGTCGCTACCGGCGCGGCGCTGGCCACGTTGCTGCGCGCCTGCGCGCCGCTGCCGCCCAAGGCCGGCCAGCCCGAGCCGCTATACTGAGTGGCTGTCTATGGACGGGTCGTTAGCTCAGTCGGTAGAGCAGCGGACTTTTAATCCGTTGGTCGCAGGTTCGAATCCTGCACGACCCACCATCGGATCGACGAATCAGGGCTCTTAGCTCAGTTGGTAGAGCAGCGGACTCTTAATCCGTTGGTCGGCAGTTCGAGTCTGCCAGGGCCTACCAGAACATCCAGGTGCATCAGTCACTTGGCGACTTCTCCCCCGTCCGCTGCTCGGCAGTGGGCTCGGGGTGCCGGTGTGGTGCCAGACTTCGCTCGATTGAGTGGATCACTGGCAAGGGGCCTCTCGGCCGTGTCGCCGCCGCGCGCTGTGCGCCGGCCTGGCGCCAGGCGGCACCACGAACGGTGCCAGCAGATCCTCTCGCGGTTGTTGTTCCAACTGTCGCCGCGCTGCACGCGGGACATGTCCCTTTTCTGGGAGACGTTGCCAGGCTCATCGTAGGCATTCAAACACCAATCCCACACATCTCACCCTCAACCTGAATTGACTGCCATGAGCTACCTCTTCACGCCCCCGCCCACTGTCAGCGTGTCCATCGTCGGTCGGGCCGAGCGCTTTCCCGTCAACCGCGTGTATTGCGTGGGTCGCAATTACGAGGACCATGCCAAGGAGATGGGCTACACGGGCCGTGAGCCGCCATTCTTCTTCCTCAAGCCGGCCAACGCCGTGCTGGTGGTGAATGCCGGCGAGACCGGCCGCATGCCCTACCCGACGCTGACCAAGAACCTGCACCACGAAATCGAACTGGTCGCGTGCATCGGCACCGGCGGGCGCAACATCCCGGCGGCTGACGCCATGCGCCACATCTTTGGCTACGCCGTGGGCCTGGACATGACGCGCCGTGACCTTCAAGGCGACATGAAGAAGCAGGGCCGCCCTTGGTGCATCGGTAAGGGTTTTGACCACAGTGCCCCCATCGGCCCCATCACCCCCGCGGCCCAGGCAGGCGAAGTCACGAAGGCCGAGATTGCCGTGCAGGTCAACGGCACGGACCGCCAACGCAGCAACGTCAGCAAGCTCATCTGGAACATGGCCGAGACCATCGAGCACCTGTCCGCGGCTTGGGAGCTCCAGCCCGGCGACCTCATCTATACCGGCACGCCCGAAGGCGTGGCCGCCGTGGTGGCCGGCGACCTGATGGTGGGCAGTGTGGCCGGGTTGACGGAGCTGCGCGTGCTGATGGTCTGAGCGCGATGGTGAGGTGGCAACGGCATCGGAGGGCTGGCCCTGCCGACGCGTGATGGTGGGCAGCGGGGCCGGGTTGGCCGAGCGGCGGATTCGGATGGTCCCGGGGGTCCTGCAGCGGCATTACATTCCGCTCCGTGCTCGCCGTCTCCGACCTCCAAGCCCGCCGTGGCCGGCGCGAGTTGTTTAGCGGCCTCGCGTTCACGGCCGAGGCGGGGCAACTGGTCCGTGTGAGCGGCGCCAACGGCGCAGGCAAGACCACGCTACTGCGCATGCTGGTGGGGCTGACCACGCCAACGGCGGGCCAGGTGCTGTGGCGAGGCCAGGCCATTGCAACCCAGCGCGAGGGCTACCACCGGGAGCTGCTTTGGTGTGGCCATGCCGCCTCGCTGAAGGATGACCTCTCGGCGATCGAGAACTTGCGCGCAGCGGCCGTGCTCGCCGGCGACCACCTCGAGGTGCCTCATGCGCGCGCCGCGCTCGCCGAGGCGGGGCTCGCGGGCCGCGAACACCTGCCCGCGCGCGCGTTGTCGGCCGGGCAGCGGCGCCGCGTGCTGCTCGCGCGCCTGCCTCAGGCCGCCGCACGGCCCTTGTGGGTGCTGGATGAACCGTTCAACGCGCTCGACGTCGCGGCCACGTTGTGGCTGAGCGGGTTGTTGCGCGACCACCTCGCACGCGGCGGCCTGGTGATTCTCACCAGCCACCAGGCCGTGCCGCTGGATGACGAAGCGGGCATGCGCCCGCCGCTGGCGGTGGCCCTGTGAACGCCACCGTGAGCGAAGCACCGCTGACCGACAAGGCGCCCGCCGCCAAGGACGGCACACAAGCCGATCCGGCCCACACCTGGGCCATCCTGGCCGCTCTCTTCAAGCGTGACCTGCGGCTGGCTCAGCGCCGCAAGTCCGACACGCTGGGTGCTGCTTTCTTCTTCATCATCGTGGTGAGCCTGTTCCCGCTCGGTGTCGGCCCGGAGCCGGCACTGCTGGCGCGCATGGGCCCCGGGGTGGTGTGGGTGGCGGCGCTGCTGGCCAGCATGCTTTCGATGCCGCGGCTCTTCGCCGACGACGCGGCAGACGGCACGCTCGAGCAGCTGCTCCTGGCCGCCACGCCGCTGCCGCTGCTGGTGCTGGCCAAGGTGGCCGCGCACTGGCTGCTTTCGGGTTTGATGCTCGTCATGGTGGCGCCGCTGCTGGCGGTGCAATATGGCTTGCCAGGGTCGCAGATCGGGATGCTGATGCTCTCGCTGCTGATCGGCACGCCGGTGTTGAGCCTGGTCGGCGCGATCGGCGCGGCGCTCACGGTGGGCGTGCGTGGGGCCGCCGTACTCTTGTCGTTGCTTGTTTTGCCCCTGGTGACACCGGTGCTGATCTTCGGCGCCGGGGCCGTCGAGGCCGCTGGCGCGGGCCTCGATGCAGGTGCCCACCTCTCGCTGATGGGGGCCATTCTCGTGCTGGCGCTGTTCGGCGCACCCTGGGCCGCGGCGGCGGCCTTGCGCATCAGCCTCGACTGAACGAGGGCATTCGGGAAAGATAATCTCGGGCATGTCCCGCACCACGTGGTCGTACTTCGCGGCACCCCAGCGCTTCTACTGGCTGGCTGGCAAGGCCGTGCCTTGGTGCTCGGCGCTGGCCGTCGTGCTCGCGCTGTGGGGACTCTACGTCGGGCTGCTGGTGGCGCCGACCGACTTTCAGCAAGGCGACAGCTACCGCATCATCTTCATCCATGTGCCCGCGGCGTGGATGGCGATGGTGCTCTACCTGGCCATGGCCTTCTGGGCCGCCGTGGGCCTCATCTTCAATGCACGACTGGCGGCGATGCTGGCGCAGGCCATCGCCCCCACGGGCGCGATGATGGCCTTCCTGGCGTTGTGGACCGGCGCGTTGTGGGGCAAGCCGACCTGGGGCACCTGGTGGGTGTGGGACGCGCGACTCACCTCGACGTTGATCCTGCTGTTCCTGTACATCGGCTACATGTCGCTGCGCGCCGCCATCGAAGACGAGCGCCGCGCCGACCGCGCTTCGGCCGTGCTGGCCATCGTCGGCGTGGTCAACGTGCCGATCATTTATTTCTCGGTAAAGTGGTGGAACACCTTGCACCAGGGCGCCACCATCAACCTCACCAAGGCGCCGACGATGGCGGCGATCATGCTGCAAGGCATGCTGCTGATGGCATTCGCGGCCTGGGCCTACGCCTTCGCGGTGGTGCTCACGCGAGTGCGCCACATCATCCTCGAGCGAGAACGCGACGCCGAGTGGACTCGCGAGCACCTGCCTCGCGTGGGCGCGCCCGCCGGGCCGGCCACCACCTGAACCGCCGAAGTGAGCCCGCCTTGAAACTGCACTGGTCCAGCCTCCCCGACTTTCTCGCCATGGGTGGCTATGGCCTCTATGTGTGGGGCTCGTTCGGCGTCGTCGCACTGGTCGTCATCATCGAACTGTGGGCGTTGCGTGCGCGGCGCCTGACCCTGGCATCGGAGATCGAACCGTCATGAAACCACGCACCAAACGCACGCTGGCCATCGTGGGCGGCGTGGCCACGTTGGCCCTCGCCACCGGTCTCGTGCTCAACGCCTTCCAGAGCAATCTGGTGTTCTTCTTCAGCCCTACGCAAGTGGCCTCGGCCGAGGCGCCGAAGGACCGCGCATTCCGCATCGGCGGCATGGTCGAGAAGGGCAGCATCAAGCGCGACAGTGGCGGCCTCACCGTGACCTTCGTAGTCACCGACACCGCCAAGACCGTGCCGGTCACCTACACCGGCATGCTGCCCGACCTGTTCCAGGAGGGCAAAGGCGTGGTGGCACAAGGCAAGCTGCGCGCCGATGGCGTGTTCGTGGCAGACCAGATCCTGGCCAAGCACGACGAGAACTACATGCCGCCCGAGGCCGCCGCGGCGCTGGAGGCCGCCAAGCACGGCAAGATGCCATCGCTCAACAACCAGATGGGCGCGCAAAGCCCACCCACCGGAGCACTCAAATGATCCCCGAGATCGGGCACTTCGCACTCATCGTCGCGTTGGTGGTGGCACTGCTGGCGCAAAGCGTGCTGCCGCTGTGGGGCTCGTTCCGCGGCCACGCCGGCTGGGTGGCGCTGGCGCGGCCGGCTGCGGCCACGCAGTTCGCGCTGCTGGTGGTGGCCTACCTGTGCCTGACCACCGCCTTCATCAACAACGACTTCTCGGTGCTGCTCACCGCGCAGCACTCCAACTCGGCGCTGCCGCTGCCCTACCGCGTGGCCGCTGTGTGGGGCAACCACGAGGGCTCGATCCTGCTGTGGGCGCTCATCCTCAGCGCCTGGACGGTGGCGGTGGCGCTCTTCTCGCGCCAGTTGCCGGCGGTGATGGTGGCACGTGTCATCGGCATCATGGGCCTCGTGAGCACGGGTTTCCTGCTCTTCACGCTCTTCACCTCCAACCCCTTCGAGCGGCTGCTGCCGCCCGCCCCCGACGGGCGCGACCTCAACCCGCTGCTGCAAGACCCGGGCATGGTGTTCCACCCGCCGCTCTTGTATATGGGCTACGTCGGCTTCTCGGTGGCGTTTGCCTTCGCCGTCGCGGCGCTCCTCTCCGGCCGGCTCGATTCCACCTGGGCGCGCTGGTCGCGCCCGTGGACCACCGTGGCCTGGGTCTTCCTGACGCTGGGCATTGCGCTGGGCAGCGCCTGGGCCTACTACGAGCTCGGCTGGGGCGGCTGGTGGTTCTGGGATCCGGTGGAAAACGCCTCGTTCATGCCCTGGCTCGCGGGCACCGCGCTCATCCATTCGCTGGCCGTCACCGAAAAGCGCGGTGGCTTCAAGATGTGGACGGTGCTGCTGGCCATCCTCGCCTTTTCGTTGAGCCTGATGGGCACCTTCCTCGTGCGCTCCGGCGTGCTGTCTTCGGTGCATGCCTTCGCCACCGACCCCGCGCGCGGCGTCTTCATCCTCGGGTTCCTGTTCCTCGTCATTGGCGGCTCGCTCGCGCTGTTTGCCTGGCGCGGGCCACGTGTGGGCGTGGGCGGCTTGTTCGAACCGGTGTCGCGCGAGGGCCTGCTGCTGGCCAACAACGTGCTGCTCATGGTGGCCACCGCCGCGGTGCTGCTCGGCACGCTGTACCCGCTCGCGCTCGACGCGCTCAATCTGGGCAAGATCTCGGTCGGCCCGGCGTACTTCGAATCGGTGTTCGTGCCGCTGATGGTGCCGGCGCTGTTCCTGATGGGCGTGGGGCCGCTGGCGCGATGGAAGAAGGCCTCGCTGCCCGAGTTGGCCGTGCTGTTGCGCTGGGCCTTCGCGACCAGCTTTGTCACCGCGCTCATCGCGCCCTTCGTGCTGGGCAAGTGGACGCCGATGGTCGGCTTCTCGCTCTTCCTTGCGTGCTGGATCATCACCTCCGCGCTCACCGCGCTCTACCAGCGCGTGCAGGGCCAGCCACGCGCCGTGTGGCGCCAGCGCCTGGCCACGCAGACGGGCAGCTGGTACGGGATGCTGCTGGCGCATGCCGGCGTGGGCGTGTTCGTCATCGGCGTGGCGCTGGTCGGCGGCTACCAGACCGAGCAGGACCTGCGCATGGACGTCGGCAGCAGCGCCAAGGCCGGCGGCTATGACTTCAAGCTTGTCGGCCTGCGCGACGTGCAAGGCCCCAACTACCAGGCCGTGCGCGCCACGTTCGAGGTGAGCAAGAACGGCAAGCTGATCGACATCCTGCGTCCCGAGAAACGCGTCTACAACGTGAGCCGCTCGCCGATGACCGAGGTCGCCATCGAGCGCGGTGTGCTGCGCGACCTGTACGTCTCGATGGGTGAGCCGCTGGAGGGTGGCAAGGCCTGGAGCGTGCGCCTGTACGTCAAGCCTTTCGTCAACTGGATCTGGGGCGGCTGCGTGCTGATGGCGCTCGGCGGCCTGCTCGCCGTGGCCGACCGCCGCTACCGCCTGACCAGCCGCCGCACCACGACCGCGGACCTGCCCGCGGCCGCCGCCGCCCCATGAAACGTTACCTGGTTCCGCTGGCGGTCTTCGTCGTGCTGGCCGGCTTTCTCATGGTGGGCCTGCGGCTCAATCCACGCGAAGTGCCTTCACCGCTGGTCAACAAGCCGGCGCCGGCCTTCACGCTGCCGCGTCTGGACGACCCGGCCGTGATGGTGGCGCTTGAACAGATGAAGGGCCAGGTCTGGGTGCTCAACGTGTGGGCGAGCTGGTGCACACCGTGCTTGGCCGAACATCCCCTGGTGACGCAGCTTGCGCGCGAGCCCGGTCTCAAAGTGGTGGGCCTGAACTACAAGGACCGCACTGAAGACGCGAAAGCCTGGCTTGCACGCCACGGCGACCCCTACACCGCCACGCTGGTCGACCGCGAAGGCCGGATCGGCATCGACTACGGCGTCTACGGCGTGCCCGAGACCTTCGTCATCGACAAGCAGGGCGTGATCCGATTCAAGCAGATCGGTCCCATCACGCCCGAGGCCCTGCGCGAGAAGATCGTGCCACTCGTCAAGAAGCTGAGTGCTTGAGGCCGCATGCACGAGAACACAGCACTGGCTGCGGTGGTCATTGCGGCGGCGACGATGATCGCGTTGTCGACTCTCGGTCCGCCGGCCCGAGCGCAAGCGCAAGCGCAAGCGCAAGCGCAAGCGCAGGCTCAAGCTCAAGCTCAAGCTCAAGCTCCAGCGCCAGCGCCTGCGCCTGCGCCGGCCCAAGGCGCGTACCCGCCCGTTGCCGCCCCACCCCTGGCCCGCCCGATGGCGCTGGACCCCGAGCTCGAGGCGCGTGTGCTCAAGATCGCCGCCGACCTGCGATGCCTGGTGTGCCAGAACGAGACCATCGCCGCCTCGCACGCCGACCTGGCGGTCGACCTGCGCAACCAGGTGCGCGAGCAGCTGCGCGCGGGCAGGAGTGACGCGGAGATTCGCGCCTACATGGTCGCCCGCTACGGCGACTTCGTGCTCTACACGCCACCCGTGAAGCCCACCACGTGGCTGCTGTGGGTGGGCCCCTTCGTGCTGCTGCTGGCGATGGCCACCTGGATGTGGCGCACGGTCTCGCGCCGCCGCGGCGATGGCGCTGCCGCTCCGCTGTCTGAAGCCGAGCAGCAACGCGCCCGTGCGCTGCTCGAACGTGACCCCGCCTGAACCCACCATGACCTTGTTCTGGATCGTCGCTGCAGCCCTGCTGGCAGCCGTGCTCGTGGTGCTGCTGCGCCCGCTGCTCAAGCCCGCGCGCGTGCTCACCGACGACACCGCGGCCAGCAACCTGCGCGTGCTGCGTGCGCAACTGGCCGAGCTCGATGGCGAGCACGCCGCCGGCCGCCTCGATGCCGAGCAACATGCGGCGGCGCGCGCTGAACTCGAACGCCGTGTGCTCGAAGAAGGCGGCGGTGACGTGCAGCACACGGTGGCGCAGGCTGGGCGCCCGGGCACGATTGCCCTGGCGCTCGCCGTGCCGCTAGTGGCGTTCGGGCTCTACCTCCAACTGGGCAACCGCAGCGCGCTGGACCCTGAAGCGATGGCGGCCCAGGAACATGCCGCCATGCAGGACATGGAAGTGGCTGTGGCCAGGCTGGCCGAGAAGATGAAGGAAAAGCCCGACAACGCCGACGGCTGGGCGCTGCTCGGCCGCTCGTATGCGCAACTCGGGCGCTTCGAAGAGTCGCGCGAGGCCTACGCGCGGGCGCTCAAGCTCGGCCGCGAGGATGCGCAACTGCTGGCCGAGTACGCCGATGCCTCGGCCATGGCCCAGGGCCGGCGCTTCACGCCCGAAGTCGAAGCCCTCGTCACGCGCGCACTGGCTCTCGACCCCGATCACCTGAAGTCGCTGGCGCTCGCCGGCACCGCGGCCATGGCACGCGGCGACCACGCGCTGGCCGTGAAGCACTGGACACGTGCCCGCGAACAGGCGCCTCCCCAGAGCGAGTTGGCTCAGGGGCTTGCCGCAGGCATCGCCGAGGCCCGCGCCGCAGGCGGCCTGGTGGCGCAAGCAGCGCCCGCCGCGGCGAACAGGGCATCGGCCCCCGCCTCCGCCCCCGCCGTGGCCTTGCGCGTCACGGTGGCCATCGCACCGGCCCTTGCGGCCAAGGTGCAGCCCAGCGACACGCTCTTCGTCTTTGCGCGCGCCGCCGAGGGCCCGCGCATGCCGTTGGCCATCGCCAAAATCACCGCGGCTGCGCTGCCGGCCCAGGTGCAACTCGACGACTCGATGGCGATGACGCCGCAGATGCGCCTATCGGCCTTCAGCAGCGTGGTCGTGGTGGCGCGCATCTCCAAGAAGGGCGCCGCCGCCCCCGAGCCGGGCGACCTCGAAGGCGAGAGCACCCCGCGCGCGCCCTCGGGCAGCACAAGCGTCACGATCGACCGCGTGCGCCCCTGAGAGGCGTTGGGCCTGCGGGCGTTGGGCCCGCAGCCGGTGCTGGTTGCAGTCTGTCACCGCTCACGCTGCAACACGCGTGACGCCTGCATTCACTTCGTCGCACTCTTCGCCATTGAACCCGCATCAGGTTACGAAGCGCTGGCAGTCGCTAACAAGTTGCCTGCTCCGCTGGAGCCGTCCGTCAACCACGATCGAGTCAACCCCCCGACTAAGGGGCTTTTGACTACAAACATCGTTGGAGTGAAGGATGAACCTTTCGATTTCCCGCCAGTCACGTACCTGGATCTGTCTGGCCATCTTCGTGGCATTGGCCGCTTGCGGCGATGGCGACGAGTTCGCAGCCAGCGGTGGTGCCGGCCCGCAAACCACATCAGCAGATCAGTCGGCCGCCCTGTTTGCAAACGACTTCACCTTGGCCAAGTCCGGCTCCGCATGGGTGGAGTGCGCGCGTGAACATCAGGCCTGTTCGTTCGAAGGACGCCGTTCTGTGCGCTTCGGCACCGAGACCAGCCACGTCACCCGTACGCGCTCGGGCGGGCTGCTGTGCAACAACCAGACATTCGGCCGCGACCCGGCTATCGGAGTGCTGAAGACTTGCTGGGTCCAGTCCACGGTCGGGAATCAGACCCCGGAGCCTGCACCCGCCCCTGCCCCTGCACCCGCTCCAACCCCAGCGCCAGTCCCTGCACCGGTGCCTGCACCGGTGCCCGCACCAGTCCCAGCACCAGTCCCCGTACCAGTCCCGACACCTGCCCCTGCGCCGGCGCCCGTCCCTGGCCCCTCCCCTGCGAACCCACCCGCCTCGGCGTGGTTGGAGTGCGCTCGCGAGCACCAGACCTGTTCGCTTTCGGGAACACGCAAAGTGCGCTACGGCACCGCCAGCAACAGCGTGACGCAGACGCACGCGGCCAGCCTGCTGTGCAACAGCGTCACGTTCGGCGCCGATCCGGCCGTTGGGATCCTGAAGACCTGCTGGGTGGAAACCCTGGCAGAGACGCCAGGGGCAACACCGGGGCCCGCACCCGGCCCCACTCCCAGTCCTCCATCCGCCCCCACCCCTGCACCCACCCCGACGCAGAGTGGCACAGCCGGGCCCCGTGTGAGCAGCTTTACCGCCTCGGGCCCCATCACGGCCACTTCGGGCCAGGTGATTTCCGGCGTGCGCATCCAGAACCCCAACGGCCCGTGCATCACCGTGCCCGCGGGCGCCACGGGCGTGGTCATCCGCGACTCCGACATCGGCCCTTGCGGCGGCAATGCCAACATCTTCATCGAGGGCGCCAACGCCACCGTCGAGTACACCTATGTGCATCACGGCAACCGTGGCGTCATGGCGCACCGCACGAGCGGCACGGTGACTCGCTTGAGCCGCTTTGACACGTTCTACGGGCCTAAATTCAATGGCACCGCGATCGAGTACGACTACATGAGCAGCGGCACGATCGAGGGCAACGTCGTGCGCGGCAGCAACTACGCCAGCGATGCCATCAGCGTGTTCGAGAGTTCGAACATGCGGATGATCAACAACAACATCGACATCAATGTGGCCGAGCCTTCGGCGGCGGCATTCACGATGGGCGACGCGACCAACGGAAACCCTGGCGCAAACAACTACGTCGCGGGCAACATCGTGCGCCAGTCGGGCGGCGTGCCTGCCGGTGTGTTCGGTTCGTCAGGCAACACCGTGCTCGAGAAGAACTGTTTGTCCGCCGGGATCCAGGCCTACAACTACGCGGGTACGTTCGTCGGCGTGACGGTCAGGAGCAACGTCATCAACATCGGCGCCTCGTTCGTGCCCGACACGTCGGTCATCAGCGGCTGGAGCACGAACATCAATTCGACCGACTGTTCGCGCGTGCCGCAGTAGCCACGGTGCGCGTCGCCGCGGGGCACGCAGGTGCCGGCGCGACTTGCGCATCGCGACGCGGGCGCCGGGTTGGTACTCCCCCCAAGGTGGGCCCTGGGGGCTGTCAACCGCCGAAACTGCTTCACCAAGCTTTACGCTGGCTCTGCATTTTGCGTGCGCGCCGCGACTGTGGCCGCCGTTGAAGGGACACGGTCCAACTTCATCGGGCCGATCGGAGCTGGTCCATGAGCCTTCTTAGATTCACCTTCGTCCCCGCCCTCGCACTGCTGAGCACCCTGGCAGGCACCGCAGCCCAGGCACGCGGCGCCGATGTGCATTGGTGGGTCACGATCGACGCCCCCGTCTTGCGGCTGCCCGTGCCGGTGCTGAGCTTCCACGTGCCTGCGCCGGTGCTGATCGTGCGTGCGCCGCGGCCGCAACCTGTCGTTGTGTACCCGCATGCGGGGTACTGGTACTACCGCGAACCAACGCGCTGGGACGTGGACGGCGACGGCATTCCCAACCGCCACGACCGCCTGTACAACCCTGCCTGGGACCGCGACGGCGACGGCACCCCCAACCACCGGGCCCATCGTCGCGCCGATCACCGCGAGGTTCGCCACCACCCTGACGGTGACCGCGACCGGGACGGCGTCCGCAATCGGTACGACCGACGCGAAGACCGCTTCGACGATCGCCCCAACCCTTATCGTGGCGAGTGGCGCGGCCTGCGTTGAGGCAAGCCCAACGGCCCAGCAGGAGAGCCACCGATGGCACTGACGAAGTTCGGCGTCTTGAAGGGCACGGGCAGCGCTGCCTTCAACCGGGGAACTACCGCGGAACTACCGCAGAACTGCCGCGGAGTTGCCACGACGCTCGCACGACCGAGTGCAACGCGTCATTGCAACCACTGCTGCAGCAGGCGGGCCACCTCGGCACTTGCCAGCAGGTCGAGGTGACCCGTCTCGTGCACCACAGCCTGGCGGTCTTCGACAAACGCCAGGCGGCGATCGCGTTCGTCGTGCTGGCCCAGCGCGCTGGCCACGGGCACCAGGCCGTCACCGAGCAGTTTCGATTTCAGGCTGCCGCTCGCCGGGCCCAGGCTGGCGGCGATCGCGAAGCTGCGCACGTTGGAGGGCAAGGGCACCTGCGGGCAAGGCGGCGCCTCGGTGTCGTCGGCAGGGTCGCTGACGGGGCCGCTGACAATGTTGCCGTGGCGCAGGTCGTTGATGCCAGCGCTACGCACCTTGCCCAGGCGGGCCAGGGGCGCGGCATAGGGCGCGGCAGCCAGCAGCAGGTCCACACCATGCCCGGCACGTTCGAGCGGCGCGCCCTGATGCGGTGTGCCCAGGCACACGAGGTCGTCCACGCGCTGGGGCCAGCGCAGGCCGCCGCGCGCCGCAAGCGCGCCATGGTGGATGGCGCTGCGTGCCACCAACCCGCCCATGCTGTGGCCCACCATCACCAGGCGTTGCACCGGCACCGGCCAGGTGTCGAACAGGTGCTCCATGTGCTGCGCCAGGATCCGGCCATTGGTCGAGACACTCAAGCCGCTGTTGTAGTGCAGGTAAACCGGCGTGTAGCCCAGCTCACGCGCCAGCACCTCGCCGTGGTCGTGGCCGACACGCTGCCACTGCAGATCGTTCATGCAAAGCCCGTGCAGCAGCACCACCAGCCGCGGAGTCGCTTGCGGAAGGCGTGAGCGCATCGCGAAGCGTTCGAGCACCAGCGCCCGGCCGGCATGCCGCAACGCCATCGAAATCGCCAGCGGGTTGGCGGTGGCCGCGAGGTGGTCGCCCAGCACCCCGTTCAGCGCGGCGATGACGGCTTCGCGCTCCGCATGGGGCGGCCGGCGCGGGTCGGGCGCCGCCAAGGCCGGGCCCAGCCAGCCGAGCAGCGCCTCGGCCGTGCCACCCACCACCCGCGTGACGCCGCGCACCGTCTCGTAGACGAGGCCTGTGATGCCCCCAGTGCGCTCGTCGGGTGCCGGAGTGCCGAGCCCCGGCAGGGTTGGGAGGCTCGCGATGCGCGCGTGCATCGCCTCCACGAGGCTGGTAAGGCCGGCCACGGCGTCGGTGGTGAGGCGGGCGGCGCCGCGGAGATCGGCGGCTTGCAGGAGCGGTTGCGTCATACGCTAGTGTGACAGGCTGCGGTACGGTGCTCGCCGAGCGCAGAATAACCCCTGCTGAAGCGCCTTCGACCCGGCACGCTGTTGGACTTCCCGTTCGAGGACCGCTACCTGCTGACCCACTGGTCCGCCGTCACCGCCACCGCACCCGAGCCCGGCGGCCCCACGTCGACGGCTGAACGCGAAGCTGCATGATCCGGCCTGCGACCGCAAGCGCAGCCTCATCTTCGTGTAACTGCCTGCTCGCGCCCGGGCAGTGGGTAGGCATCGGCCACGTAGGCCGGCCCCTTCATCACCATGACGATGACGCAGCCGATGGCCACGGTGAGCACCAGCGTCCAGTGCACCATCACGAAGCCGGCCAGCCCGTAGATGACGAGCAGCAAGTCGCGTTGCTCGGCCGCCGTCGGCTGGCTGGGCGCGGCCCACCAGAGTGCCAGCGCCACCATGGCCGGTACGGCGGTGCCGAGCCCGAGGACGAGGGGCAACCGCTTCCAAAGGGCCCACTCGAGCCCGGGCGGCGAGCGCCGAAAGCCGGGCCATCGGTTCAGCCAGTTCATCGCTACTCCCGTGACGGGGCCGGGCCCGTTGTGCCCGCCTGTCGCGCATCGCTGCCAACCACCGAGCGCGGGTGCGCCGCCCCGTCGGCCGCGGCGTCCGCGGGCGCCAGCGGCGCGTGGCACATCCTCTGCCCGTCCCACCGCTGGCCGCACCAGCAGTGGCCTTCGGGGTCGATGATGCAGGTGCCGCTGCCGCAGCAGCGTGGGTCTTCGGTCATGCCGAACTCCTGCGTGTCACTTCACCAGCGGCCGCACGGTGGTGAAGCCGCCGTCCACCGCGATCACCTGGCCGGTGAGGCGGGCCGCACCGTCGCTCAGCAGCCAGGCCATCACCTCGGCCACCTGTTCGGCGCTCTGCACGCCACCGAGCGGGTACTGGCGCGCGGCGCCCTCGCGCATGGCGGGCATCTTCAGCATGCCGGCGGTCATGGGCGTGTCGGTCAAACCCGGCGCCACGGCATTCACGCGCAAGCCCTGCGTGGCGTAGGTCGCCGCGGCGCTGCGCACCAGGGCTTCGACGCCGCCCTTGGCCGCGGCGATGGCTTCGTGGTTGGCGACACCGATGCGCGCCACCACGGAACTGGCGAAGACCGCGGCCCCGGCGCCGCCCTGCAGCGCGACGATCCAGGCCTGCAGCATGAACATGGCGCTGTCGAGGTTGACGCGCATCACCTCACGGTAGGCCTCGACGCGCGTGCGGTGCAGGGGCGCAATCAGCGTGCTGCCCACGCAGTGCGCCAGCAGCGTCGGCGCCGCGCCCAGCGCTTCCGAGCAGGCCGCGAGGGCCAGCGCAGCACCCTCGGGGGTGGTGGTGTCGGCGGCGATGCGCACCTCGGCCTCGACATCGGCGAGGCGGCCCGCGTCCCGCCCCACCACCGAGACGCGGCAGCCCTGGCTGTGCAACTGCCGGGCCAGGGCGCGACCAATGCCGCCACTGGCGCCGGTGATGAGAGCGATCGAAGTCATGGGGTGCTTTCGAGGTAGGGGACGGTAACGAGGCCCGTGACAGGGTCGGTGACAGGGTCGGTGAAGGGTGAGGGACGGCCTGGTCGACGCTTCAGGCCGGTCGATCCAGACGCGAGGCCCAACGCTGCAGCGCTGGCCGCACGCGCAAGAAGGTCAGGTAGACGCGTTCCATCAACCAGGCTGCGCCCGGCAGGCGGCCGAAGCGGGCCAGCCAGCGCCAGCCGGGCAGCGCCTCCCACAGGGCGAGGAACGCCTGCGCGCCGCCGAGCAGTTGGCCGTTGGCGCCGAGCACGTGGAAGCGCGCCATCAACTGCTCGCGCGTGCTGCCGGGCGGCAAGGGCTGGGTGTTGTCGCTGACGTCGGCAAAACATACCGGCGTGTTCGGCTGCAGGCCGCGATAGACGCCGATCTCGCGCCGGCACAAGGGGCACGCACCGTCGTACAGCACGGTGAGCGGCGACGCCGCTGCGCCGGGTTCGGGAACGGTCACCATGCGGGCACCTCGTTGATAGCCAACAAGTCGGCGGCGGTCGCCAGTCCGCGCGAGGCGCGGGACCACCATTGCGAGAACGAGTCGCAGCGCTCGGCGACTGGCGGAAACAAGGCTGCAGCCGCCTGGCACTCGGCCGAGCGCAGCAGCCAGGGCGCCAGGTGCGGCTCGTGTATGCAACGCACTCGGCGCGCACCGGCCAGTACGGTACCGATGGCCGCCGCCTCGCCGTGCCAGCGGTGCGGTGTGAGCTCGGCCAGACGCGCGCCCACGAAGCGCCAGCGCCTCTCGCTCCACCGCCACGCACGATGGAAGTCGATGACGGTCAGACCGATCACCAGGGTGTCCGCCGGCAGCGCGGCGGGCAGCGCGCCGAGGCTCCACGGGTGCACGAGCCAGACATCGCGACCCGCCACCAGCGCCGGTGCCGGGGCGGTCGCGCCCCAGCCGTCCGGTGGCTGCGCGCACAGCAGTGGTTCGTCTTGCGCACCCCACCCCGGTGTCGCCGGCGCAGCGCCGGCTTCATCGGGGAGGCGTTGCCGCGCCATGCGGTCCAACACGTCGTAAGACACATCGATCACGCTGCCCCCGCTGTGCCAAGACGCGGGCGCGTGGCGCGCCACATTCTCGGCATTGAACAGGTAGGGCTTGCGGCTTGCGGTACCGGCCACCCATTGCCAGCTGAGGTGGTTGCTGGCCAGGTCACCGTCGAGCAGATGGCCATACAACCAGTCGGCGCCGGCGCGCCAGTGCGCGTGGCGCACGTGCACCACATAGCTGGCCAGCCACATGCGCGCGTGGTTGTGCAGCGTGCCGGTGGCGTAGAGCGTGCGCACCGCCTCGTCCACCACCGGCACGCCGGTGTTGGCCTGGCGGATGTCTTCCGGCAGCTCGCGGGCGTAGGCGGCGGCGGGCAGCGGGCCTTCGGGCAGCGATTGCAGGATGCCGGCGCCGCGGTGCTGCCAGACGTGGCGGAAGTAGGCCCGCCAGCCGAGCTCGTAGACGAACTTGTGCTGCACGTCCAGCGTTTGCCGCGCGGTCACGCCGGCGAGCACGTCGGCCAGCGTGACGAAGCCATGCGTGATGTACGGCGACAGCTGGCTGACGGCGCCACCGAGCGCGTTGCGCGTGCGCGCGTAGACGGCTGGCCGCACGGCGGAGATGCGGGCCTGCGCTGCCGCCAACGTGGGGACAAACATCGGCGCGAACCCAGGCGAGAACTCAGGCGCGAATCCAGACGCGAAGGTCTCATCCATGCGCGACACCCACCTCACCGCAGCGGATGGCCGCCGCACGTTCAATCACCGCCTGCTTCTGCGCGTCCGTCAGGCGCGCCACGTTTTTCACCTGCAACGCCATGCGCGGGTTCTTCACCAGCGCTGTTTCATGGCGCATCAGGAAGTCCCAGTACAGCGTCGTGAACGGGCAGGCGCTGTCGCCGCTGCGCTGCGCCGGGTCGTAGCGGCAGCCCTTGCAGTGCGGGCTCATGCGCTGGATGTACTTGCCGGTGGCGATGTAGGGCTTGCTGCCCATCACGCCGCCGTCGGCAAACTGGCTCATGCCCAGGGTGTTGGGCAGCTCCACCCACTCCACGGCATCGACGTAGACCGCCAGGTACCAGGCGTGCACCTGCTTGGGCTGCACACCGAGCATCAGCGTGTACAGGCCCGTGACCATCAGGCGCTGGATGTGGTTGGCATAGCCGTGCCCGAGCGTCTGCGCCAACGCGTCGTGTAGGCAGGCCATGTCGGTGGCGCCGGTCCAGAACCAGGCCGGCAGGTCCTGCTGCGCATCGAGCGCGTTGCGTTCCAGGTAACCCGGCATCTGGGTCCAGTAGACGCCGCGCACGTACTCGCGCCAGCCCAGGATCTGGCGGATGAAACCTTCGACGCTGGCCAATGGCGCATGCCCGCCCTTGTGCGCCGCTTCGGCCGCAGCCACCACCTCGCGCGGGTTCAGCAGCTTCAGGTTGAGCGCGGCCGACAGGTGCGCGTGATACAGCCACGGGTCGCCTGGCCACATCGCGTCCTGGAAGCGGCCGAACAGCGGCAGGCGCTCCTTGATGAAGGCTTGCAAGGACCGCAGCGCTTGCGCTCGCGTCACGGGCCAGGCAAAGCTGTCCAGTTGACCCGGGTGGTGGGCGAAGCGGGCT
>JANNRI010000238.1:0-2002 GCA_031401195.1 Burkholderiales bacterium
GAGCAGCGCCGTGGCCATGGCCAGCGCCATCAGCACCACCGTGCCGTTGGCTGCCGGCCCGGCGATCCCGGCTGCACCGGGCTGGCCCAGGGCGGCCCGCGCCGCTTCGAGCAGGGAGCCTGCGATGCCGATCGCCAGGGCGCCGATGGCGGGGCTGGCGATGCGGCTGGTCCAGCGTTTGGACGTGCGCAGTGAGAGCGTGAGAGTTTTTCTCCGAGCCCCTCGATCTGGCACGCTACTGGCTTGTGCGTGGGCATGAGCACACCAATTCATCGCGACGCGCAACCGGCGACGTCGGCCTTGTTCGAGGACTTGCCCGAGCCCGGCCAGGCGCAGGTGCAGCGGGCACAAGCCGAGGCGGCGCGCAAGCGAGGCCAAGGATCGCCGCGACTGCTCGAGGCCAACCGTTTGCAGATCGAGCTGCGGGCCTCGGACCTCGAGTCGTTGCTGTCCGAGGACCACCGGGCCCGGCTGGTGTGGGGCTACGTCGTGTGCCAGGACCTGAGCAAGTTGAACGAGGCGATCAAGGCCCGCGGCAGCAACGCAGGTCGTGCGGCGATCGACCCGCGCGTGCTGTTTGCGCTGTGGCTGTACGCCACGCTGGACGGCGTGGGCAGTGGCCGCGAAGTCGCGCGGCTGAGCCTGGAGCACGACGCCTACCGCTGGATCTGCGGCGGCGTGTCGGTGAACTACCACGCGCTCAACGACTTCCGTGCGGGCAATGAGACGTTGATGGACGAATTGCTCACCGACAACGTGGCCTCATTGGCCGCTGTCGGTGCGATCAGCCTGGAGCGCGTGGCCCAAGACGGCATGCGCGTTCGCGCTGATGCCGGTGCAGCCTCGTTTCGCCGCCAGGCCAGCCTGGAAGAACACCTGAGCCAGGCGCGCGAGCTGGTGCAAACGATCAAGACGCAGGCCCAGGCCGACCCCGGCCTTGCCAAGCGGCAAGCGCAGGCGGCCAAGCTGCGCGCGGCGCAGGAGCGTGAACAGCGCATCCAAGCAGCGCTCGAGCAACTGCCCGAAGTCGCCGCGGCCAAGAAGCGCAACGGCTCCAAGGCCGAGGCCAGAGCGAGCACCACCGATGCCGACGCGCGCGTGATGAAGATGGGCGACGGCGGCTTCCGCCCGGCGTTCAACGTGCAGTTCGCCACCACCTGCGAAGAGCAGGTCATCGTCGGCATGGGCGTGGTCAACGCCGGCAGCGACATGGCCCAGTTGGCACCGATGGTCGAGCAGGTCGAGCAGCGTCTGGGCCGCAGCCCCGATGAGTGGCTGGTCGATGGCGGTTTCCCCGCGCATGAGCAGATCGATGCGGTGGCCGGCAAGACCGAGGTCTATGCGCCGGTGCCCGAACCCAGGGTCAAGCGCGACGAGCAGGGCAACGAAGTCGAGCAGGACAAGCACCAGCCCAAGCCCGATGACACTGAGGCGGTGGCCCAATGGCGAGCGCGCATGGCCCGCGACGAGGCCAAGGAAATCTACAAGCAGCGCGCGGCCACGGCCGAATGCGTCAACGCACAGGCGCGCAACCGAGGACTGCTGCGAATGCCCGTGCGTGGCTTGGCCAAGGTCCGCTCGGTGGTGGGCCTGTTCGTGCTGGCGCACAACCTGATGCGCATGGCTGTGCTCGCGCCGCAGCTCATCGGCTGGGGCACAGGTCCGTCCGCAATGGCCGCGCAGGCCGCGCAGGCCGCATGAGAGGGCAAGAAATGACCCCAACGCACTCAGCAAGCCCCAGGATCGGGAACCCGGCACCAATCACGGGCATCGTGTGCGCCATTCGACGCCACGCGCAGGCGACCACGTCAAGCATCGGCAGCAGTCGCGCCAATGTCGACAACCGAAAAACTCACAGCCTCTGAGCCCGGCGGTTTCGGTTCACGCCATGGTGGCCGTTGCGCCCTCGCTGAAGGCGCGCGCGCTGCGCCACCTGGCTCGGCGCGAGCACACGCGCGCAGAGCTCGAGCGCAAGCTGGCGGTGCACCTGCCAAAGCATGGC
>JANNRI010000239.1:0-16132 GCA_031401195.1 Burkholderiales bacterium
AACGTGCTGAACGCCTGCATCCCCCATTTCAGAAATTGGTAACGCTCGCGGTTGCGCCGGAACTCCATTTCCAAATTCCAGTCGAGCGCATTACTGCTCCCCGCGTAATCCACCTGCACCGAGTGATCCACGACGAGATCCACCGGCACGAGCGGCTCGATGATCTTCGGGTTCTTGCCGAGCTTCGCGACAGCCGAGCGCATCGCCGCAAGATCCACGAGCAGCGGCACCCCGGTGAAGTCTTGCAGCACCACGCGCGCGACGACGAAAGGGATCTCGTCACTGCGCTCGGCGACCGGCTTCCAGTTCGCAAGCTGCTTGACGTGGTCTTCGGTGACCTTCTTGCCGTCGCAATTGCGCAGCACGCTTTCGAGCACGATGCGCATGGAAATCGGCATGCGGCTCACGTTGGGGAAGGCCTTGGCAAGTGCCGGCAGGCTGAAAAACTGACCTTCCTTGCTCGAGGCGGTCTTGAAGGTCTTCAGCGTCTTGGCGTAGGCGTGGGGCATGGTGATGGGTTCCCGTGTTGTCTGTCTGTGGGTGAGTGGGCAGGTGTTGGGGGCTCTGAGCGGCGAAGTGTGCGACCTTCAGGCTTTGGGAACGATGACTTTCAATCCCTTGAAATAGTCGCGGAAGAAGCCGGCGTCGCGCGTGATCAGCGCGCCGCATTGCAGCAGCGCATGCGCGCCGATGAGGAAGTCGGCCACCACACGTTCGCGCCGGCCACCACGGTCGCGGAAGCGCCGTTGCATGTGCCCGGCCCGAACGGCGGCCTGTTCGCTGGTTTCGAGGTGGCGAATGCCCAGCGAACTGAGCGAATCCATCGCCGTCTCGCGCGTGTCGAGCATGGTTTGCACTTCGGCGATCACGGCATCGCAAACAACCACTTCGCCGATGGAAAGCGCCTCGCCGATGCTGCTGATGGAGGCGTCGGCAAAACGTTCGTCGCCACCCAGCACATCCAGCAGGACGGAGGAGTCCACCGCGATCATTCGGCGTCCGCAGGCGGGTAGGGGTCGCCCGGCGCCCGCCCCCTGAGGGCGCGCATGGCCTCGTCGGTGGAGGTGAAGCCCTCAGCCAGCTTGAACTTGCCGCGCAGGCGGGCCAGCGCACCACCCACGTCTTTGCGCAGGATGATGCGCCCGCCTTCGACTTCGATCTTGAGCTTGGTGCCCTTGGTGATGCCCAGCGCATCACGCACGGCTTTGGGCAGCGTGATCTGCCCACGTTCGGCAACGGTGGCGTCCATGGCGGTGCTTTCTGTGCGATTCGATCTGATCGATTGAGTATGCATCAATCGTACGTACTTCTGGTGTCGGATGCAAGGCGGTATGCGGCGCTCGCGGCGAAGCGCCTTCGCCCAGAATTCCCGGATTGCCCCGAGCGTCGCCCGACGCGACACTGCCCCATGCTATTTGACCAGCTGCCCCCCGCACCACACCACTTCAGCGCCGAGCACGAGGCCTTTCGCGCCACCGTACGCAGCTTTGCCGAACGTGAGATTGCGCCATTTGCCGCCGCCTGGGACGAGGCCAGCACCTTCCCGCGCGAGTTGTACGCCAAGGCCGCGGCGCTTGGGCTGCTCGGCATGGGCTACCCCGAGGAATACGGCGGCACACCGGCCGACTTGATGTTCTCCCTTATCGCTGCCGAAGAGCTGGCGCGCGCCGGCACGGGCGGCGTGCAGGCGTCGCTGGGCACGCTGCACATCGGTCTGCCGCCGGTGCTGGCCCTGGGCAGCACGCAATTGAAGGCGCGCGTCGTGCCACCGGTGTTGCGCGGCGAGAAGATCGCGGCACTCGCCATCACCGAGCCGGGCGGCGGCTCCGACGTCGCCGCGCTGCGCACCTCCGCCGTTCGCGACGGTGACCACTACGTCGTGAATGGCGAGAAGACCTTCATCACGAGTGGCATGCGGGCCGACTACATCACGGTGGCCGTGCGCACCGACCCCGCCAGCCGCGGCGCCAACGGCATCTCGCTCTTGCTGGTGGAAGGCGCCACGCCCGGCCTCGAGCGCACCGAGCTCAAGAAGACCGGCTGGTGGGCCAGCGACACCGCCCACCTGCGCTTCACCGACTGCCGCGTGCCGGCCACACACCTGCTCGGTGGCCCCGGGCAGGTGGAGGGCCAGGGCTTCAAAGCCATCATGCGCAACTTCAACCACGAGCGCATGGTGATGGCCGCCAGCGCCGTGGGCTATGCCCAGGCCTGCACCGAGGAAGCGGCAGCATGGGCGCGCGAGCGCAAGACCTTCGGCCGCGCCCTCGCCGAGCACCAGGTCATCCGCCACAAGCTCGTGGACATGGTGCAGCGCGTGGAAGTGGCGCGCGAATTCGTCCACGCGCTTGCCTGGCGCTTGATGCAGCAGGGTGAGAAAAACGAGGCGCAACAGGCGGCGCTGGTGGCGCGCACCTGCATGGCCAAGATCCAGGCCACGCAGGCGATGGACTTCTGCACACGCGAGGCGGTGCAGATCCTGGGCGGCATGGGCTACATGCGCGGCACCACGAGCGAACGCCTGTACCGCGAGGTGAAGGTGATGGTCATCGGCGGCGGCTCCGAGGAGGTGCTGAAGGACCTTGCCGCGCGGCAGTTGGAGCTGTGATGGACCGCGTCATCACCCACATGTTCGAGCTCGAGCGGCTGAAGTCGGTGACGCGCAAGACACGCGTGATCGGAAGCGAGAGACCCGAAAACTCGGCCGAGCACAGTTGGCAGATCGCCATGGTGGCGTCCGCGCTGGCGCCCTTCGCGCCGGCGCTTCTGAACCTGGTCAACGGCGGGCAAGGCTGGGGGCGCGATGCGAACTTTTGCTGAAGCGCGCTCGACCGTGGCCCGGCACAGTGCGTTCTTTGCGTCGCCGATCGGTGAATGCGGCGTCGCATGGCGCGGCGCGGAGCTGACGAACGTGCTGCTGCCCGCCGGGGATGCGCCCGCCACGCGCGCTCTGCTGCGCCACTTGAGCGGCGCCGAAACGGCTCCGCTGCCCTGGCCGGCTTTCGTGGCGCAGGCGGTGCAGGCCATGCAGGCCTTGCTGCGCGGTGAGGCGGCAGCGCTCGACCAGGTGCCGCTCGCCTGGGCCAGCGTGGGCGCGTTCGAGCGTCGCGTGTACGAGGCCACGCAGCGGCTGGGCCCCGGCCAGACCTGCAGCTACGGCGAACTGGCGCGCGAACTCGGCGAACCCGGTGCGGCTCGAGCGGTGGGCGTGGCGCTCGGCCGCAACCCCTGGCCGCTCGTGGTGCCCTGCCACCGCGTGCTCGCGGCGGGGGGCAAGCTCGGCGGCTACTCGGCGCCGGGCGGAGTGGCCACCAAGGAGCGGCTCCTGGCCATCGAGGCACCACTGGCACGCCGCGAGGGCGAGCTCTTCTAGGTAGCCGGCGGCAGCCACCTTGGGGCTCGCCCGCGCCCTCGCGGCCACGGGATGCGTGGCTAGAACTTCAGCAGGCCGTCGTCCGTTACCACGCCGAGATCAACGAAGCGCGAGCCCTCATGATTGCCGCGCGTGTAGCGCACGCGGTAGCCGCTGAAGTCGAGCTCCGCCATCGAAGTGAGCGTGGTCGCGAGCTTCTCGCGCGAGGTGTCCTTGCCGGCGCGCTTGATGCCGTCGACCAGCGTGCGACCGGCGATATAGCCCTCGAGCACCGTGTAGTTGGCCACGGCCTTGGCAGAGGCCGGCAGGCGCTTCAGGTCGGCGTGGAAGTCGCGGTGGAAGTTCAAGGCGTTCTTGTGCGGCTGCGGCAGCACCTGGATCAGGATGAGGCCGCGCGCGTGCTGCTTGAGGTCTTGCACGACACGTGAGCCGGCAAACGAACTGGTCGCGAACTGGCCGTGGTAGCCGCGCTCGCGCATGCCGGTGATGATCTGCACGATGGGCGGCGCATTGCTGATGAAGACCACGAGGTCGGGCTTGCCCGCCAACAGCTGGCTGATCTGCGGACTGAAGTCCTTGGCGTTGCGATCCAGCGAGACCACCGCTGCGGCCGTGAGCTGGTGCGCCGCGAGCGCATCCTGCATCGCCGTCAGGTTGGCCGGACCCACGTCGCCCAGGTAGGCCAAACCCACGCGTGGCCTCAGGCCCAGGCCGGCGGCATGGGTGATGATCTTGGCCATCTCGTCGCGATAGCCGGCCCGCGTGTGAAACAGCCACGGGTTGTGCTCGGCCCGGATGCCCATGTTCCCCGTGGCTGGGCTGAGGATGGGCACCTTGGCGTCCCTGATGTAGGGCAGCGTGATCTCGGTGCCGGCGCCGCTTGTGTAGCCGATCAGCGCGAGCACGCCGTCGCTTTCGACCAGCTTCTTGGTGTTGGCCAGCACCTTGTCGCGTGTGCCACCGTCGTCGGCGGTGACGAGCTTGATCGGCCGGCCGTTGATGCCGCCGCCGGCATTGGCGCCCGCGAACGCCGCTTCGATGCCGTTGCGCACGTCGGCCGCGTAGGCGGCCTGGCCGCCGGTGAAACCGCCGCTCTGCCCGATCAGGATCGGGTCGGTCTGGGCCGCCGCAGGGCGGGCAGTCAGGCTCACCAGCGGCAGCAGGAGCGAGACGACGAGGCGGCGGCTGATGCGAGGCGTGGTTGACGGCATATGCGAATTGTGTGGGTAGCTCGTGCACGGCAGCCGACGCGGCTACAAGCGCTCACAGCGTGCATGTTATCTGTGTGCAGGTATCGGCGTGCGTGTCTTCAGCGCGGGGCGCCGGCGGCCATCATCGAGGCGGGGGGCGAATAGTGCGCCGGGATGGCCCCGGTCAGCGACTCGAGGAAGGCGACGATGTCGCCCACGTCCTGATCGGGCAGCGCCTTGCCGAGTTGCACTTCGGCCATCACACGCACCGCTTGCTCGATCGTGGCCACCGAACCGTCGTGGAAGTACGGCCCGGTGCGCGTGATGTTGCGCAGCATGGGCACGCGGTAGATGTACTTGTCTTCTTCCTTCTTGGTGGCGGTGAAGCGCCCGGCGTCGATGGTCTTGGAGCCCGTGGCGAGCCAGTAGTCCTTGAAGACGCCGAACTTCTGCAACGAGTCGCCGCCGAGCAATGCGCCGCGGTGGCAGGCGATGCAGCCGGTGGCGATGAACTTCTCCAGCCCCACGCGCTGCTGGGCGTTGAGCGCCCTGTTGTCGCCCTTCTGGAATGCGTCGAACGGCGCCGGCGTACGCAGCGTGCGCTGGTAGATGGCCAACGCCTGCGAGTAGTTGGCAACGCTCAGCGCATCGGCGGCGGTGGGGAAAGCGCCTTTGAACTGATCCTCGTATCCCAGGCGCTTCAGGGCCTCGACCATGGCCGCCGCATTGCCGAAACCCATCGAGCCGGTGACGGAGCGTTCGGCCTGGTGCGCGCCGTCGCGCCGGTCGCCGTACCAGCGCAGTGCCACCTGGTCCTGCGCCATGAACATCGACTGCGAGTGCAGCGTGGTCGGCTCGCCCTTGGCGTTGATCGACAAGGCGCGCTTGTCCGCGCTCCAGGCCTCGACGGTGTGGCAGCTGGCGCAGGCGGTCTTGCCGTCCAGCGACAGGCGGGTGTCCCAGAAAAGCGCGCGGCCCAGGCGCGCCTGCGGCGTCTGCAACTCGGCGGGCATGGCCGGCGTGACGGTGCCGAACAGCGGTGCCGTGCGCTGGCGCAAAACGTTGATCGCGCCGTCGTCTTCGAGCGTGGCGCAGGCGGCCAGCAGTGCCAGGGCCGCCGCGCTTGCCAGATGTCGGTACTTCATGGTGCTTGCTCCCGAAGGGTCAGCCAGGGTTCCCACACGGCGGCGCCGTGCGCGTCTCGAATGCGCGGAGAACGCTAGAGCGTGCCCCAGGCGGTGATGCGTTCCCAGAGGCTTCGCCTCTCGGGGTCGGAAGGGTGGAAGGCGTCGGCGCGGATGCGCCTGGGCGCCACACCGCGGCTGTGCGCGATGTCGCGTACGGCATCCACCATGGGCGGCGGGCCGGCGACGTGGATCAGGCTCGATCCGAGGTCAGGGAAGTCCTGCGCCACGGCGTCGTGCAGCATCCCCGTGCGGCCCGGGCCGCCTTCGGCGAACACGGGCACGAAGCGCATGCCGAAGTCGCGCGCACGGTGCTCCAGCAGGCGCTCGGCGTACAAGTCGGCCGGTGTGCGTACACCGTGATAGACATCGATGGCGCGCGGATCGTGGCCGTCGCGCAGCGCCGCGTCGAGCACGGACAGGATCGGCGCCATGCCCGTGCCTCCGGCCAGCAGCAGCAGGTGAGGTGGGTGGTCGTGCGCGGCAGCGCCGTTCGGCGCAGGGGCTGCGCCGTTGTGCCCAGCGGGCTTGACTTCCCAGTAGGCTTCGCCGAAAGGCCCGCGCACCTCGACCGGATCGCCGGCGCGCAACTCGTGCGCCACGTGCTGGCTCACCCGGCCGTCGGGACGGATGCGGATGTGGAAGACGAGCTCTCGATCGCCCGGTTGGCTGGCCATGGAGTAGCTGCGTGCCGGAAGACGGCCGAAGCGCAGCTTGGCGAACTGGCCCGAGTGGAACGGGAACGGCTGGTTCGGGCCCAACTGCACCGTGAGCAGCACCACGTCGCGCGAGGCGTGCTCGACACGGCCGACGACCGCATCGTGTTTGACCATCGCCGAAGGGGTGGCTTGCGAGAGCCACTGCACCCGCACGTCGTTGAGCGGGCGCGAGCGGCAGGCCAGGATCAGCCCCTGCCCGTACTCTTCCGCGCTCAGCGCCTCCGGGCTGTGGCGGTCGTGCTTGACCTCACCCTCGAGCAGCCGGCATTTGCAGGTGCCGCATTCGCCGGAGCCGCAGCTGTGCGGGAACGGCACGCCGGCGTCGAGCGCCGCTTCCAGGATGCGCAGGCGCCCCGCCTCGATGGGCTGCGGCCACTCGGCGAAGGAGATTTTTGGCATGTCAGGTGGCGCGTACACGTGCGCGTGAGCGCGCGTCGGTACCGGCGGTTATGGCTTTCACTGCAGGCTCAATATCAGCGGCCGCATGTGCCGCGTGTGCCGCACCTGGCTGTGATCGAAAACCGACACCCACAGGAAGATGCCGTTGGCGATGGGCTGGTCGAAGCGAGAGCCGGTGTCCAGCACGCGGCTGGCCTCGATCGTCCACCACCCGTCCTTCCATTGCGCGTGGGCCGACACATCTCCGCGGTCACCCTCGAACGGCTTGTCGTACACCACGGACGGGATCACCGTGCCGACCGGAATCTGCGCATCGGCGACGGCGCTGTAAGGCACCACATCGCTGCGATGCATCGCGAACTCGCCTTCGTCGCTGACGCGGAAGTTCGGGTTGAAGGTCTTCATGCGCGCCTGCTGGAGCGCGAGGTCTCTCGGCAGGTACTTCACGCGCACGGTCGGGGTGCTGCCATCGGACACGAAGTTCTGCTCGAAGCCGCCGCCGCTGTGGGGGTCTTGCGCGTAGCCGCCGGTGTAGCGTCCCTTCTTGGCCTCCAGCGGCGGGCCGAAGTGGTTGTCGTCGAACTGGTGGATCGAGCCGCTGCGCACGCTCTTCCAGTGCCACACGTCGGCCAGGCTGCCGTCGCTCGTGACGTGCAGGCCCAGGCCGTGATCGGGGCCGGGTTTGTCGGGCAGCGGCTTCGGCCCCAGGCGCACCGTATTGCCTCCGGCCATGGGCGAGCGCGCCAGCATGACCGCGAACTTGTCTTCGTAGTAACCGTTCTCGTCGTTGCGAAAGTAGCTGCTCTGCAGCACCTTCCAGCCGGCCTCGGTCTTCATCAAGGGGATGTGCTTCTGGCTGCGCGTGGCATCGGGCCAGCGGAACAGCAGGTAGGCACGCTGGCCGTCGTGCAGCGCCTTGATGTGCACCGCCACCTCGCCACCGTCGAGCCCGTTGCCGCGCGTCGTGTGCACCACGGACTCGGGCGCGTTGGCCCACACGGCGTCGGAAGGGTCGCCGTCGAGCGCGGGCGCCACCACCGAGCGCACCACGCTCAGCGCCGGCAGACTGCCGCTGTCGGCCACGTAGGCCACCGCCGCCACTGCCACGCCCGTGAGCAGCGCAAAGCCAGCGCCCAGGCCATAGGCCAGGCGCGGCGTCAGCAGCCGGGTCAACTGCCGCCAACCTCCGAGCCCCCATTGCGCCAGTACGTGCAAGGCGATATAGGCGACGAAGGTCCAGGACAGGAACTGGTGCACGGCCGCCAGGGGCTCGGCGGGCAGCCAGCCAGGGGCGAAGTACATCAGCAAGCCCGTCACCGCCGAAGCCGCGAGCAGGGCGAAGGCCACCCAATAGACGAGCCGGTTGAGGGCCTGCCAGCGCGCATGCCGATCGCGCGAGCGCAGGCTCGCCAGGCGCACCGAGAGCCGACCGAGCAAACCCGTGCGCAGCAGGAACACGGCGTAGGCGCAGACCAGCGCCACCAGGACCATGGCGCTCGAAAAATGCCACAGCGGTACGTTGCCTTGCAGCACGAGGGCATCCAACCAGCGCATCAGGGGCGTGGAATCACTGAGGGTGGCGATGCGCCAACCGGTGGAGACGCTGACCAGCAAGGCCACCACGAGGCCCCAGTGCAGCAGTGCAGTGGGCAGGTCGGCGCGCTGACGCGCCGCAGTCTGGCTCATGCTCGGTCCCAGCAATCGCCGGGCTCCACGCGTGAAACCCGGCACGACATTCGTTGTTTTCGTTCGCGTTGATGGACCGGGTTCGAACCCGCCGTCAACCTCCTGGATCAGCCCCCTCAGGGTTTCCCATGATTAGGTCAGATTCGTGAATTCTGCCAGCCTTTCCCCGGTGTCCGGCAGGGTAGAAGCACCCCTAGGTTGACGAACCCCTAATACCGATCCACACCGAGGCCGCGCATGCGCTCCTACGCCCGAATCGTCCGCGCCCTGTGTGCCAGCGGCCTCGTGATCTGCGTGGCCGCGGCCACGCAGACCGCGCGCGCAGCCGACCCCGGCATCACCGACACCGAGATCGTCATCGGGCAGAACATCACCCTGCAGGCCGGCAAGAACGCGTATGGCGTGGCCGCACACCACGGCATGAAGCTGTACATCGACATCGCCAATGCCGCTGGCGGCGTCAACGGCCGGCGCATCGTGATGAAGACGCTGGACGACGACAATCGCAATGCGATTGCCGAGGCCAATGCGCGCAAGCTCGTCGACGAGGGTGTGTTCATGCTCTTCGGTGCGATCGAAGGCGGCCCGTCGACGGCGGTGATGAAGGTGGCGGGCGAGCGCAAGGTGCCGTTCTTTGGCCCGATGGCGGGGCCACCCGCTCTGCGCCGCCCGCACCAGGAGTGGGTGTTCCCGGTGCGTGCCGAGCACCGTGACGAGTTTCGCGCCCTCATGGCCTGGGGCAAGAGCCTGGGCATGAAGACCGTCGGCTTCTTCCATGTCGACGGGGCCAACGGCAAGGAGCACCTGGAGAACGTCAACCTGATTGCCAGGGAACTGGGCATGCAGGTGGTGCTGTCGATCCCATTCAAGGGCGACACCTCCGACACCGATCTCGACGACATGGTCAAGAAGATCGGCGAGGTCAAGCCCGACATCCTCTTCAATCACGGATCGGCCGGTCTGTACGAAAAGCTGGTCGGCAAAGCGCTGCGCGCGGGCCTCACGACGCGTTTCGTTGCTGTCAATTCGGGCTCCTCGCAGATCGCGAAGGGTCTGGGCCCGCTTGCGAAGGGCATGGTCTTTGCGCAGGTGGTGCCCAGCCCTTGGGAGCGCAAGCGCGAGATCACGCGCGAGTACCAGGAGGCTGCACGCAAGGCCGACCCGAAGGCCGAGTTCAGCTATGGCGGACTCGAAGGTTTCCTCACTGCCAAGGCGCTGGTGATGGGGCTGCGTGCCGCCGGCCGCGATCCGACGCGCGCCTCGTTCGTGCGCGCGTTGCGGGGCACGACCTTCGAGCTCGGCGGTGTGAAGCTGCAGTACACCGCCACGGAGCACGTGGGCTCACGCTTCGTCGACCTTTCGATGGTTGACCGCAACGGAAGGTTCATCCACTGAGGCGACCGGCGGCTCGCGGCTCGCGGCTCGTGGCTCGCGGCTCGCGGCTCACAGCTGGCAGCAGGTCGCCTCGATCGCCGCTGCGCGCTGTGCGCCGCCATCACGCATGTCGCGCTTGCCGCTTCAGCGCACCCGCCGGCCGCCGACCCAGGTCTGCGCGATCGCCGGTGCGTCGCTGGCAAAGATCCAGGCGTCGAGCCGGTGCGAAGTCGGCGTGTTCGCCAGGCCCGGGGCTTCGGGGTCGAGCACGAGGGCGTCCGCGGGCGCGCCCCGCAACAAGCCCCAGCGCGCGAAGCCGGCTGCGGCGCCCCCGCCAGCGGCACAGGCTTCGAACAGGCGCGCGGCGGTCGAGCCGCCATGGCGTGCCGGGTCCGCGGACACGTTGCGACGCCGGTGCACGAGGCGCTGCGCGTAGTCGAGCCAGCGCAGTTCCTCCGCCGCATTGCGGCAGACCTGGCTGTCCGATCCGATCGAAAGCGGTACGCCAGCGGCCAGCCAGCGCGACAGATCGGGCACGCCATCGCCGAGGTTGGCTTCGGTCGTGGGGCAGATGACGATGCCGGCACCGGTGGCGGCCACGGCCTCGATCTCGTGCGGCTCGGCATGCGTGGCGTGTACGAGCTGCCAGCGCGCATCAAGCGGCAATTCGCGGGCCAGCCACTCGATCGGGCGCGCGCCGGTGGCGGCCAGGCAGTCGGCGACTTCGCCCGCTTGTTCTGCGACGTGAATGTGGATCGGGCCCGCGTCGCCGGCAAGGCGTTCGAGCAGTGCGGCCATCGAAGCCGCTGACGCCGCGCGCAGCGAGTGCAGCGCCACGCCGGCACGCACACGCCCCGGTGCCACGCCGCCGGCAGCGCCCGCCGCACGTGCCGTGTCGCGCAGCGCGAGCACGAAGTCGACGTCGGAGGCGAAGCGGCGCTGGTCGGCGCGCAACTCGGGGGCGGCGAAACCCGCGCGTTCGTAGAGCACCGGCAGCAGCGTGAGGCCGATGCCAGCCGCGGCGGCCGCCTCGATGAGCGCCAGGCTCATCGCTGCGGGGTCGCTGTGGCGGCGGCCGTCCTCGGCGTGGTGCAGGTAGTGGAACTCGCAGACATGGGTGTAGCCCCCGGCGAGCAGCTCGCGGTACAGACGCGTGGCGACCTCGCGCAACTCGGCGGCCGTGATCGTGAGCGCCACGCCGTACATGCGGTCGCGCCATGACCAGAAGTCGTCGTGCTCGGCTACACGGCGCTCGGCCAGGCCGGCGAATGCGCGCTGGAAGGCGTGGCTGTGCGCGTTCACGAGGCCGGGCAGCACGGGGCCGGGCAGGCGCAGTGCGTTCGCGGGCGCCGCCGTCTCGGGCGTCACCGCACGCCAGTGGCCATCGGCACCCACTTCGAGTAGCACGGCCTCGCGCCAGCGGCCTTCGACCCACGCGTTCTCGGCCCACAGCAGGTGCGGGGCGGGCGCTGCCGTGGATGCATTCAATGCGGCCTCCAGTCGAGCATGGCCTGCACCAGACGGCGCAGCAACGGCGTCACCGCCGCGGCCCGGCCGTCGTGCCAGCGGTACGGCGCCGTCTCCTCCATGTAGGCGCGCCAGCACATCTCGAGTTGCACCGCGTGCATACCTTCGGCCGGGCGACCGTACTGGCGCGTGATGTGGCCACCCTTGAAGCGGCCATCCACGACGTGGCTGTAGTCGGATTGCGCGGCGAAGACCATCGCCAGCGTCTCGCGCAGCGCGGGCGCACAACTGGTCCCGTCCGCCGTGCCGAGGTTCATGTGCGGCAGCGTGCCCTCGAAGAGCCAGGGCAGCTCGCTCTTGATGCTGTGCGCGTCGAAGAGCACGGCGTGCCCGTGAGCTGCCACGAGCCGCGTGCATTCGGCGGCCAGCGCGTCGTGGTAGGGCAACCACCCATGGGCCACGCGTTCGCGGATCTCGGCATCGTCCGGTGCCTGCCTGTCGCGGTAAATGGGCTCGCCGGTGAAGTGCCGCGTCGGGCACAGCTCGGTGTTGTTGCGCCCGGCGTACATCGGGCGGTTGTCGCTCGGCCGGTTGAGGTCGATGACGTAGCGGCTGCAGCGCGGCACGAGCAGGCTGGCGCCCAGCGCGGCCGCGAAGGCGTAGAGGCGGTCGAGAAACCAGTCGGTGTCCTCGGCCCCCAACGCGCGCGGTGTGTAGCGCGCAGCCAGGTGATCGGGAATCCGCGTGCCCACGTGCGGCATGCTGATCAACAGCGGCGCCGTGCCGCGGTGCAGGGTGAAGGTGGCCTCGGGGATCATGAGGTGCGGTTGCGCAGCTCAGGTTCGAGGGATGCCGCCGAAGATCACCTGGCGGCAGGGGCTGTGGCCGAAGCGATAGGCCAGCTCGCGCGGGTGCTCGGCATCCCACACCGCGAAGTCGGCCCGAAGGCCGGTGCGCAGCACGCCGCGGTCGGCCAGGCCCAGCGCGCGCGCCGCATGCACCGTGACGCCGCGCCACGCCTCCTCAGGCGTGAGGCGAAACAACGTGCAGGCCATGTTGAGCATCAGCACGAGCGAGAGTGCCGGCGAACTGCCCGGGTTGTGGTCGGTCGCGATGGCCATCGGCACGCCGGCTACGCGCAGCGCCTGCACCGGCGGCAGCTTCGTCTCGCGCAGGAAGTAATAGGCGCCGGGCAGCAGCACCGCCACCGTGCCGGCGGCCTTCATCGCCGCGATGCCGCGCGGTGAGAGGTGCTCGAGGTGGTCGCAACTCAGCGCGCCGAAGCGGGCGGCCAGTGCCGCGCCGTCCTGGTCGCTCAACTGTTCGGCATGCAGCTTCACCGGCAGGCCCAGGCGCCGGGCTTCGACGAAGATGCGTTCGGTCTGCGCGGGTGTGAAGCCGATGCTGTCGCAGAAGGCGTCCACGGCGTCGACCAGGCCGCGCTGCTGCTGGCCGGCCAGCCAGGTGCAGGCGGCCGTGATGTAGTCGTCGGGCCTGCCGGCGAACTCGGGCGGCAGGGCATGCGCAGCGAGCGAGGTGGTGCGTACGTCGAGCGGCAACTCGCGCGCGAGCCGCCTGGCCGCAGCAAGGCAGCGTGTTTCGTGATCTTCGGCCAGGCCGTAGCCGCTCTTGACCTCGATCGTGGTCACGCCCTCGGCCATGAGGGTGCGCGCCCGGCGCGCCGCGGCTGCGAAGAGCGTGTCATCGCTGGCCGCGCGTGTGGCCGCCACGGTGGAGCGGATGCCGCCGCCAGCGCGCGCGATCTCTTCGTAGCCGGCACCCTGCAGGCGAAGCTCGAATTCGCCTGCCCGGTCGCCACCGTACACAAGGTGTGTGTGCGCATCGATGAGGCCCGGGGTGACGAGTGCGCCGCCGAGATCGACCTCGGCATCGGTGCCCGCGTGCCGCGGCACATCGCTGTCGGGGCCGATCCACACGACCTGTGCGCCCTCGGTGAGCAAGGCGCCATCGTCGATCCAGCCCCAGGGGCGATCGGCAGCCATCGTGGCGATGCGGGCATGGCGCCACAGGCGCCGCCCAGCGTCGATCGAGCCGTTCATGCCTGCAACTCCATCCAGTAAGCGAGCCCGGTGTCAGTGGCGCGCCATGGCGGCGCGCCTGGGCTGTCGCTCCACCCCAGTGTGCCTGCCTCCACGACATGCCGATCTTCGCCGATGGTGATGGCGAAGCGTTCGTGCGCATACACGCCGCGCCACAGCGTCGGGCCATCGATGCCGCTGCCGACGCGCGCGCGGCGCATGCCGCCGCGGCCCTGCCCACGGCGCTGCATCAGGTTGAGATCTTGCGTGGGGCCATCGATGAGACGACAGCCGGGTGCAGCTTCGCCCGCGAATTGCAGCGGTGAGTCGCCCGCGGCAAGGAACGGTGCGCCGCCGGGCACGGCGAGCTGCACGCCGGCACCCTGCAGTACGGCGAACCAGCGCTCGATGCCGGGGAAGGGCGAGAACGGCCCATCACGCCCGATCTCGGCCACGCTGATGCGCAGCACCCAGCCGTCTGCCGTGGTGTCGGCCGTGGTGTCTGCCGCGGTGTCTGCTGCGGTGTCTGCCGCGGTGTCTGCAGCGGTGTCTGCCGCGGTGTCTGCCGCGGCACCGGCCCGGGTCGCGAGGCGCCAGCGCAGCAACTCGCGCGTGACCCCGCCGCCGTTGCGCCAGGGCTGCGGCGGGCACTCGGCCAGGAGCACGCGATGAATGGCCGTCATCGGTGTTCGCCGATCAGCAGCGGGAACAGGGCATGTTGCATCGGTGCGCCCGCGGGCAGCTCGGTGGCCAGGCCCGGGAACTCGGGCGATGTCTTCCAGCGCCGCGGCGCATGGGTGATGTCGTCGCCGAGGTAGCGCAAGGAGAAGACACGGCGGCGACGGTCGCCGTCAACGCCACCCGCGGCATGGAGCGTGAGCATGTGGAACGCCACCGCATCGCCCAGCTCGAGCGCCCAGCCGAGGATGGGGAAGTCGCCGCGCCGGGAATCGATATCGGGCAGCTCGGCCAGGCTGCCTTCGGGGAACCACCGGGCCTCGTGGTCCATGAATGTGCGTGGCATCAACCACGGCCCACGGTGCGAACCGGCGACAAACTCCAGCGTGCTCTCGCGCCGCACCGGATCGGCTGGGATCCAGAAGCTCACGTTCTGCATGCCGTCGATGTTGTAGTAGGGCTGATCCTGGTGCCAAGGCGTGGGTGTGCGCGTGCCCGGCTTCTTGGTGAGCATGTGGTCGTGGTACAGGCGCACGCTCGCGCTTTGCATCAACCGCGCGGCCACCTCGGGCAATGCCGTGTTGATTGCGGTGGCGCGGTAGTCGGCTCCGAAAATCGAGTCTGCCTGCCAGTTGCAGAAGTCCTCGATGAAGAAACCGGGATCCCCCGGGCGGCTGGCGACGATGGCGCGCGGGCTGGGCGCGGCCAGGTTGCCATCGATGCCGCGCGCCAGGCGCTGCACCTCGGTGGGTGTGAGCACGCCGCGCAGGCACACCGCGCCATCGCGCTGGAAGGCGTGCACCAGTTCGGGCGTCGCGATGTGCTCCGCGCGCGCCGCGAGTTCCGGCGGGCGCGGCGACAGGTGCTGCGTGGGGACTGGTGATGCGGCGGGCGAAACTCGGCTCAAGGCTGGAACTCCCCTTGCAGCAGGTAGCGCGAACCCGGGTGCACGAGCCTCGCGATGGTGATGGGTGCATCGCGCGTGAAGGTGCGCCGTGTCACCACCAGGCACGGTTCGCGCGCCGCCACACCCAGCAAGCGGGCCTCCTCGGCCGTGGGCGCCGCGGCCTCGATCGCATACTGCGCGCGCCAGAGCGCGGTGGTCTCGAAGAGCAGTTGCGTGGGCGTGATGGTGGTGAAGTCGGCGTCGAGATAGCCGGGGCAGCATGCCGGGTTGACGTAGCGGTCTTCGCACTGCAAAGGCACGCCGTTCTCGTGGTGCACGATGAGGCTGTGAAAGGCTTTCGCACCCGCGGCCAGGCCGAGCTGCGCGGCCAGCGCGGCCGGCGCCCGTTCGGCACGTTGCACGTGCACCTCGGCATGGTGGCGGTGGCCGCGCGCGGTGATCTCCTCGTGCAGGTCGCGGATGTGCAGCGTCGAGGCGACGCGGAACAGGTGCGCGGCGAAGGTGCCGACGCCCTGCACGCGCTCGATCAGCCCTTCGCTGCGCAGCTCGTTCAGCGCGCGCGTCACCGTCATGCGGCTGACGCCGAACTGCGCCACCAACTCGGCGTCCGACGGCATCGGCGCACCCGGCGGCCAGCGCCCGCGCGACAGCTCGTCCTTCAGGTGCTGCTTGATGCGCGCGTACGGCGCGGCCGGCGCGTCGCGGCCCGGCCGGGACCTAGGGAAAACGAGGGGGTTCATGGCGACAAAGTCTACTTGCATAGACTTGTCTAGTCAAGTAAAGTGCCGCCATCGAATCGCAACCTGTCACGAGGCCCCGCATGTCCGACCTGTCCACCGCCCGCCAGATCGCCCAGCCGCACCCGGTGCGTGCGCCGCGCGGCTCGGCCGTCACCTGCAAGAACTGGCTGATCGAAGCCGCCTACCGCATGATCCAGAACAACCTCGACCCCGAGGTGGCGGAGAACCCCGACGCGCTGGTGGTCTACGGCGGCATCGGCAAGGCGGCGCGCATCTGGGACTGCTTCGAGGCCATCCTGAAGAGCCTTCGCGAGTTGAATGAAGACGAGACGCTGCTGGTGCAGTCGGGCAAGCCTGTCGGCGTGTTCCGCACCCA
>JANNRI010000240.1:0-4986 GCA_031401195.1 Burkholderiales bacterium
CCGCCACCCACCGTGCCGACGCTGCTGCCGTCAGCAAACACGCCCATCCAGGCACCGGCCTCCCGTGGCACCGAACCCTGGGTCGACTCGACCGTCACCAGCACGGCTGGCTCATGGGCAAGGCGCACGACAAACGCGTCAGTCAGAGACTGGGACATGGCCTGACTAGCGCTCGAACATGCTCGCGCAGCGCTGTCTGCCTACAGCCTGCTCGTTGTTGACGTTCGCGTGCCTGCACTTTGTGCAGCAAAGGCGCGCCCGGGCAGGCGCCTTTCCCGAACCGGTGTTGGTACGCGGACGAGAACCCCCGCTGGTGGCCTTCGCGGCTGGCGCTGTGCGGCGGCGGCTCACTGTGGGGCGGTGAGCAGCGCAGGCCTGAGGTCGGCGCGCGCAGCGCGCTTCGTGAACTAACTCGCCGAAACTGTTTGACCAAAGAGAGCGCAGCGAGCGGCGGGAGTTTTTCGGCGCGACCTCAGGCCGAGCAGCGCAACGAAGTCGCAGCGAAGCGAAGACCGCTCCAGTGTGAGCCGCCGCCGCACAGCGCCAGCTGCGACGCACAGAACGACAGAGTTGAGCGGCATCGAGCGTCACCAGCGGTCCACTTGCAGAGCGTTGCTGTCACCCAGATGAACGCGAACCCGTCGTATTCCGTTGCGGCCGCGCCGCATGTCACAGCCGAGACACGCGGCCGCCACGCCTTCGTCACGGGCTGCTGCGAGCCTATGGGTCCATGCAAGCCCACGCCAAGCATGCGGACCCGCAGGACGATCTTGATCCTGATGCCAAGCTGAGTCTGCGCACGGTCTGGATCTCTGACCTGCACCTCGGCACCCCCGGATGCCAGGCCGAGGCGTTGTTGCACTTCCTCAAGCATGTCGAGTGCGAAACCCTGTTCCTGGTCGGCGACATCATTGACGGCTGGCAGCTGCGACGCAGCTGGTACTGGCCGCAGGCGCACAACGATGTGGTGCAGAAGCTGCTGCGCAAGGCACGCAAGGGCACGCGGGTGATCTTTGTGCCGGGCAACCACGATGAGTTTGCCCGCCGCTACATCGACCACAACTTTGGTGGCGTCGATGTCGTGAACGAGTGGATCCACACCACTGCCGACGGCCGCCGCCTGTGGGTCACCCACGGTGATCTGTACGACGGCGTGATCCAGTGCGCCAAGTGGCTGGCCTATGTGGGCGACAACGCCTACGAGATGACGCTCAAGGTCAATCGCTGGCTGAACGCCCTGCGGGCCCGCCTGGGCTTGCCCTACTGGAGCTTGTCCAAGGTGCTCAAGCAGAAGGTCAAGCGTGCGGTCAGCTACATCGGTGAGTTCGAGACGGCCGTCGCGCGCGAGGCGCTCAAGCGTGGTGTGCATGGTGTCGTCTGCGGCCATATCCACCATGCCGAGTTGCGCGAGATCGAAGGCGTGCTCTACGCCAACGACGGTGATTGGGTCGAGAGCCTGACGGCGCTGGTGGAGCACGCCGACGGTCGGCTGGAGATCCTCGACTGGTCTGGCCGGGTCGGGTTGGCCGCCGCCCATGACGCCGCCGTCGCACCCGTCAGTCCCGAGCACTTGCCGCCGCCGGCCCTGCCGGTGCCGGTGGCGGCGCGCCAAAGCTGTCACGCGTTTGTCGCAAAAGCTTCATAAACTGGGCGCATGACTGACGAACGCATCGCTGGCGAGCAGGCCATCCCCGCCACAGTGAGTCGCGCTGCCGGGCCGGCTCTGCTCAACCGAGAGCAGGCCATCCTGGCGTTCAACCGGCGCGTGCTGGCCCAAGCCGAGCGCGCCGACGTGCCCTTGCTCGAGCGTCTGCGCTACGTCACCATCGTCTCGTCCAACCTGGACGAGTTCTTCGAGGTGCGCTTCGCCGACTACCTCGAGATCCTGCGTGCCTCCGACGACCCGGCCTTGCGCCACGACATGGACCAGCTGGCGGCCAGTGCCCACCAGCTGATCGACGAGCAGTACGCCCTCTTCAATGAGCGCGTGATGCCGGCGCTGGCGCGCGCCGGTCTGGTCATCATCAACCACGCCCAGCGCAATGCCGAGCAGCGCCGCTGGGTGGCCCGCTTCTTCGAGAGCCAGGTGCGGCCGCTGCTGGTGCCCGTCGGTCTGGACCCGGCCCACCCCTTCCCGCTGGTGGCCAACAAGAGCCTGAACTTCATCGTCCGCCTGGGCGGGCGCGATGCCTTCGGGCGTGAGAACCGCATCGCCATCGTCAAGGTGCCGCGCGCCTTGCCGCGCGTGATGCGCCTGCCTGACAACCTGTGCCAGCCGGGCCAGCAGGGCTTTGTGCTGTTGTCCAGCGTGATCCGCGCGCACCTTGAGTCGCTGTTCGCGGGCCGCAAGGTTGAAGCCTTCTCGCAGTTCCGGGTCACCCGCGACTCCGATCTCGAAGTGGATGAAGACGACGTCACCAACCTGCGCCAGGCCTTGCGCTCGGGGCTGACGACGCGCCACTTCGGCCAGGCCATCCGGCTCGAAGTCGTGAACACGTGCCCGCTGGAGCTGTCGCAGTTGCTGCTCGAACAGTTCAGCCTGCCCGAAGCGGCGCTTTACCGCGTCAACGGCCCCGTCAACCTGGTGCGCCTGGTCCAGCTGATCGACCAAGCCAGCACCGACCCGGGTGCCGCCGCTGCCGGGCGCGCGGCTTTGCACTTCACGCCGCACGACCCCTCTTGGCCGCAGGGGCGACTGGCACGCGGCGAGTCGATCCTGAAGCGCCTGGCCACCCAGGGCGATGTGCTGCTGCACCACCCGTTCGAGAGTTTCGAGCCCGTCATCGCCTTCCTGCGCGAAGCCGTCCACGACCCGGACGTGCTGGCCATCAAGCAGACCGTCTATCGCACCGGCGCCGACAGTGTGCTGATGGAGTTGTGGATCGAGGCCGCGCGGCGCGGCAAGGAAGTCATGGTGGTGGTGGAGTTGAAGGCGCGCTTCGACGAAGAGGCCAACATCAACTGGGCCGAGCGGCTCGAAGCCGTGGGCGCGCAAGTGGTTTACGGCATCGTCGGCCTGAAGACGCACGCCAAGCTGCTGCTGATCACGCGCCGCGAAGGCGCCCGGCTGCGCCGCTACGCGCACCTCTCGACCGGCAACTACAACACGCGCTCAGCGCGGCTGTACACCGATGTGGGCTACCTGACCGCGAATGCCGAGATCGCGGCCGACGCCGACGCGGTGTTCCAGCAACTCGCCAGCCTGACCAAGACCAAGGCCCCGCGCCAGTTGCTGACCGCGCCCTTTGTGCTGCACCCGCGCATGGTGGCCACCGTGGCCAAAGTGGCCGCCGCGGCGCGTGCCGGCCAGCCGGCGCGCATCGTGCTCAAGCTCAACGCGCTGACTGACCCGGCCATGATCGACGCCTTGCGCAGTGCCGGCCAGGCCGGTGTGCGCATCGATCTCATCATCCGCGGCGCCTGCCTGCTGGCGCCCGGTGTGCCGGGGGTCAGCGACAACATCCGCGTGCGCTCCATCGTTGGCCGCTTCCTGGAACACACGCGGGTGCTGTACTTCCGTTGGGGCCCCGACGAAGCGGACGAAGCGCTCTACCTGTCCAGCGCCGACTGGATGAGCCGTAACATGTTCCGACGCATCGAGGTGGCATGGCCGCTGCACGACGCGCGCATGCGCCAGCGTGTGATCGACGAGTGCCTGGTGCCCTACCTGCACGACGGTCTCGACGCCTGGGACCAGCAGCCCGACGGCAGCTACAAGCGCGTCAGCGACAGCGGCCTCAGCGCCCAGCAGGCTCTGGTGCGCTTGTACGGCCCGCACGGGCCCTGAAGCCGGGAGCGCGGCAGTGGACCTGATCCTGTGGCGCCATGCCGAGGCCATCGACGGCGACGACGACAGCCCGGATCTGGACCGCGCCCTGACCGCCCGCGGCGAACGCCACGCTGCGCGCATGGCGCACTGGCTCAACCAGCACCTGCCAGCCACCACCCGCATCCTGGTCAGCCCGGCGCGGCGTTGCCAGCAGACGGCGCTGGCCCTGGAGCGCAAGTTCAAGACCGTGCCGGCCCTGGCGAGTGACGGCACGGCGCCTGGCCTGTTGACCGCTGTGCGCTGGCCTGAAGCCAAAGAGCCCGTGCTGGTGATCGGCCACCAGCCGACCCTGGGCCTGACCGCGGCCTACCTGCTGGCCGGCGTGGCCCAGCCGTGGAGCGTGAAGAAGGGCGCTGTGTGGTGGCGGCGCCGGCGTGCCCGCGCCGGCGACGACCAGACCGTGCTGGTCACGGTGCGCGGGCCGGAGAACGTCTAGGCCGCAGGCGCGCGTCCGAGTTGACGCAACGCATTCAACACGCCGTCCGGGCACTCCTGCATCAGAAAGTGCCCCGCCGGTACGGTGTGGACCGTGGCCTTGAGCGCCGTGGCCACGGCGACAGCGCCGCGGGGCACGGTCATCTGGTCGGCGCTGCCGAGCACGAGGTGGGCCGGGCACCGCACCTGGGCGGCAGCCGCCAGACCGTTGGTGTAGGCGTTGCAGGCGGCGAAGTCGGTGTGAAACAGCAGCGGGTCGCGGCCATGCGCCAGCACCTGTCGCATCAAGGCCCGCGAGCCCCCGCGCAGCCAGGCGCCTGGGCCGGGGTAGGAGGGCTTGGCTGCCAGGGTCGAGTGGGAATACACCACCACACGGTCGATCGCGGCCCGGGCGTCGGTACGGCCCAACTCGAGCAGCGCTGCGGGCACGGGCATCGGCACGGCGGTGCCCAGCAGGGCCAGGTGCGTGGTGCGCTCAGGCGCCCGCGCCGCGGCTTCAAGCACCACCAGCGAGCCCAGGCTGTGGCCAACCAGCGCGGCCTGCCGCACGCCAGCGGCGTCCAGCAGCGCCAGCAGCCAGGCGGCCATGGCCTCCACGCTCGTCAACGCCGGCCCGGCACTGCGCATGTGGCCCGGCAGGTCGGGCGCCAGCACCGCCCAGCCGTGGTGGGCGAACCAGCGCGCCAACAGGGTGAAGCTGCCGTGGTCACTCATGGCACCGT
>JANNRI010000241.1:0-5350 GCA_031401195.1 Burkholderiales bacterium
GCGCCCCAGTTGGTGCCGACCATCGCGAGCAACGCGGTGCCAAACCCGAAGGCGAGCGGAATCATGATGTATTCGAGCCGCGCGCCCATGGCATAGCCCACTGCGCTGGCCTGACCCAGGTGCCCGGCGATGCCGGTAAGAACGATCACCGCCAGGTTGTTGATCGCCACATTCGCCACGCCAGGAATGCCCACGCGCAATATCTCGCTGAACAGACCCCACTCATAGCGGGTGCCGTCAGCACCGCGCCAACCCAGCCGCAGGCTCACCAATGCCCGGCCTGAACGCAGGTAGGCCCACAAGACCATACTGCCCACCGCAAACGAGACGACCAGCCCCCAGCCAGCGCCAGCTGGCCCCAGAGCCGGTACGGGGCCCCAGCCAAAGATCAGCAACGGCGAAAGCATCGCGTGCCCCAGCACGCTGCCAACCAGCACTTGGGCAGGCAGGCTCATGTTGCCGGTGCCACGCACCACGTTTCCGAGCATGTTGAGCAGCCACACCGAGACCGCACCGCCGAAGACAACGGTCGAATAGGCCAAGGCGGCATCCAGTGCGGCGCCGCGCCCGCCCATGGCCTTGTAGATCAAGGGGCCTGCCGTCAGCATCAGCGCGGAGAACAGAATTGCCACCCCGATGGCCAGCACAAACGCATGCGCGGCCAGGGCATCGGCCTTCTTTTTCTCGCCCGCTCCAAGCGCGCGTGAAATCGCCGATGCCACCGCTCCCCCCAGTCCGCTGGCGGCGACGTGCTGCACGAACATCACAAACGGAAAGACCAGCGAAACACCTACCAGCGCGTCGGCGCCAAGGCGCCCCAGAAACAGCCCGTCGAAGGTGATCATCCCTGCCAGCGCGAGCAGGTTGAGGACATTTGGGAATGAAAGTCGGAGCAGCGTCGGCAGGATTGGCGCTTCGAGAAGCATCCTTGTGCGCGCTGCCATGGGCGCTTGGGCCGCAACTGACGCACTGGCCGGTTGCGCCAGGCTCTCAATCAATGGTACGGCCCTCGGGGCGGGTTTGCTGCTCACTTTGGCAGGCCCTGCTTTTTCAACAGATCAACCGGGCCATCAAGTGCCTTCCACGCGAAGTGACCGCCACGCATGAAGCGCGCGTCATAGCCGGCCGCGCGCAGTGCGGTGGCGCTCTGGCAACCGATGTGAAACCCGTAGACGCAAAAGGTCACCACCGGGTCGTCCTTTGAAAGTGTGTCGATCCACTCCGCGATGCGCTCGGGATCACGCCACATGGCGCCGGAAACGATGTCGTTGGCCTTGGTCGTGTAGTGCCGTGGCCGGGTGTCTATGAGTTGCACTCTCTGCCCCGAAGCCAACAGGGCGCGCACCTCTTCCGGTCCGATGGACGGCAAGTCACCGAACTCGGGCTGCTGCAGGGTCAACGGCGGCGCCACTTCAAGCGCGCCGGCGAATCGCGCTTCGACCGCACTCCACAGAATGTTGCGCATAAAAGCGGCGATGTAGGCCGTCTGATTCGCACCAAACTCGAGGTGATAGGCGTGCTCGTACATATCCAGCGCCAGGATCGGGATGGCACCGGAAATGCTTTGATCGTGCTCGATAGTGCATTGGTTCATCAAGCGCCTGTCCCGCGGCACGTAGCCCAACACGATCCAGCCCGATTCGCCACCAAGGGACTCCGCCAGGGCCATGAACTCCTGGCGCCAGCGGTCGACCGATCCGAAATCGCGCACCAGCGCATCTGACAGAGTGGCAGGGACGACCCGCCCGTCTCCACCCAGGCTGGCGAAGTACAACTCGTGCAGCAGAGTCGAATTGAGCAGGCTGATCTGTTCGCGCTTCAGTCGGCCCAGCGCTTGGGGCGCCGCCGACGTGACATCGAGTTCGGCCAGCTCAGTGGTGACTGCGTTGAGGCGTCGCACCGCAGAGCCATAGTTGTGCTCGTAGTGGCTCTCGATCAAGCGCGGCTGAATGCCGTTCAAGGTCCAGGGTCGGCAGAACAAGGGCGCAATCGCGTAAGCCATGGGTGATCTCCGTGAGTCGATCGAATTCGGCCAGGAAGTGCGCAACGAGGAAAGGGCGGCCCGCCTCGGCAGTCGAAACGACTCCCCGTCGAACGCACAACTTCACATGTCAGTGTATCGAACTCTACAACACTGTAGGATATAGGACATGAATCGTTCAACCGCATCGTGGCTGCTGCTGATCGTCTCGCTTCCCACGTCGAGTGCAACGGCACGCATGCGCATCTGGCGCGCGCTGAAGGTCATGGGCTGTGTGGCTCTGCGCGATGGCGCCTATCTGATGCCCGCAGGACTGGAGCGCGAGCAGGCGCTGCAGGGTCTCGCCGATGAGTGCGCCGGTGAGGGTGGCAGTGCTTGGCTGATGGCCGTAGAGGCCCGGTCGGCGGAAGAGTCCTCGACCTACCGCCAACTCTTCGACCGCAGCGAGGAATACGCCGAACTGCGCAAGGCCTGGCGGGGAGCGAACCGCGGGCTGGGCTCCCTCGGCGCAGCAGAACTGGCCCGCTTGAAGCGAAAGTCGCAGCGCGAGTTCGACGCGGTTCGGGCGATTGACTTTTTCCCAGTCGAAGCCAGTGTCGAGGCTGAGGCGGCTTGGACTGATCTCGGCAAGCGCATCGACAGCCTGCTCTCGCCCGACGAACCCCAGGAGACCAAGGGCCGAGTCCCCAAGCTCGACCCAGGCCAGTACCAGGGTCGAACCTGGGCGACGCGGCGCCGCCTGTGGGTCGATCGGGTGGCCAGCGCCTGGTTGATTCGCCGGTTCATCGATCGCGACGCGCGGTTTCAGTGGCTGGCCAAGCCCGCGGATTGTGCGAAGCGGTCGCTCGGGTTCGACTTCGACGGCGCCACGTTCACGCACGTCGGCGATCTGGTCACGTTTGAGACGCTGTTGGCCAGCTTCGGGCTGGCAGCCGACCCCGGCCTCGCGCGCCTGGCCACGATGGTGCATACGCTCGACATCGGTGGCGAGCCCGTCCCCGAGGCCAAGGGTTTCGAGGCCGTGATGGCCGGCGCGCGTGAGCGCCTGAGCGACGACGACGCCCTCCTGGCCGAGATGAGCACGGTGCTGGATTCGCTCTATGCGCACTTCGTGCGCGAAGCCAAGCGTGGCAATGACAAAGAAGGCAAGCCATGAGCCGCACTGACACTGCCGTTGAAGCGCCAGCGCATGCGCGCCACTCGCTCGGCCAGGTCGTGCGTTGTGTTGGCGTTCGGCGTTCGGCGTTCGGCGTTCGGCGTTCGGTCTGAACGGGGTCTCGCGCGTTTTTGACCGGGCGCGTTGAAGACGAGGGTTCGGCGGCTCCGTGCCGGCCGTTGGCAGCTTCGTTGACGGATGCAGCGACCGATCTATGAGCACTGTGCATAGAGTGCGTCGCAAAGTCATTGGACTGCGCTGCGTTGCCTCCCTTAGCGTCGGTGTCACAGCGCCACCTTGGGTTGCTGCCAGCCGGAACCCCGATGAACCTGCAAGATTTCCCGCGTGTCCGCCTCGGACACTGGCCCACGCCGCTGGAGCCGATGAAAGGCCTGGCGCGCCGACTGGGCGCCGACCGCCTGTTCATCAAGCGCGACGATTGCACCGGGCTGGCCACCGGCGGCAGCAAGACGCGCAAGCTTGAATTCCTGGTCGGCGACGCCATGCATCAAGGCGCCGATACGCTGCTGACCCACGGCGCGGTGCAGTCCAACCACGTGCGCCAGACGGCCGCTGCGGCCGCGTTCATGGGCCTGGCTTGCGAGGCCATCCTGGAAGAACGGGTTCAGGATGCACCGGCCGCATACCACGAGTCGGGCAACGTGCTGCTGGACCAACTGTTCGGCATCCAGCTGCACCGGGTGCCCAGCGGCACCGCGATGGACGCCGCGCTGGAAGCGCTGGCGCTGAAGCTTCGCGAACAAGGCCGCAAGCCTTACGTCATTCCGGGCGGCGGGTCCAACGCACTGGGATCGCTGGGTTACGTCGACTGCGTGCTCGAGCTGCAGCGCCAATGCGACGCCATGGGCCTGCGCAAACCGCACTTGGTGCATGCCACCGGCAGCGCGGGCACACAGGCCGGCCTGGTGACCGGCATCCATGCCCTGGGCCTGGACTGGCCCGTCACGGGCATCGGCGTCAGGGCGCCGCGCGAGCTTCAGGAAACCCGCGTGTATGAGCTGGCGTTGCGCGTGCTCGGCCTGCTGGGGGTGAAGCAACCATTGCCGCGCGCCCGGGTGGTGGCCGACGACCGCTTCATCGGTGGCGGCTATGGCATCACAACCGACTCCATGGTCGAAGCCGTGACGATGCTGGCCCGCACCGAAGGCATCCTCGCCGACCCCGTGTACACCGGCAAAGGGCTGGCCGGCCTGCTGGAGATGGTCCGCGCCGGTCGCTTCCAGCCCGACGAGGACGTGATCTTCGTACACACTGGCGGCTCGGCGGCGCTGTTCGGCTATGTCTCGGCCTTTGCCCATGCCATCGCTTGAGCCACACACCGTTTAGCCCGTCGCGCACCCACGCGGGTCGATCTCTGCGTCCATCGCACTTCAACCCACTTCACTTCCGAGGACTTCGATGACAGCCCTGTACTGCCTGCCCCGCCGCCTGGCGATCGCCGCCGCCCTCGTCTTGACCGTGTCCTTGACCATCCCACAGCCCGTGCTGGCCCAGGGCAGCCCGCAAAAGGGCGGCACGCTGGTGATCGTGGTCCAGCCCGAGCCGCCCACCCTGGCCGCCTACCAGAGCACCGCCGGCCCCGTGGGCCAGGTGGCCACCAAGGTCTACGAGGGGCTGCTCGAGTACGACTTCCAGCTCAAGCCGGCGCCCAGCCTGGCCCAGTCGTGGACCGTCAGTGCCGACGGCAAGACGGTGACCTTCAAGCTGCAGCCCGGCGTCAAGTTCCATGACGGCAAGCCCTTCACCAGCGCCGACGTGCAGTTCAGTGTGATGGACGTGCTGAAGAAAGTGCACCCGCGTGGCGTCAACACCTTCCGCTCGGTGACCGCGGTGGACACGCCCGACCCGATGACCGCCGTGTTCCGCCTCAGCGAGCCCGCGCCCTACATGATGATGGCGCTGTCGTCTTACGAATCGCCGATGGTGCCCAAGCATGTCTTCGGCACTGGCGATATCACGCGCCACCCCAACGCCAACCTGCCGGTGGGCACCGGCCCGTTCAAGTTCGTGGAATGGCAGAAGGGCCAGTTCATGCGCTTCGACCGCTACGCCGACTACCGCAAGCCGGGCCTGCCCCACCTGGACCGCCTGGTGGCCCGCTTCATTGCCGACACCGGCACGCGCTCGGCGGCGATGGAGACGCAAGAGGTGCACATGGGGGGCTTCAACGCCATTCCCCCAGTGGACGTGAA
>JANNRI010000242.1:0-19111 GCA_031401195.1 Burkholderiales bacterium
GGCGCCCTTGATCGCCTTGGCGACGAGGTAGGCGGCGCCGCCCACGGCCATCAAGTACGCGCTCTTGTGTTTCTTGATCGCCTCGATGGCCACGGGCCCGCGCTCGGCCTTGCCGATCATCGCAATGAGGCCCGTTTGCGCCAGCATCATCTCGGTGAACTTGTCCATGCGCGTGGCGGTGGTGGGGCCGGCGGGGCCGACGACCTCGTCACGCACCGGGGCCACCGGGCCGACGTAGTAGATGACGCGGTTCTTGAAGCTCACCGGCAGTGGCTCGCCTTTGGCCAGCATGTCCTGGATGCGCTTGTGCGCGGCATCCCGCCCCGTGAGCATCTTGCCGTTGAGCAGCAACGTGTCGCCCGGCTTCCAGCTTGCCACCTCGGCCGGGGTGAGGTTGTTCAGGTCGACACGCTTGCTCGTCTTCTCGTCGGGCGTCCAGTTCACCTTGGGCCACAGGTCCAGGCTCGGTGGTTCCAGGTACGCGGGGCCGGAGCCGTCGAGCACCACGTGCGCGTGGCGCGTGGCGGCGCAGTTGGGGATCATCGCCACCGGCAGGCTCGCGGCATGCGTGGGCCAGGTGGCGATCTTCACATCGAGCACGGTGGTGAGGCCGCCCAGGCCCTGCGCGCCTATGCCCAGCGCATTGACCTTTTGATAGAGCTCGATGCGCAATTCCTCGAGCTTGCTCTTGGGCCCACGCGCGAGCAGCTCGAACATGTCGATCGGCTCCATCAGCACTTCCTTGGCCAGCAGCATCGCCTTCTCGGCCGTGCCGCCCACGCCGATGCCCAGCATGCCCGGCGGGCACCAGCCGGCACCCATGGTGGGCACCGTCTTCATCACCCAGTCCACCAGGCTGTCGCTGGGGTTCATCATGATGAATTTGCTCTTGTTCTCGCTGCCGCCGCCCTTGGCCGCGACGGTCACGTCCACCTTGTTCCCGGGCACCACGCTCATGTGCACGACGGCGGGCGTATTGTCCTTGGTGTTCGTGCGCGCGAAGAGCGGGTCGGCGAGTATCGAGCCGCGCAGCGGGTTGTCGGGGTCGAGGTAGGCTTTGCGCACGCCTTCGTTGACGGCGTCTTCGATCGAGCCTTTGAAGCCTTCGAAGCGCACTTCCATGCCGATCTTGAGGAAGACGTTGACGATGCCCGTGTCCTGGCACATCGGCCGCTTGCCTTCGGCGCTCATGCGGCTGTTGGTGAGGATCTGCGCAATCGCGTCCTTTGCCGCGGGGCCTTGTTCGCTGGCGTAAGCCCGTGCAAGGTGCGCGATGTAGTCTGCCGGGTGGTAGCAGTTGATGTACTGCAACGCGGCGGCAACGCTGTCAACCAGGTCGGCCTTGATGATCGTGGTCATGTGGGTACTCGGCTGGTGCGGGCGGGGGCGCCGGCGCGCTTGCTCGCCCGCGGTCAGGGGCCAGAGCCAGTTTAACCAAGGGGCCTGCTAGAGATGCTGGCGGCGGCGTTCAAGCGGTGGTTTCTCAGCGAGTCGGCGGGTGGCGCGCTGCTGGCCTTGGCGGCGGTCCTGGCGCTGGTGCTCAGCAATTCGCCGTGGGGCGACGCCTACCTGAGGCTGCTGAGCACGCCCGGCGAGCTTCGAATCGGCGGCGGGGCGGGTGGTGCCGGGGGCCTCATGCTGGCCAAGCCGATGGTCGTGTGGGTCAACGACCTGTGGATGGCGGTGTTCTTCTTCCTGGTGGGGTTGGAGATCAAGCGCGAGTTCGTCGAGGGCGAACTCGCCGACCGACGCCAGGCCGCGCTGCCCGCGGTGGCCGCGCTCGGGGGCATGGCGGTGCCGGCGGCCATCTATGCGGCTGTCAACGCCGGCGACCCGGTGGCCCTGCGGGGGTGGGCCATCCCGTCGGCCACTGACATCGCTTTTGCGATCGGCGTGCTGCTGCTGCTGGGCTCGCGCGTGCCGGCTTCGCTGAAGGTCTTCCTGACGGCCGTGGCCATCATCGATGACCTGGGGGCCATCGTCATCATCGCGCTCTTCTACACCGAGCAACTTTCGCTGCCGATGCTGGGCGCTGCGCTGGCCTGCGTGGCCCTGCTGGTGCTGCTGAACCGGCGCGGCGTGCAGCGCGTGGATGTCTATGCCGTGGTGGGGCTGGTGATGTGGCTGTGTGTGCTCAAGTCGGGCGTGCACGCCACGCTGGCCGGTGTGGCCACGGCATTGGCCGTGCCGATGCGCCGCGCCGACGGCAGCTCGCCGGTGAACGAAACGGCGCATGCCTTGCAGCCCTGGGTGGCTCTGCTCATCCTGCCGACGTTTGCGTTCGCCAACGCCGGAGTGTCGTTTGCGGGCATGACACCACGCTCGCTGCTGGAGCCGGTGACGCTGGGCGTCGCGCTCGGGCTGGTGTTGGGCAAGACGCTGGGTGTATTCGGGGCCACCTGGACGATGGTGCGCCTGGGCCTGGCCGCACGACCAGCGTTGGCGAACTGGACGCAGGTGCTCGGCGTCAGCGTGCTGGCCGGCATCGGCTTCACGATGAGTCTGTTCATCGGAGGCCTGGCCTTCGAGGGCCAGGACCCGGCCTACGAGGTGCGCGTGAAGCTGGGCGTGCTCTGCGGCTCGTTGCTGGCCGCGGTGATCGGCATCTGCGTGCTCGTGAGCGCCCGGCGCGGGCCGCGCTGACAGGCGGCCCGGCGCGGCTTCAGTGGGCGGCCTTGCTCACCGGCGTCATCAACCGGTCAGTCAGCGCGATGGCGAGCGCCGAGAGCAGGAAGGTGACGTGGATCAAGGTCTGCCACAACAGCACCTTGTCGGTGTAGTTGGCGGCGTTGATGAAGGTCTTCAACAGGTGGATGGAGCTGATGCCGATGATGGCCGTGGCCAGCTTCACCTTCAGCACCGAGGCGTTGACGTGGCTCAGCCACTCGGGCTGATCGGGGTGGTCTTCGAGATTGAGGCGTGAGACGAAGGTCTCGTAGCCACCGACGATGACCATGATCAGCAGGTTGCTGATCATCACCACGTCGATGAGCGCCAGCACCACCAGCATGATGATGGTCTCGTTGAGCGACGTGACTGCCACGTCGCTCTTGTAGCCGATGCTGGTGACCAGTTCGGCCAGTGCGCCGGGGTCGCCGAACACGGCTTCCACCAGGTGCACGAGCTCGACCCAGAAGTGGAAAACGTAGACGCACTGGGCCACGATCAGGCCCAGGTACAGGGGAAGCTGCAGCCAGCGGCTGGCGAAGATGAAGTTCGGCAGGGCGCGCAGGCGCCGTGTTTCGGTGGTGCGGAGGTCAGGCATCGGGTGGGCTGTGTGTGATTTGGGGCGAGCCCCCGTTGCGCCGCATTCTAGTTTCCGCACCATGCGGGCTTGGAGGGGCTTCCTCGTAAGGGGTCTGTCAGAGCGCCGGCTCAAGCTATCGGCAACGAGATACGCGCATCGCCCAACCGCAGGAGACTTCGATGAGCCACGATCAACCGACCGAACTCAGAACCCACCAGCCGCCGGCCTCGCTGGTGGCGGGTGCACGTGTCTCGGGCATGGCGGCCTACCAGGCGCTGGTGGCCGAGGCCGAGCGCGACTACGAGGGTTACTGGGCCCGCCTGGCGCGCGAGTTCGTGAGCTGGAAGAAGCCGTTCACGAAGGTGCTGGACAGTTCCAATGCACCGTTCTTCAAGTGGTTCGAGGATGGCACGCTCAACGTCTCCTACAACTGCCTCGACCGCAACGTCGAACGCGGCCTGGGCGACAAGGTGGCCATCATCTTCGAGGCCGACGACGGTGCCGTCACCCGCATCACTTACCGCGAACTGCTGGCCAAGGTGAGCCAGTTCGCCAACGCGCTCAAGGCGCGCGGCGTGAAGAAGGGCGATCGCGTCGTCATTTACATGCCGATGAGCGTGGAGGGCGTGGCCGCCATGCAAGCCTGCGCGCGCATCGGCGCCGTGCACTCGGTGGTTTTCGGTGGCTTCAGTGCGCAAAGCCTGCGCGATCGCATCGCAGATACCGGTGCGGTGATGGTCATCACGGCCGACGAGCAGGTGCGGGGTGGCAAGGCCTTGCCGCTGAAGAACATCGTTGACGAGGCGCTCGCGCTCGACGGCTGTGAGGCGGTGGCGAATGTCGTGGTCTACCGCCGCACGGGCGGCAAGGCCGCCTGGCACGTCACACGCGACCACTGGTTGCACGAACTGCTGGACGGCCAGCCGGCAATCTGCGCGCCCGAGTACGTGGGTGCCGAACATCCGCTGTTCCTGCTGTACACGAGCGGCAGCACCGGCAAGCCCAAAGGGGTGCAGCACAGCAGCGGCGGCTACCTGCTGCATGCGGCGCTGACCACGGCCTGGACCTTCGACCTCAAGGACAACGACGTCTTCTGGTGCACCGCCGACATCGGTTGGGTCACCGGGCACAGCTACATCACCTACGGCCCGCTCGCGCTGGGCGGCACCGAGGTCGTGTTCGAGGGCATCCCCACCTACCCAGATGCCGCGCGCTTCTGGAAGACGATCGAGAAGCACAAGGTCAGTGTCTTCTACACCGCGCCCACGGCGATCCGTTCGCTCATCAAGGCGGCCGAGACCAACGAGGCAGTGCACCCGAAGAAGAGCGACCTCTCGAGCCTGCGCATCCTCGGCACGGTGGGCGAACCCATCAACCCCGCCGCCTGGGAGTGGTACTACAAGCACGTGGGCGGCAGCCGCTGCCCGGTGGTCGACACCTTCTGGCAGACCGAGACCGGCGGCCACGTCATCACGCCGCTGCCGGGCGCCACGCCGATGGTGCCGGGCTCGTGCACACTGGCCTTCCCGGGCATCGCGGCGGCCATCGTCGACGAGACCGGCGCCGATGTGCCCGACGGCTCGGGTGGCATCCTCGTGATCAAGAAGCCGTGGCCGAGCATGATCCGCAACATCTGGGGCGACCCGGAGCGATTCAAGAAGAGCTACTACCCGCCGGAGCTGAAGGGCTACTACCTTGCCGGCGACGGCGCCATCCGCGACAAGACCACAGGCAACTTCACCATCACCGGCCGCATCGACGACGTGCTCAACGTGAGCGGGCACCGCATGGGCACGATGGAGATCGAGTCGGCGCTGGTGAGCCACACACAGCTCGTGGCCGAAGCCGCCGTGGTGGGCCGCCCGGACGAGACCACCGGAGAGGCCATCTGCGCCTTCGTCGTGCTCAAGCGCCCGCGTCCCACCGGTGAAGAGGCCAAGAAGATTGCCAACGAGTTGCGCAACTGGGTGGCCAAGGAGATCGGCCCGATCGCCAAGCCCAAGGACATACGCTTCGGTGACAACCTGCCCAAGACGCGCAGCGGCAAGATCATGCGGCGCCTCTTGCGCAGCATCGCCAAGGGCGAGGCCATCACGCAGGACACGAGCACGCTGGAGAACCCGGCGATCCTGGAGCAGCTGGCGCAGCCGATCTGATCCGGGCCGGTCGAGGCGCCGGGGGGTTCAGAAGAGCGCGACGATTGAACGGCACGCGCCGTCACTTCGGGGGCGACAACACCCACTGTGCCAGGCGCAAAGCCTCTTCCGGCGTCACCTGCGGATTGGCCGACATGGCCACCGGCCCCCAGGCCCCGGCGCCGCCCTTGACGATCTTCTCGGCCAAGTAGGCGGCCGCGTCTGTCCTGCCGGCGTAGCGCTCGGCCACCTGTTTGAACGCCGGCCCGACGATCTTGCGTTCGACGGCGTGGCAGTTCAGGCAGTTGCGTTGACGAGCCAGCGCATCCGAGGCGAGTGCGAACGACGGCACGCCGCCAAGGGCGCCCAGCACCAGAATCGACGCAGTCGCCGTGGCAGCGATGCGGTACATTGACCTCCTACTCTCAACGAGGCGCACAGCCATGTTGTTCGTCGTCATCGGTGTCATCCTGTTGGTGATGAACTGGACCGGCGTCGGCCCGCCAGCGCAATGGAACTTCGATGTCTTTGGCGACATGTGGAAGTTCGCGTGGCCGTTCCTGGCTGCAGTGATCTGGTGGAGTTGGTCCGATTCCTCCGGCCGCACGCAACGCATCGCGATGGACCGCATGGAAAAGCGCAAGGTCACTCGGCGGGAGAAGGCCCTGGAAGCGCTGGGCCTGGGCACGCGCGGGCGCAAGGCGCGGCGCGACAGCAACACGGCGGCGCGCACGGGCGCGGGCCATTTGAACGAGAGCCAGGATCGCGACCTGAGTCGGCGCGAGGATCCGAAGCTGTAGCCGGCGGGCGTGCTTGGGCACGCCTCAAGCTCCGCCTCAACGTCCGCGGCAAGGACCGCCGCAAGAACCGCCGCAAGGTCCGCCGCGATGGCCACCTCAAGGTCCATCCTGTGCCCGAGCTCTTTCAATCTCCGTCGAGCACTGCGCCGCGGCTGGCGCTGTTGGCATTGCGCGCGAATTTGGCCAGCACGCCGCGCGTGTAGCGCGGGGCCGGCTGTTTCCAGGCGGCGCGGCGGCGTGCAATCTCGGCGTCGGCCACGTTCAACTGCAGCAGTAGCTCGAGCGCATCGATGGTGATGGCGTCGCCCTCGTGGATGAGTGCGATCAACCCGCCGGCAAAAGCCTCGGGCGCCACGTGCCCGACCACCATGCCCCAGGTGCCGCCCGAGAAGCGCCCGTCGGTGATGAGGCCCACGCTCTCGCCCAGGCCCTGGCCGATGAGTGCGCTGGTGGGGGCCAGCATCTCGGGCATGCCCGGGCCACCCTTGGGGCCGAGGTAGCGCAGCACCATCACGTCGCCGGGCAAGATCTTGCCGGCCATGATGGCCGCGAGCGCACTTTGCTCGTCCTCGAACACACGCGCCGGGCCGGTCATGACAGGATTCTTCAGGCCGGTGATCTTGGCCACGGCGCCCTCGGGGCTGAGGTTGCCCTTCAGGATGGCGAGGTGACCTTGCGCATACATGGCTCTAGACACCGGGCGGATCACGTCCTGGTCGGCCGCAAGCGGTGGCACCTCCGCGAGGTTCTGCGCCAAGGTCTTGCCGGTGATGGTGATGCAGTCGCCGTGCAGCAGCCCGGCCTCGAGCAGCACCTTCATCACGGCGGGGATGCCGCCGGCGCGGTGCAGGTCGATGGCGAGGTACTTGCCGCTCGGTTTCAAATCGCACAGCACCGGCACCTTGCGGCGCAAACGCTCGAAGTCGTCGATGGTCCAGGCCACCTCGGCCGCGTGCGCGATGGCCAGGAAGTGCAGTACCGCGTTCGTGCTGCCGCCGGTGGCCATGATCACCGCCACCGCGTTCTCGATCGATTTCCTGGTGACGATGTCGCGCGGCTTCAGATCGGCCTTCACCGCCGCCACCAGCGCGCGTGCCGCGGCCTGGGTGTGCTCGACGATGGGGTCCTCGACGTTGGCCATCGTGCTCGTGTAGGGCAGGCTCATGCCCAGCGCTTCGAAGGCGCTGCTCATGGTGTTGGCGGTGTACATGCCGCCGCAGCTGCCACTGCCGGGGACGGCGCGGCGCTCGATCTGGCAGAAGTCTTCTTCGCTCATCTTGCCGGCGCTGAATTGGCCGACGGCCTCGAAGACGCTGACGATGTTGAGGTCCTGCCCCTTGTATTTGCCGGGCAGGATGGTGCCGCCGTAGACATACACCGCCGGCACGTTGGCGCGCAGGATGCCCATCATGCCGCCGGGCATGTTCTTGTCGCAGCCGCCGATGACGAGCACGCCGTCCATCCACTGGCCGCCGACGCAGGTCTCGACGCAGTCGGAAATCACCTCTCGCGACACGAGGCTGTACTTCATGCCCTCGGTGCCCATGGCCATGCCGTCGCTGATGGTGGGCACGCCGAAGACCTGCGGGTTGGCGCCGCTGGCCTTGATCTCGGCCACCGCGGCATCGGCCAGGCGCTGCAGGCCGCTGTTGCACGGTGTGATCGTGCTGTGCCCGTTGGCGATGCCGATCATCGGCTTGCCGAAGTCGGTTTCCTGGTAACCCATCGCGTAGTACATGCTGCGGTTGGGTGCACGGGCCACGCCTTCGGTGATGTTGCGGCTGCGGCGGTTGGAGGGGGTGGGCATGGTGGTGCGGAGGGTCTGCTGAGGGGTGACGGCGCACTATAGCGGTGGGGGTGGCGGCGGGGGTGCGCCGCTTATGATCCGCCGCCATGCTCGTGCACCCCAAGTTCGACCCGGTCGCCCTCTCGCTGGGGCCCATCCAGATCCACTGGTACGGGCTCACCTACCTCGTGGCCTTCGTGCTCTTCCTGTGGCTGGCCTCGCTGCGCGTGAAACGGCCGCAGTTCGCTGGCCGTGGCTGGGTGCGGACCGATGTGGATGACCTGTTGTTCTGGGGCGTGCTGGGTGTGGTGATCGGCGGGCGATTCGGCTACGTGATCTTCTACAAGCCGGGGCACTATCTCGAGAACCCGCTGGAGATCTTCGCGGTGTGGAAGGGCGGCATGTCGTTCCACGGCGGCCTGCTCGGCGTGATCCTCGCGATGGCCGCCTACGCCCGCATGCGCGGCCGCTCGTTTCTCGATGTCATGGATCTCGTCGCGCCATGCATCCCGACCGGCCTCGCCTCGGGGCGCATCGGCAACTTCATCAACGGTGAGCTGTGGGGGCGTGCGGCCGACTCTTCATTGCCCTGGGCGATGGTGTTTCCCCAGAGCCGCACCGATGTCGCACGTCATCCATCGCAGCTGTACCAGTTCGCGCTCGAGGGGCTGCTGCTCTTCGTGTTGCTGTGGATCTATGGCCGCAAGGAGCGCGCGCGAGGTCAGGTGGCGGCGGCTTTCGTCTTCCTGTACGGGCTCTTCCGCTTCATCGTCGAATACTTCCGCGAGCCCGACGCCTTCCTCGGTTTGCTCGCGTTCAACTTGAGCATGGGGCAGTGGCTGTGTCTGCCGATGATGCTGCTCGGCGCGGGCCTGTGGTGGTGGTTCGGGCGCAGCCCGGCGCATCAGCCGACGCGGGCGGCGTGAGCGTCATGAGACAGATCTTCCTGGACACCGAAACCACCGGCCTGAGCGCGGGGCAGGGTGACCGCATCGTCGAGATCGGCTGCATCGAGATGGTGAGCCGCCGGCTCAGCGGCCGCACGCTGCACCACTACCTCAACCCCGGCCGATCGAGCCACCCCGATGCACTCAAGGTGCACGGCCTCACCGACGAGTTCCTCGCCGACAAGCCGAGCTTCGCGCAGATCGCCAAGGAGCTGTCGGACTTCATCGCTGACGCGGAGATCGTGATCCACAACGCCGAGTTCGACATCGGTTTTCTTGACGCCGAGTTCGAGCGCATCCGGCACCCGCGCGTCGCCGAGGTGGTGGGTGGCGTCACCGACAGCCTGCTGCTCGCGCGCGAGCTCTATCCCGGCAAGGGCAACTCGCTCGACGCCCTGTGCCGGCGCCTGGAGGTGGACAACTCGGCGCGCGACCACCACGGCGCGCTGCTCGACGCCGGCCTGCTGGCCGAGGTGTACCTGCGCATGACGCGTGGGCAGAAGACCCTCGTCATCGACGGCACCGATGAGACGCGCGGCGATTCGCCGCTGCTGGCGCTGGACCTCTCCACCTTCGTGCTGCCGATTCTGGAGCCGAGCGAGGAAGAAGAGGCCGCGCACCGTGCGCTACTTTCCGATCTGGACAAGGCCAGCAACGGCAAGACTCTGTACCGAAGCCTGGTACCGGCCTGACGCGGCCTGCACCATGGGCCCGCATGTTCGAGCTCGTATGCACGAGCCTGCATGTACGAGCCCGAGCCGTGCAAGGCCCCATGTCATAATGTTTTTCGATTCCGGATTCCTTTGCTGCTCGCAGAGACTCGATTCCGGGCGGTTAGCTCAGCGGTAGAGCACTGCCTTCACACGGCAGGGGTCGCAGGTTCGAGCCCTGCACCGCCCACCAGCAGGATCAATGACTTACGGCGCTCTCGGGCGCCGTCTTCATACGTCGTATGAAAACAGTGTGAAAAGCGCCTGCTCACAGCCCGGCGCCCTGGACTCGTCCGTTCGATCCACGGTCGCTGTTGGTGACCCGACGTCGACTCTGCGGTGGCGGCCCGCCTACCCGAACGCAGCGGTTCGCGCAAAGCGCTTGCGGAACTCGTAGATCTCGCGATGTTCGGCGTCGGACATCGGTTGCAGTCCGATGCCACGGATCTGCTCAAGCAGCCCGTCGCCGCGTTCGAGCCGCAGCGGGAACGCCTGGACCTGGCCACCGCGCAGGCGAACGATCAGGTGCCGCGCCGGCCGATCGAAGGCCACCGAAGTGGGCGCTGCGTCGACCACGCCGTCGGCCAACACCCGCCGCAGCAGGGTGCCCGAGGCGACGTCGAAGACCGCGACGCCGTTGCCCAGTTCGTTCCTCAACGCCACGTAGCGGCCGTCGAGCGAGACCGCCAGCGGCGACCGCGCGTCGTGGCCGTCGACGAGCTCGGTGATTCGGCGCCCGCCGCGCGGGTCGATCAGCTCCATCGGGCTGCCCGCGCCGTCGGCGTAGAGCATCCGCGTGGCGTCGCCGATGATCGTCACTGACAGGTCGGTGAACGCGTTGATCGACCACGCCTCGCCGTCGACGAAGTGCGACATCAGCGGCGCTGGGCAGTCTTGCACCCGCACCGGCCCCATTGCGGCGGCGCCCAATGGCGTCAGTTCAGTGCCGGTAGTTAGGGCCTGGGCCAACGTTGCCGATGCCACCGACCTGCCGCGGTCGACGAAGTAGACCAGCGGTGCGTCGGAGCTGCCGCCGAAGACCACGGCAGCCGGTGACTGGCGCGGCGTGGCCAGGCATCGCAGCAGCGCCGGGCCTGCTGGAGCCGGGTCTGCCGTCGGCTCGGCAGAGGGTGCCGACAGAATCACCGCCATCGCCTCGATTCCTTTTGCACCGCTCAAGTCCTTGGTCGTGAAGCCGATGCTGCGCAGTCCGGGGTCGATTTCATAGCGGATGCGCGGGATCTCCCGCTCGCTGCCGGCCCCCGCGAGCCGGACGCGATGCATCGGTTCGCGCTGCCCCGTCCTGAAGCGGACGAGCCAGCCGCTGGCGCTCAGCAGCGCGAACTGGTTACCGTCGTCGCCGAATCGCAGCGCCCGCGGCCCCGGGTAGCTGCCGGCGTGCTCGGTCAGCGTCCGCGACCCTGCAGCCCACGATCCGACCCGGCCTTTCGAGTCGATCCAGAACACCGCGTCGCTGGCTGCCGAGACTCGCCAGTCAATGACCGGGCCCTCGATTGGCGGCGACCGCTCGGCGCCTGCGCGCAAAGCAGCTGCGGGGGCGTCGCTGCGCTCGAAGACGAAGCGGGCCGGCGCGGTGCGCAGCAGGCGCACTACGCCGAGCCGACCGGCTGCCACACCGACCGCAGCAGGCCAGGTTTCGGCGCCATCGCCCAGCGTCGCCAGCGACGGATCGATCAGCCGACGGACCCGCGTGATGCCGTTGCAGACGAGCACCACGCGTTCGCCGGCTGGCGCGAAACGGAGTTCCTCGACCGGCGCCGACTCGGTCGAACAGGGCTCGTCGAAGGTCACCTGCGCGTTGCCCTTCGTCTGCTGGACATTCGCCTGCGAGTTGTCGGCGGCGCTGCGGTCCAGCCGCAGTACGACGGCCCCGGTGCTCAGCGCGACGGCTAACTGGCGGCCGTCAGTCGATAGGCCAAGGTTGCGGACCTCGGCAGATGCGTTCCTGCCGGTGAAGTTCAGCTCGCCCGAACGCGTCGACGCACCCGTCTTCGCGTCGTGCAACTGGTAGCCGAGTTCGCCGTTGCTGCCGACCCAGCCGAGCGCGATCAGCTCGGCGTCCTTCGCGTGGCGGATCCACCAGCGATGGCGTTCGACGTTCACTGTCAGCCGCCACAGCACCTGCTGCTCGGCCAGGTCGACGCGGGCGACGCCGTCGCGCAGCACGACGATCACCGCTGAAGCGCTTGACGCCGCGTGGATCTCGTCGCCGCCGGCGATCGCCGCGAGGCCTTGCAACTGGCGCAGCCGCGGTGCGTCGTCCCCGAGCCCTTCGAGCAGCCGTACCGTCTCGCGTCCCAGCAGCAGCAAGGATTTTCCACCGGCCACGAACGCGAAGCGGTCGTAGCCGGAAACGGACTCCACGTCTTCGGGCTTGGACCACAACAGACCCCCCGACTCGACGCTCCAGACGAACAGGCCATCTCGGCAGCGCGCTGCGGCCAAGCGGCCATCGGGCGATAGGCGCACCACGCGTTCGGTCGAGTCGCGGCATGGCTGGTCCAGTTGCAGCGACGACTGCCACTGCCCGGCCGGCGCGAGGGCGAGCTCGGCGGCGTTCCAGACCCGGACCCTGCCATCCGACAACGCCGCAAGCCGCTTGCCGTCGGCGCTGAAATCGACGACGCGCGGCGTCGCCATCATCGTGTAGTCGGGCTGGATCCCGGTGGCCAACGCGTGCAGTAACTCGCCGGTGGCCGAGCGCCACAGGCGAGCACCGTCAGTCAGCGTGGCCGTAACAACGAACTCACCGTTGGGCGACCATGCGGTGTCGAGGATCTTGCCCTCGGGATGCCGCAGTCCGGCCTCTTCCTGGATCATCGCCCAGCCGCGCGCCAGCGCTAGTTCAAGCCGCGGCCGCAGAGGCGTCATCGCTGAGATGATCTCGGGCGCGCCGCTTCGCGCAACCTTCAGCCCAAGCAGGCTGTCGCCCTGCTCGAAGAGCCTGAACGCGAGCGACGCCGACAGGTCTGCCTGGCGGACGAAGCTCTCCTTCTGGGCGCTGAGCGCGGCCTCTTTCTGGAACCACGCCAGCCCCGCCAGCCCGACTGCCAGTAGCGCTACGCCGGCCGCGACCGCGATGCCCAGTTGCAGCTGCCGGGTCGCACCTTGGCGGCTCGCCGCGATGTAGCCCTGCTGTAGCGGTGTCGGTGCAGGCGCGTCGCGGGGCTGGGCTGCCAGCCAGCGTTCGGCCGCTTCGAGCGCCGGGCCTCGCAGCAGCAGGTACTTGCCCCTGCCGGCAGCGTCCCAGCGGCGCGCCAAGTCCCCAAGCCGAGTGTGGTCGCGGATCCACGCGATGTCGGTGTCGAGGGCGCGCACAAGCAGGTCGCAGGCTGCGACGAAATCCCCCGTCGATCCGGCGCGGCTATCGGCGATGAAGTAGATGTAGTTCAGGCGCGACAGCGCGGCTGGCGCTTCGCAGCCGTCGATCCCCACTGCCACCACCGGCAGGAAGCGTTTGTTCAGCCTCGCAGCGAACTCGACCTCGCGCAAGGCAACTGGCGACGATACCGACGCCGGGCTAAGCACGAACACGATGCTGTCGGACTCGATGACGAGCTGCTCGATTCGGGCCCACCAGTCCTCGGCCTTCTCGATGTCCTTGCGATCGCGGAAGACGCTGATACCGCGCTGCTGCAGCGTCGCTTCGAGCCGCTCGACGAACGCCTCGTCGGTGCGCGAGTAGGAGATGAAGACGGCACGCGGGTTGTCATCGCTGCGCTCGACTGTCGACTGGTTCAGGGTCATCACAACGCCTTGCCTCCGTCTCGCCGTCAAGGTGCGACGGCACCTTTGACCATATCAGCAGATGGCCGCGCGCATGAGGAACCCAGCTCTCCGTCACCGCGCCGCATCCGCGAATGCCTGCGCCCCAGCCCGATACTCGAACGGCCCCTGCTGGCACATTGCAGGGACAGGGCGGTGCCTTCGAGCGCCCGAGCCAGTGAAATCAATGGCTTGCGGCGCTGGCCGACACTGTGGATGTTCGAAGAGTGAATGCTGTATGAACCTCTCTCGGCCGCACCGTCAAAGCTTCGGCTGTCTAACGCGCCGCAGCCGCCGAGTCTTTAGGTCCCCGGCTTGGCGACCAGCCCGGCGCCGCGCATAGCCTGGACCACGGCCTGGGCGACCGCGTCCATGTCTTCTCGCGGTTGGCTAGGCCCCGTCGCCAGCCCCTCCATGATCTGCCCTTGCCGCCCCTGCGCGACGCTGCCGTAGCTCAGGAACGTCGTCAGCACGCCCTCGTGCCCGAGGTTCTGGCTCCACGCCTTGAACTGCTCGGCATCGCGGCACAGAGTCTGGCCGAGCTGAACCAGGGTCGTGCGGAAGCTGTGCGGATTGAAGTACGGCAGACCCGCAGACTCGAAAGCGCGCCGGAAGATCGTGCGGATCGGCGATGCACTGCTCCAGTGCCGCCGCGCAAGGCCCACGACCTCGAACTGCCGCGCCTCGCCGAGCTCAACCAAGGTGGCCGGGAACAGCGGGTCGTCGTTGCCCCACAGTTTCTCCTGCTGCAGGTACGCGACCCAGGCCTCGACGATCTGGCGCGCGCCGCCGCCGACGGGGAAGAAGTACGTCGTGAAGGTCTTGCTGAACTTGGTCTGCACGTCCCGCGCGTCCTGGAACACGCTGCCTGCGCCAAGATCCACATGCCTCAGCTTCATCGAAGCGATGGCGCTGTCCCTCGCGCCGGTGAGCAGCGTGAACGCCAAGAGCGCGCGGTCGCGTCGTTCGATCTCGGTCTGGTCGGGCATCAGCGCGATGACGTGCCGGATCTGCTCGAGCGTCGGCGCCGGACGCTCGCGCCGCGCGGTCGCCACCCTGGTGTCCTTCTCCGACAGGTTGAAGTACTCGGCATCCGAACACTGCAGCCGCGACTTCTAGCTCGGCTTGTCTGCCAGCCACTGGAAGAACCGCTTCAGGTGGGCGAGCGTCGCGTTGAGCGTCGCCTTGCTGAGCTTGCCGCCGGTGACGTGGCTGTCCTGCTCGGCCAGGTGCTTCTTGAATGCGACGGCCTGCTCGAAGTGGAAGGCCTTGAACTCCCGGTATCGCGTGTCGGCTTCGGTCCGCGCAAGCGCCTTGGCCACCACGTCCACTTAGTCCTCGTTCTGCCCCTTGGCGTTCTTCAAGAAGACGAAGTAGCGGCGCTTGATCCGCTCGTTCTACGCGTTGTGCGTCGCCATGGTCTGGTGCGTCCTTTGCGTCGTCACTGTTCACGGAGGGCTTGGCGCTCTCGACTAGGATCGACGCAGCAGCCCGCATTCGCTGGAACACGAACCTCGACAAGAACAACCCATGGCCCTCAAGAAATCCGAGCTCTATTCCTCCCTCTGGCAAAGCTGCGACGAACTACGCGGCGGCATGGATGCCAGCCAGTACAAGGACTACGTGCTGGTGCTGCTGTTCGTCAAATACGTCAGCGACAAATACGCCGGCCAGCCCTTCGCGCCCATCACCATCCCGCCCGGCGCCGGCTTTGCCGACATGGTGGCGCTCAAGGGCAAGAGCGACATCGGCGACCAGATCAACAAGAAGATCCTCGGCCCGCTGGCCGGCGCCAACAAGCATGTCCGACATGCCGGACTTCAACGACGCCACCAAGCTGGGCACCGGCAAGGACATGGTCGACAAGCTCACCAGCCTGATCGCCATCTTCGAGAACCCCGCGCTCGACTTCACCCGCAACCGCGCCGACGGCGACGACATCCTGGGCGACGCCTACGAATACCTGATGCGCCACTTCGCCACCGAAAGCGGCAAGAGCAAGGGGCAGTTCTACACGCCGGCCGAGGTCAGCCGCATCATGGCCAGCATCCTGGGCATCCGCCACGCCAAGACCACCAACAACACCACCGCCTACGACCCCACCTGCGGCTCGGGCTCGCTGCTGCTGAAGGTGGGCGACGCCGCCACAGCCAAGATCACGCTCTACGGGCAGGAGAAAGACGCCGCCACCTCCGGCCTGGCGCGCATGAACATGATCCTGCACGACAACCCCACGGCGTTGATCGTGCAAGGCAACACACTGGCCAACCCGCTGTTCAAGACCGACGACGGCCAGCTCAAGACCTTCGACTTCGTGGTCGCCAACTTCCCCTTCAGCGACAAACGCTGGAGTACCGGCCTCACGCCCGAGGACGACCCGTACCAGCGTTTCACCGGCTACGGCATCCCGCCGGCCAAGCAGGGCGACTACGCCTACCTGCTGCACATCGTGCGCTCGCTCAAGAGCACCGGCATCGGCGCCTGCATCCTGCCGCACGGCGTGCTGTTCCGCGGCAATGCAGAAGGCGTGATCCGCAAGAACCTGGTCCAGCGCGGCGTCATCAAAGGCATCATCGGCCTGCCCGCCAACCTGTTCTACGGCACCGGCATCCCGGCCTGCATCATCGTGCTCGACAAGCTGCATGCCCAGGCCAGGCAAGGCATCTTCATGATCGATGCCAGCAAGGGCTTCCGCAAAGACGGGCCGAAGAACCGCCTGCGCGAGCAAGACATCCACCGCATCGTCGACACCTTCACGCGCCAGGTGGACACGCCCGGCTACGCACGCATGGTGCCGGTGGCCGAGATCGGCGACGCGAAGAACGACTTCAACCTCAACCTGCCGCGCTACATCGACAGCACGGAGCCCGAAGACCTGCAGGACATCGACGCCCACCTGCGCGGCGGCATCCCCGAGCGCGACCTGATTGATCCGAACTGCGCCCTGGCCCCCTACTGGCAGGTCTTTCCCGCCGTGCGCGCCGCGCTGTTCCAGGAAGCCGATCGCCCCGGCTACAGCCAGCTTCGCGTCGCGCCCGCCGACATCAAGCCCGCCATCTTCGGCCACAACGAGTTCACCGCCTTCATCGCCACCGCCACCCAGCTGTTCGCGCAATGGAAGGCCGCCAACACCCCGCACCTGCGCGGCTTTGCCCAGGGCGGCCACCCCAAGGCCCTGATCGAAGCAATCGCCGAGGCGCTGCTCGCCAGCTTCGAGCACGCCCCGCTGCTCGACGCCTACGACGTCTACCAGCACCTGATGGACTACTGGGACGAGACCATGCAGGACGACTGCTACCTCATCGCCGCCGACGGCTGGGTGGCCGCCGCCCAGCCCCGGCTCATCATCGAAGACAAGGCCAGCAAGACCAGGACTCGGCCTGACTTTGCGCTCTGCAAGAAGAAGTACGCCGCCGAGCTGATCCCGCCCGCCCTCGTCATTGCCCGCTACTTTGCCAAGGAGCAGGCCGCCATCGAGGCGCTGGAGGCGCAGCTCGCCGCGCTGGCGCAGCAGATGGAGGAAATGGCCGAGGAACACGGTGGCGAAGGTGGGCTGCTGGAAGATGCGAAGAACGACAAGGACAAGCTCACCAAGGCCAGCGTCGCCGCCCGGCTGAAGGAGATCGGCAAGGCCGACCCCGACACCGCCGACGAGCGCAAGGCGCTGCAGGAGGTCCTGGCACTCATCGAGCAAGACGCCGACACCGGCGCCAAGCTCAAGGCCGCGCAGGACGCGCTGATGGCCAAGGTCGCCGCCAAGTACGGTCAGCTCACCGAGGACGAGATCAAGACCCTCGTCGTGGACGACAGGTGGCTGGCCACGCTGGCCGCTACCGTCCAGGGCGAGCTGGACCGCGTATCGCAGACGCTCACTGGCCGCATTCGCGAGCTAGCTGAACGCTATGGCAGCCCGCTACCGGCGCTCACCGGCGAAGTCGCCGCCCTTGCGGCCCGCGTAGACGTCCACCTCAAGAAGATGGGCTGTGTGCCATGAGCTCCAAGCTGACAACCGATTCGCACTACAAGGGCCTGCTGGGCCGTATCTCAGAGGTCTACACCGCTGGTCAGCTTCGGGCCCATCAGGCCGTCAATCTCGTCATCACCGAGACCTATTGGCAAATCGGCCATGACATCGTCGAGTTCGAGCAGGGCGGCAAAGCCCGGGCCGACTATGGCAAGGGCCTACTCACCACCCTGAGCCGCGACCTCACCCTGCGCCATGGCAAGGGTTTCAGCCGCAGCAACGTCATCAGGATCAGGCAGTTCTACGTGGCCTACCCCATAGGTGCGACAGCGTCGCACCTTTTGAGCTGGTCGCACTGGGTCGAGCTGCTCAAGCTCGACGATCCGCTGGAACGCAGCTTCTACGAGCAGCAGACCGTGCGCGAGAAATGGGCTGTGCGCGAACTGCAGCGCCAGAAGAAATCTTCCCTCTTTCTCCGTCTCGCTGCCGGAAAAGACAAGGCGGCCATCCTCCAACTTGCCCAGCAGGGCCAGCTCGTCGCGAAGCCCGCCGACCTGCTGCGCGATCCCTTCGTCTTCGAGTTTCTGAAGATCTCCGAGCCGCACGCCATTTCCGAGACCGAGCTCGAAACCCGTCTCTGCGACCAACTTCAGCCTTTCCTGCTGGAACTGGGCAAGGGCTTCACCTTCGTCGGCCGGCAATACCGCATCCCGCTCAACAACACGCACTACCGCGTCGATCTCGTCTTCTACCACCGCATCCTGCGCTGCTTCGTACTCATCGACCTGAAGGTCAATGAAATCGAGCACCACGACGTCGGCCAGATGAACATGTATCTGGGTTACTTCGCCGCCGAGGAAAACACCGAAGGCGACAACCCGCCCATCGGCATCATCCTCACCCGCCACAAAGACGAGCTGCTGGTCGAATACGCCACCTACCAGATGAACAGCCAGCTCTTCGTCCAGAAGTACCAGCTCTACCTGCCCGACCGCGACGAGTTGCGCCGCGCACTGGAACTGAGCTGGCGCGACGCCGATGCAGGCGACGAGGCGCCATGAGGGCTGGATACAAGCTGACTGAGGTGGGGGTGATCCCGGAGGAGTGGGAGGTGAAGCCGCTCAGATCGGTCTTGCGCAAGGGCCGGCTCGGTGGCAACTACCCGAACCAGGACCGCGAGACCGAGTACCCACTGATGAAGATGGGGAATCTCGCGCGCGGCTACATGGACCTCTCGAAGGTTGAGTTTGTGACCCGTGGAGTCAAGCCCGACCAGCAACATAGGCTCGCGAACGGCGACGTGCTCTTCAACACACGGAACACTTTGGACTTGGTGGGCAAGGTAGCGATTTGGCGAGAAGAACTTCCGCTTGCCTACTACAACTCGAACCTGATGCGGCTGGAGTTCGACGTGCAGGAGGTTTGCTCAAACGAGTACGTGAATGCCGCGCTCAATACGGCTGGCGCAATCAGCGTCTTGCGGTGGCTCGCGACCGGCACGACGAGCGTGGCAGCCATCTACACGCGGGATCTGATGGACATGCCGTTCATCAAACCACCGCTGCCGGAACAACGCGCCATCGCCGAGGCGTTGAGCGATGTGGATGCGCTGCTGGGCGCGCTGGACCGGCTCATCGCCAAGAAGCGCGACCTCAAACAGGCCGCCATGCAGCAACTCCTCACCGGCCAAACCCGCCTCCCCGGCTTCCACGGCGAGTGGGAGGTGAAGCGGCTGG
>JANNRI010000243.1:0-1765 GCA_031401195.1 Burkholderiales bacterium
GGCATTGAAACCCCGCACCCGGCACCCGGGCAAGGCCGCGAGGGCCTCGGCCCAGGCCGGACTGTGGAACATGAAGGGTTTGCGCTGTCCGTACGCAAAGAACATCGGCACCTGCGGCTTGAACGCGCGCATGGCCCGGTACCCGCCGTGGGCGCCGCTCCAAAGAATCCAGTAGGGGTAGCCCATCGCGCTGCGGATGTCGGCCTCGGCCGTGCGCACGCGCATCTGGCGCGCCATCCAGCGCGCGATGCCGTCGCCGAGTGCGCCGAAGGTGCCACCGACGAGCCAGGCGAGCGCGAGCACCCACTGATAGAACACCACCATCGCCAGGGCCCGCGCCGTGAGCGAGGCGCGCAGCGCGCGCGACTGAGCGTCGCCGATATCGACGCCGGCAACGCGCGCCACCAGCTCCGGATGCCGCTGCGCGAAGTGGTAGCCGAACAAGCAGCCCCAGTCGTGCAGCAGCAGCGTGACCGGCTGACCGCCGCCGGCGTGCAGCACCACCTGATGCATCAGCCCGGTGATCTCGTCGAGCGTGTGCGCGCGGCGTGGGTCATCGGCTTCAAAGCCCGGCAGCGTGAAACGCACGCAGCGGTAGCGGTCGGCCAGGGCGGCCACCGTGCCGTCCCACAGGTGCAGCGTATCGGGCCAGCCATGCACCATCACGATGGTGTCGTGCGGCGGGGCCGAGGCGGGGCCTTCGACGACCAGGACCCGCGCCGGAAGCGGGTGACCCGAGGCAGTTGTTGCCGGTGGCACTGAGGATGCCGGTGAGGTTGGCGCTGCCGGCGTGGCGTCCGATGCGGCAACCATCGCTCAGGTGCCGGCGCGCAGTGCGCCAGCGGCGCGCCCTGGTGCCTCGGGCGCGTTCCACTGCATGAACTCCTCGGCGCGCAAGCGCCTGAGGTCGGGCACCTTGGCATCGGCCGCGGGGTAGCCCACCGGGAACACCATCGCCGCCTTCTCGTGGGTGCCGCGGCCGAGCAAGTCGCGCAGGAAGCCCATCGGGTTGGGCGTGTGCGTCAGCGTCACCAGGCCCATGTGGTGGATGGCGGCGATGAACAGGCCCGCCGCGATGCCCACGCTCTCGTCGACGTAGTAGTTCTTGCGGTGGCTGCCGTCGGACTTGAGGCCGTATTTCTCGGCAAAGAGCACCACGACCCAGGGCGCGTCGGTCATGTGCTCCTTGACGTGGTCGGTGCCGAGTGGGTGCAGCGCCTCGCGCCATTCGTCGGTCATGCGCTTGCGGTACGTCTCCAGCTCCTCGGCCTCGGCCGCTGAGCGCAACTGTGCCTTGATGGCCGCGTCGTCGATGGCCACGAAGCGCCACGGCTGGCGGTGTGCGCCCGAAGGGGCCGTGCCTGCCGTCAGCATCGCCAGCTCGATGAGGCGGCGCGGCACCGGCTCACTGGAGAAGTGGCGCGTCGTGCGGCGCCGGTTCATCTCGGCGTAGAAGTCTTCGGCGCGCGCCAGCATCTCGGCGGGTGGGTGGCGATGGTAGTCGGCCAGGGGTACGAACACCGGCTCGGGCAGGTGGGCGGTGAGTTGTTTGTAGTCGGTGGTCATGGGTGGAAATGGGGCCGGCCTGCTCAGGTCTTCGTCGCCGCCAGGGTGGCCGCGACACCCATGCCCGTCATACCGTGGCGGCGGGCTGCAGCCCGAATCTTCGCATCAGCGCATCGGGGTCCGGGTCGCGGCCACGGAATTGGCGGAAGGCCACCTCGGCCGGCACGCGCGTGCCCACGCTCAGGATGCACTCGCGCCA
>JANNRI010000244.1:0-2434 GCA_031401195.1 Burkholderiales bacterium
CCCAAGACCAAGGCCGCCGCGCGCAAGCCGGCCGCGCGCCCGGCGCCCAAGGCCGCGCTCCATGCCGCTGCCACCGCCACGCTCACGCTGAGCAGCAAGAACTACTCGTCCTGGTCGCTGCGTGGCTGGCTGCTGGCGCGCTTTGCCGGCCTGCCGTTCAGCGAGGTCATGGTCTCGCCCGACGATGCCGACGCTCGGCGCGAACTGCTGCTGCTGGCCCCTTCCATCCGCGTGCCCTGCCTCACGCACGAGGGCGCCCGGGTCTGGAACACGCTGGCCATCGCGCAATACCTCAACGAGGTCTGCCCCGACGCCGGGCTGATGCCGGCCGACCGCATCGAGCGCGCGCACTGCCGCTCGGTGTCGGGCGAGATGAACTCCGGCTTCGCCAACCTGCGTTCGTCGCTGCCCATGAACCTGAAGGCGCATTTCCCCGGGCACAAGGTCTGGGCCGGCGCGCAGCCCGACATCGAGCGCATTTGCGAGATCTGGACCGACTGCCTGCAAAAGTACGGCGGGCCCTTCCTCTTCGGCGCGCAGCGCAGCATGGCCGACGCCATGTTCGCCCCGGTGGCCACGCGCTTCCTCACCTACGACGTCAAGTTGCCTGCGGTCTGCAGCGCCTACTGCCAGACCATCATGGCCCTGCCCGAGATGCAGGAGTGGGTGGCCGCCGCGAAGCTGGAGCCCGACGAGATCGAAGAGCTGGACATGGATTTCTGAGCGCCCAGCGTGCACCATAGAGGCGCATTCCTGCCCGATACCGTGCTCCAGCCCGGAGAGCCCGCGCCATGAACCACCGCCCCATCCGCTCGATCCTGATCGCCAACCGCTCGGAGATCGCCATCCGCGTGATGCGCGCCGCCTCCGAGATGCGCATCCGCACGGTGGCCATCTATTCGCAGCAGGACCGGCAGGCGCTGCACCGCTTCAAGGCCGACGAGAGCTATCTGGTGGGCGAGGGCGGCAAGCCCCTGGCCGCCTACCTGGGCGGTGACGACATCCTGCGCATCGCGCGCCAGGCCGGCGTCGACGCCATCCACCCGGGCTACGGCTTCCTGTCAGAGAACCCCGAGTTCGCCGCCAGCGTGATCCACGCCGGCATGCGCTGGATCGGCCCGTCGCCCGACGTGATGCGCACGCTGGGCAACAAGGTCGCGGCGCGCCACGCGGCCGTGGCCGCGGGCGTGCCGGTGATGCCGGCCACGCCGCCGCTGCCGCTGGATGCGGCAGAGTGCGAACGCCTGGCCGCGGGCATCGGCTACCCGGTGATGCTCAAGGCCAGCTGGGGCGGCGGCGGCCGCGGCATGCGCGTGATCGAGGCCGCGTCCGAGCTGCCCGCGGCGCTGCAGGCCTCGCGCCGCGAGGCCTTGTCGGCCTTCGGCAACGACGAGGTCTACTTCGAAAAGCTCATCCGCCGCGCGCGCCACGTCGAGGTGCAGATCCTGGGCGACCAGCACGGCAACGTGGTGCACCTGCACGAGCGCGACTGCACCGTGCAGCGGCGCAACCAGAAGGTGGTGGAACGCGCCCCGGCGCCCTACCTGGATGCCGCCGGCCGCGCCGCGTTGTGCAGCAGCGCGCTGCGCCTGATGCGTTCGGTCAACTACACGCACGCCGGCACGGTCGAGTTCCTGATGGACGCCGACAGCGGCCAGTGCTACTTCATCGAGGTCAACCCGCGCATCCAGGTCGAGCACACGGTGACCGAGATGATCACCGGCGTGGACATCGTCAAGGCGCAGATCCGCATCACCGAGGGCGGGCACATCGGCGTCACGCAAGCCGGGCCCGATGGGCGGCACCCGACGGGCGTGCCGGCGCAGGAAGACATCCCGCTCAACGGCCACGCACTGCAATGCCGCGTGACCACCGAAGACCCCGAGAACGGCTTCTTGCCGGACTACGGCCGCCTGGCCGCCTACCGTAGCGCTGCTGGATTCGGCATCCGGCTGGACGCCGGCACGGCCTACGGTGGCGCGGTCATCACGCCCTACTACGACTCGCTGCTGGTCAAGGTCACGGCCTGGGCGCCCAGCCCGCAAGAGACCATCCAGCGCATGGACCGCGCGCTGCGCGAGTTCCGCGTGCGCGGCGTGGCCACCAACCTGCAGTTCCTCGAGAACCTGATCAACCACCCGGCCTTTGCCGAGGGCCTGATCACCACGCGCTTCATCGAGAACACGCCCGAACTGCTGGCCTTTGCCGCGCGCCGCGACCGCGCCAGCAAGCTGCTGCGCTTTCTGGCCGACACGGCCGTCAATGGCAACCCCGACGTGCGCGGCCGCACGCTGCCGCCGCTGCCCCTGCCCAAGCCGGTGCTGCCGGCCGTGCGCCAGGAAACGCCGCCGCCCGACGGCACGCGGCAACGACTACAGGCCCTGGGCCCGGCGCGCTTTGCGCAGTGGATGCTGGACCAAAAGCAGGTGCTGGT
>JANNRI010000245.1:0-3957 GCA_031401195.1 Burkholderiales bacterium
TTTGTCACTCGATGCCGCAGCACGCGAGGCCCCACCCGGAGTTCTCTCCATTCAAGACGGTATTGAGGGCAGCGACATGCGCGGTCACCGCAACAACGGCAGCAGGCGGGAGGCGTCCATACCATCTCGCGCTCGTGGCCCCGCTGCATTACGTCCTCCGCTCGCTGCGCTCCTCGTGCCTTGCAGGCCGCGCCGGGCACAGAGGCCCGGCCCTTCGCCAGGCATAAACAGTCCACTGGACTGTTTGTGTCCGGGCTCAGCCTCTGGCCGGCGTCAACTATCTTGTCCGCCCGGCGGCAGCCCAGCCCCGGCCTTGCGGGCACCTGCGTGACGTGGGGCGATCGAGTTGCACCATCGTCTCCGCAAGGCTGCGGGCCGGCCAGTGCCAGGGTGAGTATGAGGCGGCGAGGAGCGGAGCATTGAGGTCGGCGCGCGTACTCGCGTGCTTCGTGCTCTGACTGGCCGCATCCTGTTTGAGCGTAGCGCGGCGAAGCAAGCGAAGCGAGTTATGCGGCACGACCTCAAGGCGAGCACCAGAGCGCACCCCGCGCAGCGGGGCGTCGCATCCGATCCCCGGCGCTGGCCGGCCCGCAGCCTTGCTTGCGCACAGGCCCTGGCGCAGATCGAATTGCGGACTCACGCGAACGACAGCAACGGGCCGAGATCAGCCCTCCACTCCTGAGCGATTGAACGCAAGCGCGCATGAGCCTTGATGGCGTGGGCGCGCAATGCGGCCGGCAGCGCAGCGGCGCCGCAGAGGGCTGCGCCTAGGGCACCACCGGCGCGCTGCCGGCATTGGCGAGCGGGCGCCCGACACCCAGCAGGCGCTTGCCGATGCGCCAAAGCGCGCGCAGCAGCACCAGCGTCAACAGGGCTTCGACGAAGGTCGCGACAAAGGCGAAGAACGGGTTCCAGCGCAGCTCACGGGCGTGGAATTTGGCCAGCATGCGGTCGCGTGAAATTTCGATCGAATCGTAGAAGCTCGGGATCACCAGCAGCGTCAGCAGGGTCGAGGTGATGGTGCCGCCGATGATGGCCACCGCCATCGGGCGGTAGAAGGCGCCGCCCTCGCCGATGCCGATGGCCACCGGCAGCATGCCGGCGATCAGCGCGAAGGTGGTCATCAGGATCGGCCGGAAGCGCTTGCGCCCGGCATGCATCAGCGCCTCCTCACGCGGCACGCCGCCTTGCTCTTCGTGGCGCGCGGCGTCGAGCAGCAGGATCGCGTTCTTGGCCACCAGCCCTACCAGCATGATGACGCCGATGATGCTCATCAGGTTGAGCGTGTTCTTGGTCAGCAGCAGTGCAATCACCACGCCGATGAAGGACAGCGGCAGCGACATCATCACCGGCAGCGGCGCGGTGAAGGAGCCGAACTGGATCACCAGCACCAGGTACATCAGCGACACGCCAGAGACCAGCGCGACACCCAGGTTCTTGAACACCTCCTGCTGGTCGCGCGATGCGCCGGCCAACTCCAGCCCATAGCCGGGAGGGAACGGAATGGCCTTGGCAATCTTCAATGCGTCGGCGGTGACCTCGCCCGAAGAGCGGCCCTGTGCGTTGGCACTGACGGAGATCTGGCGCTTGCCGTTGGAGTGCTGGATCTGGCTCGGCGCCTTGCCGATGGTGACGGTGGCAATCTGGTCCAGCGGCACGATGCGATTGGTGCCACTGATGGCGATCGGCAGGCGCTCGATGTTGCTGGCGTCGACGCGGTCCTCCGGCGCCAGGCGCACCGACACATCGCGCGTCTCGCCGTTGGGGTCGACCCAGTCTCCGACCTCGACGCCGGCAAAGGCCACGCGCAGCGCCTGCGCCGCGTCGGCTGCCGAAATGCCCAGTGCGTTGGCCAGGCCACGGTCGAGCTCGATCTTCAGCTCGTCCTGCGGATCCTGCTCCGACAGGCCTACATCCACGGCGCCCGGCACGCGGCGCAGCTTGGCCATGAAGTCGTTGGTGATCGCCAGCAGTTGGCGCGAATCGGTGCCGGTGAAGCGGATCTGCACCGGCTTTTGCGCGCCCATGTTGAGGTCTTCGAGGACCACGTACTCGGCGCCCACCAGGCGCGAGGTCAGCGCGCGCAAGTCCGTTGCCACGGCCGTGAGCTTGCGCTCGCGCTCGGTGACCTTGCCGATGTCGACGTAGATGCGGCCGCCGCCGGGGTTGGCGTAGCTGTTGGTGGCCTGCGTCTCGGGCAGGGTGCGCGCCAGCGACGCGGCCGCTTCGACCTTGAGCCGCGCGTACTCCAGGTTCGACGAGGCGGGCGTGCGCACATCGATGGCGATCGTGCCCCAGTCGGAGCTGGGCATGAAGCTCGAGCCGACCTTGGTCACGGCCAGGAAGACGGCCAGCGCAAAGCTGGTGAAGGCCAGCAGGAACATCCACACGCGGTGGTGCAGGGCCCAGGCGATGACATGGCCGTAGCGGTCGGCCTGGCGGTCGAACCAGTGGTTGAAGCGCTGCAGCACGAGGCTGATGCCGCGCTTGGGCGCCTGGTGGTGGCCCGGCGGGTCGCCCCAATAGGCCGAGAGCATCGGGTCGAGCGTGAAGGAGATGAACAGGCTGACCAGCACCGAGGCCGCCACCGTCAGGCCGAAGGGCCGGAACCACTCGCCGGTGACGCCGGGAATGAAGCCCACCGGCACGAATACGGCAACGATGGCGAAGGTGGTGGCCGCCACGGCCAGGCCGATCTCGGCCGTGCCCTTGAGCGATGCGGTCACGCGGTCGGCGCCGCGCTCCATGTGGCGCACGATGTTCTCCCGCACCACGATGGCATCGTCGATCAGCACGCCGATGGCCAGCGACAGGCCCAACAGGCTCATGAAGTTGAGCGAGAAGCCGCACAGCCACACAGCAATGAAGGCCGCGATCACCGAGGTGGGCAAGGACAGTGCCGTGATCAGGGTCGAGCGCCAGGAGTTGAGAAAGACATACACCACCAGGATCGTCAGGCCGGCACCGAACACCAGGGAATGGACCACGTTGTTGAGGCTGTTCTGGGCCTCCTTGCCGCCGTCCTGCGTGACGGACAGCGTGGTGCCGGCCGGCAGCGTCTTCCTGACCTCGTCGGCCGTCTTGCGCACCAGGTCGGCCACGCCCACCGTGCTGGCGTCGCGCGAGCGGGTGATCGAGAGGCCCACGTTGGGCGCGCCGTTGCGGATCGAATGGCCCGTGACCTCGGCAAAACCATCCTGCACCGTCGCCACCTGGCCCAGGCGCACGATCTGCTCGCCGCGGCGGCGCACCACCATCTGCTCGAACTGCTGCGGCGACTCGATGCGCCCGATCAGGCGGATGCTCTGGTCTTCGAGCGTGCCGCGCACCTTGCCCACCGGCGCGGTGGTGTTCTGCAAGCGCAGGGCGTTGACCACCTCGGTGACGGAAATCTCGAACTCGCGCAGCTTGTCGGCATGCAGCAGCACGGAGAGCTCGCGCCGCAGCGAGCCGTTGACGTTGACCGTGGCCACGCCGGCGATGCCGCGGAAGCGGTCGGCCAGATCGTCTTCCGCCAGGCGCGAGATCGCGGCATGCGACAGCTTCGACGACGACAGCGCGAGCTGCATGATCGGCTGCGCCGAGGGGTCCATGCGCGTCAACACGGGCTCGCGGATCTCCGTCGGCAGCTTGTGGCGCACGGCGCCGATCGCGTTGCGCGCCTCGTCGGCGGCCTCGATCATGTTCTTGTTGAAGTTGAAGAACAGCACGAAGCGGGCATTGCTCTCGCTGGCCGTGGAGGCCACGCGGTCGACTCCGGCGATGCTCTGCATCGACTTCTCGATGCGGTTGACCACCTCGCGCTCCACCGTATCGGGCGAGGCACCCGGGTAGGCGATGTTCACCACCAGCACCGGCTGCTCGATGTCCGGAATCTGGTTCACGCGCAGCTTCTTCAGCGCGAGCAGGCCCAGCGCCATCAACGAAATGATGATGACCACCGTGGCCACCGGGCGC
>JANNRI010000246.1:0-13510 GCA_031401195.1 Burkholderiales bacterium
TCGTCCTCGGGCCGGCTGCACGCCAAGACCGCGGTGGTCGACGGCGACAAGTCGTTCATCGGCACGATGAACCTCGACCCGCGATCGCGCACGCAGAACACCGAACTCGGCGTCTTCGTCGAGAGCCGGGAGCTGGCGCGCTAGATGCTGCGCGTGATCGACGCCAGCCGCCAGCAGAGCTCCTACCGCGTGCGCCGCGCGCCCGTCAGCGGCGAGCTGCAATGGCTGGCCCGCGACGGCGACCAGGGCGAGACCGTGCACGACAGCGAGCCCGAGACGACGCTGTGGCTGCGGCTGCACAACCTGCTGCTCGGCGTGCTGGTGCCGGAACAGCTGCTCTGAGCGCCGCCAGGACCGGACCGGCCGACTGATGCGGCAGCCGGATCTCGTCGACGATCAGCTGCACCGCGCCCATTCCGGCGGGGTGCAGGGCCGTCTACGTCGGTGCGTCCGGCCTCATCGTCTATGCCTTGCTGGACAACGGCGCGCTGGCCCCGCTTCAGCGGCTGGTGAGGCCGCGCGCTGGCGCTGCGGGCCTGGGAGAACGCCTCCGGATCTGCCCGCGACTGAAAACCCTTCCCCCTAGCCCGAAGGACAGCGGCGCGTGTGGCCGCTGCCTACCATCGGCCAACGGGCCCACCCCCGCCGGGCTCGCAGCGAGGCGGCCTGCTCGAAGCCGAAGTTGCGCGGGTCGTCGGCGCCGCGCGCGTGGAAGAGCACAACGCCGAGGTCGAGCGCGCCAGGGAGTTGTTCAGGAAGCGGCGCCTCACCGGCCCGCCCGATCCGCTGAAGACCACGCTCACTTCGAGCGATGCGGCGTCCATCGTGCGAGGCATCGGCGACGTGCTCGTCTCGGGCTCGGCCAGGGCCCTGGTCGACGCGGTGCTCGGCGCTCCAGGGGCTGGCAGTGGCGCTGGCGGTGGCGGTGGCGGTACGACGGGCTCGGCCGAAGGGAGCAGCGGCAGCAGCAGCCGCCAGGGCAAGCGCAAGAGCAGCAGCAAGAGCAGCAGCAAGAGCGGCGGCAAGGCCAGCGGCAAGGGCAAGGGCTGAGCCGCACCGGGCCGGCACCATGCCTTCCTCCAAGCGGCCGCGGGGTCGCCCGCGCCTCGTGCTCGGGCCGGTGCTCGGGCACACGGACCACCGCTCCACACGCATCTGGATCCAGGTGCGCGACGATCCGCTTGTCTATGCGGTGCGCGTGGACGGCGCGGGCCTGTTCCCCTTCGAAAGCACCGAGATCGGTGGCGCCGTCGAGTTCGGCACCGCCATCGCCAACGTGCGCGGCCTCGAGCCCGACCGCCGCTACACCTACCGCATCACCCGCGCCGGCCGCTACCTGAGCGGCGCGCGCGGCTCGGTGCGCACACTGCCGCCGCCCGAATCGATGACGCCGCTGCTCTTCGACGCCATCTCGTGCAACGGCGCCACGAAGCTCGGCGCCTGGCAGCAACTCGCCGACCACGTCGACAAAGCCCAGCCCTCCTTCATCGTCATGATGGGCGACCAGGTCTACTTGGACGAGGATCCGCCGGACATCTTCGCCGAGAACTTCAACAGCGACCGTGCGACGCGCCGCCGCGCCATGGCCGAGAAGTACCGCTTCAACTGGGTGCGCGAGCCGGTGGCGCGGCTGCTGGCCAATACGCCCTGCTACATGGTGTGGGACGACCACGACATCCGCGACGGCTGGGGCTCACTGGCCAGCGACAGCCCGACGATGGCCGCCAAGCACGCTCGCGGCGCCGAGATCTTCCGCAAGTGCAGCGTCTTCTTCGAGGATGCGCGCGATGTCTACTGGCACTTCCAGGGCTGCCGCAACCCGCGCCCGCGTGACCACCTCGATGCGCTGAACCAGCCCGACCCGGCGTTCCCGAACTACGTCGACGGCCCGCTGCCCACCGGCCAGCGCATCGGCATGCCCTTCGTCTTCCGCTGCGGGCGGCTGATGGTGATGGTGCTCGACAGCCGCGGCGCGCGCGACGTCTTTCGCGCCGACAAGCCCATCCTCGGCACCGTGCAATGGACCTTCGTCGACCAGGTGTTCACGCGCCTGCCCGCCGACGTCGAAGCGCTCGCGGTCGTGACCGCGACGCCGATCGCCTCGCAGGACCCGGACGGCCAGACGCAGCGCCTGATGGGCGGGCGCACCGACGACGTCGAGGCCTTCCGGCGTGGCGACGAAAAGACGCTCTTCGACCCACCCTCGAAGGACTCGAAGGCCGGGGGCATCGTCAAGTCCATCGTCAGCGCCAAGGTCGAGCGCCTCGTCGGCCGCAACCCGAACCTCGGCGACTTCCAGATCGGCAACCTCGACGAGGCGCGCGACCAGTGGTCGCACCGCTTCGCGCGGCCCGAGCAGCGCGCGCTGATGCAGAAGGCCTTCGCGGCCCGCGTCGCCAACCGGCCACCCAATGCACGCGGGCGCGAGCTCATCTTCCTGGCCGGCGACATCCACATCGGTGCCACCTTCGAGATCAGCGCCACGCGGCCGGTGAAGGCAAAGGCGGCCTCGCTCGTCTCCTCGGGCATCAGCCAGATCGAAGACCGGCAGCCCTTCGTCGGCGTCTACGTCGACCAGGCTTTCGGCGTGGCGCCGGGCATCCGCTCGGAGCTGAAGACGGTGGTCAACCAGTTCAACTTCGGCGTGGTCACCGTCGTGCCGACCGGGCACGGGGCGCAGATCCAGTCGGCGCTGGCGCACGAAAGCAACGGCTTCGCCATCGCGCTGGATATCAAGGACCTGATCTGAACGGCGGCGGCCGGCGCGCTGCGAGGCCGGGGAGCGGCCGGGCTGCCCGCGGCACGCCACTGTGCGCGACGAGGCCGACGACCGCGTGGCCGCCCACGGCCCACCGCACAACACACTCAGCGTGGGCGCCGGCCGACCGGATCGGATTCTTCGTCCTCGACGCTGCCGGTGGCACCGATCTCTTCGCACCAGCGCGCCTGAAACGCGCGAATCTCGGCCAGCGCCCGTTGGGTGTCGAAGGCCTTGTGCTGGCCCGACTTGATGGCGAGTGTGGCCACGTGGTCGAAGTGCAGCGTGGCGAGGCCGTCGAGCGACGCAATCAGCAACGCGCGCTGGCGCTGGCCGAGGTGCGGTTGGATCAGCTCGAACGCCAGCTCGCGCAACACGTGGATCTCCTTGGCGGCGTCATCGACGCCGCGCAACAGGGCATCGCGCCAGGCCGGCAGCAGCACCTGGTCTTCCAGCTTCAGGCGCAACTCCAGCGCCAGCAGCAGGCGCCGCTGATCCGTGCGCGAAAGGCCGGGCGAGCCCGGCGCTGCCTGGTCGAAAGCCCGCTCCACCGCCAATGCCGTGGCCGCGAGTTCAGCCAGCAGCGACGTCTCGGGCGATTCGACCTTGAGCGTCGCGTTCACGATGCCGGGGCCGAAGCGATGCCTCAGCTCTTGGGTACGACCTTGAGCTGGTTGTCGACGCTGACCACGCCGCTGACGCCGCGTGCCAGTGTCGTTGCGCGATCGCGCGCCGCGACGTCGGGTGCGGTGCCGCGCAGCGCGACCTGTCCCGCGCTGGAATCGACGTTGATGCGCAGGGCCGACAGGCCAGGGTCGCGTGCGAACTCGGCGTTCACCGCCGTGGTGATCGCCAGGTCCTTGCTCTTGTCGGCGATGGCGTCGCCCACTCGCGTGGCGGCGTCGCCCACGGCCTTGCCTGCAGCTTCAGTCTTCTGCTCGGCGGTGGTGACGGCACGATCCACCTTCTGCCCGACGGTGGGTTCGTTGGTCTCCCGGCTGCATGCCGCGGCCAGGGCCACGGCTGCCACGATCGTCGCCAGTGTCAGCGGGCGCAGCGGATTTCGGTTGTCGGTGTGCATGATGTTCCTTTCGTGAAGATGGCAGCAGCCGGGCCGGCTGTCAGACCTTGTCCTTGGCGCGCGGCTCGAACCAGCGGTCGGTGGCTGAACGTTCCCAGTCGGCAATCTGCGTCTCGGCCACGTCCTTGGCCACGCCATAGCGCTCCTGGATCTTTCCGGCGAGCTGGTCGCGGCGGCCATTGACGACGTCGAAGTCGTCGTCGGTCAGCTTGCCCCATTGCTCCTTGACATTGCCCTTGAGCTGTTTCCAGTTGCCTTCGATGCGGTTCCAGTTCATGTCATCCCTTTGCGTGCAGGGTGGGTTGGTTTCGTCGAAGGGCCGGCCCTGCCCGACCCGTTCGACAAGGCCATCGGCCCATGCGCTGCACTCTAGGCCGCGGGTGATTCGCGATCTGTCCGACGGCCGCGCCGATGGCTGTAGGACAGCATGAAGTCCGATTGCAGGCTGAAGTGCCCGGGGCGGCGCAAGCGTCTCGGTCGGGCGCCCGGCTCGCGCCGGGATGCGCGTCAGTCCAGCGGCGCCACGGCCAGCCGCTCGTATTCCGAGATCACCTGCGCGCCCAAGAGCAGCAGGGTGGCGGCGAGCTCCAGGCTGATCAGCACGACGATCGCGGTCGTCAGCGACCCGTACACGACACTCACCTGCGACAGCGTCGCGAAGTACCACACCAGCACGTGGCGCGTGACCTCCCAAAGCAGCGCCGCGGTCACGCCGCCGATCAGTGCATGGCTGATGCGCAAGCGCCCGACGGGCATCACGAGGTAGACCGAGGTCAGCATGAGGATCTCGCCCAACAGGCCGAGCAGGTACAGCAGCGCGCCCGAGACGCCGTTGAGCGACCAGCGGCGCCCGAACAACTCGACGCTCTCCTGCCCGATGACCTGCAGGCTGCCGGCCACCAGCGTCGCCAGCAGCATGCCCACGCCCAGCGAGAGGATGTACAGGTAGGGCATCAGCGCCGAGACGAAGAAGTGGCGCCGGCGCACGCGCGCGCGGTGAAGGAAGATCACCGACATCGCGCTCTCGAGCACCGTGAAGGCGAGCGAGCTGAAGAACAGCATCGTCGCCAGCAGCACCCAGCCCATCCATTCGCGGTGCGCCAGGAAGTTGGCGAGCTCCGTGACGATGGCGCGCGACTGGCCCGGCACCAGCCACTCGAGGTAACGCGCCAGCGTGGCAAGCAATGCCGCCTGTTCGATGACGTGCGAGAGCACGATGACGATCAGGATCAGCACCGGCACGATCGACAGCAGTGCGTAGTACGCCACGGCGCCTGCGAGCAGCAGGCCCTGGTTGGCGCGGAACCCCTGCAAGGTGCGCCAGACAAACGCGCCCGGATGGGCAAACACGGAACGGGCCGGCGCGGTGAGCCAGGTCATGCCGCTGCTCGACGCGCCGGAGGTCATGGCACTCTGGCGCCCGAGGCTGCCGGCGCGCCGCCCGGATCACGCCGCGCTGCGTTCCGAGATTTCGCGCAGCGTGTCGTCGGTGGGTGCCGTCTGGCGCGTCGCGAGGTCGCCGAGCGCGACGATGCCGACGATGCGTCGGTCGGTATCGAACACGGCAAGTCGGCGTACCTGGGCTTTGCCCATCTGGTCCATCACGTCCTCGACCGAGTCCGTCTGATTGCACCAGCGCAACTCCGAGGTCATCACGTCGCGCACGCGTGCCTCGCGCGGCAACTTGCCGTTGGCCACGCCGCGCACCGTGATGTCGCGGTCGGTGACCATGCCGATCAGCGCATCGCCGTTGGTGACCGGCAGGGCCCCGACGTTCAGGTCGTGCATGCGTTGCGCCGCAGTCTGCAGCGTCTCGTCGAGCTGTGCGACGGCGACGCTGCGCGTCATGATGTCGAGAATCTGCGTCATGGCGGAGCTCCTTGGGTGGTTTGCCGCAAGACTAGCGAGGTCACCGCGTCCACGTCCATCGGGTGAGGGCGGCCGTGGACGTAGGAAATCTCCCACGGTCGGGCCCTCGCCGCGTCCGATCGCGCACCTCGATGCCGCATGGGCCTGGCCCGACGCCCTTCTGGCCCGACGCCCTTCGGCACGATCACTACGCTTCTTGTCAGTCGACTGATCCTGATCTTCAATTCCGCGATCGAGGCGAGCTACCGACGCGTTCCTCAAATGCGGCATCCTGGCCCACGGCTTCCTGAGGCTGCGCTGCGGCGACTGCGGCCACGACAAGTTGGTCGCCAACAACCGAGCGCGGCGGCCAGCCGTTTCAATGGGCGGAGGGGCATGGCGCTGCAGGCTTCGCTGTTCGACGCAGGCCCTGTTCGTAGGGCCCGGGGGGTCCTGATCGTGTGTGCGCCCCGCCACACCCGGCCACGTTGGCACCTGCGAATGTGCGGCAGCGGACAGACGCCCCGCCGTCCGAGGCACAGGCTTGCGCTGCCATGCCCCTGCCCGCCAGTCCCGCCCCTGCCGGGTCCTCACCGCCTGCCAGCCTGACCCCGATGCAGCCGATGCAGTCTGGCGAGTGGGCGCTGGGCGGTGCCTGGACCGCCGAGGGGCTCGGTGCGATGGCCGACGAGGCGGCGATACCCGCGGATGGCGTAGGCCCAGGTCCGACGCCGACGTTGTTGGACGGCGCCGAGCTGGTCGCCCTCGACAGCGCCGGCGCCTGGGTGCTGCAGCGCTGGCTGCAGCGCTGGCATCAAGGCCGGCATCAGGGCGGCCAGGAGGCGCCCACGCCGGCACCCACGCTGCGCGGCTGGCCCGAGCGCGCTCTGGGCCTGATGCAGGAGGTGCAAAACTTGAGCAAGGCGGCCGCAGCGCCGCTGGCAGGGGCGCCGCGGCACGGCCTCTTGCAGCGCACCGGTCGCGCCGCGGTGGCCGGCGGGCGACAGGCGCAAGCCTTCGTGGCCTTCGTCGGCCAGGTGGCGGTGGCTGCGGCCGACGTGGTTCGGCATCCGCGGCGCTTCAGGGTCCGTGCGGTGCTGCGCGAGATCCAGATCGGGGGCTTCGACGCGCTGCCCATCATCGGCCTCACGGCCTTCCTGCTCGGCGTGGTGGTGGCCTACCAGGGCGCCGACCAGCTGCGCAACTACGGCGCCAACATCTTCGTGGTGGAGCTGGTGGGCTACGCGATGCTGCGCGAGTTCGCGCCGCTCATCGGCGCCATCATCATCGCCGGGCGCTCGGGCTCGGCGCATGCGGCGCAGATCGGCACCATGGTCGTCACCGAGGAGATCGACGCCATGCGCACGATCGGCATCGATCCGCTGCAGCGCCTGGTGCTGCCCAAGCTCATCGCGATGGCCATCGCGCTGCCGCTGCTGACGGTGTTTGCCGACATCGCGGGCGTCGCCGGCGGCATGGTGATGGCGCGTTCGCAGCTGGACATCGGGTTCGGCGAATTCGCCGATCGCTTCGGCCGCGTGATGCAGGGCTCGGCGCTGTTGCTGGGCCTGGGCAAGTCGTTCGTCTTCGCGTTCATCATCGTCCTCGTGGGCTGCTTCCAGGGCTTTCGCACCGAAGGCAGTGCCGACAGCGTGGGCCGGCAGACGACCTTGAGCGTGGTGCAGGCCATCTTCCTCGTCATCGTGGCCGACGCGCTGTTCTCGGTCGCCTTCAACATGCTGGATCTGTAGCGTGGGCGGCGATGCGGATCCCGTGATCGAAATGCAGCAGATCAGCACCCGCTTCGGCAGCCACACCGTGCACGACGGCCTGGACCTGAGCGTGCGGCGCGGCGAGATCCTGGGCCTGGCCGGCGGCAGCGGCTCGGGCAAGTCGGTGTTGCTGCGCGAGATGATCCTGCTGCAACGCCCGAGCGCCGGCCGCATCCGACTCTTCGGCGTCGACGTGGCCACGCTCGGGCCCGAGCAGGCGCTCGCCCTGCGCCGCCGCTGGGGGGTGATGTTCCAGCGCGGCGGCTTGTTCAGCTCGATCACGGTGCGGCAGAACGTGGGCCTGCCCTTGCGCGAGCACACGGGCCTGGACGACACGCTCATCGACCAGATCGCCGATTGGAAGCTCGCGCTCACCGGCCTGCCGCCCGAAGCCGCGCTCAAGCGGCCCGGTGAGCTCAGCGGCGGCATGCTCAAGCGCGCAGCGCTGGCGCGCGCCATCGCGCTCGACCCGGAGCTGCTGTTCCTGGACGAACCCACCTCGGGTCTGGACCCGGCCAGTTCGGCCGGCGTGGACGAGCTGATCCTGCGCACGCACGCGCTGTTCGGCCCGACGATCGTCGTCGTCACGCACGACCTCGACCTGCTGTGGCAGGTCAGCGACCGGGTGGCCGTTCTCGGCGAAGGGCGCGTGCTCGCCCTCGGCACGATGGACGAGTTGTCGCACCACACCCATCCGGTCGTCAGCGCGTACTTCACCAACCGCCGCGGGGCGCCGAAGCGGGCAGCCCGGGCGCTCCTTCAACAGCCATAGCCGCCGGCGCCGATCCATGGAAGACAAGGTCAACTACTCGCTCGTCGGCGCCTTCGTGCTGGTGCTCGGCGCGGCCCTGGTGGCCGGCGTGCTCTGGCTGGCCGCCGGCCTCGGCAACCAGCGCGCGATGGACCGCTACCAGGCGGTGATCCAGGAGTCGGTGGCGGGCCTGAACGTCGACGCGCCCGTCAAGTACCTCGGCGTGGACGTAGGCAAGGTCAGCCGCATCGCGATCGACGCCCGGAACTCGCAGCAGGTGCGCCTGCACTTCCTGATCGAGCGTGGCACCCCCATCAAGAGCGACAGCGAGGCCGTGCTGAAGACGCAAGGCCTGACCGGCATCGCCTACGTCGAGCTGACCGGTGGCAGCGTGGGGGCGCCGCCGCTGGTGGTAGGCGCCGACGGCGTGCCGCCCACGATTCCGTTCAAGCTGTCGCTCGGCGCGCGCCTGGAGAACGTGCTCACCAACGTGCTGGGCAACGTGGACCGCGTGTCGAACAACCTGAACGCCGTGTTCGACGCCGACAACCGAGTCGCGCTGAAGGCCGTGCTGGCCGATACCGCCACGCTGGCGCGCGCCCTGGCGGCACAACAGGGCGCACTGCAGACCGGCATCGCCGACGCCGCACGCACGGCGCGTCTCACGGCCAGTCTCGCGGCGCGGGCTGGCGAACAACTGGGGCCCACGCTGGAGCGCATCGCCAGCAGCGCCGAGGCCGTGCAGCGCATGGCCGACGTGGCCAAGGGCGCCAGTGCGCGCGCCGGCGAGGCCGCCGAAGCCGCGGCCAGCAGCGTGCAGCAGCTGGACGGCGAGACTCTGCCCGACCTGGCGCGCCTGATGGCGGAGTTGAACCAGCTCTCGGCGTCGCTGCGCCGCGTGAGCGAGCAGACCGCGGCGAGCCCGAGCAGTCTGCTGCTGGGCAGCCCGACGCCGCGCCCCGGTCCTGGAGAAGGGACGAAGCCATGAGTTTTCCCCCTTGGCGCACGAGTGACGCGGCCGCGCGCACCCAGGCCGACCACAAGCCTGGTGCCCTGGCCTGGAGGCGGGTCGGGCCCTGCCTGGCCCTGCTGGCCGCGCTGAACGGCTGCTCGGGATCGTTGTTGCCGAAGCCACCGGCGGCGCCCGCGCGCTACACGCTCGACGGCGCCGCTTCGGCCTCGGCTGTGCCCGCGCAACGCCCGGGCGCGACCGCACAGCGTGATCCTGCGGCCGCTCCGCGCTCGCCCGCGGCCGGCGCGCCTGCCCTGGTGGTGGGCGTGCCGCGTGCCGCACCGGGCTTCGACAGCCTGCGCATGGTCTATCTGCGCCGCCCGCAGGAGCTGGAGGCCTTCGCGTTCCATGAATGGATCGCCGCGCCGGCGCAGATGCTGGCGCCGCTGATCGTGCGCTCGCTGCAGGACGGCGGGGGTTTCCGCGCCGTGCTGCTGGCGCCGTCATCGGGCACCGGCGCCCTGCGGCTCGAGACCGACCTGATCCGGCTGCAACACGACTTCACCGCTCGGCCCAGCCACGTGCGGCTGACGCTGCGCGCGGTGCTCGTTGACAGCGCGACGCGGCAGGTGCTCGCCTGGCGCGAGTTCGATGAATCAATGAGCGCCGCCAGCGACGATCCGCCGGGCGGCGTGGCCGCTGCGCACCAGGCCACGCAGCGCGTGCTCGCCGCGCTGGCATCGTTCTGCGCCGATCAGGTTCTCGGCCGATGACGGTATTGCCATATCGAACGACCGGCCCCGGCGGCGGCTTCGGCCTCATCGAAGAAGGTCGCAGCGTGCTGCTGCACCGCAGCGAACGGCTTCGTCCTACAGCCTCACCCGCGACCGGCGCGGGCCGGGACGCGGCTTCGTCCGACAGGCGCGAGTTGCACAAGTGGCTACTGTGCACCTTCTGCCTTCAACCCATCGTTGAACCCCTGATGAACAAGCCCCTCTTCGCCACCCGCCTTCCGATCCTGACCTTGCTGCTGTGCGCCGCCTTCGCCACGGCGCCAGCCTGGTCTGTGCCGACCACCGACCCCGCCGAACTGGCCGCGCTGGCGGCGCGCAATCGGCAAGAGCGCGTCACCTGCATGAACCTGCCAGACGAGGAGGACCGCAGGTTCTGCGTGTGGGACACCAACGTGGCCTATGCACACGCCAAGCGAAACCGCCCGGACAATATCAATCCGCTCTACGCGCAAAACCTCCTGCGGCGCTGCGACCCGTTGGCCGGGGATGAGCGCCGCGACTGTCTGGCGCGCATGGCCGGGCTAGGCACCACGAATGGTTCCGTGGCCTCGGGCGGCATCTACCGCGAACTGGTCACGATCGAGACGAGCACGGAGGCACCGAACCCGACGAACACCGCACCGCCGAAGTGATCGTGGCGCAGGCGCCCCGCCGCGCCTCTACTTCCAGGACACATGCATGAGCCAATACCAGATCGGCGTTCTCGTAGGCAGCCTGCGCCAGGCCTCGTTCAACCGTCAGTTGGCCGATGGCGTGGTGAAGCTCGCACCCTCCGGTTTCTCTTTCAGGCAGCTGGTCATCGCGGACTTGCCGCCGTACAACCAGGACGACGATGAGCACCCGGCGGCGTCGGTCAAACGCCTGAAGGACGAGATCACCGCCTGCCAGGGCCTGTTGTTCGTGACGCCCGAATACAACCGCTCGATTCCGGGCGTGCTCAAGAACGCCATCGACCACGCCTCGCGCCCCTATGGCCACAGCGTGTGGGCCGGCAAGCCGGCCGGCGTGCTCGGCGTGTCGGTGGACAGCACGGGCACGGCGATGGCTCAGCAGCACCTGCGCAACGTGCTGGCCTATCTGGATGTGCCCACGCTCGGCCAGCCCGAGGCCTTCCTGTACGACCGCGGCTCACTGTTCGACGAGGGCTCCGGTGACATCGGCGCGAACAGCCGCGTCTTCCTGCAAAGCTGGGTCGACGCCTATGTCGCCTGGGTCAAGGGACATGCTCGTTGAGGGACACTCGATTCCCGTTTGCGCGCAAACGCACAGACGCTGCCCGGTGCCGCGCGCAGGCTCCGACGCTGGCGGCACGCCAGTCTCTGCGCGCGCTGCGGCAAGGGCGCTGCGAACTCAGGGACCCGCGGGCTGACCGAAGAAAGCGTACCCGACGCGCTGCCTCTTGGCGCGGAACATCGCGGCGTCGGCGTTGCGAAGCAAGTCATCTGCACTGACGCCGTCGCCGGGATACAGGGCGATGCCGATGCTCGCCGCCACGCTCACCTGGACTTGTCCGATCTTCAGCGGGGCGGCCACGGCGTCGAGCAGCTTGCGCGCGATCTGGCCCAGTTGCGGCCGGTCGGTCACGTCGCCCAGCAGGCAGGCAAACTCGTCGCCGCCGATGCGACCTACCAGATCGTTTGCGCGCAACGCGTGGCGCAGCCGCGCGGCCACGATGCGCAGCAACTCGTCGCCGGCGCCATGGCCATACGCATCGTTCACGGGCTTGAAGCCATCCAGATCCAGATAGAGTAGGCCCAAGGGTCGGCTCGCCCGCTGCCGTAGCGCCAGCGCCTGGTCCAGACGCTGGCGAAAGTGCACGCGGTTGGGCAAGGCAGTCAGCCCGTCGTGCAACGCCAGGTGCCGCGCGTGGCGCTCGCCGGCCTGGGCCCCAGTCAACTCGAGCCGCAGGCGATTCAGCGCATCGCGCAGGTGACCCGCCTGGCCGGCCCGTTGCTCCAGCTGCCTGGACTCGCTGTCGAGCCGGTGCTGCAACTGCTCCAGCAACATCACACAGTCAAGCGCGGCGGTGCGCAGTGGGTGCGGCGCCAAGGTCGAGGTCGAGGTCGGAGGCGGGCTCAGGGGCGAGCGCAGCGTGACGGCCTCGCCTGGTGCATCGGGCGCAGAGGTGGCACTTCGCAGCCGCTCCGTGACCGCATTGAGCAGCGCATGCCAGTCGCCCGCCGCCGAGCCCGAAGCCCCCGGATCGTCGAGCGTTGCAGTCCCCGGTCGCGAGCGTACCGCCTCGCTCTCTTCGCTCGACCCGCGCAAGACCGGCACCCCGTTGTGGTGTCCTGACGCCGATCGGGTCGCGCCGTTGCCCGACATGCGCTTATCCATCGCGCTTGGGTCGCGGGACGATGCCGATAGGCCGGGTCGCGGCAACTGCCACCACGTGGGCGGGGACGCTGGGCGTGGCGGGAAGGTCGGTGGCCACCTTGCCCGGTGGCGGCGAGCCCTCGGCGGTGAAATCGGCCTTCTGTTGCGCCAGGGTCGGGTTCGGCAGCTCGGACGGCACGGCGGCTGGGGCTCGAACGCCTCGAGCTGCCTTGCGGTGTGAAGAACGCGCGGAATGCTTCATGGCAGGACCTTGCTGGAAGCGGACGGCGAGGGCCGCCCGCACTGCGGTCGACCCCGCAGGCAGCCATTGGAGCGGCTGGGCCGGCGCCGGTCTGTACGGCAACCCACATTGCCCCGAGCGCGGCTTTCAGACCAGGCACGCGATCGAAGACGGTCTGTGCGTTGGCCGACACGCGGGCTCGAGGCGGCCGAGTGGCCGGTCGCACAGACCATCGCGGCCAGGGCGCGTACGTTCGCTGCCCGATTCCCGCTGTGCCGGGATCACAGGCTGTTCTGCACCGTGGCCGGTCGCGCTGCGCTCTCGCCGTCCACCGCCGCTTGAGCGCGTGGCGTGGTCGCCAAGATCGCCAGGCAATTGCGACGATCGACGCCAAGGCGCAAGTAGTTGCAGCGCCACGTGGCATCGGCGTGCGCGGTGGCAGCTGCGCGGCGCGTTTCGGCCTGCTGCACTGCGCCGACAACGACCTGGTGGAAGGCCGACAGCAGCCCGAAGGCAAGCACGATCACCGCAGTGGCGGGCCACAGCGGCGAACGCCAGACCAGCGGCGCGGCGAGCCAGGCATGGGCGGGCAAGCGCTGAGACGCATTCGCGCCGATCGGCCAGGTGACGTCGTCCATGAACCAGCTCCCGATTCGGGCCGCGGTGTGCGGACCCGAGTGCAGCGATGGTGCCCACGCACGCCGCTCGCACCATCGGTGGAGCGGCGGACATGACGTAGGCGTCACCCTACAAGGGCGGCTTCGGGCGTGCGCGGCGGCCAATGTCGCCGCGTTCTTCAGAACCGCTACGCTCCAGCGTTGTCCTACACCGATGCCCGCACTCCGCCGATAGGCCACAGCGCCAGGCGCTGCGACACTGCCGGATCACCACTGGAGAACACGCCATGAATTCAATCCGCATCGCTGCCATCGCACTCATCGTCGCCGGCGTCCTGGGCCTGGCCTATGGCGGCTTCAGCTATGACAAGGACACCACG
>JANNRI010000247.1:0-98243 GCA_031401195.1 Burkholderiales bacterium
CGCCGCGGAACTTGAACGCGCCCATGCGCTGGAAGTTCTCGCACTTGAAGAATAGCTTTGCGCCGGTGCGCAAGTCCGCTGTGCGGGAGGTGGTCACCGGCGTGCGTCGGGCCACACCGGCCAGCCGCGCCGCGGCGGCGGCGGTGATGTCGGCGTTCGAGATCGCCAGCGCGGCGCGCGCAAGCGCAGGCGCAGGCGCAGGCGCAGGTGCAGGTGCAGGCGCAAGTGCAGGTGCAAGAGGTCGGTCAGAGGCGTTCATGCGGTTTGCGGCTCCTGCAGGCCCTGGAAAGCGCCGCGGCGGTAGGTCAGCACCAGCGTGTCGCGCCAACCGGGGCCGGCGGTGCTGGGCTGGATAGGGGTGGTCTCGTGGATCACGAGCGCGTCATCGAGCAGCAACACGCTCCAAGGCTCGTGCAGGGTGAAGCGCATCCCATGAGGCCCGCGCGCATCGAAAACCCGCGTCTCGCCGCCTTTCACGGCGTGGCGCCCCACCAGCACCACGGCCACGAGATCGACACCGTCTCGGTGAGCGCCCTCCGGCGTCGGGCGCCCGATGCCGTCGGTGGTGTCGATGCGGAACATATGGGCCTCGACGCACCACCGTGCCGGGCCCCGCAGCATGGTGGCGACGGCGGCGCCGGTCTGCAGCAATTGCGCCCAAACGGTGCTGGCGGCAAGCGTTTGCGGCAGGGGCTCGAACCAGCGCTCGATGCCGCCATGCAGCGCGTTGTACTCCACCGGCTGCCAGTGCGCGCGGTGCGGCACCGCGTCGCAACGACCACCGCTCACGACATAACTGCCATGGCGGCGACGGCGGTACCTGCCGCCGTCGCGCAGGTGGAGATCAGGCGGCAGGTCGTTCCAGTGGGCGGCCAGCGCCGACCAGGCGTTCGGATCGCTAACCGAGACGCCTGGCGACACTGCGCGTAGCCCTGCGGCTTCGAGCACCGCCCAGCCAGCAGCGGCGAGTTGTTGGGCCAGGTCGGCCGTGGCGGTGAGTGGCGGCGGGGGAGACATCGGTTCAGGGGGTGCGTGACGTGCAACTAGCGGATTCGGAGCGCTAGAGGCAGTTACATAGGCAACGCCATTGGGGATTCCACCCCAAAGTGGTGCCGGGGGCTGTCAGCTTCATGCGAGGCACGGGCGTTACCGTAAGTGCGTACAGCGGCAATCCTCGCACGAACCTCCTCATGAACGCCCTCTTGCAGCACCCAGGCAGTTCCGTCGCCCTGGTCGACATCATCGATCTGAAGTGGCTGTTGGCGGGCGAGGGGCTGCATCTTCACGTCGAGCGGCTCCAGCGTGACACGGACTACGCGCGTGGCATTCTCGGCGCCGCCGCCTCGTCGCAGAATGCTGCGCTTGTCGAGGTTGCAACCAGAGTACGCGGGCTTTTGGGCCTGGATCCGGCCTGAGGCGCCCGGCAGCTCTGCCGCGGGCGCCTCGATGGCCCCGCTGCGGCTAGCCGCTTGCCGGCGTACCATGTCAGCGTCAGGTGCGATGCATCTGCGCTTGATGTGGAGGCGAGCCATGACATTCGGCAAGTGGTGGCATTTCGGCCCCGGTCGAGGCCGGTGGTTGCTTACGTTCCTGGTCCTCGCGCTATCCGGCTGCGCTCGGTTGCCCCACGCGATCAACGTGGCCCAGGTGTCAGAGGATCAACTCTTCGCTTCGCAGAACGAAGCCGCCGCCGCCGCCGCCGCCGCCGGGCGCCTCTTCGAGATGTCCGAGCCGATGCGCCGCTACGCCGAGCGAGTGCTACGCGAACCTGGTGCCTGGCGGGATCGGCGCCAGTCCTTGATCGACGCGCTCTACCTCAAGGACTCGTTGCAACTCGCCTACGACGCCGAGGGCACGCGCACTGCCGCTGAAGCCTTCGAATCGCGCGCCGGCAACTGCCTGTCGTTGGTGCTGATGACCGCGGCGTTTGCCAAGCACCTCGACTTGCCGGTGGCCTTCCAGCAGGTGAGTGTCGACGAGGAATTCACCCGTGCGGGCGACCTCTATTTCGTCAGCGGCCATGTCAATGTGATGCTCGGCAGCCATGGCCCCCCCTCCACCAGGGGCGGGGATGCGCATTGGCTGACGATCGACTTCCTGCCCCAGGCCGAGTTGCGCGGCCATCGCGTCACGCCGCTCCAGGAGAGCACGCTGGTGGCCATGTATCTCAACAACCGCGCGGCCGAGGCCCTGGTGCAAGGCCATCTCACCACCGCGTACTGGCGGGCGCGCACTGCAATGCAACACGATCCGCACTTCGTCGCTGCGGCCAACACGCTGAGCGTGATCTATCAGCGTGCCGGCCACGTGGCGGCTGCCGAACGTGCCCTTCGCTTCGTGATCGAGCGCGAGGAGGCCAACGCCAGCGCCTGGGCCAACCTGGGCCGCCTGCTGAGCCTCACGGGCCGGCACGAAGAGGCCAAGCGTGCCACCGAGCGGCTGGCGGCGCTCGAACCTCACGCGCCTTTCCATCACTTCGATCGCGGGCGTGTCGCTTTGCAAAGGGGTGATGCGGTGCAGGCACGCAACCTGTTCCAGCACGAGTTGAAGATGCAGCCACTGCAGCACGAAGTGCACTTCTGGCTGGCCCAGGCCCATGCGGCGCTGGGCGAGGGCCGGGCTGCGGCGCGCCATCTCGCACTCGCCGCGGACTACAGCCCGACGCGACAGACCCGCGCCATCTATGCGGCCAAGCTGGAGCGTCTGCGCGCCACGCGGGAGCAGTGAGCCGCTCTCGCCCGGGTTAGGCTACGCCCATGATCAAACCGAAGAAGCCCAACGCGCTGCTCGAGATCGCGATCACGATCATCGTGCCGGCGGTGATCCTGATGAAACTCAGCAGCGCCGAGCAGCTGGGCCCATTGCGCGCACTGCTGCTCGCCCTGGCCTTCCCGCTCGCCTGGGGATTGTGGGATGGCTGGAAGCGGCGGCGCCTGAACTGGCTGTCCGTGCTCGGCGTCATCAGCACGCTGCTCACCGGCGGCATCGGCCTGCTCCAGCTTGATGCTCAGTGGCTCGCGGTGAAGGAGGCGGCGGTGCCACTGGCCATCGGCCTGGCGGTGCTCGGCTCGGCCTGGACGCGGCAGCCGCTCATCCGCATCCTGGTCTTCAACGCCGACCTGTTCGACGTTGACCGTGTGCACAAGGCCCTCGCCGAGCGCGCCACCGAGGCAGCCTTCGAGGCCCAGCTGCGCCTAGGCACGGTGCTGCTGGCGGGCACGTTCTTCTTCTCCGCCTTGGCCAACTATGTGCTGGCGAGCTGGATCGTCACCAGCCCGGCTGGCACTGCGGCCTTCAACGAGGAACTGGGGCGGCTCACGCTGGTGAGCTATCCGGTGATCGCGCTTCCTTCGATGGTCATGATGATGGCGCTCATGTTCTGGCTTGCGCGTGGTGCCAAGCAACTTACCGGGCTCGAGCTGGAAGAAATGATGATGGTGCAGTAGGCGCGCGTCACGGCGAGGTTGCCGCTACACGATCACCGGCTCCGGCTCCAGGCGGATGCCAAAGCGCCCATAGACGCTCTCCTGGATGGCGCGGGCCAGCGTCACCACCTCAGAGCCATGGGCGCCGCCGCGGTTGACGAGCACCAGTGCCTGCTTCTCGTACACGCCGGCCCGGCCCACGGACTTGCCCTTCCAGCCGCAGGCGTCGATGAGCCAGCCGGCGGCAAGCTTGACCGTGCCATCGGGCAACTGGTAGTGCACGATCGCGGGGTCGCGGCCGATGATGTCGCGGCATTGTTCGGCGCTGACCACCGGGTTCTTGAAAAAACTTCCGGCGTTGCCTATGGTTTGTGGATCAGGCAGCTTGGCGCGGCGGATCGCGCACACCCACTCGAAGATCGTGCGTGCATCGGGTTGCGCTTGCCCCGTCTCGGCGATCTTGCGCTCGAGCTCCAGGTAGCCCAGCACCGGCTGCCACGGCCGCGGCAGCCGAAACCGCACCCGCGTGATGACCGACTTGCCTGCCAGATGCCGCTTGAAGGCGCTGTCGCGATAGCCGAAGCGGCAGGCGGCGGCATTCAACGTGACCATGCGCCCGGTCACGAGATCGACAGCGTCCAGCGATTCAAAACGATCCTTTAGCTCGACGCCATAGGCACCGATGTTCTGCACCGGCGCCGCGCCCACCGTGCCTGGAATCAACGCCAGGTTCTCCAGGCCCGGGAGGCCCTGCTCGATGGTCCAGGCGACGAATTCGTGCCAGCTCTCTCCGGCACCCGACTCTACGATCCAGCCATCGGCCCGCTCCTCGACGCAACGGCGGCCCATGATCTCCACCTTCAGGACCACAGCGCTGACGTCGCGCGTCAGCACCACGTTGCTGCCACCGCCGAGGATGAACTTGGTCGCCCGTCCGTAGGTGGGATGATCGACGACGCGGCGCACGTCGGCCTCGCTGGCCAGGCGCACGAGCGTCTGCGCCACCGCCGGCAGGCCGAAGGTGTTGAAGTCGCGCAGGCTCGCCCGGCTTTCCACTCGCAGCGACCCGCCCGCGGCGGATGCATCGGGCATCGATGCATGCGCTGAAGAAAGACGCGGCGGGGGTGCGGGTCGCATGCGAGAATTTTATTCGCCGATCCCCGTTCAAAGACGATGCCTAGCTTCGATGTTGTTCTCGAGCCCGACCTGGTCGAGTTGCGCAATGCCGTGGAACAGGCCACCAAGGAGATCGGCACGCGCTTCGACTTCAAGGGCTCTAGCGCCGCTGTGGAGCTCACTCAGCAGAGCGGCAAACAGCGCGAGTTGGCGCTGTTGGCCGACAGCGACTTCCAGCTCGAGCAAGTGCGTGACGTGATGCTCTCGCGCCTGGCCAGGCGCGGCGTGGATGTGCGCTACCTCGATCTCACGGGTACGCCCCAGAAGCTGGGCGGAGACCGCCTGCGCTTGCCGGTGCCGGTAAAGAGCGGCATCGACGCCGAGACCAGCCGCCGTGTGCAGCAGGCGTTGAAGGCCAGCAAACTGAAGGTGCAGGCCGCCGTGCAGGGCGACAGCGTGCGCGTGAGTGGCGCCAAGCGCGATGATCTGCAAGGCGCGATCGCGCTGCTCAAGCGCGAACTGCCTGAACTCCCCTTGAGCTTCGACAACTTCCGCGCATGAAGGCGAGTGGGCTGCGAAGGACGATCGTGGCCGCCTGCGCCTGCGCCGGCGTCGGGGTCGGGGTCGTGCTGAGGTCCGGCATCGGGACCGGGCCAGGGCTCGCGCTGAGGATCACATTCGCGCTCACGCTGGGGCTCACAGGCCTGGATGCAGCGGCGCAGAACGTCGCGCTCGCTGGCCGCATGGGGGACAAGGCCCTGCTGCTGATAGAGGGGCGCTCCGTGGTGCTCGCCGTGGGCCAGGCCAGCGGCGGCGCGCGGCTATTGCGCTGGGAAGGTGATGCCGCCCTCGTCGAGCATGGGGGGGCGCGAGTCAAATTGGCGGTGGGTGCCGCTCCGTTGCGCCTTGGTGGCGCCGCCGCGCCATCTGGTGCGCGCGAGATCGTCATTCCGGTCGGCGCCGGCGGCCACTTCATCACCGAGGGCCAGATCAACGGCCGCAGCGTGCGTTTCATGGTCGACACGGGGGCCACGCTGGTTTCGATGTCGCGTGCCGAGGCCACAAGGCTCGGTCTCGACTTGCGAAGCGCGCGCGCCGTCCAGACGCAGACGGCCGCCGGACCCGCTTCGGCGCTGATGCTGCCGCTGCAGCGCGTGCGCGTGGGCGAGGTCGAGCTCTTCGAGGTGATGGCTTTGGTGGGCGAGGCGCCGATGCCCTATGTGCTGCTCGGCAACAGCTACCTGCAGCACTTCCAATGGCGGCGCGAGAACGACGTGATGCGGCTCGAGCGCCGCTGAGCCCACCCAGCGCCCCACACTAGCCGTAGAGCGACAGCGCCGCTGCCAGCCGCGCGCGCACGGCTCGCCGCAACGACACGGGGTGCACCACCTCCACCTGTTCGGCCTGGCGCAGGATGTCCATCACGAGCTCGGTTTCCTCCACGTAGGGCAGGCGCAACTCGTAGCGCCCGTCTTCGAGCCAACGGCCTTGCTGCTCAGGGTGCCATTGCTCGCGCCCGGCCCATTGGGCGGCGGTGCGGTCGAAGCGCAGCGTGGCCCAGCGGCGCTCCTTGTCGGCCTGGCCACCGGCGTAGATGCCGTAGCCGGCGTCCATCGCACGCTCCACTTGTGCCAGAGCAAGCTCGCGGGTCTTCTGGTCGAGCACATGAGCGTCCTCGATGGCGTCGAGCGCAAAGCGGCGCAGGCCGTCAACGCGGTGGCACCAGGCATCGAGGTACCAGGTGCTGCGGTAGTGCACCAGGCGCTGTGGCGAGACATCGCGCTCACCAGTCTCACGCCGGCCGCGGGTGAGGTAGCGCAGGTGCAGGCGCTTGCGCTGCAGCAGTGCCTCCGCCACGCGTTGGAAGAAGCGGCTGGGCACGGGGCGCTTTAGCGCGCTCACGACGCGCACGCGCTGCTGCAGCGCCGCGCCGGCCTGGCTGCCGTCACCGCTGCCCAGCAATTGGTGGATGCGCTCCAGCAATGGCTGCAGGTGCCGCGCGAGCACCCCTTCCTCGTCGAGCCCGGCCAGGAGCTGGTGGGCCGTCAGCAGCGAGTACAGCTCGGTTTCATCGAACCACAAACCGGGCAACTCATGCCGTGTCGCAGAAGAGTTCACGCGGCCACCCGGCTCGGCGCCGAAGCGGTAGCCGTTGGCCTCGCGGTCGTACTCGATGGGCGCGCCGAGGCGGCTGCGCAGGTACTCCAGATCGCGTTTCAGCGTCGCCCGTGAGACCTCCAGCTCCTCGAGCAGGAACTGAAAGCTCACCACGCCGCGCGCCCGGATCAGGCGCTCGATCTTGTACAGGCGCTCGGTGTTGGCCATGTGCTCGTTCCCGGGGCAGGCTCGCGTGGTAGGTTCGGGTGTGCCGCAGTGCTGGCGGCGTGGAGACGTCGATGAGTCCGAAGGCCCAAGAGCTGCGCGCCAAGCTGATCCGCAACTTCGACGCCGCGCCGCGACGGCGCCAGGAACGTGCACCACTGTACGACTCGATGGTGGCCGGCCTCTCGGACGGTACCGCTGCGCGCGACCTCGGCATCGCCATCGACGTGGTACCGCCGGGCAAGCGCAGTTGCCCCTACCACTTCCACCACGCGCAAGAGGAGATGTTCATCGTGCTCGAGGGCGAGGGCACCCTGCGCGTGGCTGGCGAGTTGCTGCCCATCGGCGCGGGCGACGTCATCTTCATACCGGCCGGGCCTGAATACCCGCACCACATCCTCAACTCATCCGAAACACCGCTCAAGTACCTCTCGATCAGCACACAACAGCGGCCCGAGGTGTGCGAGTACCCCGATTCGGGCAAGGTGGGTGCCTTCAACCGTGGGCGACTGTTGATGCACCGCAAGGCGGAGTCTCTCGACTATTGGGAAGGCGAGCCCTGAGGCTGCGCAGCGCCGCAAGCATGGATCTGTCCTCGAGAAGTGGCCGCCGTAAACGAAGGCGCCCCTGCGGAACAGGGGCGCCTGATGTTCGTGGCGGAGACGGAGGGATTCGAACCCTCGATGCGCTTTTGGCACATACTCCCTTAGCAGGGGAGCACCTTCGGCCACTCGGTCACGTCTCCGGCGAAGTGCTGGGATTCTATCCGTCTTGGCCACGCAATCCGCAATCCGAGAGCCGCCTGCCTACCCGTGCAGTCAGTCGCCGCCCTCTGCGTCAGGAGGCCTTGGGCTCGTCCAGCCCGAACGCCTTGTGCAGGGCCCGCACCGCCAGTTCCATATATTTCTCGTCGAGCACGACGCTTGTCTTGATCTCGCTCGTGGTGATCATCTGGATGTTGATGCCCTCCTGCGAGAGCGTCTGGAACATCTTGGCGGCGATGCCGACATGGCTCTTCATGCCGATTCCGACGATGCTCACCTTGCAGATGCGCGGATCGCCGCGTACATCGGCTGCGCCGACCGCGGGCAACACCCGGGTCTTGAGCAGGTCCATCGTGCGCACGTAGTCGCTGCGATGCACGGTGAAGCTGAAGTCGGTGCGTCCGTCGTGGCTGACGTTCTGGATGATGACGTCGACATCGATGTTGGCCTCGGCCACGGGACCCAGCAGCGCATAGGCGATGCCGGGCCGGTCGGGCACGCCGATGACGCTGATCTTCGCCTCGTCGCGGTTGAACGCGATACCGGCCACCACGGCTTGTTCCATCTTCTCGTCTTCCTCGAATGTGATGAGCGTGCCCGAAGCCGCCTCTTCCTCGATCGGGATGTCGTGCGGTGTGAAGCTCGACAGCACACGCGTGGGCACACGGTACTTGCCGGCGAACTCCACCGCGCGGATCTGGAGCACCTTGCTGCCCAGGCTCGCCATCTCGAGCATCTCCTCAAAGCTGATGCTCTTCAAGCGCCTCGCCTCGGGCACGATGCGCGGGTCGGTGGTGTAGACACCGTCGACGTCGGTGTAGATCAGGCACTCGGCGGCTTTCAGCGCCGCGGCCATCGCCACCGCCGAAGTGTCGCTGCCGCCACGGCCGAGGGTGGTGACATTGCCCCCCGGATCGATGCCCTGGAAGCCGGTGATGATGACGACGCGGCCGGCTGTGAGGTCGGCGCGCACGCGCTGCTCGTCGATGCGCGCGATGCGCGCTTTGGTGAACGCCGAGTCGGTCTCGATCGGCACCTGCCAACCGCCGTAGCTGACGGCCCGCAAGCCTTGCGCCTGCAAGGCCAGTGCAAGAAGGCCCACCGAAACCTGCTCGCCAGTTGCCGCGATGGCGTCGAGCTCGCGCATCGCCTGCGGCGTGCCCGCCTGCGTCGCGTCGGGCATCAGCTCCTTGGCGAGCCCGAGCAGGCGATTCGTCTCGCCGCTCATGGCCGAGGGCACCACCACCAGTTGATGGCCGGCGCGTACCCACTTGGCGACGCGTTGCGCGACGCTTCGGATGCGCTCGGCGGAACCCATCGAGGTGCCGCCGTACTTTTGGACGATCAGGGCCATCGCGTCTACGAGGTTATCGCGCAGGCCGCATGGTACGGCGTACAAAGCAGACGATTCTAGTGGCGCGACCCGGGCGGGTCCGACGAGCGACGTGGCGCCGCCGCTTCCGGGCGGAGCAGGCCCTGTTTGAGTACGAGATCCAGCTCGCCCGCGTGCCAACGCGCCAGGTGACGCCCAGGCAACTCGTCGACCAGCCGCCGCACGAGGGTCTCCGGCACCGGCTGCTTCAACACCGTGCCGAGCCACAGCCGCAGCGTCGCGGCGCGCCGCGGCGCTGACAACGCGAGCCATCGTTCCACGGCCAGGCCGTGCGTCGCCGCGCCCAGTGCGGCAAGGTCGGCTGCGGCCACTTCGGCGATGAGCGCCGCGTCGTCGGCTGCTCGCTGTGCAGCTTTGGATAGAGCGACCTCTGCGTCGGCGAAAGCGCGCTCCAGCGCTGGCCACAACTTGCGCAAGCGGCCGCGGACAAAGCGCGGGTCGGCATTGCTCGGGTCGTCGACATGGCTCAAGCGATGCCTGCTGACGTAGGAGTCGATCGACTCGCGCGCAAGCCCCAACCAAGGCCGCGCCCAAGTGATGCCCGCGCGCTGCGCCAAGCGGGGCATGCCGGCCAGGCCTGCCGCGCCGCCACCGCGTAGCGCCTGGATAAAGAAGGTCTCCGCCTGGTCGCGCCGGTGCTGCGCCAACAGCACGAGGTCACAGCCGTGGGCGAGAGCCAAACGCGTGAGGGCTTCGTACCGCCTCTTGCGAGCCCAGGCTTCAATACTCTCGCCCGACGCCGGTGCGCCTTGCAGGCGCTCGAACGCAAATCGTGCGCCGAATCGCCGTGCCTGCTGCTGGACTTGCTTCAGCCACGCGTCCGCCTCCGGCATGAGCCCGTGGTGCACGTGTAGCGCGATCACGCCGATGCCGAGATCACGCGCGAGGCGCACCGCCGCATGCAACAACGCCGTCGAGTCGCGGCCGCCACTGGCGGCGACGGCCACGAGCCGCGTCATGGCCGGCGCTCTCAGCGCTCGGTGCTGTCGGCGAAGCGCCCGTAGGCGCGCAGCCGGTCGTAGCGCCGCTGGAGCAGCTCCTTGCTCTTCAGGTCGACCACCTGACGCAGTGCGTCGGCCAGGCCACGCTTGAGTTGAGCAGCCATCCAGGGCATGTCGCGGTGCGCGCCGCCCACCGGCTCGCTCACGATCTTGTCGATCACGCCCAGCGCCTTGAGGCGGTGCGCGGTGATGCCCAGCGCCTCTGCGGCTTCGTTGGCGCGTTCGGTGGACTTCCACAGGATCGAAGCGCAACCCTCGGGGGAGATCACCGAGTACACGGCAAACTGCAGCATCAGCAGCTGGTCGCCAACGCTGATGGCCAGCGCGCCGCCCGAACCACCCTCGCCGATGATGGTGGTGATGATGGGCACCTCGAGCCTGGCCATCTCGAAGATGTTGCGCCCGATGGCCTCGCTCTGGCCGCGCTCCTCGGCGCCGATGCCAGGGTAGGCGCCAGGCGTGTCGACAAAGGTAAAGACCGGCAGCCGGAACTTCTCGGCCAGCTGCATCAGCCGCAAGGCCTTGCGGTACCCCTCAGGCCGGCTCATGCCGAAGTTGCGCAACGTGCGCTCCTTGGTGTCGCGCCCCTTCTGGTGCCCGAGCACCATGCACGGTGTGCCGTTGAATCGGGCCAGACCACCGACGATGGACAGGTCGTCGGAGAAATGGCGGTCGCCGTGCAGTTCCTGGAAGTCGGTGAATATCTGGTTGACGTAGTCCAGCGTGTAGGGCCGCTGCGGATGGCGCGCGATCTGCGTCACCTGCCAGGGCGTGAGGCTGGAGTAGACGTCCTTCGTGAGTTGCTGGCTCTTGGCCGACAGGCGCTCGATCTCGTCGGAGATATCCACCGCAGATTCGTTCTGCACATAGCGCAACTCGTCGATCTTGGACTCGAGCTCCGCGATCGATTGCTCGAACTCGAGGAAGTGGCGTTTGCTCATCTCTTCTTTGTCAATACTCGACGGGAAGGGGATCGAGGCTGCGCCAAATATACCAAGTGGCTACCGAGCGGTAGGGTGCCCAGGCATCGCCGACCTCGCGGGCCTCGGCACGCGAGACAGGCTCGCCACTGAAGTAGTTGACGCTGATGCCCTTGAGCAGGCCGAGGTCGTCCAGCGGCATCACATCCGGGCGCATGAGGTGGAAGATGAGAAACATCTCGGCCGTCCAACGGCCAATGCCGCGGATCGCCACCAGCTCGGTGATGATGGCTTCGTCCTCCATGTCCGCCCACTCGGTCACATGCACGCGGCCCTCCTCGAAGTGGCCAGCGAGGTCGAGCAGGTACTCGCACTTGCGCGCCGACAGGCCGGCCTCGCGCATCGAGCTGACGGGCAGCTTGCGCACCTTGCTCGGTGCCAGCCGCGTGGTGGCATCGCCCACGGTGGCCGCGAATCGATCCCACACCGATTGCGCTGCCTTCACCGAGATCTGCTGCCCGACGATGGAGCGCGCCAATGTCGTGAAGGCATCGCCGCGGCTGGCAAGCCGCGCTTCGCCGAAGCGCGGAATCAGCTTCTTCATCACGCGGTCGCGCCGCGAGAGGTGGCGGCAGGCATCGTCCCAGTACTTGGGCGCAGCCGGGACCGGGACAGCGGCCTTCGGTGGCCGTTTCCCCACCAGCTCCACGGACGGCTTCTCGCGCACCGACATGGCTCAGGCACGCACCCAGGTCGTTCCTTGCGTGGAGTCCTTCAGGACCACTCCCGCTGCGAGCAACTCGTCGCGAATGCGGTCGGCAAGTGCGAAGTCACGCGCCTTCTTGGCGGAGGCTCTTTCGGCGATGCGCTGCCCAATCGCCGCTTCGTCAAGGGCTGTTCCGCCATCCCGCACTCCCTGCACGCTCTGCAGATAGGCACGAGGCTCCTGTTGCAGGATGCCGAGCACCCCGCCCAGCGCCTTGAGCACGACGGCATCGACGCCATGCCTGCGGTTGACGGATCCGGCCAGGTCAAACAGCACGGCCAGCGCGCCGGGTGTGTTGAAGTCATCATCCATCGCGTCGCGGAACGCCGCGGCGCGCGGCTCGCTCCAGTCCACCGCCGTGGGTTGGGTGGCCACTATTGGGCCGCCCGCGGCCTGCAACGCTGTGTACAGCCGCCGAAGCGCCGTGCGCGCCTCCTCCAACAGCGTATCGCTGAAGTTGAAGGGGCTGCGGTAGTGCGTGCGCAGCATGAAGAAACGGATGGTTTCGCCATCGAACTTCTTCAGCACCGCCTCGATGGTGAAAAAATTACCCAGCGACTTCGACATCTTCTCGTCGTCGACGTTGAGGAAGCCGTTGTGCATCCACGTGCGCACGAACGGATGCCCGCTCGCGCCTTCGCTCTGAGCGATCTCGTTTTCGTGATGCGGGAAAGTGAGGTCCATGCCGCCGCCATGGATGTCGAAGGGTTCGCCGAGCAGTGCGCAACTCATCGCCGAGCACTCGATGTGCCAGCCCGGCCTGCCGGGGCCGAAGGGGCTGGCCCACTTGGCATCCGGTGGCTCTGCGGGCTTGGCAGACTTCCAAAGCACGAAGTCGAGCGGGTCTTCCTTGTCGCCCAGCACGGCCACGCGCTCGCCGGAACGCAACTCGTCGATGCTCTTGCCCGAGAGCTTGCCGTAGCCCGCAAAGCGCCGCACCGCGAAGTTCACGTCGCCGCCGGCGGCGCGGTAGGCCAGGCCCTTGGCCTCCAGGCGCGAGATGATGTCCAGCATCTGCGGCACGTAGTCGGTGGCACGCGGCTCGTGCGTGGGTGTGAGCAGGTGCAGCGCGGCGAGGTCGCGATGCATCGCGGCGATCATCTCGTCGGTGAGCTGGCGGATGGTGATATCGCGCTCCAGGGCACGCTTGATGATCTTGTCTTCGATGTCGGTGATGTTGCGCACGTAGGTCACACGCCAGCCGCTGGCGAGCAGCCACCGATAGATGACATCGAAGGCCAGGTTCATGCGCGCATGGCCCAGATGGCACAGGTCGTAGACCGTGATGCCGCACACATACATGCGCACATGGCCAGCCTCGAGGGGCGAGAACTCCTCGAGACGGCGTGTGAGAGTGTTGTGGATGCGGAGCGCCATGGCAGCAGAAGTCTTGGCGCGAAGCAGGACGCCGATTCCACGGGCCCGGCTCGCGCGGCGCCCGAGGGGCGTCGATAGAATGAAATCCAGTATAGCGGCGGGCTTTCGTGGCCCCTCATCAATGTCACCCCTTCGACCCTTGTTGACGGCACTGCGCTTTCTCTTTCCTGCATTGCTGTGGTGCCTGCAGTGCAACGCCTGGCCCGCCGGAGAGGAAGTGCGCGCGGTGCAAGACCTGCTGGCACGGGGCCAGGCGCAGGCAGCGCTGGAACGGCTGCAGTCGCGCGGCAGCGCGCTCCCGCTGGCTCATGGCAGGCAAGGCGCGCAAGGCACACAAGCCACGCCAGGCACGCCAGGCCAAGACACCGAATTGCGCTTTCTGCATGGCGTGGCGTTGATGGACCTGCACCTCAACGCCGAGGCGATGGCCTGGTTCGAGAGCATGACGCAAGACCATCCCGAGTTGCCCGATCCGTTCAACAACATCGCGTTGTTGCACGTGCGCGCCGGGCGGCTCGAACCGGCGCGTCAGGCACTGGAGACCGCCTTGCGCAACGACCCCTCGTACCGCACCGCGCGCGCCAACCTGGGCCTGGTGCACCTCATGCTGGCGGTGCAGGCTTTTGAGCAAGTCGTGGCGAGCGGCCCCGTGGACCCGTCACTGATCCGCCGGCTCGAAGGTGCGCGCGCCTTGCTTGCCTCGGCCTTGCGCTGATCCGGCATATCCCATCGACAGGATGGCTCGCGCCCCATGCTCCTACTGAAGCTCGTTCGAGGCGCAGAGCGCGCCAGCGGCGTGCGGCTGCTGGCCGAGGTGCATTCGCAGCTGGCGCGGTTCGTGATCGGCCGCGACCCCAAGTGCGACTGGCCCATACCCGACCGCGAGCTCGCGCTGTCTGCGCGCCACTGCGAAATCGTTCGCGTGGGCGCGCAGCATGTGTTGCGCGACCTCTCGACCAACGGCACGTTCGTCAACGGTTCGCGCAAACGGCTCGCCGATGACCACGTGCTGCACCATGGCGATCGCATCGCGCTGGGCAGCTACCTCGTGGAGGTGTCGGTGGCATCCGACGCCGACGAGGCGCCGCAGCCGACCGTGGTGCGAACACGGATCGTGCCGCGCGGAGGTGATCCCGCGGCGATGGTGGGGGCCGACTGGCAACAGCCCGAGGCGTCCAACGCAGCGCCCAGCCTGGAAATGAACTCGGGCTTTACCCGCATCTCCAAGCCCTGGCTGGACACATCGGCCGAGCAGTCTTCGGTTTTCGCCACGGTGCCGAACGTGTCCTCCCGGGGTTTTGAAGACACTGGGGCCGCGTCGGAGGTGGCCGCGCTGGGCGCACCCGCGTCGACACCCGAGCTGCCCCAGGGCCTCGCCGGCGAGGTGCTGCTTGGCCTGGCCGAGGGGCTCGGCTTGAACCCGAAAGCGCTGGGTGCGCTGCAGCCCGCGGAGGCGGCACAGCGTGTGGCGCGGCTGCTGCGGGTGGCGATATTCGCGCTGCACCACCAGCTGTCGCTGCAATCACGCCAGATGCGCGAGTTGGGCAGCCGAGCCACCTCGGGCCTCGCCGGTTCGCCTTCGGCACGCCTGCGCATGGCACCCGGCCCGCAGGACGCGGTGGCGGCACTGCTGGCCGCGCAGGGCGACGGCGAAGCCATGATCGTGCGCGCGCACGGCGAACTGGGACAACACTCACAACGCATCCTTGCCGCCTTCGAGGCCACGTGCGAGCGCCTGGCCGAGCAGCTCGACCCCAACACATTGGAGCAACTTGCACAGGGTGCCGACGACCCGGCCCGCCTGTGGCGTACCTACGGTGCGCTGTGGAAGGCGCTTGGCGTGGCGCAGAGCAAGTCGTGGCGCGAAGGCTTCGTCGAAGCGTCCTTCACACACCTGGCCACGACCTACGACGAAACGCCCCCAGCGGGCGCCAAGCCCCGGTAATGAGCACGGGTCTTCAGCCCCGGTCAGCCCCAGTCATCAGCCCCGTCGCGGGTACTGCCATAGACTCGTGGCAACCTTATCGCTTCTCTCTTTCAGAATGGAGAACCCCTTGATGCGATTTCTCGGCACCACCGCCTTGGCGTTGCTGCTCGCAGCCGTCAGCCCGGCCTGGGCACAGAAGGTGCGCCTGGCCACCAGCGAAGGCGACATCGTGCTCGAACTCGAGCGCGAGAAGGCCCCCAAGACGGTCGACAACTTCGTCAACTATGTCAAGAGTGGCCACTACGACGGCACCATCTTCCACCGCGTCATCCCTACCTTCATGGTGCAGGGTGGCGGCATGAAGCCCGACATGAGCGAGAAGAAGACGCTTGCGCCGATTGCGCTGGAAAGCCGCACCGGCCTGTCCAATGTGCGTGGCTCGGTCGCGATGGCGCGCACGATGGATCCCAACTCCGCCACAGCCCAGTTCTTCATCAATACCGTCGACAACGCCTTCCTCGACCAGCCCAACTCGCGTGACGGTCACGGATACGCCGTGTTCGGCAAGGTCGTCGCTGGCATGGACGTGGTCGAGAAGATCAAGGTCGTGCCCACGCAGTCGTCGGGCCCGCACCAAAACGTGCCGGTGAAACCGGTTCTCATCCGCAAAGCCACCTTGGAGAAGTGAGATGGCCAATACCAAGATTCGCTTGGACACCAGCGCCGGCACCCTGACGATCGAACTCGACGCCGAGCGCGCGCCGCTGTCGGCGGCCAACTTCCTTCAGTACGTGAAGGCCGGCCACTATGACGGCACCGTGTTCCACCGCGTCATCAAGGGATTCATGGTGCAAGGTGTCGGTTTTGATGCCTCGATGAAGCAAAAGCCGACGCAGGCCGCGGTCCGCAACGAGGCCAACAACGGTTTGAAGAACAAGCGCTACACGCTGGCGATGGCACGCACCGGCGACCCGCATTCGGCCACGGCGCAGTTCTTCATCAACGCGTCCGACAACGAGTTCCTCGACTTCAAGGCCGAGAACGCCCAGGGCTGGGGCTACGCGGTGTTCGGGCGCGTCATCGAGGGCACCGACATCGTGGACCAGATCGAGCGCGTGAAGACCGGCCGCAAGGGCTTTCACGACGACGTGCCGCTCGAAGACGTTCGCATCGAGCGGGCCACCGAGGTCGCCTGATGTCCGAGCGCGGCGCCGGAGCGGCCGCACTCGCGGCGCTCCCGGCGCCGACGGCGTTTGTCGCACCGCCCGGCTGGCGTGCCATCGACTTCATCTCCGACCTGCACTTGTCGGAGGAGATGCCGGCCACCTTCGGTGCCTTCGCGGCGCACATACGACACACGGATGCCGACGCGGTTTTGATTCTCGGCGATCTGTTCGAGCTTTGGGTTGGTGACGACGCCCGCGAGCAACCGTTCGCGCACCAGTGCATCGAGGCCATGACGCAGGCGTCGAAGCTTCGCACGCTGGCCATCATGGGCGGCAACCGCGACTTTCTGATGGCTGATGAGTTGTTCGGTGCCTGCGGTGCGCGCGCCCTCGCCGACCCGACGCTGCTGAGTGCGTTCGGGCAGTCGCTGCTGCTTACCCATGGCGATGCGTTGTGCATCGACGATGTCGTCTACCAGGCCTTCCGCCGCCAAGTTCGTTCGCCGACGTGGCTGAAAGCCTTCCTGGCCAAGCCGCTGGCCGAGCGGTTGGCAATGGCGCGCGAGATCCGCCAGGCCAGCGAAACGCGCCGCCAGTTCGATGGCGACGCTGGCGTGGATGTCGACGCGGAGGCCGCGACGGCCCTGCTGCGTGCCGCCTCCACGCAAACCATGGTGCATGGACACACCCACCGCCCAGGCAGCCAAACCTGGCCTGGCGGTTTTGTGCGTCACGTCTTGAGCGACTGGGACCTGGACCATGGCACCCGTGCCGAGGTGCTGCGGCTCGACGCGCGTGGCATTCGACGAATGCCGCCGGCGCGCGGCCTGCCGACCTGAGCCCGTCACAGCATGCTCGGTTCGCTGTGGCGTTCTTGGCAGCATCGGCGCGAGGCCGCAGCGGTCGAGCGCCGTGCCATTCCCGACGACTTGTGGAAGCGCACCCTGGTGCGTTACCCCTTCCTGCGCTGGCGCAGCGAAGATGACCAAACCGAGCTTCGGCGCCTCACGAGCCTGTTCCTCGATCGCAAGGAGTTCAGCGCCGGGGGTGGTCTGCGCCTGACCAATGCGGTGGTCGTGAGCATCGCGGCGCAGGCTGTGCTGCCGGTGCTGAAGCTCGGACTTGCGCGTTACGACGGTTTCGTGGGCATCGTGGTCCACCCTGACCAGGTCGTTGCCCGGCGGGCCATGCACGATGACGATGGACTCGTGCACGAGTATGACGAGACGCTCGCGGGAGAGGCCATACAAGGTGGCCCAGTGATGCTCTCGTGGCGCGATGTGCGTGAGGCGGGCCGATCCACCGCACTCGGCTACAACGTGGTCATCCACGAGTTTGCACATGTACTGGACATGGCCGATGGCCTCGCCGATGGCGTGCCGCTGCTGCCCGCCGGTCTCGACCGCTTGGCTTGGCTGGCTGTGCTGAAACCTCAATTCGAGACTTTTGCTCAGCGCGTCAACGCCATGCAAGACACTGAGCTCGACCCCTACGGAGCCAGTGGCATTGAAGAGTTCTTTGCCGTCGCCAGCGAGAGCTTCTTCGTTGACCCGCATGGACTGGCCAAGGAGCACGAACCGCTGTACGCCGTGCTCGCGCGCCTGTACCAGCAAGACCCGCGGGCCTGGGCACCCGCCCCGAGCCGGCCCCTAAACTAGCGGGGGTCGTAGAGCCGGATCCGCCGGTCCACCAGCGGCGTGCCCCGGGGAGCCGCCGAAGGCGCTTCCGGGGGGCCGAGTCAGGCCGGCGCTGCCTCGGTGCGTGGCTTGTCGCTCTTGCGCGGCGGCTGGATGTCCAATGTGACCGCGTCCTTCTCGTCCAGATCCACAGTCAAGCGGCCACCATCGACCAGACGGCCGAACAGCAATTCGTCGGCCAGCGCGCGCCGGATCATGTCCTGGATCAGGCGTTGCATCGGACGCGCGCCCATCAGCGGGTCGAAGCCCTTCTTGGCCAGGTGCTTGCGCAGCCCATCGGTGAAGGTGACCTCCACCTTCTTCTCGGCCAACTGCCCCTCGAGCTGCAACAGGAACTTGTCGACGACACGCAGGATGATGGTCTCGTCTAGCGCCTTGAAACTCACCGTGGCATCGAGCCTGTTGCGGAACTCGGGCGTGAACAGGCGCTTGATGTCCGCCATCTCGTCGCCTTGCTCGCGCTTGTTGGTGAAGCCGATGGTGGCCTTGTTCATGGTTTCGGCACCCGCGTTGGTGGTCATGATGATGATCACGTTGCGGAAGTCGGCCTTGCGCCCGTTGTTGTCGGTCAGCGTGCCGTGGTCCATCACCTGCAGCAACACGTTGAAGACATCGGGGTGCGCCTTCTCGATCTCGTCCATCAGCAGCACCGCATGCGGCTTCTTGCTGACGGCCTCGGTGAGCAGCCCACCCTGGTCGAAGCCCACGTAGCCGGGTGGCGCACCGATGAGGCGGCTCACGGCATGGCGCTCCATGTACTCGCTCATGTCGAAGCGAATGAGGTCGATGCCGAGGATGTAGGCCAATTGTTTGGCCACCTCGGTCTTGCCCACACCCGTCGGGCCGCTGAAGAGAAAGCTGCCGATCGGCCGCTCGGGTTTGCCGAGGCCCGAACGCGCCATCTTGATGGCGGCGGCGAGCGCTTCGATGGCCGGGTCTTGCCCGAACACCACGCTCTTCAAGTCACGCTCCAGGGTCTTGAGCTTGTCGCGGTCGTCGCTGGAGACGGACTGCGGCGGGATACGCGCAATCTTGGCGACGATCTCCTCGACCTCGTTTCGGGTGATGGTTTTCTTGCGCTTGGTCTGCGGCAGGATGCGCTGCGCGGCGCCGGCCTCGTCGATGACGTCGATGGCCTTGTCGGGCAGGTGGCGGTCGTTGATGTACTTGGCGGCCAGTTCGGCGGCGGCCTGCAGCGCACCGACAGCGTACTTCACCTGGTGATGGTCCTCGAAGCGGCTCTTCAGACCCTTCAGGATTTCGACCGTCTGCTCCACCGAGGGCTCGACCACTTCCACCTTCTGGAAGCGCCGTGACAGCGCCGCGTCCTTCTCGAAGATGCCGCGGTACTCGGTGAACGTGGTGGCGCCGATGCACTTGAGCTGACCGCTCCCCAGCGCCGGTTTGAGCAGGTTGCTTGCGTCGAGCGTGCCACCGCTGGCGGCACCGGCGCCGATGAGCGTGTGGATCTCGTCGATGAAGAGGATCGAGTGTGGCTGGTCCTTCAACTGCTTGAGCACACCCTTCAGACGCTGCTCGAAGTCGCCCCGGTACTTGGTGCCAGCGAGCAAAGCGCCCATGTCCAGCGAGTACACGGTGCTCTCGGCGAGCACCTCGGGCACGTCCTTCTCGGTGATGCGCCAGGCCAGGCCCTCGGCGATCGCCGTCTTGCCCACGCCGGCCTCGCCCACCAGCAGCGGATTGTTCTTGCGCCTGCGGCACAGGATCTGGATCACGCGCTCAACCTCGTGCTCGCGGCCGATCAGCGGGTCGATCTTGCCGTCGCGAGCCAGCTGGTTCAGGTTCTGCGTGAACTGGTCCAGCGGCGAACCCTTGGACTCGGCGCCCTCCTCCTTCTCGCCGCCTTCTCCGCTGCCCGGGTTCTCGTTGTTCTTGGCCGGTTCCGGCGGGTCGCTCTTCTTGATGCCGTGGGCGATGTAGTTGACTACGTCGAGCCGCGTCACGCCCTGCTGGTGCAGGTAGTAGACGGCGTGCGAGTCCTTTTCGCCGAAGATCGCCACCAGCACGTTGGCACCGGTGACTTCCTTCTTGCCGTTGCCCGTACTCTGAACGTGCATGATGGCGCGCTGAATCACGCGCTGGAAGCCGAGGGTGGGCTGCGTATCGACCTCATCGCTGCCACCCACCGTGGGCGTGTTCTCCTTGATGAACGTGGCCAGGCTTCGACGCAGGTCGTCGATGTTGGCCGCGCAGGCACGCAGCACGTCGGCCGCCGAGGGGTTATCGAGCAGCGCCATCAACAGGTGCTCGACGGTGATGAATTCATGCCGCTGCTGGCGCGCCTCGACAAACGCCATGTGCAGACTGACCTCAAGCTCTTGCGCGATCATGCGGCCTCCATAATGCACTGTAGAGGGTGGCCGTCGCGACGCGCCGCGGTCAGCACCAACTCAACCTTTGTCGCTGCGATGTCTTTTGGGTAGACGCCACAGACCCCACGACCTTCGTGGTGAATCTTGAGCATGATCTGCGTGGCAGAGTCGAGATCACGCTGGAAATACTGTTGAAGCATCATGACGACGAACTCCATCGGTGTGAAGTCGTCGTTGAGCATCACCACCTGATACGGCGAAGGGGGCTTGGTGCGCGCCACGAGGCGCTCGGCCACCACGGTGCCCTGACCACCCTCGCCGCCGCCGCCCTCTCCACCGGGCCCTCCCGGCCCACCTGGCCCGCCCGGACGCAACGGATCCGGCCGATCAGGCGGGCTCGGTGGTGACGGCGGGGTCTCGTCGGGCATATCTCATTCTATCGAGATGCCCTATCTCTGCAGACGCCGGAAACGACGCCGCTTTGCAGGCGTGAAGTTGCCCGCAGAAGGGGCAACTTCGATCGTTCACGAAGGGCGCGCCCACCAGGCCGCCCCCTGCCCGTCACATGTGGTCGATCATCACCTGCCCGAAGCCAGAGCAGGAAACCTGGGTCGCGCCGTCCATCAGCCGCGCGAAGTCGTAGGTCACCTTCTTGCTCGCGATCGAGCGCTCCATCGAGGCGATGATGAGGTCGGCTGCGGCCATCCAGCCCATATGGCGCAACATCATTTCCGCCGAGAGGATCTCGGAGCCGGGGTTCACGTAGTCCTTGCCGGCGTATTTGGGCGCTGTGCCGTGCGTGGCCTCGAACATCGCGATGCTGTCGCTCATGTTGGCGCCAGGCGCGATGCCGATGCCCCCCACCTGCGCGGCCAGCGCGTCGGAGACATAGTCGCCGTTCAGGTTGAGCGTGGCGATCACGCTGTACTCGGCCGGGCGCAGCAGGATCTGCTGAAGGAAGGCGTCGGCGATCGAATCCTTGACGATGATCTCCTTGCCCGTCTTCGGATTCTTGAACTTGCACCACGGGCCGCCATCGATGGGCTGGGCGCCGAACTCGCGCTGAGCCAGCGCGTAGGCCCAGTCACGGAAGCCACCTTCGGTGTACTTCATGATGTTGCCTTTGTGCACGATGGTCACGCTGGGCTTGTCGTTGTCGATGGTGTACTGGATGGCCTTGCGCACCAGGCGCTCGGTACCTTCGCGGCTGACGGGCTTGATGCCGATGCCCGAGGTATTGGGGAAGCGGATCTTCTTCACCCCCATCTCGTCGATGAGGAACTTGATCAGCTTCTTGGCCTTGTCGCTCTCGGCTTCGTATTCGATGCCGGCGTAGATGTCTTCGCTGTTCTCGCGGAAGATGACCATGTGGGTCTTCTCCGGCTCCTTCAGCGGGCTCGGCACGCCCTTGAAATACTGGATCGGGCGCAGGCAGACGTAGAGGTCGAGTTCCTGGCGCAGCGCCACGTTCAGGCTGCGGATGCCGCCGCCCACGGGGGTGGTGAGCGGGCCCTTGATCGAGACCACGTACTCCTTCACCGCGGCCAGCGTCTCCTCGGGCAGCCACACGTCCGGCCCGTAGACCCTGGTGCTCTTCTCGCCGGCGTAGACCTCCATCCAGTGGATCTTCTTCTTGCCGCCGTAGCTCTTGGCCACCGCCGCGTCGACCACCTTGATCATCACCGGCGTGATGTCCAGCCCCGTGCCGTCGCCCTCGATGAACGGGATGATGGGGTTGTCGGGCACGTTGAGCGAAAAGTCCGTGTTGACGGTGATCTTCTTGCCGCCGACGGGCACCTTGATGTGCTGGTACATGGGATGAGGTCTCCTCGCCGCCTGGGGCGGCTCTTCGGGTTCGAATGGGGTTCGAGGCGGGTTGCGGTGGAATGCCTGCACCGTGCACGGCCCCGGCCAAGAGGCGGAGTGTCCACCATCAGCGCGAAACGACGGACGATTTTAGGCCAGCGCCTGTCCTTCACCTGACTGGCCTGTCGGCTTGATGCGAGTCAACTGACGCGCCCGCCGTATCGGGTCGCCGTACTCGCACGCCGTACCCGCACGCCGGCGCACGCTACAACGTGGCGCAGTAGGCCGCCACGCGGTGCCACACGCCCTCGGTGAGCGCCCAGCCGGAGGTCAACGCCAGCAGCAGCCCCGCGCCGCGTAGGGCCCAACGCTCGGCGCTGGCGCTGCCCGCGCGGCCGAGCCGCCGCCACAACAGCGGCGCAAGCACGAGGCCGGACGACGAGGTCAGGGCAAACGCCGCCATCGCCGCCGCACCGCCGACCGCGGTGTTGGAAAGGGCGGCCACCATCAGCGCCGATTGCAGCAAGCCGCAGGGCCACGCAAACCAGGCGCCCCCGGCCAACGCCGCCCGCATGGGCCGCCCGCCGTGCATGGCTCGGCCCGGCGGCCCCATCAGCGGCTGCCATGCGGCCATGGCCACGGTCGGCCCGGTACCGCGGCCGATTCGGGCCAGGAGAGCGGGCTGCCGCCCCTGCCACAGCAGCCAAAGCCCGAGCACGAAGATGCCGGCATGGACCAGCGCCCACAGCGGCCGCAAGAAGGGTACGGCCTGCGAGAGCGCAGACAGGCTGACCAGCCCGCCCGCCGCTACGCCGCCGGCCAGCGCATAGCCGCCGACACGCGCGCTGTGAAACGCCAGCGCCGCGCCCGCCGCATCGCCGCGCCCCACGATTGCCGCGCAGGGCACACCGCACATCGCCGCGCAGTGAGGTGCTCCTGCGAGCCCCAGCATCAGCGTGCTCGCGACGATCGCGATTTCCATCGCAGCGTGTCCTGGTGAACGCCGTGCCGGGGCGCCGGCCTAGATGATGCGCGAGAAGCGCTCGCGCACTTGATCGGCCTGGAGGTGACGATCGAACACCATTGCCACCGCACGCACGAAGAACCAGCCGAGTGGCGTCACCTGGATCGACTGCTCGCGCAGCATCACCAAGCCCATCTCCTGCAGCGGCCGCAGGCGTTCGAGCTCGGCCGCGAAGGCCTCGGGCATGCTCAGCAGGTGTGCCACTTCGATGGACTCGAACTCCACCCGCCCCTGGCACATCAAGGCCATGATGATGGCGCGCCTGGCGATGTCGTCACGCGTCAGCGCGAGTCCGCGCACGATCGGAAACTGGTGCTGCGCCAAGGCGTCGTGATACTCCGGCAGCGTCTTCGCGTTCTGGCTGTAGGTGGCACCCACGCTGCCGATCGACGAGACCCCCAGACCGATGAGGTCGCAATCGGGCTGCGTGCTGTAGCCCTGAAAATTGCGATGCAGCCGGCCCTGACGCTTCGCCACGGCAAGCGCGTCGTCTGGCAGTGCGAAGTGGTCCATGCCGATGTACACGTAGCCGTGCGCCAGGAAACCCGCGATGGCGCCCTCCAGCATGCGCACGCGCTTCTCGGGGTGGGGCAGCAAGGCGCCTTCGATGCGCCGCTGCGGCTTGAAGCGGCTAGGCAAGTGCGCGTAGGAGTACAGCGCGATGCGATGCGGGCGCAACTCGCCCACTTGCGCCACGGTGCGTGCGAACGACTCGGGCGTCTGCCGCGGCAGACCGTAGATGAGGTCGGTGTTGATCGACTCGAAGTGCAGCGCCTTCGCCTCGGCCACCAGGTCGCGCACCATCTCGAAAGGCTGCACGCGGTGCACCGCTTGCTGCACGGCGAGGTCGAAGTCCTGCACGCCGAAGCTGATGCGGGTGAAGCCAAGCGCGGCCAGATGCTGAAGCCGGGCGCGGCTGGCCGTGCGCGGATCGACCTCGATGCCGATCTCGGCGCCCGCAGCGAAGCGAAAGCCCGAGCGCAGCAGCGTCATCAGCTCTTCGAGTTCGGCGTCGGTCAGGAAGGTGGGCGAACCGCCCCCGAGATGCACCTGCGAGACCGGCCGCCCGCGACCGATCTCGGCCAGGTGGAGGTCCACCTCGAGGCGCAGGTCGTCGAGATAGGGCCGGGCTCGCTCGTGGTGCCTGGTAATGACCTTGTTGCACGCGCAGTAATAGCACAGCGACTCGCAGAACGGGATGTGCACGTACAACGACAGCGGCAGCGCCCCGCCGACCACGGCTCCCTCGGCACGCTGCCGCAACGCCTGGCGGTACTCCGTGGCCCCGAAGGCCTCGACAAAGCGGTCGGCCGTGGGATACGAGGTGTAGCGAGGCCCGGGCATGTCCAGCCGGCGCAGCATGGCATCGGTGAGGCGCACGGGTTCGGCGGAGGAGCGGTCTTGGAGCAGCATGAGAGCCGACTGTGCCCGGGGCCGGCGCCGCAGACCTTGATCCGCCTCAAGTCGACCTGGTGGGGGGGCCCGGTGATGGCGCGCTGGATTGCGCCGCGCCGTTGGGCAATACTGCACCACTCTTCCACCCGGGACAACGATGACAGCCGCAATCCCCGCCATCCGATCGGAGCCCTTCAAGGCCGCCTGTTCGAATTGCAACCTGCGCGAGTTGTGTCTGCCGGTGGGCATGTCCAACGAACAGCTCGCCCGGCTCGATGAGCTGGTCGCCCAGCGTCATGCCGTGCCGCGCGGCGAGCCCCTCTTTCGCGCCGGCGACGTTTTCCACTCGCTGTTTGCGGTGCGCGCGGGCTTCTTCAAGACTTGCGTGGCCAGCGAAGACGGTCGCGAGCAAGTCACCGGCTTCCAGATGGCCGGTGAATTGTTGGGGCTGGACGGCATCGGCACGGAGCGCCATACCTGCGATGCCGTGGCGCTGGAAGACTCGCAGGTCTGCGTCATCCCGTTCCAGGATCTCGAGATCCTGACGCGCGAACTCACCGATCTGCAGCATCAGTTCCACAAGATCATGAGCCGCGAGATCGTGCGCGATCACGGCGTGATGCTGCTGCTGGGCAGCATGCGGGCCGAAGAACGGCTGGCGGCCTTCCTGCTGAATCTCACGCAGCGCCTGCACACGCGCGGCTTCTCCGCCAGCTCGTTGGTGCTGCGCATGACGCGCGAGGAGATCGGCAGCTACCTGGGTCTGAAGCTCGAAACCGTGAGCCGGGCCTTCAGCAAGTTCCAGGACGATGGTGTGCTCGAGGTGAAGCAGCGCCAGATCACGGTGCTTGATGCGGTCAGGTTGCAGCAGCTGGTCGGCTCGTCCACCTGCTGACTAGCCGGCGTCATCGGCGCCGCCGCGCTGGCCGACCGGCGGCGCGTTGATCTCTAGCGCGCTGCTCTTCAGGCGCAGCGCGACGAAGCAGGCGCCGGCTACCAGTGCCCAAAAGGTGAAGAACGCCAACGAGTACACCGCGGTGGCCGACAGTTCCAACGCGCCACCGTCCAGTGTGTGCAGCGACGCCGGATCGACGAATGCGAACACAAGGGCCTCGATCAAGCCCGCAGCCACAAACGCCGGCCAGGCGATGATGGCGGCGCGCAGCACCTGAAGTCTCATCTTCTGGGCCCTGCGCCTGAAGCCTTCACACCTCGCATCACCGCTGCGGCTGGGCCGCGTGATTGCGCGCCGCGACCGCCGGGGTGTGGGCCGCGTCGAGTTCGGCCGGCGCCACCAGCACCGGATCGGGATTCAGGATCGCCAGTGCGAGCGTGACGAACGACGCCACCACCACCGCCAGCGGCCCGCCGATCACGAGCCAGACCATGCGCACCCGCCACCAGGGCAAAACGGGCATCGAGTGGGCTTCAGGCGGTGGCTTCATGGTGGTGTCTCCTCAAAGATAATCCAGGCGTGAAGTTGCGTTCACCGTGGCACGACGAAGGTGGATTTCTCCACCAACGCCGGCCCCGGTGCCGCCCCAGGCGCGCCGGTCGGGGTTGCAGGCCCTGTGGGGGCCAGTTGCAGGATCGTGAACTCAATGCGATGTGAGCCCGGACCCAGCGCCGTTGCGGCCTCTGGGGGCAGGCGCACGGCCACGGGCACCCAGCGCGCACCAGCCGACTCGACCAACACTTCGGCCAACGGCGCGATACGAAGATCGCGCTGGCCGGTCACGTCGATGCGGTAACGCTGCGCCTGCTCGGTGGCGTTCATCAACTGCAGGCGATACACGTTCTCGATGTAGCCATCTTCAATGGTGCGCGACAGCGCGCCGCGGTCGCGCACCACGTCCACCCTGAACGGCGAACGCAGTGCCAGCGCCAGCGCGAGGCCGAGCACGATGACGCCGAGGACCCCGGTGTAGAACAGCACCCGCGGCCGGAAGACGCGGACCAATTCCTGCTTCGGGCTCAGGTGGCGCTGCATGCCGTTGAGCGTGTCGTAGCGCACCAGGCCGCGCGGGTACTGCATCTTGTCCATGACGCCGTTGCACACATCGACGCAGGCGGCGCAGCCTATGCACTCGTACTGCAACCCGTTGCGGATGTCGATGCCCGTGGGGCACACCTGGACGCACAGCTCGCAGTCGATGCAATGGCCGAGGTTGGCCAGCTTCAGATCGGTCTTGCGCCCACGCGTGCCGCGCGGATCCCCGCGTTCACGGTCATAACTGATGACGAGCGTGTCGCGATCGAACATCGCGCTTTGGAAACGCGCGTACGGGCACATGTATTTGCACACCTGCTCGCGCATGTAGCCGGCGTTGCCGTAGGTGGCGAAGCCGTAGAACAGCACCCAGAAGGTCTCCCAAGGGCCGAGGCCGAACGAGAGCACCGACTGCGCGAGCGACTTGATGGGTGTGAAGTAGCCGACGAAGGTAAACCCCGTCCACAGCCCCATGGCCACCCAGGCGACTTGCTTGCCACCCTTGCGCGCGAGCTTCTCGGGCGACCAGGGCGCCGCGTCGAGCTTCAAGCGCGCCATGCGGTCGCCTTCCAGGTGCCGCTCGACCCACATGAAGATCTCGGTATAGACGGTCTGCGGGCACGCATAGCCGCACCACAGCCTTCCGGCCACGGCCGTGAACAGGAACAGCGCGTAGGCCGAGACGATCAGCAGCCCGGTCAGGAAGATGAAGTCCTGCGGGTACAGCACAAGCCCGAAGATGTAGAAGCGCCGTGCGCCCAGGTCGAAAAGCACCGCTTGGCGCGCGTTCCACTCCAGCCATGGAATACCGTAGTAGAGCAGTTGCGTCGCCCAGACCAGCGCCCAGCGCCAGCCCGCAAACCAGCCGGACACGGCGCGCGGATAGATCTTCTTCTGCTTCTGATACATCGATACGACCTGCACACGCACGTCGTCCTCGCGCGACGTGCCTGGGCCGGCCTCACCCCAGGCCGGCCCAGGCGCGGCCGCGGCGCCTGCTGCCGCAGCCTCGTGGGCGGTCGTCTTCAATTGCACCCTTGCAGGCCCATCAGTTCGCAGCCACCTTGGTGGGCCGTGACAGGTTCCAGGTGTAGGCCGCCAGCACGTGCACCTGCTCTGGGGTGAGCAGCTTGGCTTGCGGCGGCATCACCCCGGTGCGGCCCTGCGTGATGGCCTCGACGATGGCCTGCTCGCCCCACCCGTGCAGCCAATGTTTGTCGGTGAGGTTGGGCGCGCCGAGGGCCTTGTTGCCCTTCCCCTCCGGGCCGTGGCAGGCGGCACAGAGACTGAACTTGCTCTTGCCCAGCTGTGCAGCCAACGAGTTGTGCGCGCTGCCCGAGAGGCTCAGCACAAAGTGCGCGACGTTGCGAACGTCCTCGGCACTGCCCACCGCGGCGGCCATCGGCGGCATGTTGCCACTGCGGCCCTGCACGATCACCGCCTTGACCTGCTCGGCATTCTCGGTGGCCAGGCGCGACTCCGCGGGCAGCGTGAGATTCGGGAAGCCCTTGCTGCCCCGTGCGTCCGAGCCGTGGCACTGCGCGCAGGTGTTGAGAAAGAGACGCTCGCCGATGGCCATCGCCTTCGAGTCCGACGCCAGCTGTTCGGGCGTCATGTCCTTGAACTTCGCGTACACCGGCGCCAACGCGGCGGTCGCGCGTGCCTGCTCGGCTTCGAACTGGTTCTGGCTCGTCCACTTCAGAGTACCCGGCGCGGTGCCCAGGCCAGGGTAGAAAGCGAGGTAGACCGCGGAGAACACCACCGTGATGATGAACAGCCACATCCACCAGCGCGGTAGCGGATTGTTCAACTCCCGCAAATCCTCGTCCCATACGTGACCCGTGGTGTTGTCGTCGGCCATCACGCGGCGACGGCTGGCGACCATGAGAAGCCCGACGCAGGCCAGCAGACCGAGGACCGTGCTCGCGGCGATAAACAGCCCCCAGCCGCCATGGACGAAATCACTCATGGCGCTCTCCCCTTGCCTTGTTGATCTTGCGAATCATCTGCTCCCTCGTCGTTCAACGAGTCAAGGAAGGGCAGTCGGGCGGCAGCCTCGTACTCAGGGCGGCGGCGCTGGCTCCAGGTGTGCACGGCCAGCCACATGAAGAGCGCGAAGCTCAGCACGGTGACGGTGATCCGAAGGTCATTGACGTCGATCATGGTGCCCTCCTCACTTGCCTGCGGTGCCAAGCACCTGCAGGTAGGCGATCAGCGCATCGAGCTCGGTGCGCCCCTTCACGTCCTCGCCGGCCTGCGCGATCTCGGCGTCCGTGTAAGGCACGCCCACCCTGCGCAGCGCCGTCAGGCGCGGCGCCATGCTGGAAGGCTCGACCACCGCGGAGGCCAGCCACGGATAAGCCGGCATGTTCGACTCGGGCACCAGGTCGCGCGGGTTCAACAGGTGCGCGCGGTGCCATTCGTCGCTGTAGCGCCCGCCCACCCGGTGCAGGTCGGGACCGGTTCGCTTGCTGCCCCACTGGAACGGATGGTCGTAGACGAATTCGCCGGCCACCGAGTGCGAGCCATAGCGCAGCGCCTCGGCGCGGAACGGCCGCACCATCTGCGAGTGACAGTTGTAGCAGCCTTCGCGGATGTAGACGTCGCGGCCCGCCAGCTGCAACGCCGTGTAGGGCTTGAGGCCCTCCACGGGCTGCGTGGTCGAACGCTGAAAGTACAGCGGGACGATCTCGACGATGCCACCCACTGCCACGGCGAGCAGGATCAGCACGATCATCAGGAAGTTGTTGGTCTCGATCTTCTCGTGACCCCCGACCTTGCTGTTCTGGGCATGTGTTGCCATGTTTGTTGCTCCTGTGCGGTGTCGATCAAGCGTGCGCCGCCGCGACGCGCGGAATCGGTGCCAATGCAGGCTGGCCGCTCTTCACGGTCATGACCACGTTCCAGGCCATGATCAGCATGCCGCTCAGGTAGAGCACGCCGCCGAGCAGGCGCACCACGTAGTACGGGAAGGTGGCCTTCACGCTCTCGACAAAGGTGTAGACGAGCGTGCCGTCCGCGTTCACTGCACGCCACATCAGGCCCTGCATCACGCCCGCGATCCACATCGCGGCGATATAGAGCACGATGCCGATGGTGGCGATCCAGAAGTGCAGCTCGATCGCAGGAACGCTGTACATGCTCTTCTTGCCGTACAGGCGCGGGATCAGATGGTAGAGCGCGCCCATGCTGATGAGGCCCACCCAGCCGAGCGCACCGCTGTGCACGTGGCCGACGGTCCAGTCGGTGTAGTGGCTGAGGGCGTTGACGGTCTTGATCGACATCATCGGCCCCTCGAAGGTGCTCATGCCGTAGAACGACAGACTCACGATGAGGAACTTCAGGATCGGGTCGTCACGCAGCTTGTGCCAGGCCCCGCTCAACGTCATGATGCCGTTGATCATGCCGCCCCAGCTCGGTGCCAGCAGCACGAGCGAGAAGATCATGCCGATGCTCTGCGCCCAGTCGGGCAGCGCCGTGTAGTGCAGGTGGTGCGGGCCGGCCCACATGTAGGTGAAGATCAAGGCCCAGAAGTGCACGATCGAGAGCCGGTAGCTGTACACCGGCCGCTCCGCCTGCTTGGGGATGTAGTAATACATCATCCCAAGGAAGCCTGCAGTCAAGAAGAAGCCCACCGCATTGTGGCCATACCACCACTGCACCATCGCGTCCTGCACGCCCGCATAGACCGAGTAGCTCTTGGTCAGGCTTACCGGGATCACCGCGCTGTTGACGATGTGCAGCAGCGCCACGGCGATGATGAAGGCGCCGAAGAACCAGTTGGCGACGTAGATGTGCCTGACCTTGCGGATGCCGATCGTGCCGAAGAAGACCACCGCGTAGGCCACCCAGACGACGGCGATCAGCAGATCAATCGGCCACTCGAGCTCGGCGTACTCCTTGCCCTGGGTCATGCCCAGCGGCAACGTGATGGCCGCGGCGACGATGACGATCTGCCAGCCGATGAAGGTGAACATCGCCAGCCGCGGCATGAACAGCCGCGTCTGGCACGTGCGCTGCACCACGTGGTAAGCGGTGGCGAACAGCACACTGCCGCCGAAGGCGAAGATCACGGCGTTGGTGTGCAGTGGGCGCAAGCGCCCGTAGCTCAGGAACGAGATGCCCAGATTGAGCTCCGGCCACGCAAGTTGCGCGGCGATGATCACGCCCACCAGCATGCCCACCACGCCCCACAGCACCGCCGCGAGCGCGAAGAGCCGCACCACGGTGTCGCTGTACTGCCCCTCGTGCGCCGCGCCGACCGGGCCCGACGGGCCGGTGGCGGCTTGACCTTGTGCCATCAAGTTCTCCCTCAGAACGGTGCGAACCACCGACCGCGGGAATTCTTGTCTGCACACTTCTTCGACGGCTTGATCGCGGTCAAGCACTCCGCAGACGTGACTCACTCCTCTGTCAGGATGCGCTCAGCTTCGACGTGCACGTCGTCGAACTGCCCGCTGTGTACGGCCCAGCCGAACACGCCCACGATGAAGAGCAGCAATGCCGCCGACAGCGGGATCAACAGATAGAGGATGTCCATCGATGGCGCCTTGTTGTGCCTCGCATCGGCTCAGCGTGCCGCGCGCAGCGCGTTGCCGACCACGAGCAACGAACTCGCTGCCATACCGAGCCCCGCGGCCCAGGGCGGCAACCAACCCAGCAGGGCCAGCGGCACGCACACGGCGTTGTAGGCAGCCGCCCAGGCCAGATTCTGATGCACGATGCGCAGCGCAATCTTCGCCGTGCGACGTGCCTGCAGCAGATCGAGCGGCCGCCCCGAGACCAGCACGGCATCGGCCTGGCTGCGCGCCACGAGGGCACCCTGTCCCATCGCCAGCGCCACATCCGCGCGCGCAAGAACCGGTGCGTCGTTCACGCCGTCACCCACCATCGCCACGCGGCGCCCGGCGGCCTGGGCCAAGGCCACCGCTTGAAGCTTGTCTGCGGGCGACGCCTCAGCCACGACCTCGGTGATGCCGAGCCGATCGGCCAGCGCTTGCGCCCTCGACCTGTGGTCGCCCGACAGCAGCGTCACGTGCAGGCCTTCGGCGAGCAACGCCGCCACCGCCTCGGCGGCACCCGGGCGCAGCGTCTCCTCGAACTCGAACGCCGCCAGCGGCACGCCCTCGGCGGCGAGCCAGACATGGCCTTCAAGGCCATCGCGGCCATCGCGGCCATCACCGTCATCGCGGTCGCTGGGGCCACTGGGGCCACTCGAGCAACTCGGGCCATCACGGCCGCCTCGAGAGCCGGCCACGTCGAGTGATGCAGTCCAAGCCACGGACCCGAGTCGCCACGATCCGCCCTGGCTGTCCTTGGCCTGCACGCCCTCGCCGCTGTGCTCCTCGAATCGCGCGAACTCGGCCGTTGGCGCGCCACCCGAGGCGGCCCGTGCGGCCACCACCAGGGCCTGCGAGAGCGGGTGCCGCGAGCGCTCGGCCAGTGCCCATGCGGTCGTGACCGCCTGCGCCTCGGTGCCCAGCCGCGCGCGGCCGGCCCGTGTCAGAGTGACCTTGATGAGTGTGGGCACGTCGAGGGTGAGCGTGCCGGTCTTGTCGAAGAAGAAGTGCTCAGCACGCGCCAGCGACTCGATTGCGTCGAGTCTTTGCACCATCACGCCGCGCCGGGCCCATGCGCGCGCAGCTGCCAGCACCGTCGAAGGCGCCGCCAACGACAGCGCGCAAGGGCAGGTCACGATGAGGACCGACACCGCAACCCAAAGCACCTTCGAAGGATCAACGAGGCTCCACGCCGCAGCGGCACCGGCCGCCAGCAGCAGCACGACCCAGAGGAAGGGCCCCGCCCAGCGATCGGCCGAACGGGCCAGCGCCGGACGCTGGGTGGCCGCGGTTCGCATCATCGCGACGATGGTCTTCAAGCGTGTATCGGGGCCGACACGATGCACGCTCATGTCCACCGGAGAACCCACGTTGATGCTGCCGGCAACGACGGCTTCGCCCATGCCCCGCCACAGCGGCAGCGACTCGCCCGTGAGGACGGATTCGTCGCAAAACGTGTTGCCTTCAATGATTTCGCCGTCGGCCGGAAAGGCCTGCCCGAGGGGCACGCGCACGCGATCGCCTGCACTCAGGCGCAGCGCGCTGACGACCTCGACAGCCCCGTTGCCGAGCACGCGCTCGGCGCTCTCCGGCAGGCCCGCCCACTGGCCTTCCATCTCCTCGGCGGCGCGGTGCCGGGCGCGCATCTCGAGATAGCGCGCGCCGAGCAGGAAGCTCACGAACATCGTCAGAGAGTCAAAGTACACCTCGCTGCCGAAGTGCCCACCGGGCTCGAAGGCCGCGCCCGTACTGGCAATGAACATGATCAGCACACCAAGCGCCACAGGCACATCCATGCCGATGCGACGCGCCACCACGTTGCGCCTAGCCCCCTGGAAGAAGGGACCGCAGGAGAACACGAGCACCGGAAGCGTCAGCGTCCACGATCCCCAGTCGAGCAGGCGACGCATCTCGGCGGACAGTTCGCCGGCCCCGGCCACGTAGCTCGGTGTGGCCAGCATCATCACCTGCATGGCGCAGAAGGCGGCCACGAACAAGCGCCACAACGCCTGCCGCGCCTCGCGTTGGCGCAACGCGCGCGCCGACGAGGCCGCATCGGGCACCGCGTCATAGCCCGCGCGCCTCAGTGCCTCCACCATGGCCGAGGGCCGAGTGCAGCTGGGATCCCAAGTGACGCTGACGTGCTGCGAGGCAGCGGAAACGCGAACCTCGTGCACGCCAGACAAAGCGAGCAAGGCTGCCTCAACCTGCCCGGCACAGGCCGCGCAGTGCATGCCGCTCAGCTGCAGGCTGGAGTCGCCCTGGCGCTCCCCGGTTGCGCTGATGATCCACCGAGTGAACCGGGCCTGCTCCAGGGGATCGTCGAGGATATCGGCCGTGCGGGCCGTACGCACCGTACGCAGGCGTGCACCGTCGGTGGATTCAGCGGCGGTGTCGGCGGCGGTGTCAGCGGCAGTGAGAGCGGCAACGTTCATCGGCAAGCCGACGCCGCACGATCCGTGCGCCCGCCGACTCGATAATCTAGGTCTCCCACGCTGAGCTCTCCATGACCCACGTCAACCTGACACCGATGAAGCCGAGATTGACGATGAGCGCGCAGATGCAAGCAGTGGCGGCGCGCGCCAGCCTTGCCTGCGCTTTGTTGGCCGGCGGCAGCGCCTTGGGTCAAGGCGCGCCACAGCCGCGCCTGGCCACGATCGACCTGCGCGCGGGCATGCACGTCATCAAGGCTGAACTCGCCGTGACCCCGGCACAGCAGATGACCGGCATGATGTTCCGCACCGAGATGCCCGGCAACGAAGGCATGCTGTTCGTCAACGACGACAAGAGCGTGCGCTGCTTCTGGATGAAGAATACGCTGGTGCCGCTCACTATCGCCTTCATTGCCGACGACGGCACCATCGTCAACCTGGCCGACATGCAGCCGCGCGACGAGGCCTCGCACTGCTCGAAGGCGCCGGTGCGCTACTCGCTCGAGATGCGCCAGGGCTGGTTCGACAAGCGCGGCATCAAGGCGGGCTTCAAGCTGACGGGGCCGCCCTTCGCCAGTGCACCGGCGGCTGGAGCGCCGCTGCGCTGAGAGCGCTGCAGCGCTCAGCGATCAGCGGCAGCCGAGGCCACCGAGGCCGACTCGGCCAGCGTGACCAGCGGCCTCAGCCGAAGTTCTTCTCGGCAAAGCCCCAGTTCACCAGCTTGTCGAAGAAGGTCTCGACGAACTTCTGGCGCAGGTTGCGGTAGTCGATGTAGTAGGCGTGTTCCCACACATCCACGGTGAGCAAGGCCTTGTCGGCCGTCGTCAGCGGTGTGCCCGCCGCGCCCATGTTGACGATGTCGACCGAGCCGTCGGCCTTCTTCACCAGCCACGTCCAGCCCGAACCGAAGTTGCCCACCGCACTCTTCACGAAGGCCTCGCGGAAGGCGGCGTAGCTGCCCCACTTGGCCTTGATGGCCGTGCCCAGCGCACCACCGGGCTCGCCACCACCGGCGGGCTTCATGCCGTTCCAGAAGAACGTGTGGTTCCAGATCTGCGCCGAGTTGTTGTAGATGCCGCCCGAGGACTTCTTGATGATGTCCTCCAGCGCCATGTTTTCGAATTCGGTCCCCTTTTGCAGGTTGTTGAGGTTCACGACGTAGGCGTTGTGGTGCTTGCCATGGTGGAACTCCAGCGTTTCCTTGCTGTAGTGGGGCGCCAACGCATCCAGCATGAAGGGCAGTGGGGGCAGCGTACGTTCCATGAGGTTCTCTCCTGATTGATGGGATGGGCGTTGAGCGAGCGGAGATTCTAGGCAGCGTTTGCGCCCCGATCAGGCGAAGGGGTCGAGCCGTGGCTCGCTGCGGGCGGCTCCAGCACCTTCACCTCGACGAGCGCACGTCCATCGGACCACACGGCGCGGACGTGCTGGCCAAGCGTCAGGCTGGCCGCCTGCGTGATGGCGCGACCGGCCGCGTCCTCCACCCAGACGTAACCACGCGCGAGCACCACGTGCGGGTCCAGCGCTTGCAGCCGCGTCGCCAGCGATTGCTGGCGCATGGTCGCACGTTGCAGTCGCATGGCGCCCGCAGCGAACAGGCGCGTGGCCAGTTGGGCGGCGACATGGCGCCTGAGTTCGATGGCCGGGCGCGGCGCAAGGGCCAGGCGATGCGCCATCGCATCGAGCCGCTGGCGCTGGCCAAAGAGCACGCGCGCGGGCTGGCCAAGCCTGGCCGCGCGTTGGTCCAGACCCTGCGCGTGCGCTTGCAGCCGCCGCGTTGATGCGCGCTGCAAACTGGCTTCTTGGGCAGCCAGTTCGGCCAGCAGATCTTCGCGCTGCGGCGCAGCAAGTTCGGCCGCGGCGGTCGGCGTGGGGGCGCGCAGATCGGCCGCCAGATCGGCCAACGTCACATCGGTCTCGTGGCCCACGCCGCACACGACCGGCATGGGGCTGGCGGCCACGGCACGCACCACCCGCTCGTCGTTGAATGCCCACAAGTCTTCGAGCGAGCCCCCGCCGCGGACAAGCAACAGGGCATCCAGGGTGTGCGCCGGCTGGCGCGCCGCGGCCAGCGCGAGCGCTTGCACCAGGCTCGCCGGCGCTTCGGCGCCCTGCACGAGGCACGGGAAAAGCACCACCTCGACGTGCGGCGCACGGCGTGCCAGCGCAGTGAGCACATCGTGCAGAGCCGCGGCACCCAGCGAGGTAACGACCCCCAGGCGGCGCGGAAACGGCAACAACGGGCGCTTGCGCGAGGCGTTGAAGAGCCCTTGGGCCTCGAGGCGGGCACGCAGGCGCAGGAACTCCTCGTACAAGGTGCCAGTGCCGACCCGCGCCATCGCCTCGACGACGAGTTGCAGTTCGCCGCGTGCCGCATACAGGTCCAGGCGTCCGCGCAGTTCCACGCGGTGCCCGTCCGCTGGCGCGAAGTCAACGAGCGAAGCTCCGCGCCGGAACATGGCACACCGCAACAGCGCCGGCGCACCGGCCTCGTCCTTCAACGAGAAGTACCAGTGCCCGCTTGCCGCGCGCGAAAAGCCGGAGAGCTCGCCCCTTACAGCCACAGGTCCGAAGCGCGACCAAAGCGCGTCGCTACCGGCCTGCAGCAGCGTCGCCACCCCCCAGATGGGGCGCTGGGCCGAGGGCGCCGATACATCGCTCAAGGAAACAACCAGGCGCGGTGCGACCCTGGAACTCCACAGCCGCGCCAGTCTTGCGTTTGCACCGGCACGCATCGCATACGAGGTTGCAGCGTTGGTCCCAACTCATTGATATTCATGGATTTTTCGGCGCCCAAAATTTCAGCAGCAGGCACAACGCGCTGATGAAGCACCGTGTTCAAGCGCCAGTGGGAGACGTTGCCCACAGTCTTATCCACAGCAGGACCCCTAGGTTCGCAATAGCTGTGGACAAGATGACAAGGCGCGATTCGTGGCCAGGAGCGTGCTTCGCGCACGCTGGGGGGCACGGCCGCTTCGGCAATAATCGCGCCCCGCGGCGTGCCCCAACTGGCCAGCCCCAAAAAAGCCTTGCTGACCATCATACAAGCGGCCGGTTGGCCGATCTGGCCCCTGCTGTTGTGCTCCGTCGTCGCGCTGGCGCTCATCATCGAGCGGATCTACCACCTGCGTGACGCTCTGGTCGCCCCACCCAAGCTGCTGGAAGAAGTCGTCTCCGTCACCCGAGCCAATCTGCCTGGGGCCGATGTGGTGAACAAGCTCGCCGAAAACTCCGTACTGGGCGCCGTGCTCGCGTCCGGACTGCGCAGCGTGATCGCCGATCCACGCATCGCCGAGGCCGGATTGCGCCAGGCGTTTGAGAATGCCGGACGCAAGGCCGTGCACAGACTCGAGCGCTACCTCAACACGCTCGGCACGATTGCCGCTGCCGCACCTCTGCTCGGGCTGTTCGGCACGGTGGTGGGCATGATCGAGATCTTCGGCTCCCAAGCGCCGGGCACGGGCGCGGGCAACAACCCGCAGATGTTGGCGCATGGCATCTCGGTCGCGCTTTACAACACGGCGTTCGGCTTGATGATCGCCATTCCGGCGTTGATGTTCTACCGCTATTTCCGCGGCAAGGTCGACACCTTTCAGCTCACGATGGAACTGGCCGCCGAGCGCCTCGTGCCACACCTGATGCGTTTCGTCGTGCGCGGCACGACCTGATGCACGCCGCGACGCCGACACCAGCGCCCAGCACATGAAATTCAGCCGCCGCCGGCCCGAAGAGCCGGAGATCAACCTGATCCCGTTTATCGACGTGCTGCTGGTCGTGCTGATCTTCCTCATGCTCTCCACCAGCTATTCACGATTCACCGAACTGCAGATCAACCTGCCGGCGGCCGACGCCGAGAAGCTGCGTGAACGGCCCAACGAAGTGATCGTCGCCGTCTCGAGCGACGGGCGCTACGTGGTGAACAAGAAGACGGTGGACGGGCGCAGTGTCGAGCTGCTCACTGCCGAGCTGGCCGCCGCCGCGCGCAACCGCCCTGACACGGTGATCATCATCTCGGCGGACGCCATGGCCGCGCATCAGAGCGTCGTGAATGTGCTCGATGCGGCGCGGCGGGCCGGGCTTGCCCGGCTCACCTTCGCGGCGCAGAACACGCCTGGTGGTGGCCGCTGAGCGCGGGCACCGCGCCGCGAGATGCGTCACCAGACATGACCCACGGCGCCGCGGAAGCGGTCGAACTCAATGTACCGGCTGGCATCCGCAGCCACGACCGCAGGGGCCGCATCGAACGCTGGCTCGAGCGCGTCTGGTGGCAGCCTTCGCCGCAGCGCGCGCCCTGGGTGCTGCGATCGCTCGCCGGCGTCTTCGGCACCGTTTCCAAGCTGGCCCGGCGCATGGCCAGCCCAGCAGCACAGCTGCCGGTGCCGGTGCTGGTGGTCGGCAATCTGGTGGTGGGCGGAACCGGCAAGACACCGATTGTGATTGCGCTCGTGCAGGCGCTCGCAGCAGCGGGGCGCCGCCCTGGCGTGATCTCCCGCGGGCACGGCCGCCAGGGCGAGGAGATCGCCGTCGTGAGTGCGATGTCCAAACCGCTGGCTGTCGGCGACGAACCGTTGCTCATCAAGCGCCGCACCGGCGTGCCGGTGTTTGTCGGCCGCAAGCGCGCGCGTGTGGCCGCCGCGCTCTGTGCGGCCCACCCGGAGGTCGACGTCATCGTCTCCGACGACGGCTTGCAACACCATGCGCTGCCGCGCGCGGCCCAGGTCATCGTTTTCGATGACCGCGGCCTGGGCAACGGCTTGCTGCTGCCCGCGGGGCCACTGCGCGAAGCACTGCCGGGCCAACTGCCACCGGACACCTTCGTGGTCTACACCGGCCAACGTGTCTCGACCGCGCTGCCGGGCGTCCTCGTCGCGCGCGATGCCAGAAGCGTGGTGGCGTTTGACTCGTGGCGAGCCGGCGATGGCGCACGTTCGCAACCGCTGTCTGAGCTGCGGGGTCGCCGCTTGACGGCGCTGGCGGGCATAGGCGCACCGGAGCAGTTCTTCGCCGCACTCGAGGCGGCCGGCCTCAGCATCATGCGGCTGGCTTGCAGCGATCACGCCGAGTACACGCGCGTGCCGTGGCCCGCAGGCTCGCGCGAAATCATCACCACCGAGAAGGACGCGGTAAAGCTCGCCACGCTGCCGCCCTTCGACACGCCCGTCTGGGTGCTGCCCTTAGACTGCCACCTGCCGCCCGCGCTGCTGAATGAACTGCTGGGCGCCCTGGGGCCCGCGAAGAAGCGCCAACGATGATCGATCACCGCCTTGTCGACCTGCTTGTGTGCCCGGTGTGCAAAGGCCCGCTGGAAATGCGTCGCGACGAATTGATGCGACCCACCGAGTTGGTGTGCCCTGCCGACCGGCTGGGCTTTCCGCTGCGCGACGGCATTCCCGTCATGCTAGAGAACGAGGCACGCAGTCTTACCGCCGAAGAAGCAGCACGCCGCTAGAGCGGCGTGCCTGACGCCGCCCGATGAAGTTCACGGTGCTGATCCCGGCGCGGCTGGCGTCCACGCGCCTGCCCGACAAGCCCTTGGCTGACATCGCCGGCCGGCCGATGGTGGTGCGCGTGGCCGAGCGTGCTGCGCTCAGCGGCGCGGCAGCCGTGGTGGTGGCCGCCGACGATCCACGCATTGCAATTGCATGCGGCAGCCATGGCGTGCGCTGCGTGCTGACGCGAAACGACCACGCCAGCGGCAGCGACCGGCTGGCCGAAGCGTGCCAATTGCTGGGCCTCGAAGGCGACGACATCGTCGTCAACGTGCAGGGCGACGAACCCTTGATCGACCCCGGGCTCGTGCGGCAGGTGGCGCAGTTGGTTTGCGATCGCCGCGACTGCGTCATGAGTACCGCGGCGCACGCCATCGACACGCACGAAGAACTGCACAACCCCAACGTCGTCAAGGTGGTGCTCGACCGGCTCGGCCTGGCGCTGTACTTCTCGCGCGCGCCCATTCCATGGTGGCGAGACGCCCCGGCCGACGGCACCGGTGCAGCGTTGCTGCCCGCGCCGCCCAAGCCGTTGCGCCACATCGGCATTTACGGCTACCGCGCAGGTTTCCTGCGCGGCTTTCCGCTGCTGGAGCCCGCACCCATCGAGCACACCGAAGCGCTGGAGCAGTTGCGAGTGCTCTGGCACGGCCACCGAATCGCTGTGCATGTGGCCGCCGTCGCGCCTGGGCCCGGCGTGGACACGCCCGCCGATCTGGCCCGCGTGCGGGCACTGTTCGAGGGGCCCGTCACCTCGGAAAACCCGGGGGCAGCGTAAGCCTCGCAGGCGAGGGCGCGTGATATTCTCGATTGACGCATTTGCACGGTGCGATGCAACCCCAGTGTTGCTGCACGGCTCGGCGCCGGCCAACCCTTACCAAGACGAGAAGCTCGATGAGACTGATTCTTCTGGGCGCACCCGGCGCCGGCAAGGGCACACAGGCGACGTTCATATGCCAGCGCCTGGGCATCCCCCAGATCTCCACTGGCGACATGCTGCGCTCCGCCGTCAAGGCCGGCACGCCGCTCGGCCTCGCGGCCAAGAAGGTCATGGACAGCGGCGCCCTCGTCAGCGACGACATCATCATTGGCCTCGTCAAAGAGCGCCTGATGCAGCCTGATTGCGCCAAGGGCTTCCTCTTCGATGGCTTTCCACGCACGATTCCGCAGGCCGAAGCGATGAAGAGCGTCGGCGTCATGCTCGACCTCGTGCTCGAGATCGATGTGCCCGACGTGGCCATCATCGAGCGCATGAGCGGCCGGCGCTTACACGTGGCCAGTGGCCGCACCTACCACGTCAAGTTCAACCCGCCGAAGGTGGCCGGGCATGACGACGCCACCGGCGAGCCGCTCATCCAGCGCGAAGACGACAAGGAAGAGACCGTGCGCAAGCGCCTGGAGGTCTACCAAAAGCAGACGCGCCCGCTCGTCGACTATTACTCCCAATGGGCCGCCCGCGGCGAACCCGGAGCACCCCGCTATGCGCGCATCTCCGGCTCCGGCAGCGTCGAGGAGATCACGGCGCGGGTGACGGGTGCGCTCGGCGCCTGAACCGTCACAAACCCCACCAGCAGGACATCTGGACATGGATATCGCAGGCAAGGTCTTCATCGTCACGGGGGGTGCTTCGGGTCTAGGCGAGGGCGCAGCACGCGCGCTTGCGGCCAAAGGCGCCCATGTCGTCATCGCCGATCTGCAGGCCGACAAGGGCGAGGCTGTCGCCGCGGCGATCGGCGGCGCGTTCGTCAAGTGCGACGTCACACAGGAGGCCGACGGCCAGGCAGCCGTGGCCAAGGCCACCTCGATGGGCAAGCTGATGGGGCTGGTCGGTTGCGCCGGCATTGCCATCGGCGTGAAGACCGTCGGCAAGGAAGGTCCTCACCCTTTGGCGCAGTTCGCCAAGGTGATCAATATCAACCTCGTCGGGACCTTCAACATGATCCGCCTCGCGGCGGATGCCATGTGCAAGAACACGCCCGAGGCCACGGGCGAGCGCGGCGTGTGCATCAACACGGCCAGCGTGGCCGCGTACGACGGACAGATCGGCCAGGCCGCCTACAGCGCCAGCAAAGGCGGCGTCGTCGGCATGACGCTGTCGATTGCGCGCGACCTTGCACGCAACGGCGTGCGCGTGATGACGATCGCGCCCGGCATCTTCGGTACGCCCATGCTCTTCGGCATGCCCAAGGAGGTGCAAGACGCGCTCGCCGCCAGCGTGCCCTTCCCGAGCCGGCTGGGCACGCCGGCGGATTACGGCAAGCTCGCGGTGCACATCTGCGAGAACGACATGCTCAACGGCGAAGTCATTCGTCTGGATGGCGCAATCCGGCTCGCGCCGAAGTGAACGCTGAAAGCACAAGGGCCGCCATAGGCGGCCCTTGTCGTTGTGCTGGCACGGAATCGCGCAGGGCGCTTTCCGTGTTCGCCACCGAATGACTAGAAGGTCAGGCGCACACCGGCATAAAAACGACGCCCGATCGGATCGTACGTACCGGCTTCGGTCTCGGTACCGGTGTCGTTTCCGGGCAAGCCGCTGATGACGGGCGCCGGGCTGGTGTTGAGCGCGTTGTCCATGCCGAAGTACAGCTGCGCGTTCTTAAGCAAGTTGTAGGTGAGCTGGAAGTCGAGGTAGGTCTTCGCGCCAACCGTGACTGAACCGGCAGGTACCCGCCCAGTGGGCGTGAAGTTGCTGGCCAGGAACTGATCGTTCAGCGCCGCCTTGCCGATGTAAGTCAGCGTCGTGTTGACCCCAAATGGACCCGTCTGGTACCCAAGATCTAGCGAGAAACGGTCCTTCGAAGCACCGACCTCGCCTACAAATGGGTCGCGCGGCGAGCCTGGCAACGGAACGTCGTAGCCCTCGAACATGCGCGTATAGGCCAGGCGCGTGGTCAGTCGGCCAGGCCCCAGATTCATTGGGTAGGTGACAGTCAGGTCCACGCCCTCGACGCCTGATCCACCGCTGTTCGTCTGTCCGGAGTCGACCTCATCAAGCGAACCCGCGCTGTTAGGCCCCTGCGCCGCAGGCCGGCGCTTGATGAACTGGCACAACCCAGCGTCGCCAGAGTAGCACTGCTGGAGTATGAACTGGCGCGGCGTGGGGACGATCGCATCGTCGATATCGATCTTGAAGTAGTCCAGCGAGACGACCAAGCCCCGTACGTCCCGGGGAGTGAACACCAAGCCGGCAGTGAACGACTTGGCCTTCTCCTCCTGAAGGCTCGGATTGCCGCGGTCAAAGCCGCTCACACCCTGCTGGTCGGCCTGGGTCTGGATGAAGCTTCCGTTCGCGGCGATGTTGGCATTGACGCCAGGGGCAGCGCGGCATCGGTCCGACGTCGTGCCGGTCGAGGCCGCCGTCACACCAAGGCACGGATCCACCAAACCGGTGGGGAAGTTCTGACTCGGAGGCGAGAACAACTCGTTGATGTTCGGCGCGCGAGTGGCGAGGGTTTGGGAAGCGCGAAGCTTGAAGTCCCCGGAGATCTTCCATTCCAGTCCGGCATTCCAGCTCGTGACGCTGCCGATGGTGCTGTAGTCACTGCCGCGCACCGCCATGAGAGCACTCAGTGAGTTCACGCCAGGCAGCCCCTTGAGCAACGGCACCCGTACCTCGGCAAACAACTCGCTGACGTCGAACGAACCCTCGGTCCGGGGGATCGCATTCCCCGCGTTCAGGCCCGCCTGTTGTAGTGCGTCAAACTCGGTGCGCGCCGCCTCCTTGCGATACTCCGCGCCCACGGCCATGCCCACCGGACCGGCAGGCAAAGTTGCCACCTCGCCGCTGACCTGCAAACCAGCCAGCCGCTGCGACGTGAACGTCGTCAGAGATCCAGGAGCGAGCACGTAGGCCAGCGCTCCGCCCGACAGGGCACCGCGACCGAACACGTTGGCCGGCTGGCAGCCCTGGGCGCGAGCCGTGGCGTCACGGCAGATGGCCTCGGTGGTATTGCCGTTGCCGTTGACGTCGGTTGTGTCAGGCACGGCATCCAAGGCGTACCTGAAATTCAGAACGTTGACCTGGCCGCTCGAGGTCTGCGCCTCCTTCGTCGCGCCAAACCCGACATAGGCGTCGTAGGCCAGTGACTTCGTGAGGTCACCCTTCAGGCCGGTCACGAAGCGGAAGGTGTCGCGGTCAGCCTTGTTGCCGCGCGCACCCACTTCGGACATACGCCGCGTGAAGAAATAGTCCGGAATTCCGTCGCCGTCGGTGTCGCTGATGTCGTTAAAGATGTGGTCCGGAATCAGCGGGTTGCGAACCAGCAGTCCATTGACGATGGCACCCGCCGGCACCTGGCCACCGCTTGCGACGTAGATGTCGTCGGATGCGAGGGGGAAAGGCTCGATCCGGGTGCTCGTCTTCGAGAGCGCGTAGGTGCCCTCAAGGAAGATCGAATGCTGATCGGTGATTGCGTGCTCAGCTTTCGCCGCGAACAAGGCACGCTTGGTCGGGACGGCAATTGAGCGGAACTCGCTGCGGTTGAAGCCCGTCGCCTCCGCACCGCCCGTGCCGTTGGTATTGGCAGGGACAACGTTTCCGGCACGGTCGTAGGTGAAGATGTTGTTGTCAGTGAAGAAGTACCCTTGGGGCGTAAAGCCCGAGAAGAAGGGCACGCGAGGCGTGAACAGGTCTTCAGGACGGCGCGTGGCGGCCGATCCTTGAGTGCCCAGCGAGATCTGGTCGACCGCCGAGCGAGCGCGGTCGCGCGAGTAGACGGCGCCCTGATCGCTGAGCGCGAGGTGCCCCATCAGCGAAGTGCGGCCGTTGTTCCCGGTGGTGCCGAACGTCAGGGAGAATTGCTTGCGCTTGTCGTCGCCTTCGGAGGACTGTCCAATCTGCGCATCGAGCGACACGCCTTCCATGGACTTCTTCAGAATGATGTTGACGACGCCCGCGACGGCGTCAGAGCCGTACTGCGCCGAGGCACCACCCGTGAGAATCTCGACGCGCTCGATGAAGGCGGTGGGAATTGTGTTCAAGTCGACCGACTGATCGCCCGGAACGCCAGACACGACTCGGCGACCGTTGATGAGCACCAAGGTCCGCGCGGTGCCAAGATTGCGCAGGTCCACAGTGGCCACGCCAGCGCTCGAGGTGTTGAACGCGGAGTTCGTCCGACTGATCGTCGGGGTGCCCAGCAACGGACTCTTGAGTAGCAGTTCCTGGATGTTCACCACACCTGACTTGGCGATTTCTTCGGCGGTGATGATCTGCAGCGGCGAGGCAGAGTCAGCCGCCAATGAGCGGATGCGCGAACCCGTGATCTCGACACGCTGGTCGGTGGATTGGGCAAGTGCAGCACCGGCAAGCAGCCCGGCACCGCCAACCAGCATGGCTGCCGCCACGCTGACCTTGGTCTTCTGGAACATGAGGAACCTCCTACGATTGGATGGAATCAATAGCGCCGCCCCGGCTACTGGGGATTGGCCTGTGGGCCCGATGGCTGGCAATAAAGCCGCAACCTGCGTAACCGGCGTGAAATTGATTGTGGGCGTCGGGTCGCCGGCTGCCGCTCGGGGAAAGCGATAGCGGACACTCTCGTCGCGCCTCTCGTTGGTAAAGAGCAACGGCTGCAGCCCACCCGATTTGGGGGTCGGAGGCCGCGGAAGAAAAAGCAAGGCGGACCGCAGCCCGCCTTGGTGCCGAGCGGCCCCGCCTGGGGCGCGCCCGCTTCAACATCGAATGCTCAGAACCGGACGTTCACGCCGAGGTTGAAGTAACGGCCGATCGTGTCGTAGGTCTGCGGGAAGGTGTTGCCCGAGTTCGCACTCGTGGTACCGATCGTGTTGCCCAGCAGTGGAGCGTCCTTGTCGAGAGCGTTGTTGATTGCGAGGCTGAGCCGCACGTTCTTCGTCGCCTGCCAGCTGGCGTTCAAATCGACGTAGTCGTACGCCGGGATCGACGCAAAAGCCGGAAGGAAGTTCGTCCCGCCCGGCTCCTCCGTGGCCTTGCCCAAGTGGCGCCAGACGTAGCCCAAAGTGAAGTCACTGACGCCCCAAGTGGCACGCTGGATCCACTTTTGCTTGAAGTTCGGAGAAGCAAAGGCGTTGCCGCAAGCCACGCTGTAGTAGCCGTTGCAGTCGCGGTTGACCGACGCCGGGGTGGCCTGGAACTCGAGCTTCTCGACTTGGGTGTAGGTCAGGCCCAGATCGACGCGGCCCCATTTTGGATCGAGCCCGACGTCGCGCAACGGCAACCGGTAGTTCACAGCCAGGTCGATGCCACGGGTCTTGAACTTGCCCAGATTCGACAGCGCCGTGAACACGCCACGAGCCTCGGCGCCGTTGAAGCTGCCGTTGAGCGGATTGCGGAAGACCAGCGCGCAGAACTGGTTGAACGCGAATGTGGGGTTCGCCGCCGCGCTGTAGCAGTTGGTCAGCACGTCCGTCACGCTGGCGCTGGAAATGGCCTTGGTGATCTCGATGCTGTAGAAGTCCACGGAGACCGTCAGTCCCTTGAAGCCATCCGGCTCAAACACGATGCCGAAGGTCGAGGTGTCAGCCTCCTCGGGCTCCAGCGACGGGTTGCCGCCGCTCAGGTTGTTCACCTGGCCAGCCGATGGGGCGCCCAACGCGCCGATCGCCGCCAGCGGCACGCCGGTCGCAAGGCACAGGTTCGACAGGGTGCCAGGCGTATTTGCTGCCGCCTGGTTGATGTTCACGCCCTGGCACGGATCCGTCGCCACGTTCGACAGACCAGACACCTGGGGTGCATAGAGCTCGTTGATGGAAGGCGAGCGCGTTGCCTTCTGCTGCATGCCGCGCAGCTTCAGGCCTCGAATGGGAGACCAGTTTCCGCCTACCTTGTAGGTGTTGTACGAGGTCGTCTGTGTCGAGGTGAACGAGGTCGCACGGACGGCGCCCTCGAAGGTCAGCGAGTGAACGCCCGGCAGTCCCTCCACGATGGGCGCTGTGATCTCGGCGTAGCCTTCCCTCAGCACCACCGTGCCACTGCGATCAGGCAGCGGAGCGCCAGTGCCCAACACTTCACCCTGGATCTGCGAAGCGTTATCGCTCTTGTTGCCCGCGGTCAACTCGCGGCGTTCAAGGCCGAACGCGACACCGATCGACGACTTGGCGAATGGGCTCCTCAACGCACCCAGGTCGCCCGAGACCGACAGCGCAGCCACGTCCTGCTCGACAGTCTGCAACTGCAACGAATCGAGGTTGATGAAGGCCAGCATTTGCGGCGTGATGGAGCCGGCGGCGCCGAACAGGTTCAGAGGAACGCAGCCGTTGGCGGGGTTGACGCAGGTCGTCGGATTCAGGGCATTCACCGCTTGCCGGACCTTGGAGAGTGATCCCCAGTTCACGAGAGTGCGAACTTGGTCGGCCTCGCCATGCGAGAAGTAGGCGTCATAGCCCCAGGCATCGCTCAGGCTGCCCCTGGAGCCCAGGGTCCACTGCGTGGTCTTGTTCTCGAAGGTGCCGATGCGCGGCCCGAGCTCGACGAAGCGGCGGCCGATGGACAGCGTGATCGGCGTCGGATCCCCGGCCACGCAGTTGGCTGGCGCGATCGCGAAGGCAGTGCACAACTGCGTCCGCGCTGCGGCCGGGATGAAAGGGTTGCCGATGGGCAGCGTGTAGGAGTTGAAGAACGTGCCGCTGCTGGCGATGTTCTGCACGACGTCACTGCGCGTGTGGAACAACTCGCTGTAGATCTCCGCGTAGTCGTTGATGCGGTAGGTCGCCAGACCAGTGACCTGCTGGCGATCCTGCGGCGTCTGGTAGTAGTTGACCGGGTTGAAGTTGAAGTTGCCCGCTGTCGTGGGCACCTCCAGGATCTGGCCGGTGACGGGATCGATCTGCTGGAAGCCCGTGGTGTTGGTAAATCCGGGGATGCCGAGGAACTGTGCAGGGACGTCGGTGTTCGAGCCCTGTGGGTTGCCTGTCGTGGAAGCCCTGGCCACAGTGCCGTTGGGCCGCGACCCTTGCAGCAAGGGGTCGGTCTTCGCCTTGCTCAGACTCAGCACGACACTGCCCTTGCCATCGGCCAGCGCGGCACCGAGTGTCACATCGGCGCGGTAGCGCGCGGCGTCGCCTTCGCCCGAGACACCGCGGCTGCCCGAAGCCTCGAAGCCCGTGAAGCTCTTCTTCAGAATGAAGTTGACGACCCCCGCGACGGCGTCAGCGCCGTACACGGCCGAGGCACCACCGGTCACGAGCTCGACGCGGTCGATGAGGCCGATCGGCACGCTATTCGTATCGACAAAACCCGTAAGATTGAACGGCACGATACGGCGGCCGTTGATCAGCACCAGCGTGCGGCTGGCGCCGCTGACACTGCCGGAGCCGAGACCTCGCAGGTCGATGGTTGCGCCACCGCCGGCGCCGTTGTTGGTTCCGGGGCCGATGGCAGGCGTCGAGGCCGGCAGCGACTTCACGATCTCCTCCACCGCCACAGGCTGCGAGGAGTTCAACTCCACCGCCGAAACCGTGGACACGGGGCTGTTGGAAACCGCGTCGAGCGTGCGGATGCGCGAGCCAGTGATCTCCACGCGCTCTGCGGGCTGAGCCGAGGCGGTGCCAGCGGCGAGTGCACCCCCCATCGCCAGCAAGACGCCGGTGCAAATCTGGGTTCTCTTGAACATTTGGGTCGAACTCCTTGTGGGCAAGATTGGGTCTAGTCTTCGGTCAGCGGGCTGGCACCAGGCCGCCTCCAAGGAGCAGGCCGTACCGTCACGCTGTGTGACCAAATTGTTGTGCGGATGTGTCTGGAGACGGGCCCGGGGAATCCCACCCCGCGCTCGCGTGCTAGCGGGTGATAGACACAGCGACGACTGGATTTCGGCCGAAAACTACGCTATATCAATCACTTGCGTGCTTGTCCCGCCTCGTGTTGGGCGCCGCCGGCAGGCTGAGGCACCTCACCCGCGGCAGCGTTCGCCTGGCCCATGCGCGAGAACGTTGGGGCCAAGCAACACTGCCTGACTCCCTGGGGCGCGACATGCGCCACGAGTGCGCGTTGCGGGCGCGCCGCCGCGCCAACCCCCCGGAGTGATCTCAGGCAGGCAACGGCAGGCGCGGCACCGAAGCCAGCAGTCGCCGCGTATAGGCGTGCGCCGAGCGCGTCAGCACCGCCGAGGCTTCACCGTACTCCACGATGCGCCCGCCCTGCATCACCGCCACCCGGTCCGCCATGAACTCGACCACGGCGATGTTGTGCGTGATGAACAGATACGACACCCCGAGCGCACGCTGCAGATCGCGCAGCAGGTTCAGGATCTGCGCCTGCACTGAGACGTCGAGCGCGGAGGTCGGCTCGTCGCAGACGATGAGGTCGGGCTGCACGGCGAGCGCCCGTGCAATGGCGATGCGCTGGCGCTGGCCGCCGGAAAATTCATGCGGATAGCGCTGCAGCGCCTCCGGGCGCAAGCCCACCTGCTCGGTGAGTTCGGCAGTGCGGCGCTGGCGCTGCCCGGCGCCCATCTCACTGCGCAGGGCCAGCAAGCCCTCCTCGAGCAACTCGGCCACGCGCATGCGTGGGTTCAGCGAGGCGAACGGGTCCTGAAAGATGATCTGCACGCGGCGCCGCGCGGCTTTTAGCGCTTCAGCCTGCATCGTCAGCAGATCCTCGCCGGACAGGAGAGCGCGGCCCTGCACGTCGGCCACCCCTCGCAGCAGTTGCACAATCGCTTTGCCGATGGTGGTCTTGCCGCAGCCGCTCTCGCCCACCAGCGCCAGAGTTTCGCCACGCGCAATGGTGAACGACACGTCGCGCACGGCATCGAAGTGCCCACGCACACGCTGCAGCGCGCCGCCGCGCACGGCAAAGCGCACAGTAAGCGACTGGACGTCAAGAAGCTGCTGCGCAGCCCCTGCTTCCGAGCGCTGCGATGCTCGCTGCTCATCCGCAGCGGGATGCGAAGGGGCCGCAACAAGGCGCATGTGCGCGTCGGCGCCAGAGACTCCGTGCAAGGCACTCTGCCCTGCCGCAGCCGGCAACACGCAGCGCACCTCACGCCCCGGACCCACGCTGCGCATCGCGGGTGGGCTCACCAGGCAGGCCTCGTGCGACAGGGCGCAGCGTGGCGCGAACCTGCAGCCCGTGAAGGCCTGCGTCAATGCTGGCACTGTGCCGCCTATGGCCTGCAGTGACTGGGATCGCGCCTCGCGCCCTGGCAACGCCCGCAACAGCGCCTGGGCGTATGGGTGGTGCGGCCGCGCGAAGAACTGATCCGCAGGTGCCACCTCGATGATCTGTCCGGCGTACATCATCGCCACTCGGTGAGCCATGCCTGCGACCACGGCGAGGTCGTGCGTGATGAGCAAGAGGCCCATGCCGCGCTCGCGCTGCAGGTCCTTCAGCAGATCGAGCACCTGGGCCTGAATCGTGACGTCGAGCGCCGTCGTCGGCTCGTCGGCGACGAGGAAGTCGGGCTCGGCCGCGAGCGCGACCGCGATCATCACGCGCTGCTTCTGACCGCCGCTCATGCGGAAGGGGTAGTCATCGACGCGGCGCTCCGGCTCGGGGATGCCTACCCGCTCGAGCCATTGCAGCGCCTTGGCACGGGCCTCGGCCCCACGCAGCGGCGTGTGCGCCTCGATAGCCTCGACGATCTGGTCGCCCACGCGCATCACCGGGTTGAGGCTCGTGGCCGGCTCCTGGAAGATCATGCCGATGCGCGCCCCGCGCACGCGGCGCATGGCCGACTCGGGCAGGTCGAGCACCTCCACCGGCTCGCGCGAACCGGTCACTTTGGATGCGCCAGCAGCGCGAGTAGCGCCAGTAGCATCCAAACGGACGGTGCCTGCCGTGACAACGCCGTTCTCGGGCAGCAGGCGCATCAAGGCCAACGCTGTCATGCTCTTGCCGCAGCCGCTCTCGCCGACCAGCGCAAAGGTCTCGCGACGCGCCAGCGTCAGGCGCAACGCGTCTATGGCACGCACCACGCCGGCCTCGACATCGAGCTCGACGGTGAGCTGGTCGATCTGCATCATGCCGCGCGTCCCGGTTCCCGCGGTGGCAAGCCACCCTCGCCCGCCGCGCCGTTCGCACCCTTCGCACCCGTCGTACCCGCTCGTCGCCGCAGCGGCCGCGGCCGCATCGAGCCGGCGCGCGGGTCGAACGCATCACGCACACCGTCGGCAAAGAGGTTGGCCGCCAGCACCAGCGCGACCATGAACCCGAACGCCGCCGCGAAGCTCCACCACACCACGGGGTCACGGCTCATCTCGTTGCGCGCGAGGTTGATCATGCCGCCGAAGCTGTTCATCGAGGGGTCGACACCGACGCCGACGTAGCTCAGCACGGCTTCGTACAGGATGAGCGAACTGAACTCGAGCACGGTGACGATGAGCATCAAGTGCGCCACGTTTGGGAAGATGTGCCGCACCATGATGCGCCAGGGGCTGACGCCGAAAGCGGAGGCCGCCTGCACATACTCCAGCTCGCGCAGCTTGAGCGTCTCGCCGCGCAGCAGCCGGCACAGGCCCGCCCAGCCGGTGAGGCCCAGCACGGCGCACAGCAGGAAGAGCTTCAGATCGGCGCGCTCGGCGCCGGTCTCGAACATCTCCGGATGCTGGTCGAGGAATACCTGGACCATGAGGACGCAGGCGGCGATGAGTAGCACGTTGGGCACCGAAGAGAGCACGGTATAGACGTACTGGACGAGCTCGTCCACCCAGCCCTTGAAGTAGCCGCCCATGATGCCCAGCACCACCGCCAGCGGCAGCGTGGCCACGGTGGCGAGCGTGCCGATGACGAAGGCCGTGCGGATGCTCTTGAGCGCCTGGAAGAGCACGTCGTTGCCGGTGAGGTCGGTCCCGATCAGGTGATATGGGCCGGACAAGGCCGTGGCGGGGCCGGCCAGCAAACAGATGACGGCCACCGTCGCCGCGGCCACGCGCCAGGGGATGTCACCTTCGCCGCGCCAGACCGCGCCGGCCACGGCCTGCCAGCCGCGACGTTGCAGTCGCGCGAGCAAGGCCACGAAGAGCGCCATCAACACCGCAGCCGCGGCGGCGCCCGCCGCCAGCCCGCCCGCGGCGCGCGCCACGAGGTCGGGTACCCAATCGCTCTCGGGCATTGCCAAGTGCGCACCGCCGAATTTCAGGCGTGGTGCAAAGCGCTGCAACTGCCCGCCCACCTCCACCGATTCCTTGGTGAACCCGAGGTAGGCCAGTGGCCGCGAATACGTGGCCTCGCGTGCCTCCACCAGTTCGGCCAGCCATGCGTCGAGCAGCGAGCTCGTGCGCGACTCGTAGGCGGCCGCGCCGCCTGCAGCCACACCCGAGGCCGCCGGCAGCAAGGGCCGGTAGTGCACGCTGTCCAGCAGCGTGATGCCCAGGCACAGCACCAGCACCACCGCCGAGCCCAGCGCAGCCGGGTCGCGGAACACCCTTCGCCACGTGGCGGCCAACGCTGGGCTGGCGTACACGTGCCAACCATAGGCCACCATCGCCGCGACGAGCAGCCACATGGCGACATCGGTCCAAAGCAGCACGAACTTGGGCATCGCCGCAGCGCCTCTTTCAGCCCAGACGCACGCGTGGGTCGGCCCACGAATACGCGATGTCGATCAAGATGTAGGTCGCGATGTAGAGCAACGAGCCAAGGAAGACCATCGTGCGCACAATGGCGAAATCCTGCTTGCCGATGGCCTCGATGACGTAGGCCCCGAGCCCCGGCAGGCCGAAGAAGCTCTCGAACACGAGGCTGCCGAGGAAGACGTAGGGCAGATAACCGCCGGCGCTGGTGATGATGGGGATGAGCGCGTTGCGCAGCACATGGCGGCTGAGCACGGTCCACTCGGCCAGCCCCTTGGCACGCGCGGTGCGCACGTAGTCCTTGCCGATCTCCTCGAGGAACATGGCGCGATAGAGCCGCGCCTCGCCGCCCAACCGCGCCAGCAACGACAGGCCGATCGGCAGCAGCAGGAACTTGACCACGTCCAGGCCCGGTGCGTAACCGGAGATGGGTGAGAGCTTGAGCACGCGCGAGAACAGCACCTGGCCGACGATGATGTAGAACAGGCTCGAGATGCTGAGCATTAACACGCACAGCACCACGCCCCAGAAGTCGAGCCGCGAGTGCCTGAACATCACCAGCAACAGCGCGAACGCCGTGCTCGCGATGACCTGCAGCACGAACAGAGGCAGCGCCAACTGCAGACTCACCCACATGCGTGTGGCCACCTCGTGGCCGATGTTGCCGGCCGCCTCGCCGTCGGCGCGCCCGAAATCGAGCAGGAACAGCGAGACCGATCGCTCGTAGAAGATCGTCTCGGTGAGCTGCTCGCCGCCCTGCCTGGTCGCATTGAAGTACAGCGGCTTGTCGTAGCCCCGCTCGACCTTCCACTTCTCGATCGCCTCCTGGGAGACACGCTTGCCGCCGAGGTTCAGGCGCGCCATGTTGTCGGGGCTGTTGATGGAGAAGAAAAGCAGGAACGTCGCCAGATTCACCCCGAGCAGGATCAGCGCGCCATAGGCGATGCGGCGCACGAGAACCCTGAACATCGGCTCAGTCCCCTGCCCCAGCCCCGCCCGCTGCCGGCGCAAGCACCTGGCCGCGGGCATTCATGCGCTCGCGCCGCAGCAGGGTGCGACGGCCGAGCCAAAGCATCAGCCCCGCGGCGGCCGCCATCCCGAGCAGCGGCCACCACACGGCGCGGTTCCACTCCGCCACCTTCTGCGCACGCTGCGCCGTGTCCAGACGCATGTAGCGGGCAGTATCACGAACCAGCACGAACTGGCTGGAGTTGCGCACCCAGCCCTGCACTGCCGCTGAAGCGTGTGGGAAGAAGCCCATGGTCCACGGCGCGTCCGCGCGGACCACAGCCACCATCTGATCGATCAGCTTCTGCTTCTCGGGCCCATCTTCCAGCGCCTTCATGCGCTCGAACAGGCGATCGAACTCGGCGCTGTCATAGTTGGACGTGTTCTCGCCATCGAACTTGGTCTTGCCGGCCTTGCTGTAGAGCAGGAAGAGGAAGTTCTCCGCATCGGGGTAGTCGGCGTTCCAGCCGAGCCAGAACACCTGGTACTTGCCCTTGCGCACCTTGTCCTGGAACTGGCCGTTGTCGGTGGCGCGCACCTCGAGCTGGATGTCGATCTTGGCGAACTGGCGCACTACCCAGTCGATCTCCGGCCGCCGTTCGGGCGTGGGGGGCGCGTAGAAATCGTAGTTCAGCACCAGCGGCTGGCCCGACTTGACATCGCGTCCGCCTGGATAGCCCGCCTCGGCCAACAGGCGCTTGGCCTCTTCGGTCGGGCGGCGCACGGCGTGCCCGTCCTTCCACAAATGGGTGATCGGGTTGACGCCTTCGGCCGTGCCTTCGCGCGAGCCGAAGATGCCTGGCGGCAGCGGACTCATCGCCGTATCCCCGGCCTTCTTCGGGAAGACCTTGGAGTACTCCTCCCAGTCGATGGCGATCGAGATCGCCTGGCGCAGCTTGCGGTTTCGCTCCCTCTGCCCGGCGCTGAGTTCGCCCTTGTCGCCGTCACCCAGCGTGGGGTCGAGCATGTTGAAGGCGATGAAGTAGCTGTTGACGTCGGAGCCCTGGTCGAGCCGGAAGCCCTTGGCCGTGTACTCCTTGCGAACGTCCTCGCTGTCTTGCATCGCGACCAGATAGTCCTTGCCGGTGTCGGTGCGCTCGTAGACCTCGAGGTCGTAGTGGCCCTGGCGGAACTTGCCCCGTCGCGGCACCTCTTCGCGCTCCACGGTGATGACGATGCGGTCGATGAAGGGCGTCTTCTTGCCGCAGTCGTCGAGCAGGCCCTTTTCCTTGTCGCCGGGCATGCCTTCGCAAGGGTAGGGTTCGCCGCGGTAGTTGGGGTTGCGCACCATCACGTGGCGGCGGTCTTGCTCCCATTCGGCCATCATGAAAGGGCCGGTGCCCACCGGCCAGCGGTCGAGCGAAAGGCCGGCCTGCGCCATGCCGGGCTGCGCATAGAAGGCATCGGCCTCCCAAGGCACCGGCGCGGTGAAGGTCATCTGCATCCAATAGCTCCACTGCGGGTACTTGCCCTTGATGCGGATGCGCAGCAGGTGCTTGTCGGGCGCAGTGGCGCCGGCCAGCGGCCAGACGCGAAAGTCGAGGAAAGGCTTGTCCAGGCTCGCCGGGTCGAGGCCAGCGCGATGCTTGGCATCCTCCTTCTTCACCAGGTCGCCATACTCTTTCAGGCCGACCACGAACTCGGCGAATGTGGAGAAGATCGGTGTCGTGACCCGCGTCGTGGCATGCCGCTTGAGCGCGTAGACGAAGTCCTCGGCGACGAGTTCGCGCGTGCCCTGGCGCTCGAAGTGCAGCGGCGAGGTGCGCGGGCCGAGTTCACCCGGCTTCATCGCGTGGTACCGATGGCGCCCTTGCTCGTCCTTGGCGAAGGCCGGATGCGGTTGGTAGAGGACGCCCGGCTTGATGGGCACGTCATAGATGCTCTCGGCCACCCTATCCGCCGACGCGTCGTCGGGCAGCGGCTTGCCATCCTTGTCGACGAAACGCGGACGCACCACCGCGGCGGCGCTCTTGGGCACGAGCTCGTAGGGACGCTTCAGGTAGTGGTAGCCGTAGGGCGGTTCGTAGATCTGGTACGTGAAAGCAGTGTCGTTGGTCCAGTATGAGGCCGTCGGGTCGAGGTGGCGCGGCGAACTTTCCTGCGCCGCGGCAAACAGCGTGTTGTCCGCCGCGGAGCCGTCGGGCCAGGGACTGTTGTTGCATCCGGCCAGCCAGGTTGCGAGAAACAACGCTGCACAGCGCGCCCAAGCGCCGACCCTAAATGAATGCATCATGTGCCCCACCCAATGAAGGCCTGCTGCCCCTGTACCGCCAGTGTGACACGCGCGCCTATCGGCAGTGTCACCTTCGTCGGCACGTGGCCGAATGGCAGCCCGGTGAGGATGGGCACTTGGGTCTTGCTGCGCAGGTGCGCCACCGCCGCCTTCAGGCCATAGCCGCGGTCCAGCGGCGAGGGCTTCCACGCGTCGAACTGGCCCAGCACGACGGCCTTCTGAGCCCCCAGCACGCCTGCCTGCAGCAGCTGCAGCAGCATGCGTTCGATGCGGTAGGGGTGTTCGTTCACGTCTTCGAGGAACAGGATGCCGTTGCGGATGCGCGGCAAGTGCGGCGTGCCCAGCAGCGAGCACAGCATGGCGAGGTTGCTGCCCCACAGCGTGCCGCGCGCCTCGAGTCCATCGAAGCCACGCTCGGTGCGGAACCCCACTGCTTCCAGCTCGCCGCGCATGGCTTCGGCGAAACACGCGGCGGTGACGTCATCCATGCCGCCGTCCGTCTGCGCCCGGCCAAAGCCTTCCAGCGCGCAGGGACCAGCCCAACTGCCTGCTCCCGTATGCGCCAGCAGCGCCAGTTGCAGCGCCGTGAAGTCGGACAGGCCCACCCAGCGCGTGCCGCGTTCGACACTGCGGGCGAGCTTCTTCCAGGTGATGGCATCGAGCAGGCGCGTGAGACCGTAGCCACCCCGCGCAGCCATCGCGATATCAGGTGCCGCGTCTGCCAGGCGGTGGATCGCCGCGACGCGGGCCTCGTCGCTGCCTGCAAAGCGTTGCCGGCGGGCCATCGCGCCCGCATCGCGTCGCGCGTCGAAACCAAGCTCGCGCAACCGCTCGAGCGCGAGCTGCAAGGGGCCGATGTCGGGCACCACGCCGGAGGGGCTGAAGACGGTCAGGCGCATCAACGACTGTCCGGCGGCAGTTCGATCGCTTCGCCGGCCGGGATCGGCGCTTCGGGACCCACCGGCGCTGCCGGCTCGATCTCGATCACGTCCGCAGTTGGCATGCCCGCGACGGCCTCGCCGGGCGGGCCCAGGTCAACCTCTCTTTGCGCACGCTGTTGCGCACGCCGCTCGGCGAAGAACTCGCGCAGCAAGGCGCCGCAGGGCTCCGCCAACACGCCGCCGATCACCTCCGTCCGGTGGTTGAGCCGCGGCTCGGCGAAGAGATTCAACACCGAGCCGGCAGCACCGGTCTTGGGGTCGGGCGCGCCGAACACCACACGCTTGAAGCGAGCATGCATGAGCGCCATGGCGCACATCGGGCACGGCTCCAGCGTCACGTACAGCTCGCACTCCGGCAGCCGGTAGTTCTCCAGCAGCGTCGCTGCGTGGCGCAGTGCGACGATCTCGGCATGCGCAGTCGGGTCGTGCGTGGTGATGGGCCGGTTGTAGCCAGTCGCCACCACCTGCACGCCCAGCGCGCCGGGGGTGTTCAATGAGGCAGGCCGCACGATCACGGCGCCCACCGGCACCTCGCCCACCAGCCAGGCGTTGTGCGCCTGGTCCAGCGCCAAGCGCATGCCGTACTCGTCGGCAGATGAAGACCCGGGCTCCGCGTCCATCACTCCCACTCGATCGTCGCCGGCGGCTTGCTGCTGACGTCGTAGGTGACGCGGTTGATGCCACGCACTTCGTTGATGATGCGGCTCGAGACCCTCTTGAGCAGCGCGTAGGGCAGCTCGGCCCAGTCAGCCGTCATGAAGTCGCTGGTTTGCACGGCGCGCAGCGCCACCACGTGCTCGTAGGTGCGGCCATCGCCCATCACACCCACGCTCTTGATGGGCAGGAAGACGGCGAAGGCCTGGCTCGTGAGGGCGTACCAGCTTTTGCCGCTGGCCTCGTCTTTGTGTGCATGCAGTTCATCGATGAAGATAGCGTCGGCGCGACGCAGCAAATCCGCGTACTCGGGCTTTACCTCGCCCAGGATGCGCACCCCCAGTCCAGGCCCGGGGAACGGGTGGCGATACACCATCTGCGGCGGCAGGCCCAGCGCCACACCCAGCTCGCGCACTTCGTCCTTGAAGAGATCGCGCAGCGGCTCCAGCAGCTTCAGGCCGAGCGTCTCGGGCAGGCCACCGACGTTGTGGTGACTCTTGATGGTGGTGGCCTTCTTCGTCTTGGCGCCGCCGCTCTCGATGACATCGGGATAGATCGTTCCCTGGGCCAGCCATCTCGCGCCGCCGCCTGTACCGCCGCCTGCATTGCCGCCTTTGCCACCTTTTAGCCTCTTCGCCTCGCGCTGGAAGACCTCGACGAACTCGCGGCCGATGATCTTGCGCTTGTCTTCTGGGTCGCTCACGCCCTTGAGGCAACCGAGAAACTGCTCGCTCGCGTCGACATGCACGACCTTCGCGTGCAGGCGGCCGGCAAACATGTCCATCACCAACTGCGCCTCGTTCAGACGCAGCAACCCATGGTCGACGAAGACGCAGGTCAGCTGCTCGCCGATGGCGCGGTGTATGAGCGCGGCCGCCACGCTCGAATCGACGCCACCCGACAGACCGAGGATCACCTCATCGCCGCCCACCTGCGCACGGATGCTCTGCACCGCCTCGGCGATGTGGTCGCCCATCACCCAGTCGGGACGCGCACCACAAACCCCGAGCACGAAGCGCTCGAGCATCGCGCGCCCTTGTTTGGTGTGAGTGACCTCGGGGTGGAACTGCACGCCGTAGAAGCGCCGGCCCTCGTCGGCCATGCCTGCAATCGGGCAACTCGGCGTGCTTGCCATCATCTTGAAGCCCGGCGGCAGCTCGGTGACTTTGTCACCGTGGCTCATCCACACCTCGAGCATGCCGTGACTTTCGGGTGTGGCGAAGTCCTGGATGCCATCCAGGAGCCTGGTGCGCCCGTGCGCTCTCACCTGCGCATAGCCGAACTCGCGGCGGCTCGAGGCTTCGACCTGGCCGCCCAGCTGCACCGCCATCGTGAACATGCCGTAGCAGATGCCGAGCACCGGTACACCCAGCTCGAACACGGGCGCCGGTGCGCGCAGTTCGTGCTCCTCGTAGGTGCTGGCATGGCTGCCGGAGAGGATGATGCCCTTCAGGCCGTCCTTGGCAAAACGACGAATGAACTCCGGCGAGACATCGTTCGGATGGATCTCGCAGTAAACATGAGCCTCGCGCACGCGTCGCGCGATGAGTTGCGTGACCTGCGAGCCAAAGTCAAGGATGAGAATCTTGTCGTGTTGCATCGGGTACGTCAGGCTGGTCGTACCGACGGCAGCGGGCCGGCACCGCACCGCTGGCGGAAGAAACGGATCGCGACCGCCGCTGCCGCCAGTTGCAGCGCCGCGCAAGTGAAATAGGGCAGCCCGATGAGCCAGTCGCCGGGCGGTCGGTGCGAAACCCAGAGCAGCAACTCCAGGCCGATCAACGGCGCCAGCACGGCCATCATGCTGGACAGCGACGACACCGCGCCCAGCGTCTCCCCCTGCGTACGCGCGTCGGCGGCATTGGAAACGATGCTTTGCATGGCTGACGAGGCCGTGCCACCCAGCAGGCCGAGCGCGATCACGCAGTACATCATCCAGCCCTCGCTGGCGAGGCCGAAGCCGAGGTAAGACAGCGCCCCGGTGAGCATGCCCACCACGGCGAGACGCTGCGGCGAGAAGCGCTTGAGCAGCGGCTTCATCAGCACGCCCTGGCTGAGCACCGACACCACGCCCACCGCGAACAACGACCAGCCCACCTGCGCCGGGCCCCAGCCAAATTTGAACTTGGTGTAGAGCACCCAGGTCATGTGGAGCATGAACTGGGCCAGCGACGCCAATGCAATCGCCACCACGAGTGAGCCGACGCCCTTGAGCCCAGCCAACCCACGCAGCGCGGCCACAGGATTGGCGCGCCGCCACTCAAAGGGCCGGCGGCGCTCAAGCGGCAGGGACTCCGGCAACACGAAGAGGCCGTAGACGCCGTTGATGAGCGCCATCACACCGGCGAGAACGAACGGCAGGCGCACATCCATGTCGCCAAGAACACCGCCGATCACCGGGCCGAGAATGAAACCGAGCCCGAACATCGCCCCGATCAGGGCAAAGCGCCGCGCGCGGTCTTCGGGCGGCGTGATGTCGGCGACGTAGGCATTCGCCACCGAGATGTTGCTCTGCACCGCGCCCGAGAAGAGGCGCACCGCGATCAACATCCACAGTGCGGTGGCCAGCGCGGTGACGAAAAAGCTCACCGCGAGGCCGGCGAAGCCGATCAACAGCACGGGCCGCCGCCCATAGCGGTCGGACAGCGCACCGAGCACAGGCGAGCCAAAAAAGTTGGCCACGCCGAACGCCAGCGTTACCGCCAGGAAGGCGAGCGTCTGCTCGTCGTTGCTGCGCGTGAACTGCCCCACCGCGTGCGGCAGCACCGGCACCATGATGCCGATGGCGATCATGTCGATGAGCACGGCCACGAGGATGAAGCCCATCGCGGCCTTGCGCGGCACGGCGGCAGCCTCGGCCATCAATGCGCCACTCATTCCGCCCGGTAGTTGGGCGCTTCCTTGGTGATCTGAACGTCGTGCACATGGCTCTCGCGCATGCCCGCCGACGAGATCTCGACGAACTCGGCGCGCTGTTGCATCTCGGCCACCGTCCCGCAGCCGCAGTAGTGCATCGCCGCGCGCAGCCCGCCCGCCATCTGGAAGATGATGGCCACCACCGAACCCTTGTAGGGCACCTGGCCCTCGATGCCCTCGGGCACCAGCTTGGCGGTATTCGGATTGTTGGCGCTGTCTTCCTGGAAGTAGCGGTCGGCACTGCCTTGCTGCATGGCGCCGAGTGACCCCATGCCGCGGTAGCTCTTGTAGGTGCGGCCCTGGTAGAGGATCGTCTCGCCCGGTGCCTCTTCGGTGCCGGCGAACATGCTGCCCATCATCACCGTGCTCGCGCCCGCTGCGATGGCCTTGGCGATGTCGCCGCTGTAGCGGATGCCGCCGTCGGCAATGAGCGGCACGCCGCTACCGCGCAGCGCGGTGGCAACGTTGTCGATGGCACTGATCTGCGGCACGCCCACCCCGGCCACGATGCGCGTGGTGCAGATGCTGCCCGGGCCGATGCCCACCTTCACGGCGTCGGCGCCGGCCTCGCACAGCGCCAGCGCCGCCGCACCGGTGGCGATATTGCCGCCGATGACGTCGATGTCAGGAAAGTGGCGCTTGACCCAGCGCACGCGCTCGGTCACGCCCTGGCTGTGGCCATGTGCGGTATCGACCACGAGCACATCGACGCCGGCCTTGGCCAGCAGTTCCACGCGCTCCTCGGTGCCCTCGCCCACACCCACCGCCGCGCCGACGCGCAACTTGCCCTGGCTGTCACGCGCCGCGTAGGGGAAGTTGGTCTGCTTGGTGATGTCTTTCACGGTCATCAGGCCACGCAGCTCGAAGGCCTCGTTCACCACCAGCACGCGCTCGAGCTTGTGGCGGTGCATCAGCGCCTTGCCGTCATCGATGGAGGCACCTTCGCGCACCGTCACCAGCTGCTCGCGCTGTGTCATGATTTCGCGCACCGGGGCGTCGAGGCGGGACTCGAATCGCAGGTCGCGGTTGGTGACGATGCCGACGACCTGCTTGCCCTCGAGCACCGGGAAACCGGAGACCCCGTGCTGGCGCGAGAGCTCCATCACCGCGCGCACCGGCATCTCGGGCGTGACGGTGATCGGGTCGCGCAGCACGCCGGACTCGTAGCGCTTGACGCGCGCCACCTCGGCCGCCTGCTGGCGCGGCGTGAGGTTCTTGTGCACGATGCCGATGCCGCCCTCTTGGGCCACTGCAATCGCGAGTCGCGCCTCGGTCACGGTGTCCATCGCCGCAGAGACCAGCGGCAGCTGCAGTCCGATGTTGCGGGTGAGGCGGGTGGCGAGGCTGGTATCGCGCGGCAGCACTTGCGAGAAGGCCGGCACGAGCAGCACGTCGTCGAAGGTGAGCGCTTTGCCAAGCAGGCGCATGCGAGAGGCTCCGGACGCAAAACCAGATTATACGGAGCGTGCTTCGCGCACCTTGTTCACGCTTGGGCATGCAGGAGCGTTTGGCGAACTCAACTCACCACCCCTTGCAGGGTCGCCCGCACTACACTGACGCGCCATGCTGATCGTCTATACCCAGGCCCAAAGTTTCGCCAAGGCGGGTGCTTTGCCCCCGGTGCCGTCGCGCGTGCGCGGTCGCTGGAGTAACGCAGGCGGTGCGCTGTTGGTCGCGCTGGCACTCGTGTCGTTGTCGTCTCCCGCCGAAGCGCAGTGGCGCTGGCGCGACGCCACTGGCCGCGTCAATGTCAGCGACCGACCGCCGCCGCGCGAGGTGCCCGAGAAGGACATCCTCAGCCGGCCGGCCAACTCGGCACAGCGCAAGCCCACAGCGCTTCCTGTGGCCGACGGTGCATCGGCCGCAGCTTCAGCGGCCATCTCCGGCGCCCCCGGTGCCAGTGGCGCCGCAACTGGCCCGGCCGCCTCGGCACCCGCGCCGGGTGGCTTGCAGGCCGAAGTCGAGGCGCGCCGCAAGCGCGCCGAGCAGGAGCGGGCCGCACGCACCAAGGCCGAGGAAGAACGCCTGGCCGGGCAGCGGGCCGAAAACTGCCGCCGTGCTCGCTCTCATGTGACGACGCTGGAAAGCGGGCAACGCATGGCCCGCGTGAACGAACGTGGCGAGCGCGAAGTTCTCGACGACAGCGCACGGGCCGAAGAACTGCGTGCCGCGCGTGCAGTCATCACGAGCGACTGCCGCTGAAGACGCAGGCCGCTGCCTGAGGTCGGCGCCACAGTTCGCGGATGCAACTCGCCGAGCGCCGCCTAAGAGGCCCCTCAGAGGCCGTCGCCGGCACCCTCGGCAGGCATCGTTTCGGTGGTCTTCTGCGCCGCAGTGCGCTCGCGGTGCCGCTTGTAGCGCTGGCGCCGGGCCTCCTTGGGATCCACAAGAAGCGGCCGATAGATCTCGACCCGGTCGCGCTCGCGCAGCACCGTGCCGGCTTCCTTGGCCTTGCACCACACCCCGACACGCAGCCCATCCGCGTCGAGGCCGTGACGCTGCGGGATGCCGCTGGCCCGCAGCGCGTCGGCCACTGTCGATCCGATCGGCAGGCGCAGCGCCACGCAGTCGACTTCGCCCGCCTTGGGCGAGTAGGCCACTTCGACCGCGATCAATCCTTGCGCCGTCATTGCACGGGCGATGAACGCAACTCAGCGCGCTCCGTAGACATCTTCGGCACGCCGCACGAATGAGTCTACGAGCGTGTTGGCGACGCGATCGAAGACGGGGCTCACGACGCCCTCCAGCGCCAGGCTGGCAAAGGCGTAGCGTAGGTCGAACTCGATCTTGCATGCCGGTTCCTCCGAACCGGGGCGGCCCAGGGGATGAAACAGCCAGCTGCCCTCCAGCTGCGAGAACGGCCCGTCAACGAGGCTCACCGTCACCGAGCGATCGGCCACCTGCTGATTGCGCGTGGTGAAGGCGTGGCGCACGCCCATGTACGCCAGCCCAAGGCGGGCGATGACGCCCTCGGCGTCGCTCGCCAGCACCTCGGCACTGTTGCACCAGGGCAGGAACTGTGGGTAGCGCTCGATGCCGGTGACCAAGCCGTACATCTCGCGTGGCGAGTACCACAGCAGCACGGAGCGTCGGACATGCTTCATACAATGCCTTCATTGTAGGAGCGGGTGTGCAAGCGACCCGAGAGAAAGCCATGGCCGCCATCGCAGAGAACCGCCGCGCGCGTTTCGACTACCACCTCGAAGAGACGCACGAAGCCGGTGTCGTGCTCGAAGGTTGGGAGATCAAGGCCATCCGCGATGGGCAAGTGCAGCTCACCGACGGCTACGTGGTCATCCGCGACGGTGAGCTCTACCTCATCGGATGCCGCATCAACGCGCTGCGCTCGGCTTCCACGCACGTGCACCCGGAGCCCGACCGCACGAAGAAGTTGCTGATGCACAAGGAAGAGATCCGCCGCCTCGTGGGCAAGGTCGAGCAGCGTGGCTTCACGCTCGTGCCGCTCAACCTGCACTTCAAGGGCGGTCGCGTGAAAGTCGATATCGCGTTGGCCAAGGGCAAGGCCCAGCACGACAAGCGTGACACCGAGAAGAAGCGCGACTGGGAGCGCGAGAAAGGCCGCCTGATGCGGCACAAGGTCTCGGCGCCGACTTCGAAACACTGAGCGCGGCTGGGCTCGCCCAGGCGGGCCATCCGCACTTCACCTGGCCGGTCAGCCGAACGCCAGCCGCAGGGCCTGCTCCAGGTCATCCCGCAGCGCAGACGCTTCTTCCAGTCCGATCGAAAACCGCACCAGATGCCCCTTGAGCGGGCCACCCGGCCGCATCGCGGCCAAGTCGTAGGGCACGGCAAGGCTGCGCGGTCCGGCCCACGAAAAGCCGATTCCGAACAACCGCAGGCCATCGACGAAACGGTCCATCTGCGTCTGCGTATAGTGCTCGTGAAAGAGCACCGAGAACAAGCCCGCCGAGTCGGTGCACAAGGCGCGCCAATGCTCGTGCCCCGGACAACTCGGCAGCGCCGGGTGCAACACACGCGTGACCTCGGGCCGCGCCGCCAGCCAATGTGCGAGCTCGCGGGCTGTCTGGTCGTGTGCGCGGTAACGCAGGGGCATCGACGCCAGCGAGCGCAGAACGAACTCCGCGTCGTTGCCGGCCACCCCCAAGCCGAGGTGCATGTGGGTGAGCTTGATGCGTTCGTGCAGCGTGTCGTCGCGCGTGGTCACCGAGCCCATCAACACGTCGCCGCCGCCGCTGGGGAATTTGGTCAGTGCCTGCACGACGATGTCGATACCGAGGTCGAAGCCGCAGAACGCGAGGCCTGCGCCCCAGGTGTTGTCCAGCGCCGAGAGCACGCCGCGGCGGCGCGCGGCCTCAGCCAGGCCCTTCAGGTCGGGGAACTCCATCGTCACCGAGCCGGCCGCCTCGAGCCAGACCAGCCGCGTGTGCTCACCGATCATGGCTTCGAACGCGGCAGCATCCAGCGGGTCATAGAGGCGGTGCGTGACGCCGAAGCGGGCCAGTTCGGTGCGCGCCAGCTCGCGGCTGGGGCCGTACACGTTTGAGGGCAGCAGGATCTCATCGCCCGGCGCCAGCAGTGCCTGGTCAACCAGGGCGATGGCGGCCAGTCCACTGGGTACCAACGCACAGTGCCGCCCACCCTCGAGCGCGGCAATGCGCTCCTCGAGCACGAACGTGGTCGGCGTGCCATGCAGGCCGTAGGTGTAGCCGTCCTTGTTGCGCCAGTCTCGGCTGCGCATCGCGGCCACGTTCGGGAACAGCACCGTCGAGGCCTTGAAGACGCCGATCTGGGGCGCTTCGAACCTGGCTGGAGCCTGGTACGCGTGGTGGATGATCGAGCTGGCAGCGTCGGGTTTCAAGGACAGGGCTCTCGTTGAGTGTATGGGTGGGCACCGGGCGGCGCGACTCAGATCGGCATCGCCACCAGATCGTGACCTTCGGTCGCAACGATGCGCGCCTGCGTGAACTCGCCCACCTTCAATACCTTGCTCGCCTTCTGCGGCGGCAACAGCCGCACGGTGCCGTCGATTTCCGGTGCATCGGCGAAGGTGCGCGCGCGGCCGCCCTTGCGCCCGAGTGCGGGCGCGTGGTCGATCAGCACCTGCATCTCGGCGCCGACACGGCGCCCGAGCTTGGTTGCCGAAACCTTCTCGGCCACCGCCATGAAGCGGGTACGGCGCTCCTCGCGCAACGCTTGCGGCAGCATGCCCGGCAACGCATTGGCGGCGGCACCGTCCACCGGCGAATAGGCGAAGCAGCCCGCGCGGTCGATCTCGGCTTCGCGCATGAAGTCCAGCAGATGCTCGAACTCCAGTTCCGTCTCGCCCGGGAAGCCGGCGATGAACGTGCTGCGCACCACGATCTGCGGGCACGCTGCGCGCCACCGCTGCAGTCGCTCGAGGTTGCGCTCACCGCTGGCGGGGCGCTTCATGCGCTTGAGCACGTCGGGGTGCGAGTGCTGGAACGGCACGTCGAGGTAGGGCAGGATGCGCCCGTCAGTCATCAAAGGGAGCAACTCATCGACGTGTGGGTACGGATACACATAGTGCAACCGCACCCAGGCGCCGTGCGCCGCGGCAAGTTCCGCCAGTCTCTCCGCGAGATCCACCAGGCGTGTCTTCACCGGCCGGCCATCCCAGAAGCCGCTGCGGTACTTCACGTCCACGCCATACGCTGAAGTGTCCTGGCTCACGATCAGCAGTTCCTTGACACCACTTTCGAACAGAGCGCGTGCTTCGTTGAGGATGTCGCCGATCGGGCGCGAGACAAGGTCACCGCGCATGCTTGGAATGATGCAGAACGTGCAGCGGTGGTTGCAGCCCTCGCTGATCTTCAGGTAAGCGTAGTGGCGCGGCGTGAGCTTGATGCCGGCGATGCCGCGAAACTCTGCCCGCGCCTTGGGCACGAGGTCGACAAAGGGGTCGTGCGGCTTGGGCACATGCAGGTGCACCGCATCCATCACCTCCTGCGCCGCGTGCGGCCCCGTCACGGCCAGTACCTTCGGATGCACCTCGCGCACTAGGCTGCCGCCGCCCTTCCCGGCCTTTGCGCCCAGGCAGCCGGTGACGATGACCTTGCCGTTCTCGGCCAGCGCCTCGCCGATGGTGTCCAGGCTCTCCTTCACGGCCTCGTCAATGAAGCCGCAGGTGTTGACGATGACGAGATCGGCGCCGGCAAAGGTCTTGCTCGTCTCGTAACCCTCGGCGCGCAATTGCGTGAGGATCAACTCCGAATCGGTCAGTGCCTTCGGGCAGCCCAGCGAGACAAAGCCCACACGTGGAACCGCCCTCGTCTTGAGGGCAGCGGCCTGCGTGTCGTGGGCGGGCGGGCTCCAGGCCGGCGAGTCGGTCGATCCGGGATTGCTCATGGCGCGATTCTCGGCCATCGCGTCAGCCTGCCTGGGCCGCACCGTGCCGGCAGCAAGACCGGTGGTGGACTACTTCTTGGTCGGCCCAAAACCAGGCATGCCCGGAAACAACCCACCGGCATTGCGCTGCAACTGATCGACGAGACCGCGGCTCTGCTCGAGGTAGCTCGTCATCAGGTCTTGCAGCATCGGTGCCTGGCCACCCATGAACTGCGTCCAGGCCTCCGGCGTCAGATGCTTGGGGTCGTAGAGGCCGCGGCCTGGCTCGAGCAAGCGGCCCTGCAGTTCGGAGAATGCCTGCAGGTTCTTCTCGAGCAGCGTGCCCATCATGCCTTGCATGGCATGACCGTAGAAGCGAATGATCTGGGCCAGCGTCTGCGTGCTGAACATCGGCACGCCGCCCGACTCTTCCTCGAGGATGATCTGCAACAGGATGCTGCGCGTGATGTCTTCGCCGGTCTTGGCGTCGCGCACCTCGAACACCTCTGCACCCAGCACCATCTGCTTGACGTCGGACAGCGTGATGTAGCTGCTCGTGCGTGTGTCGTAGAGGCGCCGGTTTGGGTACTTTTTGAGCACACGCAGCGTGTCCGCCGAACCCTCGCGAGAGGACTCCGTGCCGACCTCGCGTGGTGCTGAGGCGGTTGTGCGACGCGCGGCGGGCATGACGGGGCAGGCGTGAATCCGTGAGTACCGCCCCATTCTAGGAGCCGGCGTGCAGCGGGCCGCCGCGGGGTTTCCCCCTTGCGGCCCGATGGGGCCCCGCTGCTTCCTCGCCCGCCAGGGACGAAGTGCGGCCACGAAAGAACAAGCCGCCTGGGTCCTGGAAAGAACCCGGCGGCTTTCCGCTTGAAATCTGGTAGGCGCGATTGGACTCGAACCAACGACCCCCACCATGTCAAGGTGGTGCTCTAGCCAGCTGAGCTACACGCCTGTCGTTGAGCTTCGCATTCTATAGCAGCGCAACGCACCGTCCATGACGCGCCGCACCGTACCCGTGATTGCTACTTGCGTCTTGCGTGACGAACGCCCGCCACGCGCTTCACTTGGGCCAGCACCGGCACGAGGCGCGCCGCGTCGGCCACCTCGACCGTGAGGGTCATCCAGGCGGTGCTGCGATCGCGCGAGCTCTGCGTGTGCACGGCCGTGACATTGACCTTCTGCTTCGCGAAGACCTCTGAGATGTCGCGCAGCAGGCCGCTGCGATCGGCCGCCTCGATCACCACGTCGATCGGGTAAAGGGCTTCGCCAGTGTGCCGGCCGCCGCCTGCCGCGCCCCACTTCACCTCGATCAGGCGCCCTGGGTTGGCCTGGGCCATGTGCTGGAGGTTGGTGCAATCCGCGCGGTGCACGGCCACTCCCTTGCCGCGTGTGACGAAGCCGCCGATCACGTCGGGAGGTGCCGGCCGGCAGCAACGCGCCAGGGTGGTGAGCAACGAGTCCACGCCCACCACCAACACGCCGCCGCGCGCGGTGCCTGCGCTCCTGGAGCGCTGCAGGGCCACCCGCTCGTCCTCCGGCGCCACCGGCAGCGCGGGCCGCAATAGTTGCTCGATGTGGCGCAACGAGTACTCATCCTTGCCCACGACCTCGAACAAGGCTTCGGCGTTGCGAAACCCCAGTTCCTCGGCCAGGGTGTCGAGCTTGATGGCCGTGCGGCCTTCGCGTTGCAGCAGCCTTTCGACCAACTCCCGGCCTCGCGCCACCGTGGTCTGCATCGCCTGCGCGTTGAACCAGGCGCGCACCTTGGCCTTCGCGCGCGCACTTCGTAGGTACCCGGCCTCCGGGTTGAGCCAATCCAGCGAAGGTCCGCCCTCTTTGGCTGCCACCACCTCCACTGTCTGGCCTGAGCGCAAGGCGGTGTTCAACGGCACCATCGCGCCATCGACCCTCGCGCCGCGGCAGTGGTGCCCGAGGTCGGTGTGCAGGCTGTAGGCGAAATCCACGGGCGTGCCGTCCACCGGCAGGTCGATGATCGTGGCCTGCGGCGTGAAGACATAGATGCGATCGTCGAAAGCGCCCGCTTTGCGGGCGACGGGCTTCGCGGCGCCTTGTTCATCGGGGCCGGCCGTGTCGCGCTGCCAGGCCAGCAGTTCACGCAGCACAGCCTTGCGGGCTTCGGCCACGCGCTCCTCAAACTCGCCGCCCGCACTCACGCCGGCATATCCTCGCGTGCCGGCCTCCTTGTACATCCAGTGCGCGGCCACGCCGTGCTCGGCGTGCTCGTGCATCGCGTGCGTGCGGATCTGCACCTCCAGCGCGCGCCCGTCATCGGCCTTCACCACCGTGTGCAGCGACTGGTAGCCATTGGATTTGGGCCGCGAGATGTAGTCATCGAGTTCCCCCTCCACGGCGTGCCAGCGTTCGTGCACGCGAGCCAGCACGGCGTAACACGCGGGCGTGTCTTCGACGATCACGCGCAGCGCCCGCGCGTCAAGCACGTGCACGAAGTCCAGTCCCTTGCCCTGCATCTTCTTCCAGATGCTGTACAGGTGCTTGGGGCGACCGGCCACCTCGGCGCGAATGCCAACGGCCTCAAGCAGCCCCGCAAGCTGCACCCGCGCATGCTCCACGCCCTCCTCACGCTCGGCGCGCTTTTCCTGCACCTGGTTCGCCACACGGTGGTACTCGTCGGGTTGGAGGAAGCGGAACGAGAGATCCTCGATCTCCCATTTCACCTGCCAGATGCCGAGACGATTGGCCAGCGGCGCGAACACCTGCAGCGACTCGGTGGCCAGTTCCTGCGGGCACGGCTGGTGGGCGGCAGCGAACCAGCGCAGCGTCTGCAGCCGCGAGGCCAGGCGCAGCAGCACCACGCGCAAGTCGCGCGAGAACGCCAGCAGCATCTTGCGCACGCGTTCGATCTGCAAGGCGCGTTGGTTGCCTGGTACCACGGCGGCGCGCGCCGCACGCTGGATCTGGACCAGTTGCCGGGTCAGCGTGACCAGGCGCGTGGCGTGTTCACCGAAGGCCTTGCGCAACACTTCTTCCGGCCGCTGCAGATGGTCTCCAGCATGGACCAGGTAGGCCGTCGCGGCCAGGGCAGGCGCCGCCCCGATGGCGGACAACAACAAGACCACGCCGTCGGCGTGCGCCAGCGTATCTTCGCCAGTGTCCAGGGCCCTGCCGGCCAGCAAAGGCTCCGCGAATGCACGCGCACGCGCCACGGGGTCGACGCCCATGGCGGGAACATGCCGGCCGCCCTTGGCGATCTCGAGCGCCTCGTCGCTCGCCAGGTGCACGATGGCCGCAGCCCGCGCCGGCGCGACCGGGCTGGACTTCATGGGCTGAGCAAGAAACTCTTCACCGCCGCCCGCTGGTCAGGCGCCACCAGCGTGGGCGCGTGGCCGACACCAGCGAACTCAATCAGGCGCGCCTTCGGGCCCCGCTCCGTCATCGCCTTGGCGGTGGCTGGCGACAGCAGGTCGGAGTCACCTCCGCGAACGACAAGTGTCGGGCAGGTGATGCGCTCGTAGCCCTGCCACAACATGGCCTCGCCCACCTTGGCCATCTCGGGCGTCATCGCACGCACCGGCACCGCGATGGCGGGGTCGTAGTGCGACATGAAACCTCCACCGGGCGCAGGCACGAGTTGCGGGCGGGTCAGTGCGATCCACTCCTCGTGCGTGTGGGGCCCGAAGCCCTGCGAGATGGCGCGCAGCGCCTCGGCAGCCTCCTCCACCGTCTTCCAGGTGGCCGGCTGCCCGAGGTAGGCGCCGATGCGCGCGAGCGCCAACGGTTCGATGGTCGGGCCTACGTCGTTGAGCACGAGCCTGCGCACGGGTGTAGTCGGCAGGCTGGCCAGCCCCATGCCGATCAGGCCACCCATCGAGGTGCCAACCCAATCCACTTGTTCGACATCCAGCCGCGCCAGCAGCGTCACCATGTCGGCCACGTAGGCAGGAATCGCGTAGCCCATCGGGTCAGTCAGGCGGTCGCTGCGACCACGGCCCACCACGTCGGGGCACACCACTCGGTACTCGGCGCAAAGGTCGCGCGCCAAGGTGTCGAAGTCGCGGCCCTGGCGCGACAGACCGTGCACGCACACGAGTACACGCGGGTTGGCCGCGGCGCCCCATTGCCAGTAAGCCATGCGATGCAGGCCGCGGCTGTTCAGGCATTGAACGTGGTGCAGCGTGGGTTGTGCAGCAGCGGGTGAAATCATGGTCAAGCCCAGCGGCGATCGATAATCAAAGCATCGTAACAAGCCCAAAGCTTCGGGAGAGCATCAGCATGGCCACGGCAGTCCAGGGCAAGGTCGCCCTCGTCACGGGTTCCACCAGCGGCATCGGCCTGGGCATTGCGGTGGCGTTGGCCGAACAAGGCGCGCGAGTGATGCTCAACGGTTTCGGCGATGTCGAAGCAGCCCTCGGGGCGGTGCGCAAGCACGATGCCGGGGCGCGCCACCATGGTGCCGACATGAACAAGCCGGCCGAGATCGAAGACATGGTGCGGGTCTGCGAGCGTGACTTCGGCCGTGTGGACATCCTCGTCAATAACGCCGGCATCCAGCACACAGCGCCGGTACAAGACTTCCCTGTCGAGCGCTGGGACGCGATCATCGGCATCAACCTCAGCTCGGCCTTCCATGCCATGCGCGTGGCGCTGCCGGGCATGCGCGCGCGCAACTGGGGGCGCGTCATCAACATCGCCTCGGCGCACGGCCTCGTGGCCTCGGTGAACAAGAGTGCCTACGTCGCAGCCAAGCATGGCATCGTCGGCCTCACCAAGGTGGCGGCGCTGGAGAATGCCACCACCGGTGTGACGGTGAACGCCATCTGCCCAGGCTGGGTGCTCACACCTCTGGTGCAGAAGCAGGTCGACGCACGCGCCGCCGCGGAAGGCGTGGCCAACGAGGAGGCCAAGCGCCGTCTGCTGGCAGAGAAGCAGCCGTCGCTGCAGTTCACCACGCCCGAGCAGTTGGCCGGGCTGTGCCTGTTTCTCTGCTCGGCCGCGGCCGACAACGTGCGCGGCGTGGCCTGGGCGGTGGACGGGGGCTGGACGGCCCAATAGACAAGCCTATCGACGGGCCAATAGACGGACCAATAGACGGCCCAATAGAAAGACCAAAAGACGGACCAAAGATCCCGACAAACATCCGGACGAATAGACGGCCCAGTGACGCGCCCCTTCTCGCGGCTGCGCCGCTGGCCACCCCGGCCGGCTACTTCATCTGCACCGTCCCGCTGACGGTGGCCGTGACCTGCGCCTTGCCGGCTTCAACCGGCAGCGACTCATCCGCGCCGCTCCTGGCGGCCTGCGTACGCATCATCATGACCGGCGGCCCGCCTCCCGCCTCATTGCCGCTCACCGACACCTCGCGCACGGTGTAGCCGCTCATGCCGAACTGCCGCGCCAGGTCATCGGCACGGCTGCGGAAGCGGGAGATGGCCTGGGCCATGACCTCGCCCTCCACCTTTTCGCGCGCCTCGCGCGAAAGTGACCAACCGACGCGGCCGATCGTGAGCGTCTGGATGCGGCCCATCACCTGCGCGATGGCGGCGGTATCGCGCCCTTCGATGACCAGCTCGGCCTGGCCCTGCCAGCCACTGATGCTGCCCTTCTGGCCATAGCGCGGGTTGAGCGCGAAGCCGCCTGTGCGCACGGCCACATCGCCACCGAGCTTGGCGGCGCGGCGCGCCTCGGCGAGCGCGGCGTCCAGCGCCGTCCGCAACTGCGACTGCACGGCCGCCGCGTCGGAGCCTTCGCGCGCGGTGTTGAAGACCACCGTCAGCCAGTCCATCGTCAGCTCCATCGTGGCCGTGGCGCTCAGCGCCACCACGTTGGCCGGTTGCGGCGGCAGCAGGGGCCCGGTCTGGGCACCGGCATGGCTCATCAACGCCGCCGCGGTGGCCACCGCGGCGCCGAGGCGCTGCAGCTGGCGAAGATGACAAAGGCGGCGACTGTGGCGCGCTTGCGTGGGCATCGAGTGGGTTCCTTTGGTCGCGGCAGCACGGTGTTACTGCACAGGCCAGACGCGCGGGCGCATGGTCGCGTTGACACCACCCGCCGCGCTCTGTCGATCCGCGAAATACTTGTAACAGATGATCCTTTGCCTGGGAAACACGGGGTTGGCGCACCGCACAATGGTGCTGTTACAAATACGGAGTCACCCATGAGCAACGCCGCCAACGCCCGCCCGGACCGCATCGTCGTCGTCGACGACGACGCCCGCATCCGCGATCTGCTGCGGCGCTATCTGTCCCAGGAAGGTTTCGACGTTTTGCTGGCCGAGGACGCCAAGGCGCTGAACCGCCTGCTGACCCGCGAAACCCTGGACCTGATCGTGCTCGACCTCATGCTGCCTGGCGAGGACGGCCTGTCGATATGCCGTCGCCTGCGCGCCGCCAACGACCAGACGCCGATCATCATGCTCACGGCCAAGGTCGAGGATGTCGACCGCATCGTGGGCCTGGAAGTCGGAGCGGATGACTACCTTCCCAAGCCCTTCAACCCGCGCGAGTTGCTGGCGCGCATCCACGCCGTGCTGCGCCGCCGGCCGGCGCCGGAGGCACCCGGCGCCCCTTCGAAAGAGGCGCAAACCGTCAGCTTCGGGCCCTTCGAGTTCGACCTCTCGCTGCGCCGCCTGTCGAAGAACGGCGAGCAGATCTCGCTCACGACCGGTGAGTTCTCGATGCTCAAGGCCCTGGTTCGCCACCCACGCCAGCCGCTCTCGCGCGACAAGCTGGCGCAGCTCGCCCGCGGGCGGGAGTTCGAACCGTTCGACCGCAGCCTGGACGTGCAGATCTCGCGTCTGCGCAAGATGATCGAACCCGACCCTGCGCAGCCGCGCTACATCCAGACGGTGTGGGGCGTGGGCTACGTCTTCGTCCCGGACGGTGCCAATTGAGCGACTTGCGCTCCATCGACCCAACCACCGGAGGACCGTGACCTGAACTCGCCGGTGGCCAACCCGTCGGTCGGCTTCAGCCTCTTCTGGCGCACCTTCTTCCTGCTGGCCCTGCTGCTGGCCGGGGGCGTCTACGCGTGGGTGACCACGCTGCACACGCTGGAGCTCGAGCCCCGCGCCGTGCAGCAAGCCCAGCAGACCGCTGGCTTGGTGAGCCTGGCCCGTGCCGCGCTGATCCCGACCGATGGCATCAACCGTGTGACGCTGCTGAAGAGCATGTCCAGTCCCACCGCCATGCGCGTCACGCCGCGTGAGCCGGGCGACAAGTGGCTCTCTTTCGAGACCGACCGCTTCTCGCGCCACCTGGCCTCGGAACTGCGGCGCGTACTCGGCCCGGATACGGTCGTGGCGCGCACCGTCAACAACCAGAACGGGTTGTGGGTGGGCTTTTCCATCGAGCAGGACCAATACTGGCTGCAGGCCAACCTTTCGCACCCGGTGTCGGTGTCGGGCAGCACCTGGTTCGCGTGGATCGGCATCTCGTTCCTCGCCACGCTGGTGGGCTCGATCGCCATTGCCAGCCTCATCAACCGGCCGCTCAAGCAACTGTCGTTCGCGGCCACGCGCATCCGCGAGGGCGACCTCGACTCGCGCCTGGATGAAAACACGCTCACCAGCGAGATCCGCGAAGTCAACCGAGGCTTCAACCGCATGGCTCGCGAGCTGGCGCGTGTGGAGGAGGACCGCGCCGTGATGCTGGCCGGCATCAGCCACGATCTGCGCACGCCGCTGGCGCGCCTGCGACTCGAGGCCGAGATGAGCGTGGCCGACGAGGATGCGCGCCGCAACATGGCCAGCGACATCGACCAACTTGACGCCATCATCGACAAGTTCATGGACTATGCGCGCCCGGGTGAAGCCAAGATGCGCCCGGTCAACGTGAGCAAGTTGGTCGAAGAAGAGGCGGGGCGTTTCCGTGACCCAACGCAGATCAGAATCCAATCGCGCCTGGGGCCAGACCTGCAGGTCTTGGCCGACGAGACGGAACTGGGCCGCGTCTTCCTCAATCTCTTCGAGAACGCACGCCGGTATGGCCGCGGCACCTACACCGGCGTGGCCGAAGTCGAGGTCTGGTATGTAAAGGCCGGGCCGTGGCTGATCATCAGCGTACGGGATCACGGGCCCGGCGTGGCGCCGGAGAAGCTGGCGCAGCTGACCACACCTTTCTTCCGCGGCGACGCGGCGCGCACGGCCGCCACCGGGGCGGGCCTCGGTCTGGCCATCGTCGAGAAGGCGGTGGGCCGTATGGGCGGCAGCCTCGAACTGGCCAACGCCCCCGAGGGCGGGCTGATCGCTCACATGCGACTCAAGCGCGTGCCGTCTGGCCGCACCGCCGCCGCTCAGAGCAAGGGAGAGCGCAGTGGTCGCGGCCGCGGAGGCGGGGGCGGTGGGGGCAACAGCAGTGGCGGCACCAGCAGCGGCGGCACGCCCAGTTCGATCGTCGGCGCCGACAGCAACTTCTCATGGGCCGACACACGCGCCGGGGCGCCGGCGAGCAAGGTCTGAGGGGGGCGGCGCGCAGACTCGGCGGGATGGGCTGGTGGCTAGCCGCCTGGGCGGCACAGCAGGCACACGGCCCGCGCCTCGATCGACAGGCCCTCGCCAACAGGACCCAGACGTTCCGCGGTCTTCGCCTTGACGTTGACCGCCTCGAGCGTAAGCCCCAAGACCGCCGCAATACGTTCGCGCATGGCCGGGATGTGCGGCGCCATCCTTGGTGTCTGCGCGACGATGGTGCTGTCCACGTTCACGACCACCCAGCCCTGCGCCTGCACGAGTTGCAGAACGCGGGCCAGCAGCCGAACCGAGTCAGCACCCGCATGGGCGGGGTCCGTGTCCGGGAAAATCGTGCCGACATCCCCCAGGCCGGCCGCGCCGAGCAACGCGTCGGTGATGGCGTGCAGCAAAACGTCTGCGTCCGAGTGACCGAGCAGTCCGTGCGTGTGGGGCACGGTGACGCCTCCCAGCACCAGTGGACGACCAATGACGAGCCGATGCACGTCCCAACCCTCGCCGATGCGCATGTCGAATGGCTTGCTCATGGTGTTCTCGTCTGCAGCAGGCGTGCCGCGAGCGCAAAGTCATCCGGCCAGGTGACCTTCAGGTTCTCGATGTTGCCGGGCACCAGGCGCGGGGCCAGGCCCAGAGCCTCCACGGCACTCGATTCGTCGGTGACCTCGGGACCGGCGCGGGCCAGCGCACGCTGCAGCATTCCGAGGCGAAACATCTGCGGCGTCTGCGCGAGCCACTTGCCGGCGCGGGGCACGGTGGCGGACACACGGTCGGCGGCGCCCTGCTTCAGGGTATCGGCCAACGGCAACGCCAGCAACCCTCCAACCTCATCACCGAGGCACGCCGCGATCAGGCTCTCCACCCAGGCCGGGCGCACGAGGCAGCGGGCCGCGTCGTGCACGAGCACCCAATCGCCGTCGACCGCGCCACGCTCGCGCAAGTACGCCAGGCCGTTGACCACCGAGGCGGCACGCGTGGCGCCGCCACATCGCGCGACCCAGGCGCGCGGGCCCAGGAACGCGGGCGCGTGCGACTCGAAGGCATGGTCCGCAGTTGCCAGCACCACCAAGATGGCGTCGACGGCGCCTACCGCACTCAGCGCCGCCAAGGTGTGGGCGACCACGCTGCGACCGGCCACCGCCATGTACTGCTTGGGCCCCTCGCTGCCCGCCCGCAGACCCACGCCGGCGCATGGCACGAGCGCGTAACAACGGTTGGCTGCATGAGGTGCTACAGGCGCAACATGGGCGGCGGGCGCAGCGGGCATCGGGGCGATTCTAGAATCCGCCCCTACCGCACCCCGCTGTGGCGCACAGCGGGGTGGGGTTCCTTCTAGATGCAGCTTCCTCCGCTTGCGCCCGGCCGGCGCTACACGCTCGCGAGACCCCTCGGTTCGGCCGACGCCCTGCTGTTGGCGCAGCTTTGCCGGGCGCGGATTGCGGCGGCTGCTTTGGCCGGAAGTGCTGGGGCCTCAGCAGGCGCAGCGCTTGCGGTCTTCACCGCCGAGGCGGCCGACGCCCAACGCCTCGCCGACGAACTCCCATTCTTCGCGCCGGGCCTGCGCATCGCGCAGTTTCCGGACTGGGAGACGCTGCCGTACGACAACTTCAGCCCGCACCAGGACCTCATCTCCGAACGGCTGGCCACGTTGTGGCGCATTCAGCAGCGCGAGGTGGACGTGGTGCTGGTGCCCGCCACCACAGCCCTCACGCGGCTGGCGCCGCCTTCGTTTCTCGCTGGTACGACGTTTCATTTCAGGCAGAAGACCGTGCTCAACGAAACACGGCTGAAGGCCCAGCTCACGCTGGCCGGCTACCAGCACGTGAGCCAGGTCGTGAGCCCCGGCGAGTATGCCGTGCGCGGCGGCCTGATCGACCTCTTCCCGATGGGCTCGCTCGTGCCTTACCGCGTCGACCTCTTCGGCGAAGAGGTCGATTCGATCCGCACCTTCGACCCCGATACCCAGCGCAGCCTCTATCCCGTGCCCGAGGTGCGCTTGCTGCCCGGGCGCGAGTTTCCGATGGACGAGACCGCACGCACCGCGTTCCGCGCACGCTGGCGCGAGCGCATGGAGGGCGACCCGACCAAGGCGCGCGTCTACAAGGACATTGCCAGCGGCATCGCCACAGCGGGCATCGAGTACTACCTGCCACTGTTCTTCGACGCCACCGCCACGTTGTTCGACTACATCGGCCCCGAAGCCACCGTGGTGCTGCACGGCGAGCTCGACGGCGCGCTGCAGCGCTTCTGGGCCGACACGCGCGAGCGACACCGCTTCCTGCAGCACGACCGCGAGCGGCCGCTGCTGCCGCCCGAGGACCTGTTCCTGCGGACCGAGGACTTCTTTGCCGCGACGCAGCCGCATGCCACGCTCGTGCTGCGCGGCACCGACGCCCTGCCCTGGTGCCGGCCGCTGCCCGACGTCAGCATCGACCGCGGAGCCACCGAGCCGATGGCGGCGCTCGAGCGCCATCTCGCCACCACCTCTCACCGCGTGCTGCTGCTGGCCGAGAGCGACGGCCGGCGCGAGAGCATGCTGGAGCTGCTGCGCGACCAGAAGATCAGCGTCCCCAGCGTGGGCAGCCTGGAGGAGTTCGAGCGTGGCGACGAGAAGGTTGCCATCGTCGCGGCGCCGCTGGCCCAGGGCTTCCATTGGCATGAGCCCGACGACGCCACCACGCCTCGCTCGCTGCAGTTCATCACCGAAAGCGAACTCTTTGCGACCACGCCGCAGGCCAGGCGCCGCCGCAAGCAGGAGCAGGTCTCCAGTGTCGAAGCGCTGATCAAGGATCTCTCCGAGCTCAAGATCGGTGATCCAGTGGTGCATGCCAACCATGGCATCGGCCGCTACTTGGGTCTGAAGAACATCGACCTCGCGACCGAGGACGGCGGCGGCTCGAGCGAGTTCCTGCACCTCGAGTACGCCGACCAGGCCACGCTCTATGTCCCGGTCTCGCAGCTGCACCTGATCAGCCGTTACACCGGCGTCAGCGCCGAAGAGGCGCCGCTGCACCGGCTCGGGTCGGGCCAATGGGAGAAGGCACGCAGGAAAGCCGCCGAACAAGTGCGCGACACCGCCGCAGAGTTGCTGAACCTCTACGCGCAACGCGCCGCGCGTGACGGCTTCGCGCACCGCTTCTCGCCGCACGACTACGAGGCTTTCGCGGCCAGCTTCGGCTTCGAGGAAACGGCCGACCAACGCGCCGCCATACACGCCGTCATCCAGGACATGATCAGCCCCAAGCCCATGGACCGCCTAGTTTGTGGCGACGTCGGCTTCGGCAAGACCGAGGTCGCCCTGCGTGCCGCGTTCGTGGCCGTGCACGGCGGCAAGCAGGTGGCGCTGCTGGCGCCCACCACGCTCTTGGCCGAGCAGCACTACCAGACGCTGGTGGACCGCTTCGGCAAGTGGCCGGTGAAGGTGGCCGAGCTGTCGCGCTTTCGCTCCGCCAAGGAGGTGAAGATATCACTGGAGGGCATCGCCGCCGGCACCATCGACATCGTGGTCGGCACGCACAAGCTACTGGCCAGCGATGTGAAGTTCGCGCGCCTGGGCCTGCTCGTCATCGACGAAGAACACCGCTTCGGCGTGCGCCACAAGGAGGCCATGAAGGCGCTGCGCGCCGAGGTCGATGTCTTGACGCTCACGGCCACGCCCATCCCACGCACCCTGGGCATGGCGCTGGAAGGACTGCGCGACCTCTCGGTCATCGCCACCGCACCCCAACGCCGCCTGGCCATCAAGACGTTCGTGCAGGACGAGGGCAACAGCATCATCCGCGAGGCCGTGCTGCGCGAACTCAAGCGTGGCGGACAGGTCTACTTCCTGCACAACGAGGTCGAGACGATCCAGAACCGGCGCGAGCGCTTGACAGAGCTCGTGCCCGAGGCGCGCATCGCGGTAGCCCACGGCCAGATGCCCGAGCGCGAGCTGGAAGCGGTGATGCGCGACTTCGTCGCACAGCGGCACAACGTGCTTCTTTGCAGCACGATCATCGAGACCGGCATCGATGTGCCCACGGCCAACACCATCGTCATCAGCCGCGCAGACAAGTTCGGTCTCGCGCAACTGCACCAGTTGCGCGGGCGCGTGGGCCGCAGCCATCACCAGGCCTATGCTTACCTGCTGGTGCCCGATGTCCAGGGCCTCACCAAGCAGGCGGCGCAGCGTCTGGAGGCCATCCAGCAAATGGAAGAACTCGGCAGCGGCTTCTACCTCGCCATGCACGACCTCGAGATCCGCGGCGCGGGCGCGGTGCTCGGTGAGCAGCAGAGCGGCAACATGATGGAGGTGGGCTTCCAGCTCTACAACGACATGCTGGCCGAGGCCGTGAGCGCGCTGAAGGCGGGCCGTGAGCCCGACTTGCTCTCACCGCTCGGGGGCTTGGCCGGCACCACCGAGGTCAATTTGCACGCCCCGGCGCTGCTGCCCGATGCCTACTGTGGCGATGTGCACCAGCGCCTGTCGCTGTACAAGCGCCTGGCCATCGCCGACAGCACCGAGCGCATTGATGCACTGCTGGAGGAAGTCACCGACCGCTTTGGTCGCCTGCCCGCACAGGGGCAGACGCTGTTCGATACGCACCGCCTGCGGGTGCTCGCCAAGCCCTACGGAGTGGCCAAGATCGACGCCGGGCCGCGGCTGATGAGCGTGAGCTTTCGGCCCAACCCGCCCATCGACTCGATACGCATCATCGAACTGGTGCAGAAGAACCGTGCCATCAAGCTTGCTGGCAATGACAAGCTGCGCATCGAGCGCCAGATCGCAGGCCCGGCAGAGCGTGCGCAGTTCGTGCGCGACCTGCTGCGCTCGCTCGGGCAACCGCAGCGTCAGGAGCCGTTCTTGAAAACGAGCTGAACGCGGTGCTGCCGCGGCGCCACCGAAGGCGCGTACCGCCACTGCGCGACCGCTTCAGCGATGGCCGGCACCAACTGGCGCGGCACGGGCGGCATCACCTGGACCGCCGTCACGGTACCATCCGCGCGGATGGTGAACTCCACCGTGACCTCGGGGCGCGTCAACTGATCCAACAGACGCTGCGCGACCTCGGGTTCGACCATGTGCAAGAGCGTGGGCCTCGGGCCCACGACCTCCGGCAGGGCCCGCACGCGCGGCAGTTCGATGGCCTGAAGCTCACCACTGTTGCGTCCAGCCGGTGTAATGGCCGATGCCTCCAAGGGCGCGGCGCGGCGTGGCGTGTCGACCGGCGCGGCACTGGGCAACGTCCGAATCGTGAGCGCCTGCGTTTCCTCGGCGACGTCAGCCACCCGGCCTGCAGCGGCATCGCCTCCCGCAACTCCCACCACACCTCCGTTGAATTGCCGCGGCGCCGCAAGGGCCGTCGCCCCGGGCGCGGCACCGACGCGGACAGCCCCACCGTTGACCACGGGCGCTCGTGGCGGCGCAGCTCTGTCGGTAGGCGCTGCCGGCGCGTTGCGACGCTGCACTTTCGCGGCATCGAGAATTGCGCGCAGCGGACTGTCGGCCGCGCGCTGGGCCCGTTCCATCGCAGTGCCAGCGAGCGCGCCCGCGGGCGCCCGCGCATTGTTGGCGCTCACAGCCTTCGTCGGGCCGGCGGCCGCCGCGCTCGCGCCGGCCAGCGCCGGGCGCGCCGCCTGCGCGAAGCAGCAGGCCGGGATCGCGCTCGCCGCGAGCAGCGCCACGCAGACAAGCTCATGACTCCTACGCAAGCGCGCTCCCCGTAGGCAGCTGCGCATCTGCGCCCACCGCCGCAACCACCGAGCCGGTCAGACGGGAGGTTGCCGCGATGACCGTGTTCGTGTGCGGGGATTTTAGGGGTGGCTTCGCACACGTAAGGGGCTACTTGAACCCCACACGGTCGAGCATTTGCTGTACTTGTGCCGTCGCAGCACCCACCTTGGCAATGGGCACCGTTTCAGCCTTGAACTGCCCCATGCTGGCAAGCGCGGGGTTGTCTGTGCGCACATTCGGCACCGCCGGATATTCATTGTTCCCGTCGGCGAGCAGACGCTGTGCGCCGTCGCTGGCGAGGTACTCGATGAACGCGACGGCGGCTTCTCGGTTCTTCGCGCCGCGCGCGATCGCTGCACCCGAAATGTTGACATGCGTGCCGGCGCCGGCCTGGTCGGGGAACATCACGCCGACCCGCGAAACGAGGTCGCGATCCGCGGGCGCGGAGCTGCGCAGCAGGCGGGCAAAGTAGTAGGTGTTGGTCACCGCCACCGCGCACTCGCCGGCGGCCACCGAGCGAATCTGGTCGGTGTCGCCACCTTTGGGTGCGCGTGCCAGGTTCTGGGCCACGCCCTTCAGGAAGGCCTCGGTGCGGTCCGGCCCCTGGCGCTCGAGGATCGAGCCGAACAGGCTCAGGTTGTAGGGGTGTGAGCCCGAGCGGATGCAGATCTTGCCCTTCAACGCCGGCGCCGCGAGCTTGTCGTAGCTGTCGATGTCCGCCGGCTTGATGCTGGCCTTGTCGTAAACAAGCACGCGAGCGCGCGTGGACACGCCGACCCACTGCGGGCCCTGCCCGGTGTCAGTGCCGCGCAGTTGCGCCGGGATGCGCGTGTCCAGCAGCGTGGACTTGATCGGTTGGAACAGGCCGTCCTGTTCGCCGCGCCAGAGCCGGGCTGCATCGACCAACAGGATCACGTCAGCGGGACTTGAGCTGCCTTCTGCCTTGAGCCTGGCTAGGATGCCCGCATCGTCGGCCTCGATGCGGTTGATTCGCACGCCGGTCGCCTGGGTGAAGTTTGTGTACAGCGCCTCATCGGTCTGGTAGTGGCGCGCAGAGTAGAGGTTGAGGACGCGTTCCTGGGCGTGCGCGGGAAGTGCCCACGCTGCGAACAGGACAACGATTCCTGGCAGCAGGTTCCAGAGCCGGGTGGGGAGTTTCATGATTGCGACGCAGCAGCTGCGCGTTGAAATGCGGTCAGCACACTATAACGCAATTGCGAATCATTGTCATTTGCTTTGGCGAAAGGCCGCGCAGCCAACACCAATGCCCAGCCCGCGCGCGGCGTGCCCCTTGGACGGAACAATCACGCGTCGATTTGCGCCCAAACCTTGTCCAGACGCTTCCCGCTCACCGGTTGCGGCGTGCGCAACTCCTGCGCGAACAGGCCCACGCGTAGCTCCTCCAACAACCAGCGGTACTCCTCCAGACGCGCATGGGCGGAACCGCGCAGCTCGGCCTGCCGTCGAATCCAGCGTTGTTCGAGCGGCCGCAACTCGGCCAATCGCGCGAGGTCGCGTGTGGGGTCGGCGCGCAGTTTGCCGAGCCGCAGCACCACGGCTTGTAGATAGCGAGGCAGATGCTGCAACTGCGCCCAAGGGGTCTCGAGCAGAAAGCGCCGCCCGATCAGGCGCGCCAGTTGCGCCGCCACATCGTCCGCCACTTCCTTGGGCGGCTTGCTATCCCGCAGCTTGCGCAATGCCGCGGCATGTTCGGCAAGCACCACGCCCGCCTGCCGAGCCACCTCCTGGGCAATCAGATTCAGCCGCGCCCGCCCCTCTTCGAGCCGGGTCTTGAATCCAGATTCGTCGACCGGCAGCGGCACGGCCAAGAACGCGCGCTCGAGCGCTACGTCGATGATCTGCGTGCGCAATTCCTCCAGGGTGCCTAGAGCCATGAATTGGCTGGCCATGGCACTCAGGCCCGGGATGTTTTTCTCGAGGAACTTGAGCGGCTCGCGCAACTGCAGCGCAAACAGTCGACGCAAACCCACACGGTTCCGTGCGGCGGCGACCGCCGGCTCGTCGAAGACCTCCACGACCACGGCGTCGCCTTGATCGACCAGCGCGGGAAACCCGACCATGGTCTGACTGCCCCGTCGAATCTCCAGCAGCTCAGGCAGTTCGCCAAAGGTCCACGCCGTATGGCGCGCGGACACGGCCGCAGCCTGCACGGGCGGCGCAGCAACCTCCGCACGCACGCCCATCGATTTCGACGACTCTGGTGTATCCCGCGCGGTGTTGAAGTCGCTGCCACCCTCGCTCTGCACCGACGCGGGCCGCTTCAGCGCCGCCAGCGCTTGGAATGCGCTGCGCGCTTGATGACCCCATTGCGACTTCAGGGCCGACAGGTCGCGCCCCATGCCGAGTTGTCGGCCATGCTCGTCGACGACCACGAAGTTCATGACCTGGTGTGGGCTCAGTTGCTCGGCCTTGAAGTCCGCGCGTTGCACGGGCAGCTGGGTGCGCTCGCGCACGGCCTTGAGCAGCACCTCGCCCAGGCTGCCCTGGGCAAACGGGACCTCGGCGCAGAACTGCTGCGCGAACTCCGGCAGCGGCACCAGCCGCGAACGCGGTCGCTGGTGCAGACTTTTGGCCAGCGTCTGCACCTTGGCCACCAACATGCCGGGCACCAGCCACTCGCAGCGTTCCTCGCTGACCTGGTTGAGCGCGTAGATCGGCACGGTGACGGTGAGCCCGTCCCGCGCGTCTCCCGGCTCATGCAAGTAGCTTGCCGCGCAGTCGATTCCCCCCAGACGGATCTGCCGCGGGTAGGCTTCGGTCGTGACACCAGCCGCCTCGTGCCGCATCACCTCTTCGCGGTTGAGCAACAACAGCCTGGGCTCGCGCTTCACGGCCTCGCGGTACCAGCGCTCGAAGCTCGCGCCGCCGGCCACGTCGGCAGGCAACTTGGCATCGTAGAAGGCGTGGATCAGCGCCTCGTCGACAAGCACGTCCTGTCGCCGCGCCTTGTGCTCCAAGTCCTGCACCTCGCGCAAGACCTTTCGGTTGTGCGCGAGAAATGGGTGCTTGGCCTCCCAGGCCTCGGGCTCTGTGAGGGAGGCCACCAGGGCTTCGCGAATGAAGATCTCGCGTGCTCCCGCCGCATCCACGTTGGCGTAGTTCACGCGCCGGTTGTTGTAGACAACGATGCCGTACAGCGTGGCGCGTTCGAGCGCCACCACCTCGGCGGCCTTCTTCTCCCAGTGCGGCTCGAGCAGCTGCTTCTTCAGCAGATGCCCCGCCAACGGCGCAATCCACTGCGGCTCGATGGCCGCGATACCGCGGCCGAACAGGCGCGTGGTCTCCACGAGTTCGGCTGCGACGATCCAGCGCCCCGGCTTCTTGGACAAATTGACGCCCGGGTGGCGCCAGAACTTGATGCCACGCGCGCCCAGGTACCAGTCGTCTTCCTCGGCCTTGCAGCCAAGGTTGCCCAGCAGCCCGGCCAGCAACGCCAGATGCACCTGTTCGTAGGTGGCCGGCGAGGAATTCAGGCGCCAGCCTTGCTCGGCCACCACGGTGTGAAGTTGCGCATGCGTGTCGCGCCACTCGCGCACGCGGCGCGGGTTGACGAAGTGCTCGCGCAGGCGTTGCTCCTGCTGCCGGTTGCTCAGCCGCGGCTGATCGACATGCTGGGCCCGGTCTCCCGCGGCCGCGTGTCCGTGCACACCGCGGCCGGCCTCCAACCACTTCCACAGCCCTAGCGTGCCCATGAACTCGCTTTTTTCGTCATCGAAGGGCTTGTGCTTCTGGTCGGCAGCCTGCTGCGACTCGAGCGGGCGGTCGCGCACATCCTGCACGCTGAGCGCGGCGGCGATCACCAGGACCTCCGCCAGTGACTCACGCCCGCGCGCCTCGAGAATCATGCGGCCCACGCGCGGGTCCAACGGCAGGCGCGAGAGTTCGCGGCCAGTGTCGGTGAGCTCGTTGTCGTCATCCACGGCCCCGAGCTCGGTCAGCAACGCGTAGCCGTCGGCGATGGCCTTGGGTGGCGGTGGCTCGAGGAAGGGAAAATCCTCCACGCGCCCCAGGTGCAGCGCCTTCATGCGCAGGATCACACCGGCCAGCGAGCTGCGCAGGATCTCGGGGTCCGTGAAGCGCGGCCTCGCACCGAACCCCGCTTCGTCGTAGAGCCGGATGCACACGCCGTTGGCAACGCGCCCGCAGCGGCCCGCGCGCTGGTTGGCGGCAGCCTGGCTGATGGGCTCCACCTGCAACTGCTCGACCTTGTTGCGAAAGCTGTAGCGCTTGACGCGCGCCAGGCCGCTGTCGACCACGTAGTGGATGCCGGGCACCGTGAGCGAGGTTTCGGCGACGTTCGTGGCCAGCACGATGCGCCGGCCATTGCCGGCTGTGAAGACCCGGTCTTGCTCGGCCTGGGAGAGCCTGGCAAAGAGCGGCAGGATCTCGGGCACGGGCCCACCCCGAATCGATACGGCCAGGTGCCTGCGCAGGTGATCGGCACACTCGCGGATCTCGCGTTCGCCGGGAAGAAATACGAGCACGTCGCCACCCGCTGCGCCGCCGCGCCACAGCTCGTCCACCGCCTCGGCCACCGCGGTGTCGAGATCGAAATCGCGGCTCTCCTCGAAAGGCCGCCAGCGTTGCTCCACCGGGAACAGCCGCCCGCTGACGGCGATCACCGGGGCCGGCCCGTGCGCTCCGGCGAAGTGTTCGGCGAAGCGCTGCGCGTCTATCGTGGCCGACGTGACGATCACCTTGAGATCGGGCCGCCGCGGCAGCACCTGCCGCAGGTAGCCGAGCAGGAAGTCGATGTTGAGGTTGCGCTCGTGCGCCTCGTCGATGATGAGCGTGTCGTAGGCGGTGAGCAGCGGATCGCCTTGCGTCTCGGCCAGCAAGATGCCGTCGGTCATCAACTTGACGCTGGCGCCAGGCTGGAAGCGGTCTTGGAAGCGAACTTTGTAGCCCACGACCTCGCCCAGCGGCGTGTTCAGTTCCTCGGCAATGCGCTTGGCCACGCTGCTGGCGGCGATGCGCCGCGGCTGCGTGTGGCCAATGAGGCCGGCGCCGCCGGCGCCCAGGCCGCGCCCGAGCTCGAGCGCGATCTTCGGCAGCTGCGTCGTCTTGCCCGAGCCCGTCTCGCCGCTGACGATGACCACCGGGTGGTCGCGGATCGCCTGCGCGATCTCGGCGCGCCGGGCGCTGACGGGCAGCGACTCGGGATAGACGATGGCCGGCACGCGCGTGGGCGGGTGTCCACGGCGAGCGGGAGGCTTCATGGGGCGCGCATTATCTGCGCGCCGTTCGGACCACTGGGCAGGTCAGCTCGGCGACGAGTACGCCATCACGTTGATCACCGCACCTTGCGGATCCTGCAGCACCGCGAAGCGCCCGACGGTGGGCACGTCCATCGGCCCGACGAGGACCTTGCCCCCGAGCGACTTGCACTTTTCAGCAGCGGCATCGGCGTTGGCCACTGTCACGTAGGCGCTCCAGGCCGTGGGCATGCCCTTGGCGTCGGGCGGCATGCCCATGATGCCGCCCACCGCGGTGTCGCCGACTTTCGCCACGCAATAGTCGCCCTGGCCCATGTCCATGACGTCGTACTTCCAGCCGAAGAGCTTGCCGTAGAACTCTTGGGCCGCCTTCGGGTCGTTGGTCATCAACTCGGTCCAGCTGAAGGCGCCGGCCGTCTTGTAGACCTCCTGGTACTCTTTCATCGCGAACCTCCTGTGATTGGGTGAGTGAGGCTGGCAATGGTCGAGTGCAGGGCGTTGCGCGTCAAGGGCCATTCAGCGCCCCTCAGCGCCCTTCAGCGCTCTTCAGCGCGCGATCGGGCGAGATAGGGCGCGATAGGACGCGGCGCGCGCTCCAGTCGCCGCGTTTCGCCACCCCCCCTGCGGCACAATGCCTTTGCATTCGCCGCGCACTTCGATGAGCCTCGTCTTCCCGCACACCTTCGTCCCCTGGTTTCGCGCCGTCGCGCCCTACATCCACATGTACCGGGGCAAGACCTTCGTGGTTGCGCTCGCGGGCGAGGCCATTGCGGCCGGCAAGCTCAACGTGTTCGTGCAGGACCTCGCGATCCTGCATGCGATGGGGCTGAAGATCGTCCTCGTGCATGGTTTTCGCCCGCAGGTGAGCGAGCAGCTCGCGGCCAAAGGGCAGGTCTCGCGGTACCACAAGGGCGTGCGCATCACCGACCCGGTGGCGCTGGACGCCGCACAGGAAGCAGCAGGCCAGTTGCGCTTCGAGATCGAAGCGGCCTTCTCGCAGGGGCTGCCCAACACTCCGATGGCCAACGCCACGGTGCGACTGGTCTCGGGCAACTTTCTCACCGCGCGGCCGCTGGGCGTCGTCGACGGCGTGGACATGATGCACAGTGGCCTCGTGCGCCGCGTCGACCACGCCGCCATCCAGCGCGCCATCGAGACTGGCGCCATCGTGTTGTTGTCGCCATTCGGCTTCTCACCCACCGGCGAGGCCTTCAACCTGACGATGGAAGACGTGGCCACGGCCACCGCCATCGCCATGCAGGCCGACAAGCTTCTCTTCCTGACCGAGGTGCCCGGCATCCGCGAGCGGCTGGATGACCCCGACAGCCCGATCGACACCGAGTTGGCCCTGGCCGACGCGCGTCGCCTGCTGACGCAGTTGCCGGCGCCGGCCGCCCCCACCGACCTCGCCCACTACCTGCGCTACTGCGTGCGTGCCTGCGAGGGTGGCGTCGAGCGCTCGCACATCCTGCCCTACACCACCGACGGCGCCGTGCTGCTCGAATGCTTCACGCACGATGGCGTGGGCACGATGGTCGTCGACGAAAAACTCGAGAGCCTGCGCGAGGCCACGAGCGACGACGTCGGCGGCATCCTGCAGCTCATCGAACCCTTTGAACGCGACGGCACGCTCGTGCGCCGAGAACGCACGGAGATCGAACGCGATATTGCCAACTACACAGTCATCGAGCACGACGGCATCATCTTCGGCTGCGCTTCGCTGCATCCGTATCCGGAGGCCCGCACCGCCGAGATGGCTGCGCTCACCGTGAGCCCGCTCTCACAGGGCCAAGGCGATGGCGAACGGTTGCTCAAGCGTGTGGAGCAACGCGCCCGAGCGGCGGGGCTGGAGAGCCTGTTCGTGCTGACGACGCGAACCATGCACTGGTTCATCAAGCGCGGCTTCACGCAGGTCGACCCTGACTGGCTGCCCGAGGCGCGCAAGCGAAAATACAACTGGGACCGGCGATCGCAAGTGCTGGTCAAGAAGCTCGGCTGAATTCCACGCTCTCCCGCACTCAGAGGTAACCGATGGCCCGCATGGTGAACTGCATCCACCTCAAGAAGGAAGCCGAGGGGCTGTCCTTCGCGCCCTATCCCGGCGAACTGGGCAAGCGCATCTACGACAACGTCAGCAAGGAGGCGTTCGAGTTGTGGAAGAAGCACCAGACCATGCTGGTCAATGAAAACCGGCTGAACCTGGCCGACGCCCGTGCCCGGCAGTACCTGGCGCGGCAGATGGAGCAGTTTTTCTTCGGCGATGGCGCCGAACAGCCGACAGGGTATGTGCCGCCCAGCGCTTGAGGCCCCGGCAGAGTTGAGCTTGCCGCGTCGGCTACCGCACACGGGCTGCACAGGGGCTGCACAGTGGCTGCAACAAGGGTTGCACACGAGCCACTCCGGCGTCGCCCGGGCGATGCTGCGATCGGCGGCAAGGGCATGACTCCGTGATCCCTGGCCTGCAGTCATCGACCCAGCGGCTGCATGCGCGGCTGCGGGCCTGGGTGGCCAGCACGCTGATGCCCTTGCGTTGGGTCACGGCGGCTCTTGCGGCGCTGGCGCTGGCCTATGCCGGCGCCTTGTCTTGGCCGCCAGCGGAGCCGTGGAGCTGGGTCGCTCTGCCCACCGGCCTCGCTCTGGCGATGGTCTTGCGTTTCGGCTGGGCGATGCTCGTGCCCGTGCTGGTTGGTCTGGCCGGCGCAATGGCCGGTGGCCTGCACCAGTTCTCTCTCGGCCTGTCCGCGCTCATCGCGGTCGTGGCAACTGTTTTCATCGCGGCCTATCTCTTGCGGCTGCTGCGCTTCGATGCGAGGCTCGATCGCTCCCGCGACGTCGGCGCCCTGTTGCTCGTGGTCCCGCTGGCCACCGCCGGACCCTGCATTGTGCTCAGCGCGTGGGTGGCCACCGCCCACCACGCCCTCTGGTGGCCCAGTGGCGTGGCCGGGTGGGGCATCCTCGTGATCGGGGTTCTGCTTGCCGCCTCTGCTGGCCTGGCCACCGATCGCCGCGTGCTGCAAGCGCTGCAGCCGCAAGCCGACTGGCGTGAGGCGCTGTTGGCGCTGCTGGCTGTGGCTGCCGCGCTCGCCGGGCTTTGGGCCCTGCCGCAACTCGGTCCGGCGCTGCAGCTGATGGTGATGCTGGCGGTGCCCATGCTCGCAGCCGCGCTGGCCTTGCGCGGCCACTTCACGATGGCTGCCGCAACCACGCTGTTGGGTATGCTGGTGGCGGCCACGGCATTGCGCGACATATCCGCCAGCGATGTGCTGCGCACCGAGCTCGGCGCTGCGCTCGTGGTGTGGGGGGCTGCCTGCGTCGCGGCCCTGCTGGGCGCGCACTCCGCCGCAGTGGCGTGGACGGGCAAGGCACAACGGTGGGAATGGGCGCTCGACGGCTCGCGCCTGGGCGTGGCCGATTGGGATCTGGTCAATGGTGTGGGGTTTGCCTCCACGGCTTGGCGCACGCTCACGCATTTCAGGGCCCGCCGCTGGGAACCGGAAGCCTGGATCGCGCAGGTTCACCGCGACGACCAACTCCTGCTCAAGTCCGCCGTCGACGCCGTCAAGGCAGGCGCCAGCGGCCGCCGCCAGGTCGAGTTGCGCTTGCACGACGCCAGTGACTGGCGCTGGTTCGAAGCCACGCTGCTGGTCACCGAGCGCGACGCGGCGGACAAGCCCACGCGCGTGCTCGTCACGCTGGCCGACATCCATGAACGGCAACAGGCACAGGAACGGCAGCGCATGTCGCTCAACCTCTTCCAGCACCTCCACGAAGGCCTGCTCGTCATCGACGCCGAGATGCGCACGCTCGATGTCAACCCGGCCTATGGCGAAATTCTCGGCACCACGCGCGAAGAGATGCTCGGCCGCGTGCCCTCGCTGCTGCGCCCAGACCCGGCCGACCCACAGGCCCGCGAACAACGCGCCACCATGTGGGCCGCACTGCGGGAGCACGGACGTTGGCGCGGCGAGTTGTTCGAAAAGCGCAGCAACGGTCAGCTGCTGATGCTGCATGCGACCATCTCGGGTGTGCTCGGGCCAGCGGGCCGGCCCGACTATCACGTCGTCGTCATCACCGATATCACCGAACAGACGGTTCAGCGCGAACAGCTCGAACGACAGGCCCACTTCGACGAGCTGACGCGCCTGCCCAACCGTGCACGCCTTTCGCACCTGCTGCTGGAGGCGATGAGCAGCACCGACCGCGACGGCTACCTGCTCGTCGTGTGTTACCTCGACATCGACCACTTCAAGCCCGTGAACGACCGTCATGGCCATGCCGCGGGCGACCGGCTGCTCGTCGAACTCGCCGCACGCCTGCGCAGCGCGTTGCGCAGCCGCGTGAACTGGGCCGACTCTGCCGCCCGCCTGGGTGGCGACGAGTTCGTGCTGCTGCTGCGCGCCGGAACCCTCGAGGAAGCGCGCTTGGCGGTGGAGCGTGTGCTGCGCGTGGTGGCGCAGCCCTACGTGATCAGCCCCGACACCGAGCCGGTGCAGGTGAGCGCGAGCATGGGTGCCACCATCTACCCCGTAGACCGCAGCGACGCCGATACGTTGCTGCGCCACGCTGACCATGCGATGTACGGCGCCAAGCAGGCCGGCCGCAACGGCTACCTCTTCTTCGACCCCGAGAACCGCCGCCGCACCGAAGAGCGCGTGATGGCCATAGGTCGCGTGCAGGAGGCGCTGGACCTGCACGAGTTCGTGCTCTTCTACCAACCGAAGGTCGACATGCGCAGCGGCCGCGTACTCGGTCTGGAAGCGCTGCTGCGCTGGGAGCACCCGCAGCAGGGGCTGATCGCACCGCTGCAGTTCCTGCCCTTGATCGAGAACACGGGCCTGTCCGCGCGCGTGGGTGACTGGGTGCTCTCCCAAGCGCTGGAAAACCTCGTGCAATGGCAGCAGGCCGGGCTGGACATCTCCGTCAGCGTCAACATCTCCGCACGCCACCTGCAGGAGCCCGACTTCGCGATGCGCCTGGCTTCGCTGCTGGCCCGCCGCACGGAGCCGCTGGCGCGCTACCTGGAGCTCGAGATGCTCGAGACCGCCGCGCATGCCGATATCGAGGCCACCTCGTCGCTGATGGCGCGCTGCCAAGCCCTGGGCGTGCGCTTTGCGCTCGACGACTTCGGGACCGGTTACTCCACCCTCACATACCTCAAGCGGTTGCCGGTGGACGTGCTCAAGATTGACCGCAGCTTCGTGCATCACATGCTCGAAGATGCGCACGATCACGCCATCGTCGAAGGCGTGATCGGTCTAGCCCGGACCTTCAACTGCACCGTCGTCGCCGAGGGCGTGGAGTCGCCCGCGCAGGCGCGCGCGCTGTTGGAGTTGGGCTGCGACATCGGCCAGGGCAATGGCATCGCCGAACCCATGCGCGCCGAGCAAGTCGCCAACTGGGTGCGCGAATATCGCGGCATGTTCTCGCTGGCTCCCGCCTCCGGAACTGGCGAACTGCCACGGCCGGCCAGCGCGCCATAGCCGTGATTCCACAAGGCTTCCTGCACGACCTGCTCGCGCGCACCGACATCGTCGAGGTGGTCGGGCGCCACGTGGAGCTCAAGCGCAGCGGCGCCAACCTGATGGGGCTGTGCCCCTTCCACGCCGAGAAAAGCCCGAGCTTCTCGGTCAACCCGGGCAAGGCGTTCTACTACTGCTTCGGCTGCGGCGCGGGCGGTGACGCCGTGCGTTTCCTTACCGACCATCTCGGCCTGTCGTTCGTGGAGGCGGTGCGCGACCTCGCCCAGCGTGCCGGGCTGGCGGTGCCCGAGGAGCAGGTCAGCCCCGAAGAGCGCGAACGCCGGGAGACGCTGCGTCAGAGGCGCCAGTCGCTGGGCGAGATGCTCGTGACCGCGGCCGATTTCTATCGCGCGCAGCTCAAGGCCAGCCCGCGCGCCATCGACTACCTGAAGGGGCGCGGCCTGTCGGGCGCAATGGCCACGCGATTCGGCCTTGGCTTTGCCCCATCCGGCTCGCGCACACTGGCCGGCGTGTTCGGCCAGTACGACGACCCGCGGCTGGAAGAGGCCGGCCTCGTGCGCACCCGCGACGAGGGCGAGAGCGATGGCACCGGGCCGGCCGCCGAGGGCGAACGGGCGCGCTACGACTGGTTCCGCAACCGCGTGATGTTCCCGATCCGCAATGTCTCCGGCGAAGTGATCGGCTTTGGCGGCCGCGTGCTCGACGACAGCAAGCCCAAGTACATGAACTCGCCAGAGACGCCGCTGTTCAGCAAGGGGCGCGAACTCTACGGCTTGTTCGAAGCCCGACAGGCGCTGCGCGAGGCCGGATACGCCCTCGTCGTCGAGGGCTACATGGACGTGGTGGCGCTCGCCCAGACGGGTTTCGCCAACGCCGTGGCCACGCTGGGCACGGCTTGCACGGCCGACCACGTGATGAAGCTCTTCCGCTTCACCGACTCCGTGGTCTTCAGTTTTGATGGCGATGCCGCCGGGCGCCGCGCCGCCGCGCGCGCCCTCGAAGCCTCACTGCCGCACGCCACCGACCTGCGCAGCGTGAAGTTCCTCTTCCTGCCGCCCGAGCACGATCCCGACAGCTTCGTGCGCGAACTCGGGCCCGAGGCCTTCCGTGCTGCGGTAGCGGCGGCCGTGCCGCTCTCCCGGCAATTGATCACCCAGGCCGCGGAGGGGCAGCATCTCGACACCGCCGAGGGCCGCGCGCGTCTGCTGGCTCAGGCGCGGCCGTTGTGGCAGGCCCTGCCCGAGGGAGTCCTGAAACGCCAGGTGTTTGCCGACCTCGCAGCGGCGGGCCGGCTGGCGCCGGAAGACCTGGCGCCGCTGTGGGGCGTGGTCGGCGGGGCGGCGCGTCGTGGTCCAGACGCCGGCACGCGGCCCTACCGCACGGGCTCGCGCCGGCCCGTGCGCCACGCCCCGGCCGGGCCAGCCGACCTCGTGCTGCGCATGCTGCTGCTGCACAGCGACTGGTGGGACCGGCTCTCCGCCGAAGACCACCAGTTGCTGCACGAGCTCGGTGGGCACCACGGGCAGGCCGTGGCGTGGCTGGAGCAGCAACTCATGGACAACGGCCCGCAGACCTGGGCCAGCTTGGCTGAAGCGGCTCGCGCTGAGGAGTGGAGCGCGCTCGTATCCGCGCAGGTGAATGCGGTCGCACAGGACGAGCAGCTCTTCGGGGACCTGGAACGGGCCTTACACAGGCTTTGGGCAGACCGCCTCAGCGCGGAGTTCGACGCTCTCACGGCCGCCGGCAGAGATGACCCGGAGCACATGGAGCACATCTACCGGGTTCAACGCGAGCTTCAACGGCGCAACCTTGCCGCCCGCGGCGGACAGCAAACCTAGCCAGCTGCCCGAACGAAGCGGTTCCGCCAGGTGGGGCTTGGGAATCAAGCCGCTACTGCCAGCGCCGCAATGCCGGCGCGTGCAATCTGCGCGTCTTCGCTCGACTTGACCCCACTCACGCCCACCGCGCCCAGGCACTGCCCCTCGTGCATGATCGGCACGCCGCCTTCGAGCATGCCTTCGAGCGTCGGCGCGCTGAGGAACGACACCCGGCCCTGGTTGATCATGTCCTCGTAGACCTTGCTCTCGCGCCGGCCAATGGCGGCCGTGCGCGCTTTTGCCGGCCCGATGTGGGAAGACACTGGCGGGGCACCGTCCAGCCGCTGCATCCACAGCAGGTGGCCGCCATCGTCGGCAATGGCGATGGTCACGGCCCAGCCATTTCGCACAGCCTCAGCCTCGGCGGCGGTGGCGATGCGCCGGCAGTCTTCCAGGGTCAGCACGGGTTTTTGCTTCATGGATGCGGACGATATCAATCCCTGTGCCAAGTCGCCAGAATCAAAGGGGTCATCACTTCCTTGCGGGCAATCACTAGAATCGTGCGCACACGGCGGCCGAGGGCACATCCCGGGGCGCCGCAGATCATCGTTCTTCCTCACGGAGGTTTCATGGACCAAAGCCTGCAACAAACCTACGACCAAGGCGGCGCCGCGCTGGCCACGGCCGCCGAACGCAACCGCGTGTTGCGCAACACCTACTGGCTGCTGGCGCTCTCGATGGTGCCCACGGTGCTGGGCGCCTGGATCGGCGTGCAAACGGGCATCGCAAGCGCCATGGGCCCGGGTGTCGGGCTCATCGTGTTCCTCGTCGGCGCCTTCGGCTTCATGTTCGCGATCGAGAAGTTCAAGAACTCGGCGGCAGGTGTCCCGCTCCTGCTCGGCTTCACGTTCTTCATGGGCGTGATGTTGTCGCGGCTGCTGGGCGCTGTGCTGGGCCTGTCCAACGGGGCGAGCCTGATCATGACGGCCTTCGCCGGCACCGGCCTCATCTTCTTCGGCATGGCAACTCTTTCGAGCGTGGTGAAGCGCGACCTCTCGGGCATGGCCAAGTTCATGTTCATCGGCGTGGTGCTGATCTTCGTGGCGGCCATCGCCAACGTGTTCCTGCAAAGCAGCGCGCTGATGGTCACGATCGCGGTGGTGGCGATTGCCGTGTTCTCGTTCTTCATCCTGTACGACCTCAAACGCGTGGCCGACGGCGAAGAGACGAACTACATCACCGCCACGCTGGGCATCTACCTGAGCATCTACAACGTGTTCCAGAGCCTGCTGGCCATGCTCGGCATCTTTGGCGGCGACGACTGATCTCATAGATCACCCTTGAATCGGAGCGGGGCCCTCGGGCCCCGCTTTCTTTTCTGCCCTGCCGCATCCATTCAGGGTAAGCCTGCAGCAGCTGGACCGTCACGATCGTTACCATCTCGCTGAACGCGCGGCCAGCCAGCCAACGCGTGGAGGCAAGGTCGGCATGAAGCGGGTCCCGGTGGCGCTGGAAGAGGGTTTGGCGGTGGCCTGCATGGCACTGCTGGTGCTGATCACGCTGCTGAACGTGCTCACGCGCTACTTCACCGATCAGTCCTTCGCCTGGACCGAAGAAATCTCGGTCTTCCTGATGGTCGTGATGACGCTGGCCGGTGCCAGCGCCGCCGCACAGCGCGACCGCCATATCCGCATCGAGTACTTTTACGACAACGGCCGCGTGGCGCGCCAACGCCGCCTGAAGGTCTTTTCGGGTTGCTGTTGTGGCCTGCTGTTCCTCGGCTTGGCGGCGTTGTTCACGCGCGTCGTTGCCGACGAGATCCGCTATGCAGAGACCTCCATGGGCCTGGGCATTCCGCGCTGGTGGTTCACCATCTTCTCGCCGCTGATGTGCCTGGGGGTGGCGCTGCGCTCCTTTACAGCCGCCTGGGCCGCCGCCGCGCCTGCACCTGCACCTGCGCCTGAAGAGGCCACATGATCGGCTTCACCCTGTTTGCCGTGTTCGTGTTGCTGATGCTGGCCGGCGTGCCCATCGGCGTCAGCCTGGGTCTGGGTGGAATGGTGGCCATCGCGCTGGCCAACGCCGACACGCAGTGGTTCGGCCTGCTCGCGGCGCCGCAGAACATGCAGGCAGGCATCGCCAAGTACCCGCTGCTCGCGTTGCCGATGTTCGTGCTGGTCGGGTCCATCTTCGACCGCTCGGGTGTGGCCAGGCGCCTGGTCGATTTCGCCATCGCCTGCGTCGGCCGCTCGCCCGGCATGCTGCCGCTGGTGGCGATCGTGGTCGCGATGGTGCTGGGCGGCATCTCAGGCTCGGGCCCGGCCAATGCCGCCGCGGTAGGCGGCGTGATGATCGCGGCCATGGCGCGCGCCGGGTACCCGGCCGCCTTCTCGGCAAGCGTGGTGGGCGCGGCGGCGGCCACCGACATCCTGATCCCACCATCGATCGCCTTCATCGTCTACAGCGTCAACGTGCCGGGCGCTTCGGTGCCCGCGCTGTTCGCCGCCGGCATGGTGCCCGGCATCCTGGCCGGCCTGGCGCTGATCATCCCGGCGGTGTGGATCTCGCGCTCGCGGGGCTTTGGCCAGGGCGAGCGCGAACTGACGCGGCCGCCGTTCTGGCGCTCGTTGCGCGAAGCCTCCTGGGGGCTGGCGGCGCCGGTGCTGATCCTGGGCGGCATGCGCGCTGGCTGGTTCACACCCACAGAAGCGGCCGTGGTCGCCGCCGTGTACGGCCTGCTCGTGGGCATGCTCGTGTACCGCTCGATCACGCCGCGCGACCTCTACGCCATCTTTCGCGAAGCCAGCGAGCTCTCGGCAGTGATCATGGTCGTGCTGGCCCTGGCCGGCATCTTTGCCTATTCGGTCAGCACGCTGGGCATCGCCGACCCGATGGTGGCCTTTGTCACCGGGCTGGGGCTCTCGTCCACAGGCACGCTGATCATGCTCTTCGTCGTCATGACAGCGCTGGGCATGTTCCTCGATGGGGTGTCGATCTTCCTCATCTTCCTGCCGCTGCTGTACCCCTTGATGCTGCACTTCAAATGGGACCCGGTGTGGTTCGGTGTGCTGCTGACCATGAAAATCGCGATCGGACAGTTCACGCCGCCCATGGCAGTCAACCTCATGGTGGCCTGCCGGCTGGCCGGCGTGCGCATGGAGCAGACGGTGCCTTGGGTGGGCTGGCTGCTGGTGTCGTTCGTGATCGCCGCGTTGTTTGTCCTGTTCGTTCCTGAACTTGCCTTGTGGCTGCCCCGTTCGTTGGGCTATTGAAGGAGACTCCCTATGAAGCGTCGCCAACTGATCCTCTCCGCCGGTGCGGCCTCCTGCGCCAGCATCGGCCTGCCGCGCTTTGCGCATGCCCAGGCCGCCTACAAGGCCGAGTACAAGATGAGCACCGTCGTGCCACCGGCGTTCGCCTGGGGCAAGGGCGGCGAGATCTTCGCCAACCTCGTGCGCGAGCGCACGGGTGGGCGCATCAATATCAAGCAGTACCCAGGGGCCAGCCTCGTGCAGGGCCAGCAGGACCGCGAGTTCTCGGCCATGCGCCAGGGCATCATCGACGTGCTGTGCGGTGCGCCCATCAACTGGAGCGGTACCGTGCGCGAACTCGGTGTCTTCACCCTGCCCTTCATCCTGCCCGACCACAAGGCCTACGACGCGGTGATCTCCAACGAAGGGATCATGAAGGACTATTTCGACCTGGTGCGCAATGCCGGCGCCGAGCCGCTGGCGGTGGGTGAAACCGGCTACCGCCAGGTCAGTAATTCGAAGCGCCCGATCCTCAAGCCCGACGACATGAAGGGCATCAAGATTCGTGTCGTCGGCAGCCCGATGTACGGTGAAATCATGAGCGGCATGGGCGCGAACCCGACCTTCATGAGCTGGGCCGACGCACAGCCGGCGCTGGCCTCGGGCGCGGTGGATGCGCAGGAGAACCCGCTCGAGGTCTTCCTGGCGGCGAAGATCAACACCCTCGGCCAGAAGTACGTGACCAAGTGGAACTATTCCAACGACATCCTGCTGTTTGCCATTGCCGGCCCGGTGTGGGCGTCGTGGACACCGGCCGACCAGGCCATCGTGCGTGAAGCTGCCAAGGACGCCGCCAGGCAGCAGATCGCGCTGGTGCGCAAGCTGTTTGCCGAAGACGTCGAGCGGGTGCGCGCCCTGGGCGTCGACGTGCATATCCCCAGTGCAGCCGAGAGTGAGGAATGGCGCATCACCACACGTCGCGTCTACGCACGCTGGAAGGTGCAGACCAACCCTGCTCTGGTCAGCAAGATCGAAGACGCGGTGGCCAAGTCGCGCAAGACCTGAACCAACGCCGATCGGCCGCCAGCGTGCTGCCGATCGACAGCACGCTGTTCTTCAAACTGGTGCGCGTGGTCAACCTGAGCGCGCGCCCGTTTGTCGAGACACTGTCAAGAGCCCATCAGCTGTCGCTGAACGAATGGCGGCTGATGGTCGTGCTGGCCCGCCACCCGGGCGTGGCCGCGCGCGACCTGGTGGAAATGACCGGGCTTGGCAAGATGAGTGTCAGCCGCGCGTTGGCTGCGTTGGGCCGTCACCACCGGCGCACCAAGACGTCCGACACACAAGAAGCGCGGCGCGCGAGACCCAGTTCTTCGGCAAGGTGCCCATGGTCGAACTGGGTCAGTTGCACAGCACCATCGACAAGCTGATCGCCGCGCTCTCAGAACCCGAACAGACTTGATCGTTGCGCGCGCGGGCCGCCCACAGTGTTGTCGGCCCACTCTTCCGGCCCCTCGGCCCAGGCCAGCAATAGCGCCCCGAAGGGCGAGCGCATGCGCACCGTGGCACCGGGCTCGATGACCACGAAGCAGTTGCCGTGCGCCGTGTGGCCATTGATCTCGAGCAGGCCGCCGCGCACCCAGAATTCGGTCAGGTGGCGGCAGGACCACGTTGGGCACTCAACGCCCGGCGCCAGCGCCAGTTGCACAAATCGATGGGCAGAGCCGGTGCCGGCATAGTCGAAGATCGATTGCCGCCGCAGGCCTTCGATACCGCTCTGATGCACCGGCAGCGCATCGACACTGACATTGATGTCGGGTGGCACTTCCGGCGCGGGGTTGTCGAAAACCGCGTGATGCGAGCCGGCATGCAGGCCGCTCAGTTCACCGCGGCTGGGTGGGTAGACCACTGGGCCTTCGAGCCGCGACACCAGCAGCGTGTGCTGGTAGGACACGGCGTCGTGGGTCGATCCGACCAGGTTGATGCCGGCCTGGTGCAGGCCGATCGGTCCAGCGTAGTCGCACAGGCTGCCATCGACCACGAAGCTGGTGGCCACGCCGCGATGCTGGTGCAGGCCGCTGCGTGCCAGTGGCGCAAAGCTGACCAGGCCAAGGAAGTGGCCGCGCTGGTTGTCGTAACGCACCGGCTTCAAGCGCAGGCCGGGTTCGGGCGTGACCTGCCATGGCAGGTCACGGGCATCAAAGACCTGCACCCTTGCAGCGGCTTCGTAGCTGTAGGCGGCCTGCATCGTCACTCTCCTTCGTTCATCGGAGGATGGTAGCCAGTGTGACGAGTTGATGGCCTAGGGGTAACCGTTGCGACTTCCCCGAAGGTCGAAGACCGCCATGCTTTGGCTGCGGCCCACGCCGCTACGCGACATCACCCTGCGCCGAAGCAAGCCGGTCGAAGACCGCTATGCTTTCTACATGCGCGGTATGGGGGAACATGTTGACCACACCGGCCAAGCTGCAGCGGTAACCGGCCTGGTGCACCAGCAGGCCGGCATCGCGAGCCAAGGTCGCCGGGTTGCAGCTGACATAGACGATACGCTGCGGTGCCTGCCAATCGGCGCGTGGCTGTGCCTGCAGCTCGGCCAGGGCCTTGGCCAGCGCGAATGCGCCTTCGCGCGGTGGATCGACCAGCACTTCTCGGCCCGACCCCGCGCCACCAGATCGTCGGCGCCGAATTCGAACAGATTGCGCGCTTCGAACCGTGTCCTTGCCGAAAGGCCATTCGCCACCGCGTTCTGCGTCGCACGCTGCACCAGGGTGTCGCTGCCTTCGATGCCCAGGACATGCGCCGCGCGCGTGGCCAGCGGCAGGCTGAAGTTGC
>JANNRI010000248.1:0-9700 GCA_031401195.1 Burkholderiales bacterium
GGAACACGTCGCGCTTGGTCGGCCTGCGGTACTGTTCGTACTGGGCGTTTTGGTCAGCGGCCATGGCAAGGGTCTGTTGCTTCATGCTCAAGAACGATGCACGCATCGTGCCAGCTGGGGACTTGATCAGCGTTGCCCTAAGTGACGAGTATTGAGGCTAGATCCAGTAACTGGGAGGCGCCTTCGCGGTGGCGCTACAAATCGTGCAACTGCGACGCCGCACCAGCGGGGGGGCCCCTCGTCGTTTCGTGTGGAATCCAACAGGGAGAATGGCTGGTCGTCGTAGAGCCCGGTGGGCATGTGGGCAGGCTGCATTTGAGCCTGTCCACATGTCCACGGGGCCGCAACCAGGAGTGCGGAATTGGGCGTTGGAGTGGAGGCGCTGTTCACCGGCGCATTGGGGCTGCAGCCGCCGTGGGCGGTTGGAGACGTCAAGCTGGATGTGGCGGGCAAACGCATTGACTTCGAGGTCATCTGCAAGGGCGCGCTGCTGAGCTGCCCGGCGTGTAGTGCGCCCTCGCAGCGTGTGCACGACCGGCTGCGTCGCTCTTGGCGGCATCTGGACTTCTTCCAGTACGAGGCTTGGTTGCACGCCGAGGTGCCCCGCGTGGCCTGCGGCACTTGTGGCAAGACCACGCAGCTGGGCGTGCCGTGGGCGCGCCCGGGCTCGGGCTTCACGGCAGGCATTCGAGGCGCTGGCGCTGGCGTTGTGCCGCGAGTTGCCGGTGCGCCAGGCCGCCGCGCTGCTGCGCTGCCGGGACAAGCAGCTGTGGCGGCAGATCGAGTTCTACGTCGAGCAGGCGCGAGCGCAGGAGACGTTCGAGGGCGTGGAGGTCGTCGGCATCGACGAGACCCAGCCTGCGTCGCGGGCAGGACTACGTCACCGTCGTGCACGACCTCGACGAGAAGCGGCTGCTGTTTGCCACCGAGGGCCGCGAGCACCAAACGGTGGTGGAGTTCGCCACGGACCTGAGGGCGCACGGAGGCGATCCGGCCGCCGTCAGGCACGTGTGCATGGACATGAGCGCGGCGTACGCCAAGGGCGCGGCGCTGGCGCTGCCCAATGCGCAGATCAGCTACGACCGTTTCCACCTGATCGCGCTGGCCATCCAGGCCATGGACGAGGTGCGGCGCGAGGAACTCCAGGCCGAACCCGAGCAGGTGGCCCTCGCACTCAGCGGCGCGGACCCCAAGGTAACGGCGCAACCTGCTGTGGGGCATGCGCAAGAACCCGGTGCGCTGGAGCGCCGCGCAGACCGACGCGATGCATTGGCTGCAGCGCTCCGCGCTCAAGAGCGCTCGGGCATGGCGGCTGCGCATGGGGCTGCGCGAGGTCTACGCGCGCGCGCGGCAGCACAACTGCGCCGAGCAAGCCGCGGCCGACCTTGGCCGCTGGGTGAGTTGGGCCCGCCGATGCCGACTCGAGCCGTTCAAGAAGCTCGCCGCCACGATCAAGGACAAGTTCGACGCCATCGTGCGCGGCATGCTCGATCACCGCAGCAACGCCTTCGTCGAGTCGATGAACGGGCCTGATGCAGCAAGCCAAGCGCGCTGCACGCGGATACCGCACGAGCAAAAACTTCATCGCCATCGCCTATCTGGGGCTGTCACGACTGAAGCGCTTGCCCGCTCATCCGTTCGCCTCGGCCGCCGTCAGGTGAGACTGTCGCGTTCCACACGAAACGGCATAGAGCCAGCGGGGGTCTGACAAAGACCGCGGCGGGCCGGTGACATCATGGCGCGAAGCCATAAATCTTGACACTTCGATCACTGTCCAAGAGTTTGACCTGGAATCGGGCGGCAGCGTCCTTCAACCGCGCAGCCATCGCATCCTGCCCGTCTCGGCCTTCGCATGCTAGGCAGGGGTAGTCGAAGCGTGACAACTGTCTGTCGCGCAGTTCGTAGACCGGGAGTACCCAGCGCTCATTGGCGACTTGCAGCGCTCCTATGGCCTGCACAAAACTAGGTAGACAGGTGCTCGCAACGGGAATATCCGGACGTTTGCCTTTTAAGTCCCAAATGCGCAGCGGGTGACCGTCCATGCCGTTCTGACAGTTTGCCGTCAACCGTTCGCCGACTACCGCCACGAAGCGCGAAGCCGCGTCGATGGAGACGTCGAGTGCCGCGACGCCAAGGCGAAAGGCGATCAACTCGCTGACCGACCTCCAGTCCTGGCTGTCGGGCGCATGTTGCAGAACCTCGCCGTCACGCGACGCCAGTACCATCGTCGCATTCTCGCCGTCACCGATTGCGCAGGCCGACACGCTTGCACCCCGGCGGTTGCCACCGTCGCGAGACGCGACTAACTTGGTGCCGTCGGCCGCAATCGCCGCCACACTGGTTTCCCAGCGTTCGCCCGCCACCAGCGCGCGCGCGCCATCGGGGGACATTTTCAAACAGGTGGCCCTGAAACCCATGTCCGTGGGGGTGCCCAAAACTCCCGCCGCGCTGATGGAGCTGATTGAATGGCTGATGGTCCTCCCGATGGGCCCGGAGAGCACCACTGCAATACCCTGATCGTTCACCGCCAACCGCTCGGGGCTGGCCACAGGTACGCGCAGAGGGGTCTTATCGCTGGCGTCTCGACGCAGCACACTCGCCGGCGCATTGCCGGCGCCTACCTCGAGTTTGACGCTGTACTCCCCATTCGGCGATGCGGCGACCAAATTGAGATTGTTCGGGGTCCGCCGCGCCGTCGGCATGCCCTTTGGCGTCGATCGACCATCCTGCCTGCTTGCAGTGGCACTGGCGTCGAAGAACATGAGTAGTGGCTCAGCGTTGTCCGTCAACGCCCGATAGCCGAGCAGATTCCGACTAACGCCGAAGGCAGGAACTGCCTGATCCGCAGCAAGATCGTTGCCCCAACACCTACCCAGGTTGCGACCGCCGGATACGCGAATGCATCTGAGCTTGCCGTCAAGCGTATAAGTCAATATCGCGCCGCCGGTCTTGCCGGCCGCATGCAGCAAGAGGTTCCGTGGGCCTGTGGAACCCTTTTCCAGCTCGAAAGCCTTGCGATCCTGGCAGTCGCCTACAGTCAGCGTGCGCGACTCGTGCAGTGCGACGTACTGCGTCGTGCCTGCAGCCCCGCGAAGCGACCGCACGGTTGACGTGTCGGCCCCGGCAATAGCGCGGCCACCTGCGCATTCGACGCTGCCGTCCGACCGCCCCGTGATGAGCTGTTGGCCGTCAACACCTCCGAACGCCACGGCCGTCACCAGCCGACCGCCACCGGGCACCAACGCCACGCGTTCAGGGTTGCCATCCGGCGTACTCCAACGCAATACTTCGCTGGTCAATGAACTCGGCTCACTCCCCTGCAAGGCAGTGACAGCGGTTCCGAGACCCGAGGAATCGAACGCGATATCCGAGGATCCCGTCGTGCTCTTCCCATACGGTCGGTCAGCGACCGCAAGGGCGGGCTTGCCTGGTTCGATCCGGTACACCAGCATGCGTGTCAGCTCGCGCACCGTGTCGGTCGTTCCTCTTGCCTCTCTTCGGACGAAGTTGGCGATCGCCAAACGCGCTTCGCCACTGCCCGTGATGCGCGGGCCGACGTCCAGCGCGATCAGCTGGTCATGCGGATCCGCGTCTAGCCGGATCGAAACGGGTGCGGCCCCGGGCGCCTGGCCTGCGCCCAGCGGCAGGATGTACGCCATGCTCACGTCACCCTGGTCATTGCGAGCGAGTTGAACCGCAGCTTGGCCACTGGCCGTCAGGTATGCGCCGCCGTGTTTTCGCTCTCCAACCAGGACACCCCCAGCCAAACGGTCGATCGCGTGCGCCAGCGATTCCAGCGAGCCCTTGTGTTGTTGCAGCGTGTAGGCCAGATCGAGCGCGTCCAGCGGCTTGAGGTTGCGTACCGCCGACGTGACAGCGTTGGCGGCGCCGATGGCTTTCTCCTGCGCCAGCTTGTCGGCGGCAGCTCTCCTTTCACCCTCCATCGCGATGGCCGCTTCGGCGTCTCGTTTTGCTGCATCCTCTCGGTACCAGAGAATGAGCGCCAGGACCGCTACGACGAGGCCACCAAACGCCAGGATCCAGCGCGTCTGCTTCGCGCCTCGTCGTGTCAGCCGCATCGCCTCAAGTGCGTCGGCATCCCGCTTTGCTTGCTGCAGCGCGGCAGCCTCGCAGGCATCGACGTAGGTCGCGGTCTGAGGATCGAGCCAGTAGGCGCGACGATGGCCGAGGGCCTTGTCCAGCGGCGCGCCGCGCAGATTCAGCAGGTCCGGTGAGCGCACGCCCTGCTCCCACAGCAGCGCGTCACGCGCAATCTGCTTGGCTTCGCGCAACGTCGTGCGCACCTCGTCGCTGTGGATCCAGTCCTGGAAGCGGGGCCAACTGCGGAACAATGCTTCGTGAGCAACCTCGATCTGGCGCGCGTCGCCCTCTCCGGTGCGCACGATCAGCCTCTGCGCGACGAGACCGTCGATCACCTTTCGCGCCTGCTCCCCGCTGGCCAGGCCGGCAAGCACGAACACGTCTATCAGTTCACTCTCGGCGCGCCGCCGGCGCAGTGGCACCTCGAGCCGCTCGTCGATCACCGTCAACTCCAGCATCAGGCGCTTGCAGGCATCAGCCAGCCCTTCTTGGACTATCTCGTCGTAGTAACGCTCGGCGACCGAGCTGAGCGCGGTGGGCAACGTTGGCAGCTTGGCGTAGGTCTCTTTGGTAATCAAGTCGAGCGGCACGCCCTCCCGGGTCGGCCGTTCATCCCATAGCCGCTGCAGTGCAAACTGCAACAGTGGCAGCCCACTTGGCGTGCTGGCGCTCTCGCTCGCCAGCGTCTCGACGATGGACGCCGGCACGAAGCGCAGCCCCACCGTCTCGGCCGGCTTCAGGATGACGCTTCGAATCTGCGCGAGGCTCATTGGCAGGAGCGTCTTCACCGACCCGGCTCGAGCGAACAACGTGAACAGCTGGTGGCAAGAGGCCGATTGCGCCAATCGATCGTAGTGGTCGATGCGCAGCGTGGCGAGCAGCCGCAGATCGCCCGCCTGCGTGAGCGCCGCAAGCAGTTCGCTGAACTCGGCTTGCTGGTGCACGTCGGCGCACATCGTCAGGAGTTCCTCGAGCTGGTCCACATAGACGAGCAGCGTGCGCCCGGCCAGGGCGGCCTGCACGGTCGCTGCATCTAGGCGGCCGTCTGTGCTGGCCGGCGTAGCTAACAGGGCGGCGAGCGCGGCGCGCAGCGTGTCGGCCGGGCGCATACCCGGTGCTACACGAGGCAACACCAGCCAGTCGGCGTGGCGCCGCCTCAGTTCGGGCAGCACACCGGCCATTGCCACCGAAGACTTGCCACCACCCGATTCGCTTTGAATCAGTAGCGCGCAGTGATCCTCCAGATCGTTCGCGTACTCCTGTGTCTGCTCCTCGCGCCCGAAAAACAGCTTGCTGCCGGCGTCGGTGACCGCCAGCAAGCCGTGGTAGGGGAATAATGCGTCTGGCAGCACGCGGCCAGCGGCCGAGTCGAAGGCCGCGATGCGGTCGATATCGTCGAACGCGTGGCCAGTGCGTAGCAGGCGGGACGTCCAGTAGTCGACCTGCCCCTGCAGTGTGCGCCGCTCGGGCGTGCCGGCCGGCAGGTAGCGACCATGGTCGACGCAATCCCTCAGCCAGCGGTGCAGGTCGGCCACCAAGGCAATGAAGTCCGGGGAGCGCGTATCCGCAGCCAACTCCTTGAAGCGCACTTCAAGCGCATTCCCGGCGTTGGTCAACTCGGGCAATGTGAGTGCAGTCATCGCCTGTCCCCATGAGTTACAGAACGCCCGGGATCGTGACCGGCACGACGTCCTTGCCCTGCAGGCCAGCCTCGATCGCCCTGACCCTGTGTTCGGAGGTTTCCACGGCTCGCAGTGTCTCAGTGTCAATCTCGAAGAACAGGTCGTCGAAGTGCTTTCGAAAACCCTCGTAGTGGCCCACTTCAGGTAACTTGATGAAGGCGTCCAAGTGCTCGCTCACCTTTAGAGTCAGCCCTGGCCAAAGCTTCAATCGCTCTGCTTCCTCCGGTGTCACCATGTTCGTGGCTGCCGCCAAAAGCTCTCGAATCTCAGCGCCACCGGACTCGGCAAGGCCCGCCACCGCACGCCGAAACGCCAGTTTGCGACTGTTCAGTTTCACTTCGTCGTCAGAGGGCCCATCACTCTCGATGCCGCTGTCGATGCGCTCCAACTCGTCATGTATTTCCTGCCATTTATAGTGGTTCTGCAGTACCTGCTGTAGACGCTGGTGGAATTGCGTCGAGCGATCCAGCTCGGAGCGCAACGGATCCTCGCGTTTGGGCAAGACCTGCTTGAGTTTGAGCGCCTTGCGCGTCCTGTTGGTCAGGCCCTCATATTCCTGGTCCAGCAGTTGCGCACGGAACCTCATCTGCAAATTGCATCCGCTGAAGGCTTTTTGCACACGTGAGGCAAATACCTCGGTTGAGTCTGAAAAGGACTGTTTGCCGCACTCCGGGACTGTAGGGAATTTGTGATCCACGACCTGCTTGAGGTGGGGGAGCGACTTGCGCAGCTCTTCCGGCAACTCAGCGACAAGTTCACCGATCTTGCCGATGAGTTCACGAATGACCGGCAGGCCCAGCAGGTACTCCCTTTCGTTCTGCCAAGGAGGGTTGCCGTCTTCGGGCCAGCTCATGAGTAGGCTCTCGCGCCAGCGGCGGATGCCGGACTGCCGAATCCGATGCAGTCTGTCGTGCAAGCGTTTCAACCGCGCCAGAGTCTTGACCTCGCGAATACAAGCCTGCAGCGGCGGCTGCAATCCCAGCGCCACGATCTCGGGGCCGAGAGTCTTGAACAGCTCATTGGTGATCTTCTGGATCAGTGCGCTGTTCAGTTTGATTCGGAAGTCCTCGATGTTGCGGAAGAGGTCGAAACGCTTGTTGTCCCGCAGCGCTGCCTTGAATTTGTTCAGTCCGGCTTCTTGCGCGCGGCCATCAGGGTGGCCGCGCCAGTCAGTCAGGTCTTTGCGTTCGACAATCTCTTTCGATCGATACTTGAACTCTGGAGGATCCGTCACTTCGCCCGGCAGATAGACGAAGCATTGTTTGCCTTTGTCGATGGCCTCCTTGTACTCCGACTCGGCTACGCTGCAGGTCTGCCCAGGGGGGATCCAGCCGTAGTTCCAGGCGACGATCAGCACGACCCAGTCGCTCTCTCGCACCCAGCTTCGGCTTACATCCAGTGGGGTTGTGCGCTCGGCGTCCTGCATCTGTGTGTCCATCGCCACCGGTACCAGGACGAAGTGGCCACCGAACAACTCTGTCACCTTGGCAATGACATCGCGTGCGGCTTCACGATACTGCACCAGGTCGCTTGTCGTACTGCTGACGAAGACCTTCTTGACCGCCATCAGATGCCCCTGCCGGCGCTGATTGCTTCAGCCCGTGCCAGCACCAGGTCGAACGGCCGCTTGACCATGCTGCGGCAGTACAGCGTCTCTGCGCTTGCCAGATCCCCGTTCTCATACAGCTTGTTCACCGGCGAGCCACCGCCGCAGAAGCCAAAGTACGCGCAGTCGCGCCGGCAGGCTTCGGTGCCGCGACGGATCGCAGCCCACAGGCTGACGAAAGGCTCGCGGCCTGCGCTCTCGAAGAAACCGTCGCGCGCGACGTTGCCGAGCACAAAGCCAGCGAACTCCTGCGACGGCTGGCCCAGCAGTTCGGGCGAGAAGCAGCCGAAGTCGCCGTTCCACGACACGTTGACGATGGCGAAGGGCAGTACCTGGGCATTGTCGGGTGTCTCGCTTCCGCGCCAGCGGTTGCGCGGCAGCGGAGCGGCGACAAGCTGAGTGGCGACGACCAGTTCACGCACGCGCAGCAGGCCGCCACTGCCCACCGACCTCTCGAACAGCCGCTTCAGGAAATCGCCATGCGATGCTTCGTGTCCGGCGATGCTGGAGTTGGCGTATTGCCCCTCGGCCTCGTCGAAATTGCAGCCCACCTCCTGCACGCCCTGCTCTTCGAAAAAGCGCGCAAAGTCATCCGCGCGGCCGAGAGCGTGCGCAGTGACGACCGCAATCGCGTGGAACGGGATGCCATATTCGCGCAGCCGAGCCATACCGCGTAGCACGCGCGCGTGTGTGCCGTGGCCATGGCGCGTGCGCCGGTGGGCATCGTGCAGATCCGCCGGACCGTCGACGCTGACGCCGACCCGAACGCCGTGGCGCAGAAACAAAGCGCACCATGCGTCGTCGATCATCATCGCGTTGGTTTGTATCGAATGCGACACGGTGCAGACTGAGCCAGCAACACGGTGGACTGCCTCGAAAGCCGCCTCGTAGAACTCGATCGGCATGGCCAGCGGCTCGCCGGCATGCCAGACCACAGTCAGCGACGGGCCGAGCAGGCCGTCGTCCGCCAGCCGCTGCACGGCTTGACGCACGGTCGACAGGCTCATGCGCGCCTTCGAATCGCGGTCCGGCAAATAGCAGTAGTCGCAACGGATATTGCAGAACGGAGTGGGCTGCAGTACGAGCAGCCGCGTCTGCAGCGCCGGCTCGAACTCCGCGGGGTTGAAGGCGGGTGGTGGCGCCGACTCCGGCAGTGATCGGCGGGCCAACCAGCGCACTACCGTGCCGTTCACCATGGCAACGCAGCGTCCGTTCAAGGGAAGACGCAGCGGCCGACGAACAAAGATCGCAGCTTCACCGCTCAGCGATTGAACCAGTTGGCCCAGTTGCCCCAGTTCGGCCAGTTGTTCCAGTTGCCCCAATTGCCCCAGTTGTACCACTGGGCTATAGGACTACCGGCTGGCCCATCTTCGTCCTCGACGCGCAGGATCTGGCGCACAGCATCGACGCGCGCCTCGAGCGCGGCGCGCTCAAGCGCCACGCTGGTCTTAGCCTCCGCCGCCGGCCCCAACAGTCCCACTGCACCCAGCACAGCGACAAGAAGCTTGAGCATTCCAGACCCTGGGCGTGTCGTTTTGCCGTTGTCCATAGTGGCCTCCTTGTCGATGGCCTGCCTCTGCGGACCGTAAATGTATGCCGCATTGGCATCAATGGGAAGCCGGAGTCTTGTCCAACGAGGTATGAGCCTGGAGCCGGACGCCACACTCCACTGAGGAGTGAGCCTGGCGGCCAGCTGAGGTCGCCGATATGGTGGCTGGCAGGCAGCTCACCGATAGGCAGGAGGGTTCGACCTACATGGCCGACACCGACGGTGATTCGGACGAGGCCCGCGTGCTCAGGCCGCTGCAGGCCGCGGCGTGCACTTACCGCATCGCCTTCGGTCCGCGCGCCGGCCAGAAGGTGCTGACGCTGCAAGGCGTGATGCCCCGGCAGACGGACTTCAAGCAAACACTGTGCGCTGACATTGACGGGTTCAGCCTGCACGCCGCCGTGCGCTGCGGCGCTGACGAGCGCCAGGCGCTGGAGCAACTGTGCCGCTACATCAGCCGCCCGGCGCTGGCCAACGAACGGGTGCAAACCAACGCCGCCGGGCAGGTGGTGCTCAAGCTCAAGACGCCCTGGCGCGACGGCCTTGCACGCCGCGCCCGGCCAGTGGCCGGGCCCTTCGCCAGGCACAAACAGTCCACCGGACTGTTTGTGTCCGGGCTCAGCACCACGCATCTGGTGATGTCGCCGCTGGAGTTCATGCAGCGACTGGCCGCGCTGGTGCCACGCCCGCGATTGCACCTCATCCGCTTCCACGGTGTGCTGGCACCCAACGCCAAGCTGCGCGCGCTGGTGGTGCCGCTGG
>JANNRI010000249.1:0-12546 GCA_031401195.1 Burkholderiales bacterium
GTTGCAGCTCGGCGTGCCGGTGGTCACGGCATTCCACGTCACGCGCTACGTGGTGGTGCTGACCTTGACCGGGCCGCTTTTCCGCTGGGAGATTGCGCGGCGGCGGCCCATGGGGCAGCGGTAGTGCCAGCCGAGTCAAGGTTGAGCGGCTCACCGCCCCGTCCTGCGGCCTGCCGCGCGCATTCAGCCGCGGGCACGGGAGCGGAACAACTCGCGCAGGTTCACCTCGCGCGGGCCCGGTTGCACCTCGAACTCATCGCCGGCCTGTACCTGGCCAGCATCCAGCACGGCCAGATAGGCCCCGCAGTAGCCTGACTGCACCATCAGCTTGGTGGCCTGGGCAAAACCCATCGCCGCGTTGAACTTGAAGCAGGGCAAGCGCGGCTCGCTGACTGTCAGCGTGCAATGCGGCAGCCGAAGGCGGTCGCCGATCCACAGCTTGTCCTCGGTGACGCCCTCGAGGACGAGGTTCTCGCCGAACAGCCCCACAGGCACCGGCTCGTCCCACAACGAGACACCCGCCTGCGCGCGCACAGTGCGCCAGAAGGCGTGGTGCTCAACGGGATAGGCGTAGACAGCCTTGCTTAGGCCGCCGTGCACGCTCGGGTCGGCCTGTTCATCGCCCGCCAGGCCGAGCGGGCCGACGCCTACAGCACCCTCGCGGGGCAGCTTGCCGATGGCGGTCAAGATGCGCCGCAGGCCGATCGTGACTTCCTTCGCAGTGCCTGTGCAGACTTGCAGCACCCTCATCGACAGCCCCAGGTCTTGCGCATAAAGCCATACGGAAAACGCATGGCCCCCCGGCCTGCGGCGGTTACGGCCTGGGAACATTGCCTTGAGAATGCCTGTCCCTCCCAGGCAAAGGGGGCCGGAAAGCCGGCCCGCCCGACACCCGGGGCGGCATGGGGCGAACCCCGTTTCGCGGGCGGTTCGACCGGCGGTCGGTCAGCACGCGTGACGAGATTCGCCCCATCCCGTCTCTTCGTCGTTCTCACCATGTCCATGATCGGAGCTTCCAAGATGAACCGTCCCGCGCTGGAGGGATTGCGCCTGAATGTGCCCGCCTACGTCAAGCACACCCGCCTCGTGGAGTGGGTGGCGGAGGTGGCCGCCCTCACCGAAGCCAGCGAAGTTTATTGGTGCGATGGCAGCGAAGCCGAGTACCAGCGCCTCGTGGACCAGCTCGTCGCCGCGGGCACGCTGACGAAGCTCAACCCCAAGCTGCGCCCCGGCAGCTACCTCGCCCGCAGCGATCCGGCCGACGTGGCGCGCGTCGAAGACCGCACCTACATCTGCACCGAGCGCCAGGAAGACGCGGGCCCCACCAACAACTGGATGGCCCCGGCCGAAATGCGCGAGCTGCTGCAGACCGGCCGCCCGGGCGGCCCCGCGCCCTTGTTTCGCGGCACCATGCGCGGCCGCACGATGTATGTGGTGCCGTTTTCGATGGGGCCGCTGGGCAGCCATATCTCGCACATCGGCGTGGAGCTGACCGACAGTCCTTACGTGGCGGTGAGCATGCGCGTGATGACCCGCATGGGGCGCGGCGCACTGGACGTGCTGGGCGACGACGGCACCTTCGTGCCCTGTGTGCACACGGTGGGCGCGCCGCTGGTGAACAAGGAAGGCGCAGGCCAGAAAGACGTGGCTTGGCCCTGCAATGAACTCAAGTACATCGTGCATTACCCGGCCACGCGCGAGATCTGGAGTTATGGCTCGGGCTACGGCGGCAACGCGCTCCTGGGCAAGAAGTGCTTTGCGCTGCGCATCGCAAGCACCATGGGTCGCGAGCAGGGGTGGCTGGCCGAGCACATGCTGATCCTGGGCGTGACGAGCCCGCAGGGCAGGAAGTACCACGTTGCCGCGGCCTTCCCCAGCGCCTGCGGCAAGACCAACTTCAGCATGCTGGTGCCGCCCGAGGGCTTCGAGGGCTGGAAGGTCACCACCATCGGCGACGACATCGCCTGGATCAAACCGCACAGCGACGGTCGCCTCTACGCCATCAACCCCGAGGCGGGCTACTTCGGTGTCGCGCCGGGCACGAACTACCACACGAATCCAAACTGCATGGATTCGCTCAAGGGCAACGTCATCTTCACCAACGTCGCGCTCACCGACGAGGGCGACGTGTGGTGGGAGGGCATGACCGACGAGCCGCCCGCGCACCTCGTCGACTGGCAGGGCCGCCACTGGACCACCGACATCGCCAAGGCCCACCCCGAGGCGAACGGCAAGCCGCGCCCGGCCGCGCACCCGAACGCCCGCTTCACCGTGGCCGCCACGATGAACCCCGTGCTCGACCACCAGTGGGACGACCCGCAGGGTGTGGCCATCGACGCCTTCATCTTCGGCGGCCGACGCAGCACCACCGTGCCCCTGGTGACCGAAGCGCGCGACTGGGCCGAAGGTGTCTACATGGCGGCCACCATGGGCAGCGAGACCACCGCGGCGGCCGGCGGTGCGCAGGGCGTCGTGAGGCGCGATCCGTTTGCGATGCTGCCCTTCGCCGGCTACAACATGAGCGACTACTTCCAGCACTGGTTGGACCTCGGCGCGAAGCTGGAGAAATCAGGCGCGAAGCTGCCGCGCATCTACTGCGTGAACTGGTTCAGGAAGGGCGCCGACGGCAAATTCACCTGGCCGGGCTATGGCGAGAACATGCGCGTGCTCGAGTGGATGCTCGGCCGCCTTGAGGGCCGCGCGGGCGGCGTCGAGAACGTGTTCGGTGTGAGCCCGCGCTACGAAGACCTGCGCTGGCAGGGCCTGCCCTTCACGCGCGAGCAGTTCGAAAGCGTGATCGGCATCGACCGTGCTGCCTGGCAGCAGGAGCTGAAGCTGCACGAAGAGCTCTTCAAGCAGTTGTCCTATCACCTTCCGGCCCAGCTTGCGGCGACGAAGGCCTCGATCGAGCAGCGGCTCGCGGCCTGAGCGCCTGCCTGGTTTGGCGCAAATCCAACCGCCGCTCACCCCGGCATCCTGGGTCTCGGCCATGACTTTGCGCGGCTGCGGCCCATGAAGCTGCAGTTGCTCTCGGACCTGCACCTCGAGACCGAGAACTTCGAGCCCGTACCGCTACCAGGGGCCGAAATACTGGTGCTGGCAGGCGACATCGACGCCACATGGGCGGCCTATTCGCGCTTTGCGGGGTGGCCCGTACCGGTCTTCGTGGTGCCGGGCAACCATGAGTTTGACGGGCGCGACATATCGCGCGCCCTACCGGCTTTCCGGGCCCTGTGCGCGCGCCATGGGTTCACTCTCCTGCACCGGGAGGTAGTGCAGGTGCAAGGCGCAGACGGCCGGCGCTTTCGCCTCGTCGGCACTCCGCGCTGGAGCGACTTCGACCTCTTCGGTGAGGCGCAGCGCGAGCGCGCCATGCGCTCCGCCCGCTACTTCCTGCGCCTCATGGGTGCGCGGCGCGGCAGTGTGCCGCTGGACGCGCCTACGCTGCGCGAAGAGGGCCTGGCCTGCCGGGCCTGGCTGGAAGGTGAACTGGCGCGCACGCCGCAGGGTCGTTGGGACGCGACCATCGTCATCACCCATTTCGGCCCGAGCCTGGCCAGCGCCGACCCGCGCTACGGCGCTCAACCCGGCACGGCGAGTTTTTGCAACGCCGACGACGACCTGCTGCCTCGCGCCGACCTGTGGCTGCATGGCCATCTGCACTGTCGCCACGACTACACCGTGTCCCGCCCTGGGCGCCGGCCCACACGCGTGGTCTGTCAGGCGCGCGGCATGCGGGCCAAGGGCGAGGCAGATGGCTTCGATCCACAACGGATGATCGATCTCTGACCTATCTCTGACCCCGCTCAAGCGGGCGGCCGTGGTCGCCAGCGCGACGCGGCTTGTGTGCTGGACGGGAAAGCGCGCTTGAAGTTCAGCGGGCTTGCGGTGGGTCAGACAGCGGCGCGGCGCTTCGAGGTCAGACGCTGCATCCAGCCGGCGCGGCGCGTCGCACCGGTCTTGGTCGGGGCCGGCTCGCAAGCCAGGGTCAACTCGAGACCGAAGCAGGTGCCCAGATCAGCCGGATCGTCCTGCGGACGCGCCTCGACCCGGCGGAAGGGCTGATACCAGCGGGTCGAATTGGCGGGCTTGTTCATGAGGGCACCACGTGGCGTTGCTTCTGTTCGGAGTTTCGCCCGAAGCGCCCCAAACTGAACACGCGAAGTAGGGGGGTTGATGTGCCGCACTTCACATCGGCATCCCTCCGACGCGAAGCATCCCGGCCTGTCTAGAATCCGCCCCCCTTTCGATGGAGCGGGCGATGCAAGGTGGCTACGTCGCCATCGACTTTGGTACCTCCAATTCCGCGGTGGCATTGCCGGCCGGGCTGTCGGAGGCATGTGCCGGTGCGCAGGCAGCGATGCGTCTGGTCGAGCTCGAGCCTGGCTTTCGCACCATGCCGACGGCGGTGTTCTATCGCTCTGACACACCGTCTGGCGAGCGCGAGGCGCAGCGCCACTATGGCCGTGTCGCGCTGGCCGCATATGTCGATGGCCAGGACGGACGCCTGATGCGCTCGATGAAGAGCATCCTCGGCTCAGCGCTGCTGGACCAGCACACCGACATCGGTGGCGGTCGCTCAGTGCGCTACCGCGACGTGGTGGCGGGCTACTTGCGGCACCTGCGCCGCATGGCCGAGGCCGAGGCCGGCGCCGCCATCGAACGCGTGGTGCTCGGCCGCCCGGTGTTCTTTGTCGACGATGACCCCGCGCGCGACGCACAGGCCGAGACCGCTCTGCGCGGTGCCGCCGAGCAGGTGGGGTTCAAGCAGGTGCACTTCCAGTACGAGCCGATCGCCGCCGCGCTCGACCTCGAGAGCCGCGCCACGCGCGAGCAGCTCGTGCTGGTGGCCGACATCGGCGGCGGCACCTCCGACTTCTCGCTGATCCGCATCGGCCCGGCGCGGCGCGGGCGCATCGATCGCCGCGAAGACATCCTTGGCAACCATGGTGTGCACGTGGCCGGCACCGACTTCGACCGCCGGGTCGAGTTGGCGAGCATCCTGCCGCTGGCCGGTTACGGCGCGCTGCGGCCGGCACGCGCCGGCGAGACGCCGCGCGAGGTGCCCAGCGGCATCTACTTTGAGCTCGCCACCTGGCACCTCATCAACACGCTCTACAACCCGGCGCGCGTCGCCGAGCTGCGCTCCATGCACACCTGGTACGCCGATCGCCGCCACCACCAGCGGCTGCTGGCGGTGCTCACGAGGCGCCTGGGGCACGCCCTGGCCGCGGCAGCCGAGGCGGCCAAGATCGCCGTGGCGGAGTCAGCGAGGACTCGCATCGATCTCGACCTGTGGGAGCCACATCTGGCGGTGGACTTCGACGAAGCGGCCGCCACGGCCGTGCTGCGGGGCGACTTCGAGCGCATCGTCGCGGCCGCCCACGAGACGCTGCGCCTGGCCGGCGTGGGGGCCGCGGCCGTCGACGCGATCTACTTCACCGGCGGCTCCACCGGGCTGGCGCCACTCGTGCAGCGCATCGCGGCAGGGTTCAGCCGCGCCGAGCGCGTGCAGGGCGAGCGCTTTTCGAGCGTGGCACAGGGCCTGGGCTTGCACGCGAGGGCGCTGTTCGGGGCGCCTGCGTCGGCGGCGGCCGGCTGACGTCGGCCAGCAAAAGCACCGCGCGCACGAGGTCTTCGGCGGCTTCGGCGAGATCGGCGGGGGGCTCGGTCTCGGCCAGGGCGGCGGCAAGTACGGGCTCGTCGTCCAGGCCTTCGAGGTCGCTTTCGTCGAAGTGCAGGTACAGCAAGGCCAGGGGTTCGGCCAAGGCCCGCGGGTCATGGCGCATCAGGGCAGGGAACTTCTCGGCGGCGAGTGCGAAACCGGCAACCCAGGGCAGCACGGACTCGCTGCACGACGCCATCTGGTGGCTGGCCGCAGCCGTGCGGGGCTCGGAGGCCCCGAGTTCGAATATCCATGGGTCGAACCATTGCCGCAACCCGATGGCCCTGGCCAACACGACATGCCGTTGGCGAACCAGGGCCACCAATGGCCCCATCCGGCCCGCGGCCGTGGGGGGAAGTGCGCGGCCCTCGGCATCGAGCACGTGGCCCAGCCAATCGACCTCTGCAACGGGGTGCGGCTGCAGCAGCACACCGCAAAGGTAACCGTCCAGCGCGCTGATATCCAGCGGTGCCAGGGTGGGCTCAGCGTCGCCCAGCTCGTCCAGCAGCGTCTGCAGGCGCGTCACTTCGGTGTCGGAAAGATCACGCATGGGTGTGGTGCGAACCCCCGTGCCATCTGCCCAGGGGGTGGGCCGGCAAGGGGCGGGCCGCTAGATTGGCTCGTCGAGGTTGTGCTTCGCGGATTGTCCTGCAACGTCTTCCGCACGATCGCGACCTGCCCGCAGTGCCACCACAGCAAGTGGCACCGGCTCCCGGTCCCAACGACGTCCTTTTTGAAGGACTTGAACGGCCCGCTGCAGCAATGCAGTGGGCCGCTTTTTTGCGGTCCACTCGCCGGCCGCGTCGCGCTCGTGTTTCGCCCAGCCCCGATCGCCTGACTTGTCACTTGACTTGTCACTTAGGGGTGACTTACGATGTCACCACGTAGTGACAAGGAGCCGACCATGCAGCGCAGGGCTTTCGTGCAACTTCTGGGCAGTGGCGTGATCCTCGGCCCCGGCCTCGCCGGCTGCAGTGCCGGGATGCCCGCCGAGGCCGTCGCCGCTTGGGCGGAGGCCGGCCGCGAAGTTCCGGGCGGCCCTGCGGCGGGGGATCCCCGGCTCTGGGCGCTCTCGTTCGCGGTGCTGGCCCCGCATTCGCACAACCTGCAGTCCTGGCTGGTGGACATCTCGCGCCCAGGCGAGATCGAGCTGCGCTGCGACCTTGCCCGCCTGCTTCCCGAGACCGACCCGCTCTCGCGCCAGATCATGATGAGCCAGGGCACCTTCATCGAGTTGCTCGACATCGCGTTGCGTGAGCGCGGCCAGCGCGCCGCGATCCAGCTCTTCCCCGAGGGCGCTCCGGGCCCGGAAAAGCTCGACACGCGCCCGGTGGCGCGCATCCGCGTCACGCCCGACGCGGCGGTGGCGCGGGATGCGCTCTTCGCGCAGATCAGGCGCCGCCACACCAATCGCGCCGCCTACGATCCGAAGCGCACCATCGCGGCCGGGGCCTGGCAGGCGATGGCCGAGGCGGCGCGGCCGCAGGGCATGAAGGTCGGCCATATCGATGCCTCGGATACGGCGGCACTCGGCCGCCACCGCGCCATCGCCAACGAGGCCTGGCGCATCGAACTGATCACGCCGCGCACCTTTGTCGAGTCGCTGAAGGTCATGCGCGTCGGCGCGGCCGAGGTGGTGAAGCATCGCGACGGCCTCACGCTGCTCGACCCGATGGTGGTCGCGCTCGACAAGCTCGGTCTCTTCAGCCGCGACAGCGCCCCCGGCCCCGACAGCTACGCCGTGCGCAGCCAGATCAAGGACTTCGCGCAGAAGATGGACTCCACCGCGGCCTTCCTGTGGCTCACCAGCGAGGGCAATCAACGCGCCACGCAGGTCAACGCCGGCCGCGCCTATGCGCGTGTGCAACTCGCCGGCACCGCGGCCGGGTTGGTGATGCAGCCGCTGTCGCAGGCGCTGCAGGAGTATGCGGAGGTGGCCGGTCCGTATGCCGACATCCACCGCCTGCTCGGTGCGGCACCGCCGCGGCAGACGGTGCAGATGTGGGCGCGCGTCGGCCACGCCGCCAGCGCCGGGCCGGCGCCTAGGCGCGGCCTGCAGGCTCACCTGCGCGGCTGATGGCAAGTCGCCGCGGCACCGCGAAGGTGGGCCAGGCGGGGCACGCGGTGCCGCGGCCGCGCGACCGCGCCGCCACAGAGGAACGCCTGCTCACCGCGGTGGGCGAGGTGCTGGCGCGCGACGGTTTCAAGGCGTTGGGCGTGGGCAGCGTCGCGCGCCAGGCGGGCGTCGACAAGGTGCTTATCTACCGCTACTTCGGCGGCCTGCCCGAACTCCTGCGCGCCTGGGGGGCGAGCGGGCGCTTCTGGCCCCGCGTGGCCGACCTGCTGCAGCACGAGGGCGAAGGATTCCTGCAGCGCCCTGCCGCCGAACGGTGGGCGCGCTTCTTCGAGCACTTCATTGATGAACTCCGGCAGCGGCCGCTCACGCTGGCTGTGCTCGCGGCCGAGGTGGAGGAGCGCAACGAGCTCACCACCATCCTCGAGGCCGAGCGCGAGCAGTGGGGCGCCGAGGCCGCGCGCGTGCTCGGTGGCGCCGCCTTCGAGCAGGCACCTCATCTGCACGGAGTCACGCTGCTGCTCGCGGCCGGCGTGCAGTACCTGATCCTGCGCGCACGCCGCATCCGCATCTTTGGAGGTGTGGATATCCAGTCCGATGTCGGGTGGGCGCAGCTCAAGGCCTCGATCCGCGCGCTCGCGGAACGGCTGATCCCTGCCTCCGTGCCCTGAGCCGCTCCAGCCCCGCAACGCGAGGCAGCGGACCGGTCCGCAGAGCCTCGGTTTGCAATCCAGGTGGTTGCGGAGTGCGACTTGTCAGGGTGGAGTTCAAACTGAGGCCACACCGACCGGCCACAGCCGGCCCGCCGCGCACTAGACTGGCCCCTGGACTGGCGGGATCCCATCCCCCGCCACAGGAGACCAGCACCATGGGCGCCCCCGAAGCTTTCACAAAGACCACCGACGTCGGCCACTGGATCGACGGCGGCCCCGTACGCGGCACCGGCACGCGCACGCAGACCGTCTGGAACCCGACCACCGGCGCGGCCGCGCGCCAGGTACTGCTGGCCAGCGAGGCCGACGTGGCCGCGGCGGTCGCGAAAGCCAAGGCGGCGCAGCCGGCTTGGGGCGACATGGCGCCGATCCGCCGCGCGCGCGTGCTCAACGCTTTCCTCGCCTTGCTCAACCAGCACCGTGACACGCTCGCCGCAATGATCACCGCCGAGCACGGCAAGGTCTTCAGCGATGCTCAAGGTGAGGTCACGCGCGGCATCGACATCGTCGAGTTCGCCTGCGGCATTCCGCAGCTGCTCAAGGGCGATTTCTCCGACCAGGCCAGCGCCGGCATCGACAACTGGACGCTGAGGCAGCCGCTCGGCGTCGTGGCCGGCATCACGCCCTTCAACTTCCCCTGCATGGTGCCGATGTGGATGTACCCGGTGGCGCTGGCCTGTGGCAACGCCTTTGTCCTGAAACCCAGCGAGCGCGACCCGAGCCCGTCTCTCTTCATGGCCGAGCTGCTCAAACAGGCCGGTTTGCCCGACGGCGTTTTCAGCGTGGTGCAAGGCGACAAGGTTGCCGTGGATGCGCTGCTCACCCACCCCGACGTGAAGGCGGTGAGCTTCGTCGGCAGCACGCCCATCGCGCAATACATCTATGAAACCGGCGCGCGCCACGGCAAGCGTGTGCAGGCACTAGGCGGTGCCAAGAACCACATGGTGGTGATGCCCGACGCCGACCTCGAGCAGACGGTGGACGCGCTTATCGGCAGCGCCTACGGCTCGGCCGGCGAGCGCTGCATGGCGATTTCGGTGGCGGTGCTGGTGGGCAATGTCGCCGACAAGATCGTGCCGGTGCTGGCCCAGCGCGCCAAGGCGCTCAAGGTCAAGAATGGCCTCGAGGCCGATGCCGAGATGGGCCCCATCGTCACGCGCGAAGCACGCGACCGCATCGAGAAGATGATCGGTGTCGGCGTCGAAGAAGGCGCCAAGCTCGTGGTCGACGGCCGCGGCCACAAGGTGGCCGGGTTCGAGAACGGCTTCTTCACGGGCGGCACGCTCTTTGACCACGTGCAGCCGAGCATGCGCATCTACAAGGAAGAAATCTTCGGCCCCGTGCTCGCGTGCATGCGCGTCAAGGATCTGGCCGAGGCGGTGCGGCTCGTCAACGAGCACGAGTTCGGCAACGGCGTGGCCTGCTTCACCAGCGACGGCGGCACTGCGCGCGAGTTCGCGCGCCGCATCCAGGTGGGCATGGTCGGCATCAATGTGCCGATCCCGGTGCCGATGGCGTGGCAGGGTTTTGGCGGCTGGAAGAGAAGCCTCTTCGGCGATATGAATGCCTACGGCGAAGAAGGCGTGCGCTTCTATACGCGGCAAAAGAGTGTGATGCAGCGCTGGCCGGACAGCACGCCCAAGGGCGCGGAGTTCGCCATGCCAGTGGCGCGCTAGCCACGCTAGCCAGCGCGGCGGCTCACGTGTCGCATTCGGCGCAACGGCGCAGGCTGATCGGCGGGGCGGTTGCCCGCGGCGCCGCGGGTGTTGCGCGTGCGCTCGGCGTGCTTGGCGCCGTCCGTGCCGCCCGTGCCGCCTGTGCCGTCAGTGCCGTCCGTGCCGTTCGCGCTATCGGCGGCGCCCGGAGCGCCTGGGCGCTGGGTGGTTGCACGGCGCCCCTGGCGGCGCAACCGCCACCCCCAACCGGAATTGCGCCAAGCGCGGCCGAGCGTGATGCGGCCTTGCCCTACACCGTGGCCGACCTCGCTCACGCGCGCCAGCTGCGCGAGCGCGGAATCGCCGATGGCACGGCCTGGCGGCTGCTGCAGCAACTGTGCACCGAGGTCGGTGCACGCCCCGCCGGCTCGCCCGCCGATGCCAAGGCGCAGACGTGGGCGCTCGCCGCCTTGCGCGGGCTGAGGCTTGAAGAGGCCCGCGCCGAGGCCTTCCCGCTGCGCGTATGGCAGCGTGGCCCGGCCTCGGCACGGCTGGTGTCGCCGGCGCCGCGGCCGCTTGTGATGGCGGCACTGGGCAACAGCATCGCTGCGCCCGCCGGCGGCATCGAAGCGCCGATTGCCTGGTACGCCGACCTCGCCGCGCTGCGTGCCGATACCAGTGAACGCGCACGCGGCCGCATCGTCTTCATCGACCAGCGAACTGAACGCACGCGCGACGGGCGCGGCTACGGCATCGCGGTGGCCGCACGCGTCAACGGCGCGGTGGAGGCAGCCAAGCGCGGTGCGGTGGCGTTGGCCATCCGCTCGATTGGCACGAGCGGCACGAGCGGCACCAGCGGCATGGGCGGCACTGGCAGTGCGGCCCCTGTGGCGCATACCGGGGCCATGCGCTACGACCTCTCCGTGCCGCCCATCCCCGCCTTCGCTGTTTCGGTGCCCGACGCCGATGCCATGGCCGCGATGCACGCCGCCGGCCAGGAGATGCGGCTGCACTTCGAGCTCGAGGCCAAGAGCGGCGTCGAGGCCCAGACCGCCAACGTCATCGCCGAGTGGCGCGGCACCGACCTCGCGCACGAAGTCGTGCTCATCAGCGCCCACCTCGACAGCTGGGACGTGGGCCAGGGCGCCGAGGACGATGGTGCCGGTGTGGCCATCGTCAGCGCCGCCGCGGGCCTGATTGCCGCGGCTGGCTTGCGGGCGCGGCGCACGATCCGTGTCGTGCTCTTCGGCAACGAGGAGAACGGCTTTGACGGCGCACTCGACTATGGCAACCGCTACAAGGACGTGCCGCACCAGCTTGTCGCCGAGAGCGACTTTGGCGCCGGCCGCCTCTATGCCTTGCGCAGCCGCGTCGCGCCCGCGGCGTTGCCGGCCGTCGAAGCCATCGCCCAGGTACTCGCACCACTGGCCATCGCCCACCCCGATGCCGCGCGCAACGAGGCCAACCCCGGCCCCGATGCGGCGGTGCTGATGCGGCGCCACCGCTGGCCCGCGCTCGCGCTGGCGCAGGACGGCACGCGTTACTTCGATGTCCACCACACCGCCGACGACACCCTCGCGCGCCTCGATGCGCGCAGCCTGCCGCAGAACGTGGCGGCCTGGGCGGCGATGGCTTGGTTGGCGGCGCAATCGCCGTTGCCGTTCGGCCCGCCGGCGCTCTGACCGGCGCACTTGAGGCCCCACACCGGACGGACCCGAGTTGGCCGAAGCCCCGCCGCTGACCTACCTCACCCAAGTGCGCTGCGATGTCGGCGAGCTGCTCACGCTGGGCGCAGCGCCCATGGGTGAGCGGCGCGTTGTGGCGCTGCTGGGCGGCGAGGTTGTCGGCCCCGGGCTGAACGGCCGCATCGTGCCCGGCGGCACCGACTGGCAATGGAGCCGCAGCGACAGCACGCTCGAGATCTCCGCGCACTACATGATCGAAACCGCCGAAGGCGCGCGCATCGAGGTGCAGAGCAACGGCCTGCGTCACGGCCCGCCTGAGGTGCTGGTGCGTCTGGCGCGTGGCGAGGCTGTCGCCGCGCACGAATATTTCTTCCGCACGCTGATGCGCTTCACCACCGGGCATGTGGCCTACGAGCGCCTCAACCGCGTGATGGCGCTCGCGCGCGGCCGGCGAGAGGCGCGCCGTGTCGTGCTGGATGTTTGGGAGATCGGCTGAGGATCTTTTCCGCGGGCGCGGCGAGATCAGGCCGGCGGGGCGCACTGCGCTCGTGTCCCCCGAACTCGCCCTTCGGCCTCGGTCTCCTCCTTTACCTCGCTGCGCAGTGCGCCCCACCAGCCTGATCCTGCACCGTGGTGGGCCTTGCTGGAAATCAGCGGCGGTGGTTGCGGCCTGGGGTGGCGGGGGGGCGCCGGGGCGGCGGAAAGGGGGGGGACGAGGCCCGAGGGGGGGGGGGGGGGGCAATAGGGGAGTCGG
>JANNRI010000250.1:0-15547 GCA_031401195.1 Burkholderiales bacterium
GTGCGCGGCAGTGATGGACAGTTGCTCAGCGGCGCGCAGGCCTTCCTGGCGCTGTGGGCGGCGTTGCCCGGTTGGCGCTGGCTGGCCCACCTCGGTCGCGTGCCGGGGATGGCGTGGGTCATGGAACGCCCGATAGACGCGTTCCATGACCCACGCCATACCCGGCACCCGACCGAGGTGCGCCAGCCAGCGCCAACCAGGCAAGGCCGCCCACAGCGCCAGGAAGGCCTGCGCACCGCTGAGCAACTGTCCATCGCTGCGGCGCACGTGAAAGCGCGCCCGCAATTGCTCGCGCGTCGTGCCGCTGGGCAACGGCGACGCGGGATCGCTGACGTCGGCAAAGCACACCGGCGTGTTCGGCTGCAGCCCGCGATAGACGCCGATCTCGCGCCGGCACAGCGGGCAGGCGCCGTCGTACAACACGGTGAGCGGGGGCGCCGAGGCGGCGGGTTCGGGAGCGGTCGTCATGCAGGCACCTCGTTGGCGGCCAAGAGGTCGGCCGCGGATGTCAGGCCACGCGAAGCGCGGAGCCACCAGCGGGAGAAGGAATCGCAGCGTCCGGCCACCGGCGGAAACAACGCCGGCGCCGCGACGCACTCGGCCCAGCGCGCCAGCCACGAAGCGAGGTGCGGCTCGCCGACGCTGCGCACGCGTCGTGCGCCGACCAGCGCAGCACCGATGACGGCAGCGTCGCCATGCCAGCGATGCGACGCGAGCTCGGCCATGCGCGTGCCGACGAAGCGCCAGCGCTTCTCGCTCCACGGCCACGCACGATGAAACTCGCCGACGAATACGCCGAGGACCAGCGTGCCGGACGGCAGTGCTGGCAGCGCGCCCAGGTTCCACGGATGCACGAGCCACACGTCCCTGTCCTTCACCAGCGCGGGGTCGACGGTGACGCTACCCAGATCGGGTGGCGGTCCGCCGAGCAGCGGTGGCTCCCATGCCGAAGGCTGGTGCGCCGCGCCGGTTCGATCCCCGGCCGGTTGCCGCGCCAGGCGTTCCAGCGACTCGTAGGATGCATCGATCACGCTACCGGGGCTGTGCCATGACGCAGGCGCATAGCGGGCCACATTCTCGGCGTTGAACAGATACGGCTTGTGGCTGCCGGTGCCGGCCACCCATTGCCACGAGAGGTGGTTGCTCGCCAGGTCGCCGTCGAGCAGATGGCCGTAGAGCCAGTCGGCGCCGCAGCGCCAGTGCACCTTGCGCATGTGCACCACGTAGCTCGCCAGCCACATGCGGGCATGGTTGTGCAGCAGGCCCGTGGCGTAGAGCGTGCGCACAGCCTGGTCGATCGCCGGCACGCCGGTGTGGCCCTGGCGAATATCGGCCGGCAGCTCGCGGGCGTAGGCGGCATCGGGAAGTGGCCCTTCGTGCAGCGAGTGCAGGATGCCCTCGCCGCGATGCTGCCAGACATGGCGGAAATACGCACGCCAGCCCAGTTCGTAGACAAACTTGTGCTGCACCGCCAGGTCATGGCGCTCGGCCACGCCGGCCAGCACGTCGGTCAGCGTGACCAGGCCGTGGGTGATGTACGGCGACAGGCCGCTCACGGCACCATCGAGCGCGTTGCGCGTGCGCGCGTAGGCGGCCGGCCGCACGGCAGCAATGCGGGCCTGCGCCGCGGCCAGCGTGGGTGCGAAGGCCTCAGCCATGGGCCGCCACCCCGATCTCGCCGCGGCGGATGGCCGAAGCGCGGTCGGCCACCTGCTGCCGCTGCGCCGCGTTCATCCGCGCCAGGTTCTTCACCTGCAGCGCCATGCGCGGGTTCTGGGCCATCGTGGCCTCGTGGCGCATCAGGAAGTCCCAATACAGCGTGGTGAACGGGCAGGCATCCTCGCCGGTGCGCTGCGCCGGGTCGTAGCGGCAGCCTTTGCAGTGCGGGCTCATGCGTTCGATGTACTTGCCGGTGGCGACGTAGGGCTTGCTGCCCATCAGGCCGCCGTCGGCGTATTGGCTCATGCCCAGCGTGTTGGGCAGCTCGACCCACTCCACGGCATCGACGTACACGGCCAGGTACCAGGCGTGCACCTGCCGCGGCGCCACGCCTAGCATCAGCGCGTACAGACCCGTGACCATCAGGCGCTGGATGTGGTTGGCGTAGCCGTGCGTCAGCGTCTGCTCGAGCGCATCGCGCAGGCAGGCCATGTCGGTGGCGCCGGTCCAGTACCAGGCCGGCAGGTCCTGATCGGCGCCGAGCGCGTTGCGCTCCAGGTAGCCGGGCATCTGCGTCCAGTAGATGCCGCGCACGTACTCGCGCCAGCCGAGGATCTGGCGCACGAAGCCCTCGACGCTGGCCAGCGGCGCGTGCCCCGCCTCATAGGCCGCGACGGCCGCCGCCACCACCTCACGCGGGTTCAGGAGTTTCAGGTTGAGCGCGGCCGACAAGTGCGCGTGGTACAGCCACGGATCCCCCGGCCACATCGCGTCCTGGTAGCGGCCGAAGAGCGGCAGCCGCTCGCTGACGAAGGCCGTCAAGGCCTGCAGTGCCTGCGTGCGCGTCACGGGCCAGGCAAAGCTCGCGAGGCGGCCGGGATGGTGGGCAAACCGGGTCTCGACGAGTGCGATCACCTCGCGCGTCACCGCATCGGGCTCGAAGGTGCAGCGTGGCGGCACCGGGCCCGGACCGGCGGCACCGAAAGCCTCGCGGTTGTCGGCGTCGAAGTTCCACTGGCCGCCGAGCGGCGCACCCTCGTGCTGCGGGTCCATGAGCACACCGTGCCGCTTGCGCTGCTCGCGGTAGAAGTACTCCATGCGAAGCGATTTGCGGCCGCGCGCGTGGGCCGCGAACTCGCGCACGCTGACGAAGAAGTGGCGGTCTTCGCGGATCTCCAGCGGCAGGCCGCTGGCCTGGGCAACGGCCTGGATCATCTGCAGCACTCGCCAGTCGCCCGGCGCGGTCATCACCAGCCGGCTCGGGCGCAGCGCCTCGATATCGGCCTGCAGTTGTGCCGCCAGGCTGCCGCGGTTGTGAGGTGCGTCGAGCCGCGTGTAGTGCAGTGTGTAGTGCAGCGGGCGGCCGGCGGCCTGCAAGGCGAGCGCGAAGTGCCGCATCGCCGCCAGGAACATCGCGGTGCGAGGCTGGCTCGAGGCCACATGCGTCGACTCTTCGGCGACCTCGGCCATCCAGACCGCGTCTACGCCGGCATCGAAGCCGTCGAACGCCGCCGCCTCGAGGTCGAGCTGGTCGCCCAGCACGAGCACCAGTGTGCGCAGCTCAGCCACGAGTCGCCTTGGCACGCCGGCAGGCCTGGCTGCAGTACCTCACCTCGGTCCAGGTCCTGGCCCAATGCTTGCGCCAGCTCATCGCGCGGCCGCAGGCCACGCAGGGCTTGCTCGGCAGCGCCGCCTTGTTGCCGCGAAACGTGGCGCCGCGTGGCGTCATGGCGTCACCCGCGTTTCGGCGCGTTGGGTCCAGGCCGCGGGGCCCAGGCTGTGTATGAGCGGGGGCAGGGAGGGCGCCGTCCTCGTTGCCGCGCGATGCAGCAAGCCATCGATCAAGGCCTGCGCCGACAGCCAGGCGCCTTCGGCACCGGTGCCGCCGAGAAAGTCGCCGCACACGCCGAGACCTCGGGCGGCGTCCCACCAGCATCGCCGTGTCGCAGCGGCGCCCGATGACATCGGCATCGCATAGCGCCAGCGGTGCACCACCGCGTGATGCCAGACGAGCGGCTGGCCGAGCCGGTCCTGCAACGCGTCCTGCAATGCGTCTTGCAATGCGTCTTGCAATCCGTCTTGCATCCTGGCCTGCACCCAGGCCGGCGGTTGTTCGAGGTGCTGCCGGCTCCAGCCTGCGCGTGCGTGAACCACCCAATGCGCTTCACCGGAAACAGTCTCGCGGCCCGGGCGGCCCGGGCGGCCGGGGCGGCCGTCCTGGCGCATGACCCACGACAGCGGGCCCTGCTGGGGCCGGGCGATGTCCCAGTCGAGATCGCGAGACGGCCGGTCGGTCACGCCCATCAGCGTCCAGCACGGCTGCATAAGGACGAGCGACGCGCGTTGCGCCCAGTCGCGCCGGTGCTCGGCCAGCAGCGGGGCGGCTTGGGCCGGCGGCAGAGCCAGCACCACGGCATCGAAGGGCCCGACCGGCGATGAGCCTGCCGCTTTGACTTGCCAACCCTGCGGGCTCTCGTGCAACCGCTCGACGGTGCACGACCAGGTGGCACTCGCATCCCGCAGCAGCCAGCGGCACAGCGCGGGCATGTCTTGCACCGGCAGGTGCAGCGGGCTCATGTGATCCAGCGGCCTGCCGCCGGCGGCCGGCCTCGGCGTCCATAGCGCCACGACACCCTCCTGCGTCGCGGCGGCGAGGAACTGGCGGAAGCCGGCGTCATGGGCCGTAAACCCCGGCGCGCCGTGATCGAAGCGGGCCATGCGCCGCTGCCCTTGGCGGTCTGTCCATTCCAGACGACGGGTGGCCAGGCGGCCGCCCGGCCCGCGGGACTTGTCAAAGACCTCAACCGCGCAGCCTGCCAGCGACAGGGCATGCGCGCAGGCCGCCCCGGCGATGCCGGCGCCGACCACGGCGATCCTGAACTGAGCATTGGCGACAAACATCCAGGAACGATAAGCTTTTTGAAGTCATAATGGAGTCAGTCAACCGATATCCCTACGATCTTGTCCATCAATCGGCGTCAATCACGATTCATTAGGGGGCCGCATTGACCAAAGAGAGCACCGCTTCGGCGTCACCGGAGTCCAACACCCCTGCGCGACATCGCAGCGGCGCGGTCGCCCGCATGCTGCGCATGCCGGTGGCCACGCTGCGCGTGTGGGAACGCCGCTACGGCCTCACGCAGCCCACGCTGTCGCCGAGTGGCCAGCGCCTGTACTCGGCCGACGATGTGCGCCGCCTGGCCCTGCTCAAGCAGCTGACCGATCTGGGCCATGCCATCGGCAGCCTGGCGACGCTGGACATACAGCAACTGCAGGGCGTGGCGAGTACGCACGCCGGCGTGCGGGCGGTGGGTCGCGGCGGCGATTCTGTTCCGGACAGCCCACCACCCTCTCGCCCCTGGCGCGTGGCGGTCATCGGCGCAGCGTTGGCCACGAAACTGCAAGCACCCGCACTGCTGCGCCGGCAGGAGCGGCCGGTGCAGTGGCTGGGCCCGTTTGCCGACGCGGCGCAAGCGGCCGCGGCGCTGCAGGGCTCGTCCGTCGATGCCTTGCTGCTGCACGAACCGCGCCTGCACGAAGGCTGGCTCGCCTCCTTCGGCGCCGCGGCACCGGCCCTGGCCGCTGTGCCGAAGGCGGTGCTGTACCGCTTTGCCGCCGAGCCCACGTGCGCAACCCTGGCGGCGGCCGGCACCGCCTTGCTGCGCGAGCCGCAAAGCGACACCGTGCTCGTGCAGTGGCTGCAGGGCGTGCTGAGAGCCTTGCCGCAGCCCTACCCCGCGGCGCGTGGCCCGGCGCCACCGAGCCTGACCAGCCCAACGAGCCCAACTGCCCCAACCATAGCGCCACGCCGCTGGGAAGACGCCGCCCTGGCCGAGTTCGCCAGCCGGTCGTCGACGATCGCCTGCGAATGCCCACGCCATGTGGCCGAGCTGCTGATGCAGCTGTCGCACTTCGAGGCCTACAGCGCAGAGTGCGAGCACCGCAGCACGGTCGACGCCGAACTGCATGCCTACCTGCGGCAGGTGGCGGCCAGCTCGCGCGCCCGCTTCGAGGCGGCCCTGGAACATGTGGCATTGCACGAAGGGCTGATCCTGCCCTCGTGAGCGCAGGCGCCCGCGCCGAACGTTCGAGCCGCGCCCGCGCAGCGCTATGAAGTGCCGCGCGCCTGTTCGAGCCGAATCCTCGCCAGGATGCGCTGCGTGTAGCCATCGTCGAGCGAGCGCACACCGGCCACGGCATCACGCACCAGTTGCTGGGCCGTGATCTCGTCGCGCAGGGCGGCGTCGTGCGGCACGCGCGCCAGCAACAACGTCAGTTCTGCCTCTGTCAGGTCGCCGTCGAGGAGGCGGGAAGCGTCGTTCATCAAAAATCTCCTACCAGCGACGGTTGCGTGTTGACGCGATCAAGGGCTGCACGCGTTGGGCCAGAGTCTCGCGGGCCCGAAAGATGTGTGACTTCACAGTGTTCACGGGCTGTACCAGTGCGGCTGCGATGGACTTGTAGTCGAGCCCGTCGATCTCGCGCATCAGCAGGGCCCGCCGCTGCATATCCGGCAACGCAGCCAGCTCGGCGTCGATCTGTTCGAACAGTTGCCGGGCCATGACTTCCTGCTCCGGGCTCGGGGCGACGCCAAACAGGCCGCTCGCGGCGGCTTCATCGGCCACGGGCAGCGGCCGGTCGTCCAGGCGGTTCTGGGCGCTGCGCAGATAACTTCTAGCCGCGTTGCGGGCGATCGTGAACAGCCAGGCGGCGAAGTCGCCACCTTGCTTGAAGCTCGCCAGTCCACGGTATGCATTCATGAAAGCGTCCTGTGTCAGCTCTTCGGTGATGCGGTCTTCGCCCACGATGCGACGCACCGCGGCGGCCACCCTGCGCTGGTACTTCACCACCAGCAACTCGAATGCGACCGTTTCGCCCCGCTGAGCGCGCGCGACCAAGCTCGCATCGATGCCATCGCCGAGTGGATCGTCGGTCAATCGCGTCTCAACGTGGGTTTCGACGACCGCGCCAAGACCCGTCGCGGTCGCGCCAGCCGCCTGCCGTGCGTCCGCGCCGAACCGCCGAACCGCCGAACCCCGTGTAACGCAACCACGCTGAAAAAGTTGCAGCACCGGAAGCTGGCAACACAAGGTGGCAAGGATCGGGCCTCGCTGCGCAACTTTGCTCTTGTTTAGACGTTAACAACTCAATACCCACTCATGAAGCGCACAGGAGCCCGTGGCGATGAAAGCTCTCCGACGATTGTCCCAGTCCAGTTTACTGTCGACGCGAGTGCTGCCGCGCGTGGCCGTCATTGGAGGCGGGGTCGGCGGGCTGGCCTGCGCGCGGGTGCTGGGTCTGTCCGGCTTCCATCCTGTCGTCTTCGAGGCAGAAGGCAGCGCAGGCGGCCGCTGCAGCTCTCGATCCTCGCCGATCGGCTGGTTTGACGATGGCGCCCAGTTCGTCGGCGACGCCCGCTACCTGCGCCCTTACGCAGAACCACGGGACGGAGAGCTCGCCGCCCTCCACCCTTGGATGCTGGCCGCGACGCCGCGTGAAGAGGAGCGCGAGAGCGGCGTCCGGGACAGGGACAAGATCAAGGACGAAGAGGAGGTGACGCCGACGCTGAAGCTCGTGGGAATGGTCGGGGTGCCCTCCATGCGCTCGCTCGCCGAGACGATCGCTCTGTCGGCGGAGACCCGCCTGCTGTCATCCATCGGGCAGGTCGAACGCCGTGGCACGCGCTGGATCCTGCACGGCGAGCAGGGCGAGATCGACGAGGAGTTCGAGGCGCTGGTGCTTGCGATGCCCGCGCCACTCGCCTTGCCGCTGACGCAGCAATCCTCCGCGCTATCGGCCGCGCTGCGCACGGTGAGGTACCGCAGCCGCTGGGTGCTGATGCTCGGCACGGATCGCCACATCGGCCTGCCCGGTTACGGCGAGTTCGAAGGCAGCCCCATCGAACGGGTGGTCGGCATGCACACCAAGCCCGGGCGCAGCGCCAGCGGGCCGCAGCGCTGGTTCGCCGAGGCCGATGCGCGATGGTCTTCGCAGCACGAACACGACGATGAGGACACGGTGGCCGATCTGCTGCTCGCCAACTTCCGCGCACACGCCGGGCGGTCCGTCACGCCGCAATACCTGCGCGCTCGTCAATGGCGGCACGCCTTCGTCGACAACCCGGCCGTCACGCCCGCGCACTCGATGTGCTTGTGGGACGGTGAGGCCAGGCTCGGCATCTGCGGCGACAGCGTTGTGGCAAGCCGGATCGACCTCGTCCATCGCAGCGGTGTGGATCTGGCGCAAGCGATCGCCACCAGCCTTCGCGCGGGCGCGCAGCCAGCGTCCCTCTACCCGACCATGGCCCGGCCCCCGCAGGCCACCGCCCTCCTCAGGGCGCGGGCACTCGCTGGCACCTCGGCAGCCAGCGCATGACCGCAGAAAGCCTCGTGAAGACGCCCATGAGCACCATTCGTATCGACGAAGTCGAGCTCTTCAACCGGCTCGCTGCAACCTGGTGGAACAGCGCCGGGCCGATGCGGCCGCTGCATGTCATCAACGAACTGCGGCTCGGCCATGTGCTCGAACAGATCGCGCACCGCTTCGGGCGGCCGGTTGGCGACTTGCGTGGGCTGCGCATCGCCGACATCGGGTGCGGCGCTGGCCTGATGTGCGAGCCCCTCGCGGCCCGCGGGGCGCACGTGGTGGGCGTCGATGCGGCCGCGAACAACATCGCAGCCGCGCGGCTGCATGCGGGCGCGGGCGGCTGGCACATCGACTATCGGGTCGGTGAACCGAAAGCCGTCTTGCGCGAGGGTGAACCAGTCGACGTGTTGCTGCTGCTCGAAGTGGTCGAGCATGTCGACGACGTGCCGGCTTTCGTGCGCGAGACGGTGGCCCACCTCGCACCCGGTGGGCTGCTGTTGGCCTCGACGATCAACCGCACTCTGCGCAGTTATGTCACGGCCATCGTGGGCGCCGAATGGATCTTTCGCGTGCTGCCCAAGGGCACGCACCGGTGGACGCAGTTCGTGCGGCCGGATGAGCTGGAACAGGCCGCTCTCGCTTGCGGATTGATCAAGGGCGAGCTTCGCGGCATGGGTTACCTGCCCGCCCTGCACCGCGCCTGGTGGACACGCGACCTGTCGGTCAACTACATCGCGAGCTTCAGCAGGCCCCTAGCGTCCCTGGCGTGAAGCGCGACGATCACTCGCGGCGTGAACCGCGGCCGTGCCGGCGCGAAGACCCCGGCTGTCGCACCGGTGCGCACAACACCGTAAGCTCAGTGCCCGTTCGAGCCGGCCACCGCGGCACGAACCCCTTCCGTCTCCTGTTGTCCGCCTGACGCCATGCCCCGCCACCTGCTGCTGTTCCTCCTCGCCGCCATGCCTTTGTGGAGCCACGCCATCGAAGAGCCCGACTACGAAGTCATCAGGAAGCTCGACAACGCGGTGAACGTGGAGGTGCGCCAGTACGCGCCCTATGTCGTGGCCGAGGTGGTGCTGGACACCACGGCCGAAGAGGCGGGCAACCAGGCGTTCCCGATCCTGGCCGGCTACATCTTCGGCAAGAACAAGGGCGAGAAAAAGTTTGCGATGACGGCGCCGGTGACCCAGACCACCGCGCCCGTGAAGATGGACATGACCGCACCGGTGACGCAGGCCGCGGTGCCGGGAGGCATGCGGGTGCAGTTCGTCCTGCCCAAGGGCGTGACGCTGGCATCCGCCCCCGAGCCGCTGGACGCCCGCGTGCAACTGCGCCTGGTGCCGGCCAGCCAGTGGGCGGCCATTCGTTACTCGGGCACATGGTCGCAGTCCAACTACGAGGAGCACCTCGCGCTGTTGAAGGCTGCGCTGGGCGCGGCGGGTGTGGCCACGCAGGGCGATCCCGTGCTGGCGCGCTACAACGCACCCTTCACGCCGTGGTTCCTGCGGCGCAACGAAATCTGGCTGGCTCTGCGCTGATGCGGCGACGCCGGGCACGCAAGCCGAAGTGCACGGCCCCTGCGCCCGCGTGAGCCGGCAACCACGAGGTGAAGAACATGCATCGAATCGCGCTCAAGACGCTGTGGGTCGTGGCCGCGGTCTGGCTGCTGAGCATGGCCACGGCGGCACGCGCCGACAGCGAGCGTCCGGCCGAGCGTCCGGCCGAGCGTCCAGCCGAGCGCACGGCCGAGCGCTACACCCGCACGCCCGCCAGCGCCGACGGCATCGGCAAGCGCTACATGGGCCGCGAGATCGCCGGCGTGATGGGCTGGCGGGGCGCCGCCTGGCTCGAGCGCGAGGAGCGCGAGCGCGAAGAGCGTACCGACCTGCTGGTGACCGCGCTGCAGCTCGAGCCGGGCATGGTGGTGGCCGACATCGGTGCCGGCACCGGCTACCTGGCGCGGCGCATGGCCCCCGTCGTGATGCCTGGCGGCAAGGTGCTGGCGGTGGACGTGCAGCCCGAGATGGTGGCCATGTTGCAAGCCATGGTGCGCCGCACCGGCCTGACGCAGATCCAGCCGTCGCTTGGCACCGAAGTCGACGTGAAGCTGCCGCCCTCCTCCGTGGATCTGGCCATTATGGTGGACGTCTACCACGAGCTCGCATTTCCGTACGAGGTGCTGTCCAGCATCCTGCGCGGGCTCAAGCCCGGCGCTCGGCTGGTGTTCGTCGAGTACCGCGCCGAAGATCCGCAGGTGCCGATCAAGGCGCTGCACAAGATGAGCGAAGCCCAGATCAAGCGCGAAGCCGCGGTGCATGCGCTGGCGTGGGAGCGCACCGTCGGCACCTTGCCCTGGCAGCACCTCGTGGTGTTTCGCAAGCGTCCGTAAGCGCCCGCAAGCGCCCGCAAACGCCCGCAAGCGCGGGCATTGAAGCGGCCTTCCTCGGCGAGTGTTGCGCCCGCCTCGACGATCACGACCTCGATGAGCTCTTGGAAACCATCGCAGGCGCGCATCTTGATGACCGGCGCCGGCGGTCACCTGCGCACTTCCGGTAGCCACCGCTGGTCAGGTGTCACCCACAGGTCCCAGGCACACGCAGCCTGGCCTGCTCAAGCAACGCTGCACGCGCCGCCGACGAGAGATACCAGCCTAGCGGCACCAGCTCGCCATCGTCCAGTTGGTCCATCAGCCACACGCTCGAGTCCGCGCAAGTCTTGCCTGTCTCGCCCACGGCTGCGCGCAGCGCGGCGGCCGAGTTGCGCGGGCGCGAGCCGATGCCCGAGACGTTGAGCAGGCCGAGCGCCGGGCCCAGCACATCGGCATAGAGCGTGAGGCGGCCGCGGTCGCTCGGGCCGTCGAGCGTGGTGGGGTCGGTGCGGCGGCCAGGGGGTGGATGGATACAGTCGGCCCCCGGACCCTCCTTGCGCGCCAGCGCGCACGCGGGTGTCGATTGGCCATTGCGGATGAGCAGGTAGGTGGGCTTCAAGCCGCGGTCTTTCCATTTCTCTGCCAGCCTCATCCACGCGCGTTGCACGTCCATCAGCGTGGGCACGGCGCTGTTGTCGAAATAGCCGCCGTCGATCAAATGCCCGCCCGACGCACAAGCATCATCGGCCCGACCATGCGCACGCACGCCGGCCAGCGGGTTGGTGATGGGGAATCGCGCCGACGTGTGCGCCGCACTCACCAGGCGCATGTCGGCGCCCATGCAGCGCATGAGCTGCGCGGCGCCGGGAAGTGCATCTTCGGCAAGCGCCACGCTGAAGGCCACCGTTCGGTTCCCGGTTTCCACCCAGGTGCTGTTGAGTGCGAGCAGCGGCTCGCCGGGGCGTGGAGGCTGCTGCAGGCCCTGCGCCAGCGGCTGGTGGTTGCCGTCGGCGAAAGCCGCGATCCATTCACGTTCGAACGCCTCGGCGCGGTTGACATGCGCGCAGCCCGGGTGGGTGCAGCGCCAGAAAGCATCGCCCCGCGCCAGCGGCAGCACGCGGGAGAACACGTCTTCGAAGAGCAGCCCGCCGAGCAGCGGCGTGAGCGCATCCAAGCGTGCAAAGCTCGCGTCGATGCACTGGGCGAGCGCGTTGGCGACATGCGCGCCGGGGGATGGGGTTGGCGCATTGCCCTGCGGCATCTGGCCCTGATGCCGCAGCAGCCGCACGCAGGCGAGGTAGGCCGCGTGACCCATCGAGCCACCGGAGACGCCTGAGAGCAGCAGAGTGCGGCGTTCGAAATCCGGGTGCAGGGCATGCATGTGGGCCAGCACCACCGCCGTCCAATACGCGCTGCGGATGCCGCCACCTTCCGCCGCGACGAGGAACACCGGGCCCGCCTCGAGCCTGGCGCGCTCGCTCAGCCACTGGCTGAGCGCCGTGTCCAAAGGCTCACCCTTCTGGAGCGCCGGGCAGCCCTCCTTGTCGCGCTGCGCAGGCTTGCAGGCCTGCTGCTGCGCTTGTTCAGGCGCGACCTGCCTGTCCAGCCGCACCAAGATGCCTTGCGCGAGGCAAAGCCCACCCACCGCCACCAGCCAGCGACTGAAACGAGGCCAGGGCCAGCGCTTGGGCTCGGCCATGCAGGCCCACCAGGCGATGAGGCCGGCGAGCACCAGCGCCAGCATCGCGGTGCGGCCATCGCCACGCAGGGTGTCGATGGGCAACGATGCCGCTGCGCCCGCTGCGCCCGCCGCGGCCCCGACCACGCCATCTGCCGCCGCAAGCGGCCAGGGCAGCGCGTGGTTGTCGCTCCACCCCAACGCCGAGAGCACACCCGCAGCACCCAGCGGCAGCACGATCCACGGGAAGGCGTCACGCTGCTCGAACAACGACATAGCGCCCAGCACCCCCAGCCACCAGGTGAGCGCCAGCATCAGCACGAGCAGCGTGGCCGGTGTGGCGGCCATCGTCTGCGGCGCCAGCGTGACGCAGGCGCGCACGAGCGCCATGCCCAGCAACGCCACCACCGGCAGTGCCCAGGGCCGGGTGGCCAGCACCAGCGCGGCCGTCAGCCGGTTCATGAGCCTGGCCATCAGCCCGGTCGCGCCCTGGCGCGCCGCCCGCGATTTTTCGAAGTGGCGCGACCCATACCAGAGCAAGGCATGCACCTCGGCCTCGCTGTTGTAGTAGGCCGCGAGCGTGGGCAAGTGCAAGCGGCGCCGCACGTGCACCAGGCAGCCCGCGATCACCAGCATCAGCAGTGCAAAGGCCACGAGCAGGCAAGCACTCACCACCGCACTGCCGCCATCGGCTGCGTGGCGCGTGGCCATCACCAGGTCGCCCAGCGTCGTGGCCACCAGCACGCACACCATGGCCAGCGGCAGCACCGCCAGCGTGCGCGCCCAGGCCTGGGCGAAGTGGCCCACGGCTTGCCGCAGCGCAGTATCTTTGGGCAGCATCAGGCCAGGCCGCTCGACCATGCCCACCAGGCGCGCCCACAGCCAGCACGAATGCGCGAGCAAGCCCGCGGCGAGTGCGCCCACGGCCAACATCACCATGCGCCAGACCATCTGCGGCGGGTTCGCGGTGTCGACATGCACCAGGCCCAGCAGCACATCGCGGCATTGGTCGAGCACGAGCGTGAGCGCGGCGAATACCGCCAGCACCGCGAGCACATAGCGGCTGCGCCCCACCACCGCCGCAGCGAGGCCGCGGAAGGCAGCGCGGTCGTTGCGCTGCTGCGCTTGACGATCGCGGTCGAACTCGGCGCCGAACCACCACACGAGCCAGCCGATGGCACCGGCGGCCACCACTGACCCGATCAACGCCAGCTTCAATCCGTGGGCAAATGCCAGTGGCGCAGGGCTGTCCAACGCGCCCAGTAAGCCCGGTGCACAGCCCGCCATGCGTTGCCAGAAGAGCCCCAAGGCAAGCGCCAGTCCGCACAACAGCCCACCGAGCCAGCACCAGCGCGGCAACTGCGCTCGCCAGCGCCCGGCCATCGGCCAGGCCCACAGCGCCAGCGCCACGGCCAGCACCGCGCCACCCAAGAGCGCCATGCCGAAGATCCACCGCGGCAACCCCAATGAGCCGGCACCGCCGAAGTTCTCCATGCTGTCCACCACCACCAGCACCGTCACCAGCAACACCATGCCCGGGCCCAGCAGCGCGCGTGTCCACCAGCCGGCCCAGGTGCTGCCCTCGCGCATCGCGCGCCGCAGGCGCATCGAAAGCAGCAGCGCCAGCGCCGCGTAGAGCGGCACGAAGAGGCCTTGGTCGATCAGCAGATAGGCCGCCGCCGCCGGCCACGAGTAGCGCTCGTCGCACCAAGCCTCGGTCACCGTGCGCAAGGACTCGCGGCTGGACCAACCGAGCCAATCCTCCACGCCAAACCCCGAAGGCAGGCGCAGCGACTGCTGCAAGGCATAGAGCACGAGCGCGATGCCCGCTGCCCAGCCCGCCACGGCTGGCAACGCCTCGAGCGTGGGGGCGGCATCGCTGCCGTTGCCGTTGCCGTTGCCGCTGCCGCGGCCGGAAGGAAGGTTCGACTCGACCTGCGCCATGGCTTGTGCCTCCTGCATGCGCCGCCACCGGGTGGGGTGAGCGGCACAGGATAGCCACGCTCGCGGTGCCTTGCGCGCGCCGCGGTCCACCCGCTTGTGGATCCGTTGCGCCGTCGCGCCGTCGCGCCGTCGACGCGTTGACGCGCCCTACCCGATCAACGCCCGCACCCGCGCCTGCTCGGCCCTGCTCAGGCGTTGGCCGCCAACAGCGCCGCGGCGTTGGACCAGGCCTCGTCATGTGCCGCGACGACGGCTTCCAGTCCGCCCAGCGGGCCTGCCAGCACAGCGGCACCGGCGGCGTCGCCGCGCTCGAGGCAGGCCGCGAGCCGGATCGGTGTCGCCAGTGGGCCTTGCCGGTCGACCAGCGCGGTTTGCATATCGGCAGCCAGATTCAGCGGCGCCACAGCCGCGGCCATGGGCATCGGCACCATGACATCGAGCAACGAGAGCAGCCCGGTGGTGAAGGCGCGCCCAGGTTCGAGACCGGCGCGCCCGGCCAGCGCCTCGGCCAGCAAGGCGCGCGTCAGTGCCACTTCCATGAAGGCCCGCGCCGCGCGCCGTGGTGGCGCTGCGGCGAGCAAGCGCAGGCACAGCCATCGGTACAACGCGGCGCGTCCCAGCAGCATCACGGCGTGCTCGACGCTGTCGACCTGTCGCCGCAGCCCGAGCAAGGGACTGTTGGCGTGGCGCAGGAGCGCGTAGCTCAAGGCGACGTCGGCGCGCAGCGTGTTGGCCAGCACGGTCACATCGCTGTCGCTTTGCAGTTGTTGCATCAGCCGCGCCACCGCAACCATCGCCGCTGGCAAGGGCACCGCGGCGGGCGAGCCCTTCATCACGTCGTGGTGACCCCCAGCCAGATCGGCACCGGCCGTGAGCGCGGCCTCGATCTCCTCTGTGCTGGCCAGCCCAGTGACCACGATGCGCGCCGTGGCTGCTGCAGCTCGGCAGGCGGAGATTGCCGCGCCAAGGCCGGCCAAGTCGCCCAGCGCGGCCGCGTCGATGCGCACGAACCCGGCGCCACGGCGGGGCACCTGCTCGACACCAACGATCACCTGCGAAGTGAGCAGGTCGCTGGCCAGCTCGGCCGTGAACTCTTCATTCGGGAGTGCAAGCCACGTACCCGCGGGCAGCGCAGCGCGCACTGCCGGCCGCGAGAGCAGGCTGGCGCGAAGACCCAGCAGCGCGATGCGCGCAGGCGCACCCAACTGCGCAGTGCGGATGCCCGCCAGCAAGGCCAGCAAGTGCGCCGAAGCCCCGCTCTCGTCGCCGCCAGCGGCAAGGCGCCGTGCCAGCAAGGGCGGCGGCATGAACTCGAAGCCGGCGATGGAGCCACCGGCATCCAGCAGCGGGCGGCGCAGCGCCATGCCCACCAGCGGCGCCGCCGCGCTCGAACTGGCCTCGTTGAAGGTACGCGACGGCGCCACGACGGGCTGCGGCGAGGCCGCATTCGTCGGCGCAGCGCTTGTCCGCCCCAACAATCGCTCCAGCCAGCCTTGCATCGACATACTCCTCGGGAACCCTTGGGGACAGTC
>JANNRI010000251.1:0-2040 GCA_031401195.1 Burkholderiales bacterium
GCAGCACGCGCAGCACGCCCACGGGCTTCTCCCCGCGGGTGTAGAAGGCCGCGATTTCGACTTCACTGATGGGCGCCCTCTCGCGCCGCACCCATTCGGTGAGCGTGCCACGCTGCACCGTGCCGAGCAGGTGGCAGTGCAACTCCACCTTGGGCAGGGCGTGGAAGAAGCGCTCGGGCAAGCACGGCTCGCCACCTGCCTGCGAATTGGCTACACCGGGTTGCGCGCGCGCCGTCATGGTTGCCTCTGCTTCACCAGGCGTGGCACAGCAGTCTCAGCGCCCACTCCATCACCTTCGGCCCATCCGCCCTGATCGCCACCTCGGCATTGGCCCTTGCACGGTGCGGAACGCGCAATTCGCACACCGTCATGCCGCGCGTGAAGGTGCCATGCAGTTCCACGTCCACGCGTGCAGGCTGCAGCGTGAACCACTCAGGATGCGCCAGCCAGGCCACAGGCGTCGGGTCGTACATCGGCGCCGCGGCGCGGCCACGCAGGCGCGCGCCTTCGAGGTAGCCGTCGAAGTGATCGGCGAACACACGGGCCGGTGCGCCGGCCGCCGCGGGCGCTTCGCGCAAGGCCGCCAGGTGCGGCTCACCGCCCTGCACCTGCCGACACACCTCGATGCCGAACCAGCGCGAGTGCCGCGCCAACGCCAGCACCTGCGCTGCCGCCTCGGGGTCGGCGTGGATGTTGAATTCGGCGACCGCGGTCGTGTTGCCCGCGCCGAGGCTGCCGCCCATGACCACGAGCCCGGCCAGCAGAGCCGGCAGATCGGGCGCCTTGGCGAAAGCCCAATGCGACATTGGTGAGAGGCCCGATCGCGAGCAGCGTGATGCGCCCGGGGTGGGCGCGCACGCAGTGAATCAGGGCATCGACGCCGTGCCCGGTCTGCAGCGGGCTCGCCGCATCAGGCAATGGGGCGCCGGTGGTGCGCATGCCCCTGACGCCCAGCACGTCCTGCGCGGTCACTTGCGCCTGCGCGAGGGGTTGGTCCGCACCCGCCCACAACGGCGTCGTCCAGCCGTGCAGCGCGTGGATGCGCTGCGCGTTCGACAGCACCAGCGGCAGCGGCGCGTTGCCCGCCACCACGCTCACGCCGTGCAACTTCACGGCCGGGTCGGCTTCGAGCAGTGCCCAGGCAAACCAGTCGTCGAAGCCCGGGTCGGTGTCGAGCCAGATTTCCTTCATGCCGAGCCTCCTTGCGCGAGATCCCGAAGATACGCCGCACGTGCGGCGTCGAGCACCACCGCCACGGCATCGCCCTCCTGCCACGCGGCGTCGGGTGTCGCGTTGCCCTTCACCGGGCCCAGCGCCGTCTGCACGAGGTACTGCGCGGCGTCACCCAGGTAGCTGCGCGCAAGCACGAGCCCGGGCAGGGTGGCCACGCCGCCGCCTGTCTCATCCGCTGCCCGAGCCGACGCCCCACTCGTCGACCCTCGTTTCGACCCACCCGCCGACCTACCCATAGACCCACCCATCGACGCATCCGTCGCCGCATCCACCGCCACCACCGCCACCTGCGCCGGCCGCCATGCCAGGTGCGTCGGCGCCGCGCCGGGCTGGGGTGTGAGCGCAAAGGACACCGCACCGAGCGGCCCGTGCAATGCCTGACCCCGCCACTCGAACAGGTTCTCGCACCCCATGAAGCCCGCCACGAAGGGCGTGGCGGGCCGCTCGTACAACTCAGCCGGCGTCGCATCCTGCTCGATGCGCCCGCTACGCATGACGACGATGCGGTCCGACAGCGCCAGCGCCTCGTCCTGGTCGTGCGTGACGTACAGCATCGTCGTGCCGAGCATGCGTTGCAGCCGCCGCACTTCGGCACGCATCTCCAGGCGCAGCGCGGCGTCGAGGTTGGATAGCGGCTCGTCCAGCAGCAAGAGGCGCGGGCGGATGACCATCGCGCGCGCCAGCGCCACGCGCTGCTGCTGCCCGCCCGAGAGTTGCGCCGGCAGCCGCGCCGCGAACTCGGCCAGGTTCACCGAGGCCAGCGCTTCGTCCACGCGCCGCTTGAGCTCACCCTCGCCCACCTTGCGC
>JANNRI010000252.1:0-2339 GCA_031401195.1 Burkholderiales bacterium
CGCCTGTGTCTGCGCAACCAGACGCTGCAGCGCCGGTGCAAGATCGGCATGCCGAGCCGCGGTGGCGAGCAAGTATGGCTCGAGACGGATCTCGAAGAAGATGCGGTCGGTGTCGAACTGCCCGCGCAGTTCGGCCGCACGCGCCGCCGAGTGGGCGTGGATGCGCCCGAGCGTGTCGCCGACGGCGCGCGCCGTGGCGGCCTCGGCGAACCCAAAGCGCAGCTGCTCCTTCCACAGCGCATAGCGGCCGGCCGGCAGGTACTCCATCACCAGCACGCCGAGCGCCGCGTGCTGGCCGAGCACGCGCGGGGCCGCACCCGGCACCGCCTCTTGCGCCACTTGCATCCAGCGCGCCTCGTAGCGGTTGCGCTCGATCGGCGCACGCCAGTCGGCGGCCACGCGCAGTCTGGGCAAGGCACGTTTGGCGCACACCGGCCCGCGGCGTGTGTCGATGCGCCAGATGTCGGAGGACACACCCCCCGTCAGCACGGTTCCTCGCAGGGTCTCGTCGGGCGTGGCCAGGCCCAGCTCGCTCAGGGCCTGCGCGAATTCCGGCGGCACGGGCTCGGTCGGCTCGAGCAGCCCGGCGCCTTCGTCCTGCACGGGCTGCGCCGCCGCGGCATCCGGCGCTGCCTGGTCTCTCGGCGCTTGGGCGCCGGGCTTGCGCGGGGCCACGATCGCGGCGCCGTCTAGGACCGCCCGGCCGGCGCGGCGCCCAGCTGCTTCGCCGCTTCGGCAAGCTTCACCAGCGCATGCAGCGTCTGGTTCACCGGCGTTGCGATACCGAGTGCCACGCCGCGGCGCGCCACGTGGCCGTTCAAATGGTCGATCTCGGTGGGCTTGCCGCGCGCCAGGTCCTGCGCGGTGGAAGACAACTGCCCCGGCATGGCGGTGGCGATGCGCTCCATCGCCTCCATCGCCTGCGGCAGCGGCAAGTGCTGACCCTCGGCCTCGGCCACCGCCACCACCTCCTGCACCACCGCACGCATCACTGCGCGGACTTCGGGCAGCTCCACCATGCGGCCGTAGGGCAACTGCACCAGCGCCGAGATGGCGTTGTAGGCACTGTTCACCATCAGCTTGCTCCACAACTCGCCCATCACATCGTCCGACACGCGCACCGGCACACCGGCACCGGAGAAAAGCTCGGCGAGTGCGCGCAGCCGCTGCGCATGCGCGGAGTCGCGGCGCTCGGCGTTTGTGAGCGGGCCCACCACCAAGTCGCCGCGACCAAAGTGCTTGACGACACCGGGCTCGGGCATCGCCGTGGCGACGTAGACCACCGTCGGCACGACCACCTGCCCGGCACCCTGCACATGGCGTGCGATCGCGGGTGCGTTGTCGACACCGTTCTGCAGACTGAACACCCAGGCGTTCGGGCGCAGCAGTGGCGCCATCTCGCGCGCAACCGCCTCGGTATCGGGCGACTTGACGCAGAAGAGCACCAGGTCGGCTTCACGCAGCGCCGCCAGGTCGTCCGTGGCGCCGAGCCGAACGGCCTCGACGCGTCCGCCCATGTGCAGCTGCAGGCCCTGGGCGCGGATGGCCTGCACGTGCGCAGGGCGGCCTATCAGCGTGACCGCGTGGCCGGCGCGCGCCAGCATGGCGCCAAAAAAACTGCCAACGGCGCCTGCGCCGACAACCGCGGTGGAAAGGGGGGTCTGTGTCATGGTGTGCGGCTCCAGCGCAGGTGGACCGAATGTGCTCGCCAGAGGTGATCGCTAGGGCTCGCCCGCCGTGGTGGGAGGTTGCGGTGGCAAGCCTTCCAGGTGCGTCGCGTCGGCCCAGCTCTCGATGACGAGCGTGCCATCTTTCCAACGCAGCCGATTCAGGCCCGTGTTGGGGATCTCGCAGGCGCGCAGCCCCTCAATGGGCAGACCCTGCGCGGTGCGCCACAGCATGTCGAGCACACCGCCGTGCGTGACCACCGCGACGCGCCGCTCCGGGGCCGCCTCGGACAGCGCGCGCACAGTGGCCAGCACCCGGCCATGGAACTGGCACAGGCTCTCGCCCCCGGGCAGCGCGAAGTCGCCGCGGTGCTCGAGCCAGCGTGCCCACAGGTCGGCGTGGCGTACTTTGATGGTGGGCACGTCCAGCCCTTCGAGCACGCCGAAGCTTTGCTCGCGCAGGCCTTGCAGATAGCGCGGCGCCAGATGCCAGGCAGTGGCCAGTGGTGCGGCCGTCTCGCGGGCACGCGCCAGGTCGCTGGCCACCAGCTCATCGTGCGGGTCGCCGGCCAGGCGCGCGGCTACGCGCGCAGCCTGCGCTTGGCCGACGGCGTTCAAGGGCACGTCGATCTGGCCCTGGAAGCGCTGCTGGCGGTTCCAGTCGGTCTCGCC
>JANNRI010000253.1:0-2912 GCA_031401195.1 Burkholderiales bacterium
GGCCGATCCAGAGGGTAACATCATCGAATTCGGCCCACGCTGGAGGGAACTGGTCGGCTTCAATGCCGCAGAGACGCTGGGCGAGGGCTGGGCGCAGGCGCTGCATCCTGACGATTTCGACCCGACGCTGTCGAAATGGCAGCATGCCTTGCGCACCGGCGAGCCGGTCGATGTCGAGTATCGGGTCAAGCTCAAATCGGGCGACTACACTTGGATGCGGGCGCGGGCTTCAGCACGACGCGATGCCGACGGCAGAGTCCTGCGCTGGTACGGCACGCTCGAAGATATTCACCAGAGCAAGCTGGCGGTGGCCGCCCTGCGTGACAGCGAGGAGTTTTCCCGCTCGATCCTCGAGAGCAGCACCATGGCGATCGAGGTGCTGGAGGCCGACGGCCGGCTGGTCTTCATGAACGGGCCGGGCATCGAGGTGATGGAAGTCGACGACTTCGAGCGCATCCGCAACCGGCCCTATGAGAGCTTCTGGCCGGACGACGCGAAACCGGTGATCCGCGATGCCATCGCGCAGGCGCGGCAGGGCCACACGGTGCGCAATACGCTGTTCGGGCCGACGGCCAAGGGCGCGCCGCGCTGGTGGGACCTGTCGATTTCGCCGATCCGCACTGCGGACGGGCGGATCAGCCAGTTGCTGGCGCTGTCCAATGACGTGACCGACGCCAAGCGCAATGAGCTCGAGATCGCGCATCTGGCCCGGCACGATGCGCTGACCAGCCTGCCCAACCGGATGCACTTTCGCGAACGGATCGAGGCGACGCTGGCCCTGCGGCCCGGCGAGCAGCCGATGGCGGTGCTATCGGTCGATCTCGACGATTTCAAACTGGTCAACGACACGCTGGGGCATCCGGCGGGTGATGCGCTGCTGCGCGACGTGGCGGTACGGCTCGGCGTCTGCGCCGGCCGGCGCGGCTTCGTGGCGCGCCTCGGCGGCGACGAGTTCGCGCTGCTGCTCGAAGTGAAGCGCCCCGAGGACGCGGCGACGGCGGCACAGGCGATTCTCGGCGCGGTGAGCCAGCCTTACGTGATCGATGGCGAGACGGTGAGCATCGGCGCCAGCATCGGCATTGCGGTGGCGCCGCGCGATGGCACCAACGCCGAAATGCTGCTGCAGAATGCCGACGTGGCGCTCTATCGGGTGAAGGCCGAGCATGGTCACGGCTTCCGCTTCTTCGAGCCGGCGATGGACCTGGCGCTGAAAGACCGTCGCGAGATGAAGCGCGAGTTGTCGCTGGCGCTGCATCACAACGAGCTCTCGGTGGTGTTCCAGCCGCAGATCGACATTGCCAGCAACCGGCTGACCGGCTTCGAGGCGCTGCTGCGCTGGGCCAATCCACTGCGCGGACCGGTATCGCCGGCGATCTTCATTCCGCTCGCCGAGGAGAGCGGGCTGATCGACGAGATCGGGGCGTTTGTGCTCGATGCGGCTTGCGCCGAGGCGATGCATTGGCCGGACTCGAACACGCTGGCGGTTAATCTGTCGCCTGCACAGTTCCGGTCCCGGGCGGTGAACCGGACAGTGGCGGCGGCGCTGAAAAAGACCGGTCTGGCGCCCGACAGACTGGAGCTCGAAATCACCGAGTCGGTGCTGCTCGACGAAAGCGCCGGGGCAATCGCGGCGCTGAAGGAGTTGCACACCACGGGCGTGCGCGTGGCTCTCGACGATTTCGGCACCGGCTACTCGTCGCTGAGCTACCTCAGGCGCTTTCCGTTCGACAAGATCAAGATCGACCGCTCGTTCATTGCCGACCTGCCCGATGCCGAGGGTTCTGCGGCCATCGTCCGCGCGATCATCGGCCTCGGCCGGTCGCTGAAGACGCGGGTGACGGCCGAGGGGGTGGAGACCTGGGAACAGTTGCTGCTGCTCAGCGCCGAGGGCTGCGACGAGGCGCAGGGCTATCTGTTCAGCCAGCCGCTGCCGGCGGCGCAGGCCCGGGCGCTGGCGCAAAGCGCCGCGATCGGGCTCAAGCGACGCAGTCATGGCCGAATTGGGCCAGATCGGCGGCGGTGGCACGGATAGTTAACCATCCGACGCTAGCGTTCGCGGCATCCCGCCCTGTTCCGCGAACTCCGCCATGTACGAGAAGAACCTTTCCGCCACTCCCCTCGATTCGCTGGCGCTGCTCGAACCGGCGCCGTCGTTGACCGATGCCGAGCGGGCGCTGCAGCTTTATGAGCAGCAGACTGGCTACGCGCAGTGGAAGGTGGTGTTCCCGGGCAGCGTCTGGATGTCGGACCGGCTGTGCGAAACGTTCGGGATCGAGCCGAGCGGTGAGCCGATGCCGCTGCAGGATATGGTGAAACTCTACGTGCAGGAGGATCGCGGCAAGCTGCTCGCGATGATCGCGCAGGCGCTGGAAGGCCGGCGCGGCTTTCATACGAGACTTCGCATCGAGCGGCGCAGCGACGGGCAGATCCGGGTGATCGAGACCATTGCCGATCTTCGCATCCGCGATGGGCGCGTGGTTGGGCTGTTCGGCGCGAGCCGGGATGTCACGGCCGAGATCGAGCGCGACCTCGCGACCCAGGGCCGGCTGAAGCTGGTACAGGACAAGGTGTCCGACATGCCGGCGCCAGTGGTGATCGTCGATGAGCGGCTGAGAGTGCTCGACTGCTCGATTTTCTGGCTTAAGGCGCACCGCTTCATCGAGCGGCGCGAAGTGGTGGGCAAGACGCTCGGCCAGCTGTTTCCCGACATGGCGGCGGACGTCGCCAACGAGCATGAACTGGCGCTGAAGGGCCAGACGATCAAGACGCGGCGCAGTTTCATCAGCCCGACGACCAACGCGCAGGTGCAGTGCCATGCGGTGGTGTCACCCTGGTATCTGAGCGAGAAGAAGGTGGGCGGCATCATGGTGGCAATCGGCTGGTCCGAGATCGCCGTGGCCAAGGCCCTGCCG
>JANNRI010000254.1:0-2317 GCA_031401195.1 Burkholderiales bacterium
CCGTACCGCGCGGCCTGGTTCATCACCTTTCTGTCCGACCTCGTCTTTGCGGCTTTCCTCATCTTCATGATGTTCTATGGCTGGGAGTACCTCGAGCTGCTGTGGCGTCAGCAGACAATCATCGCGTCGTTGAACATCGACGCCAAATGGATCCAGACCATCATCGTCATTGGTAACGGGCTGATGCTGTATCGGCTGCTCGAGGCCTATCTGCACTGGTGGCGCGGGGACCGCGAGGGTTTTCCGACGGTCGAGAACGAGACGGCGCCTGACCTGTGAGCGACGTCGCCATCATCTGCACCTTGTTCGTCGTGCTCATGTTCATGGGCGTGCCGATCTATGCGGTGGTCGGGTTCAGCGTCGCGGCGGCGCTCCATCTCGCCGACATCCCTCAGACCATGCTGGCGCAAACCGCCTTCACGGCGCTGCAACCGTTTCCGCTGTTGTCGATTCCGCTGTTTGTGCTGGCCGGCCGTCTCATGGAGAAGGGCGGCATGGCGAACCACCTGATCAGAATCGCGACCAGCCTCGTCGGCGCCTACAAAGGCAGCCTCGGCCTCGTCACGGTGATGGCCTGCGCCTTCTTCGCGGCGCTCAACGGGTCCGGCCCTGCCACCACCGCCGCTGTCGGCAGCGTCACCATCCCGACCATGATCAAGGAGGGCTACAGCCGCCGTTACGCCGGCGCGGTCGCGGCCTCTGCGGGGGCGCTCGGCAGCCTCATCCCGCCGAGCAATCTGATGGTGATCTATGCGCTGGTCGCCGAGGTCTCGATCCCGCGCATGTTCTTCGCCGGCATCATTCCCGGCATCTTCGTCACCGCATTGCTGCTGTTGACGGCGTGGTTCATCGCGGTCCGCAACGGCTACGGCGGCCGTGGGGAGCCCTTCGCCTTCGGCCCGCTCGCCCGCGCGATGTGGGCGGGCAAGTGGGCCATCGGCGCACCGCTGGTCATCCTCGGCGGCATCTATACCGGCGTCTTCACGCCGACGGAGGCCGCGGGGGTGGCGGTCGCCTATGCGCTGTTTGTCGGCCTCTTCGTCTACAAGGAGCTGGACGCGGCCTCCATCCTGGAGGCGCTGCGTTTCACGGCGCTGATCGCGGGGCTGCTCGTCCTGATCACACCGACCACGGCATTCGGCCAGGTACTTGCCCTGTACAACCTGCCGGAGAAGACGATCGAGTTCCTGGGCCCGATCGTGCAGGACAAGTGGTTGTTCCTGCTGGTGGTGGGCACCTTTCTGATCCTGATCGGCACCTTCATGGAGTCGCTGGCGCAGATCATCCTGTTCACGCCGGTGCTGCTGCCTGCGGCCATCGCCACCGGGATCGACCCCATCACGTTCGGCATCTTCACGGTGCTCACCTGCGAGATCGGCTTCCTGACGCCGCCGGTGGGTGGCAACCTGTTCATCGGGGCGCGGCTGGCGAAGGCCAGCATCGAGCAGATCTCGGTGGCGGTGATCCCGTTCTGCTTCGCCTACATCTTCGGCATGGCCTTCGTGGTCGCTTTCCCGGAGCTCGTGGTGTGGCTGCCGAATCTCGTCTTCGGCCCCGGCAAATAAGCCACAGGCGCAACATGTTCGACATCGTCTTCAGTGGCGGCAGCGTCTACGACGGCGACGGCGGCCCGCCTCTTGTGCAGGACCTGGGCGTGCGCGACGGCCGGCTGGCGGCCATGGGTGATTTGTCCGCGGCCGCGGCGCAACAGCGGCTGGACGTGCGCGGTCTGGCGGTGGCGCCCGGTTTCATCGATCTGCACACCCATTCCGATTTCACCTTGGTGGTCGACGGCCGCGCGCAGAGCCAGGTGCACCAGGGCGTGACGACCGAAGTGATAGGCCAGTGCGGCGTCAGCTGCGCGCCACTGCGCGAGCGTGGTGCGCCGGGCGAGCTTGCAGCCGGCCTGGCACCCGAGGCGGCACGTGGCCAACAGTGGCGCACTTTCGGCGACTACCTCGAGGTGCTGGCCGGCAGCCCGCTGGGGGTCAATGTGGCGGCCTTCGTCGGCCATGGCACGGTGCACCGTGCGGTGCTGGGTGACGCGCTGCATGCCGGCGAGGTGGAAGATATCGCCCACATGAAGCGCCTCGTGGAAGAGGCTCTGGACGAAGGGGCGGCGGGGCTGTCCAGCGGGCTGGAGTACTGGCCCGGCATCCTTTCGTCGCCCGAGCACCTGGTGCCCCTGTGCGAGGCGGCGGCTCAACGCGGCAAGCTCTATTCGACGCATGTGCGCAACCGCGACCGGCACTACGACCTCGGCTTTGGCGAAGCGATCTCGGCCGCGCGGCAGTCTGGCGCGCGGCTTCAAATCTCG
>JANNRI010000255.1:0-9184 GCA_031401195.1 Burkholderiales bacterium
GATCACGGGCCTGTATTCGGCGCAGGCGGACAGCATTCCCATCCTGTGCATCACCGGCCAGGCGCCGCGGGCACGCCTGCACAAGGAAGACTTCCAGGCCGTCGACATCGCCAGCATCGCCAAGCCGGTCACCAAGTGGGCAACCACGGTGCTCGAGCCGGCGCAGGTGCCACGCGCCTTCCAGCAGGCCTTCCACCTCATGCGCAGCGGCCGACCGGGCCCGGTGCTGATCGACCTGCCGTTCGATGTGCAGATGGCCGAGATCGAGTTCGACATCGACACCTACGAGCCGATGGCTGTGTACAAGCCCACCGCCTCGCGCAAGCAGATCGAGCGGGCGCTCGTCATGCTGCAGGGTGCCGAGCGTCCGCTCATCGTGGCCGGCGGCGGCATCATCAACGCGGATGCAAGCGAGCTGCTGGTGCAGTTCGCCGAAATCACCGGCATCCCCGTCATCCCCACGCTGATGGGGTGGGGTTGCATCCCCGACGACCATCCGCTGATGGCCGGCATGGTGGGGCTGCAGACCTCGCACCGCTACGGCAACGCCACCATGCTGGCCAGCGACTTCGTGCTCGGCATCGGCAACCGCTGGGCCAACCGCCACACCGGCAGCCCCGAGGTGTATTGCAAGGGCCGCAAGTTCATCCATGTGGATATCGAGCCGACGCAGATCGGCCGCGTCTTCGCGCCCGACTACGGCATCGTCTCCGACGCCAAGGCGGCACTCGCGCTCTTCGTCGAGGTGGCGCGCGAGTGGAAGGCGGCGGGCAAGCTGCGTGACCGCGCCAACTGGGCCGGCGAGTGCCGTGCACGCAAGGGCGACAAGCAGTACCTGCGCAAGACGAATTTCGAGAACGTGCCGATGAAGCCACAGCGCGTGTACCAGTGCCTGAACCGTGCTTTCGCCGACTTTCCGAATCCACGCGACACCACCTACGTCACGACGATCGGCCTGTCCCAGATCGCTGCGGCGCAGTTCCTGCACGTCTACCAGCCGCGGCAGTGGATCAACTGCGGCCAGGCCGGGCCGCTGGGCTGGACGGTGCCGGCAGCGCTGGGCGTGCGCGCGGCCGACCCGCAGCGCCGCATCGTGGCGCTCTCGGGCGACTACGACTTCCAGTTCATGATCGAGGAGCTGGCCGTGGGCGCGCAGTTCAAGCTGCCTTACATCCACGTGGTGGTCAACAACAGCTACCTGGGCCTCATCCGCCAGAGCCAGCGCGGTTTCAGCATGGACTACTGCGTGCAGCTCGGCTTCGAGAATATCAACCCACCGGCCGACGAGAGCGCGCGCGGCTACGGCGTGGACCACGTCAAGGTCGTCGAGGGCCTGGGCTGCAAAGCCATCCGCGTCAACGAGCCCGGGCAGTTCGCGCCCGCGGTGCGTCAGGCCGAGTTGTGGATGGCCGAGTTCAAGGTGCCGGTGGTGATCGAGGTGATGCTGGAGCCGGTGACCAACATCGCGATGGGCACCGAGATCGACAACGTGGTGGAATTCGAGGAACTGGTCGGCGGCCGCGCGGATGCGCCCACCGCCGTGGCCATGCTCGACTGATTGCTTTCACTCCCTCTCCCGCACGGCGGGAGAGGGCACCCCCCGATCCTCTCCCGAAAGCGGGAGAGAGAGAAAGGCCTCCACCATGCCCCGCTTTGCCGCCAACCTCTCGATGCTCTTCACCGAAGTGCCGTTCCTGCAGCGCTTCGACCGCGCTGCCGCCGCGGGCTTCAAGGCCGTGGAGGCGCAGTTCCCGTACGAGGCCCCGGCCGCGACGATCCGCGAGCGGCTCGTCGCCAACGGCCTCACCATGGTGCTGCACAACCTGCCCGCCGGCGACTGGGCCGCGGGCGACCGTGGCCTGGCCTGCAACCCCGCGCGGCAGGCGGAGTTCCGCGCCGGCGTGCCCAAGGCCATCGAGTACGCCACCACGCTCGGTGTGCCGCTGCTCAACTGCCTGGCCGGCAAGCCCGGTGCCGGTCTCGACGAGGCCACCACGCACCGCACCTTCGTCGACAACGTGCGCTTCGCCGCCGCCGAGTGCAAGCGCGCCGGCGTGAAGCTGCTGATGGAACCCATCAACAACTACGACGTGCCCGGCTTCTGGCTCAACCGCACCGGCAAGGCGCTGGCCATCATCGACGAGGTGGGTGCCGACAACCTCTTCGTGCAGTACGACATCTACCACGCGCAGCGCTACGAGGGCGAGCTCGCCGCGACGATGCAACAGCACCTGACGAAGATCGGCCACATCCAGTTTGCCGACAATCCGGCGCGCAACGAGCCGGGCACGGGCGAGATCAACTACGACTTCCTCTTCGCCCACATCGACCGCATCGGCTACAAAGGCTGGCTGGGCGCGGAATACAAGCCCGCCACCACCACTGAAGCCGGCCTCGGCTGGCTGAAGAAGTACTCCTGAAGAAGAAGGCACCGCCATGAAACTCGGATTCATCGGTCTCGGCATCATGGGCGCGCCCATGGCCGGGCATCTGCGCGCCGCCGGGCACGATCTCTTCGTCGCCACGCGCAGCACGGTGCCGCAGGCGCTTGTCGATGCCGGCGCCAAGCCTTGCGCGAGTGCAGCCGAGGTGGCGCGCGCGGCGGACATCGTGTTCACGATGCTGCCGGACACACCCGATGTGGAGAAGGTGCTGTTCGGTGCGCAGGGCGTGGCCTCCGGGTTGAGCGCCGGCAAGACCGTGGTCGACATGAGCAGCATCTCGCCCATCGCGACCAAGGAGTTCGCGCAGCGCATCGCCGCCGCGGGCTGCGACTACCTCGATGCGCCGGTCTCGGGTGGCGAGGTGGGCGCCAAGGCCGCTTCCCTCACCATCATGGTCGGGGGCAGCGAGACCGCCTTCGAACGCGTGAAGCCGCTCTTCGCGCTGATGGGCAAGAACATCACGCATGTGGGCGGCGTGGGCGACGGCCAGGTCACCAAGGTGGCCAACCAGATCATCGTGGCGCTCAATATCGCTGCCGTGGGTGAGGCACTGGTCTTCGCCAGCAAGGCCGGCGCCGACCCGGCCAAAGTGCGCCAAGCGCTGATGGGCGGCTTTGCGGCCAGCCGCATCCTCGAGGTCCATGGCGAGCGCATGATCAAGCGCACCTTCAACCCAGGCTTCCGTATCGCGCTGCATCAGAAGGACCTGAACCTCGCATTGCAGGGCGCGAAGGCACTCGGCGTGGCCTTGCCGCAGACGGCCTGTGCAGCGCAGTTGATGCAGGCGGCGCAAGCGCAGGGCTGGGACCAACTCGACCACTCGGCGCTGGTGAAGGCGCTGGAGCTGATGGCAAAGCACCAGGTGACGCCGGACGCGTGATGACGAAACTTTGCCTCTCCCTCTGCTTTCGGGGAGAGGGTTGGGGTGAGCGGCCAGCGTTGAACTACCGGCATGGCCCGAGCTAATGCGCCGCCACGATGAGCCCGCCTGATCCACACACGCAGCCGCGCGAGTTTCTGCGCGCGCTGTACGACCGCGCCGTGCAACGCGCTTTGCCCGCGCACAACCTCGCGGCCTGGCTGCCCTCGCTGCCGCCGAAGGGACGCACGCTGGTGCTGGGCGCAGGCAAGGCCGGCGGCGCGATGGCCGCAGCCTTTGATGCGCTGTGGCCCGCCGATGCGCCACTCTCGGGCCTCGTCATCACCCGCTACGACCATGTGCCACCGGCCTACAAGGCCATGCCCGGGCGCATCGAGGTGGTGGAAGCCTCGCACCCGGTGCCCGACGAGGCGGGCCGCGCCGCGGCTCAACGCATCGCCACGTTGGCGCAAGGCCTGGCCGCGGACGATCTCGTCGTGGCGCTCATCTCAGGCGGCGGCTCAGCGCTGCTCTCGCTGCCGGCCGCAGGCCTCACGCTCGAAGACAAGCAAGCCGTCAACAAGGCGTTGCTGAAGAGCGGCGCGGCGATCGACGAGATGAACTGCGTGCGCAAGCACCTCTCGCGCATCAAGGGCGGGCGCCTGGCCGCGACGTGCGCACCAGCGCGCGTGGTGACGCTGCTCATCAGCGACGTGCCCGGCGACGACCCGGCCGTCATCGCCAGCGGCCCGACGGTGCCCGACCCCACCACCTGCGCCGATGCGCTGGCCATCTGCGCCCGCTACGGCATCGCCCTGCCGCCGGCCGCGCGCGCGGGGCTGGAAAGCGGCGCCTTCGAGACGCCCAAGCCGGGCGACCCGCTCTTCGCCGGCCACGCCGTGCACCTGATCGCCACGCCGCAGCAGAGCCTGGAGGCGGCGGCCGAGGCCGCGCGTACCGCGGGCATCGAGGCTCACATCCTCAGCGATCAGATCGAGGGCGAGAGCCGTGAGGTGGGCAAGGTGCTTGCGGCGCTGGCCCGCGCCGTGGCGCGCCGCGGCGCGCCGTTCGCCAGGCCCTGCGTGATCCTCTCGGGTGGCGAGACCACGGTCACGGTAAGAGATCGGGGCGATCTCAAGACACCGGGGATGCCGTCAGGCCGCGGTGGCCGCGCCAGCGAGTTCCTGCTCGGTTGCGCCATCGCACTACAGCGCCAGCCGGGCGTGCATGTGCTCGCCGCCGACACCGACGGCATCGACGGCGTCGAAGACAACGCCGGCGCCATCGTCACGCCCGACACGCTGGCACGCGCGGCGGCCCTGGGCTTGAAGCCGGCCGAATACCTCGATCGCAATGACGCCTACTCGTTCTTCGCCGCACTCGGTGACCTCGTCGTGCCCGGGCCGACGTTCACGAACGTGAATGACTTCCGGGCGCTTCTGGTGAGCTGACCGAGTCGCCGCTTGTCAGCCGCGCGTGGGCCATGCGCGAGTCAGGCAAACCGGAACGAGATCGACCCCAGCAGCCCATAGTCGACGTGGAAGCCATCCCCGACCACCGCGCCCACCGGCCGCGTGAACGAACCCGCCAGCACCACGTCGCCCGCGTTCAGCCGCTCGCCATGCGGCGCGAGCTTGTTGGCCAGCCACGCCACGCCGGTGGCCGGGTGGTTGAGCACCGCGGCCGCCAGGCCCGTCTCCTCGACGACGCCGTTCTTGTGCAGCAGCGCGCCCACCCAGCGCAGGTCCACGTCGAGCGGCTTCACCGGCCGCCCGCCAAGCACGATGCCGGCGTTGGCGGCGAAGTCGCTGATGGTGTCGGTGACCTTGCGCATCACCTTCGTCTCGCGGTCGAACTGCTCGATGCGCGCGTCGATGATCTCGACCGCGGGTGTCACGTAGTCGGTGGCCGAGAGCACGTCGAAGAGTGTGACTCCAGGGCCCTCGAGCGGCCGGCCGAGGATGAAGGCGAGCTCCACCTCCACGCGCGGCGCGATGAAGCGAGAGATGGGGATGTCGCCACCGCCGGCGAAGAACATGTCGTCCATCAGCGGCGCGTAGTCGGGCTCGTCGATCTGGCTGGCCTGCTGCATGGCGCGCGAGGTGAGGCCGATCTTGCGGCCCCGGATCTTGCGGCCGTCGGCCAGCTCGAGCTTGACCCAGGCCTGCTGGATGGCGTAGCCGTCGGCCACGGTCATGCCCGGGTGTTGCTTGCTGAAGTGCTGCAGCTGAATGCGCGACTGGCGCGCGTCGTAGAGCTGGCGCGCCAGCGCCTGGATGGTGTCGGTGTCGAGCATCAGACGATCCTGCTGCGGTGGCCCAACCAGTACTTGTCGCGCAGCGGCTTCTTGTAGAGCTTGCCGGTCGGCAGCCGCGGCAGCGCCTCGGTAAAGTCCACCGAGCGCGGGCACTTCATCGACGTCAGGTGCTCGTGGCAGAAGGCGATCAGCTCGCTGGCGAAGGTCGCGTCGGCCACCACGCCGGGCATCGGCTGCACCACCGCCTTCACTTCCTCGCCCAGGTCTTCATTGGGCACGCCGAACACCGCCGCGTCGGCCACCCTGGAGTGCGTGATGAGCAGGTTCTCGCATTCCTGCGGATAGATGTTCACGCCGCCGGAGATGATCATGAAAGTCGAGCGGTCGGTGAGATACAGGAAGCCGTCGTTATCGACATAGCCCACGTCGCCGACCGTGGTCATGCTGCCGTCGGCCGAGCGCGTGGCCTGCGTGCGCTCGGGGTCGTTGAAGTAGACGAAGGGCGAGGCGGTCTTGAACCACAGCTCGCCCGGTTGCCCCTTGGGCACGGGCAACATGTGCTCGTCCAGCACGTGCAGGTCGCCTAGCAGTACCTTGCCCACCGTGCCGCGGTGCGCCAGCCACTCGGCGCTGTTGCAGGCCGTGAAGCCCAGGCCCTCGGTGGCGCCGTAGTACTCGTGGATGATCGGGCCCCACCACTCGATCATCTGCTCCTTCACCGGCACCGGGCACGGCGCCGCCGCGTGCACGGCCACCTCCAGCGAGCTCAGGTCGTGGCGCTGCCTCGCCTCGGCCGGCAGCTTGAGCATGCGGCTGAACATGGTGGGCACGAGCTGGCTGTGCGTGATGCGGTGCTTTTCCACCAGAGCCAGGTACTGCTCTGGATCGAAGTGCTCCATGATCACCACGGTGCCGCCATTGCGGATGGCCAGCGCCACGTTGGCCTGCGGCGCCGCGTGGTACAGCGGCGCAGGCGAGAGGTAGTGCATGCCGTCGCGGCACTGCCACAGCTTGTTCAGGAAGCCGAACAGCGGCATCAGCGGCTGCGACGGCGGTTGTTCCGGCAGCGGCCGCAGGATGCCCTTGGGTCGGCCGGTGGTGCCCGACGAATACAGCATCGCCGCACCGAGCGATTCGTCGGCGATGGGCATGGCCGGAAATGCCGCCACGGCCTGCTCGAAGTCCACCACGCGCGGGTCACCCAGCGCGCGCACCTCGGCGCCGCCGCCCACCACCAGGCAGCGCTTCACGCGTGGGCACAGCGCGAGCGCGGCGCGCGCCACCGGCCACTTGGCCATCGAGGTGATGAGCACCTGCGATTCGCTGTTGGCCACGATGTAGGCCAGCTCCTCCGCCGTCAGGTAGGAGTTGATGCTGGTGTAGTACAGCCCCGATCGTTCGCCCGCGCCGTTGCACTCGAGGTAGCGCGGATTGTTCTCCATGAAGATGGCGTAGTGGTCCAGCCGGCGCAGGCCCTCGCTGCGCAGCAGATGCGCCAGACGGTTGGTGCGCGCCTCGAGCTCGGCATAGCTCACCGTCTCGCCGCTTGTAGCCATGACGAATGCGGTGCGATCGGGGTGCTGGGCGAAACGATGGCCGGCGTACATGCTTTCAGCCCTTTGCGAAGAGCGGGTGCAGCGAGCTATTCTTGGCATCGAACACTTCGTGCCCTTCGTCGATCTGGAGTGTGACGCCGATGTGACCGCGTTCGAGGAGCGGGGCGAAGCGCGCCTTCACGCAGGCCTGCAGCGCCTGGCCGCAAGCCCCGTGCACCGCGGCGCTGCGCCCACGCGCCATGCGCAGGTTGAGGTAGACGAAGGCGTACTCGCCAGTGCCGCCGACGGCGCGACCTGCGGCGCCCCCATCACTCACCGCGAAGTGCTTCGCCGGGTAGGCCAACACGCGCGTGCCGCCGGGCGGGAACACCGCGGCACCGGACTCGTCGCGCTGCGCGAGCATCACGTCGGCAAGCGCGCGGCACAGTGCCGACATGTCCATGCCGCCCTCGGCCATCGGGCGGTCGAGGTTGGGGGTGTAGAGGATCACGAGGTGCGGCATGGCTTGATGGCGGTGTCGGCTGGGCGGCTGGGCGGCTGGTGGATGTGACTCAGAGCCGGCTCGCTGCCACAAAGCTCTGGTAGCCCGAGGCAGCGGAAGCCATGGCGGCCGGAATCGCGCTGCCGTCCTGCGGCGTCACCGGGAAGATGGCGTTGATCTGCCCGGTGCCCGAGGCGCCGAAGTACGGCGTCACCACCTCGGCCGCACCGTCGTAGGCGCTCCAGCCCAAAGCGCCCAGCAGCATCGCGGTGTCGTGCATGAAACCCTCGCCGTGCCCCTTGCTGGCGTACTCGGGCAGCATGGCGCAGAAATCGCGCCATTGGCCCTGCTGCCACATGCGCACCACCTCGCGGTCGAGATGCTCGAGGAAGGGGCTCCAGATCTTGAATGCGAACTCGGGCGCGAGGCCGTTCTGCGCGAAGCGGTGGCTGAGCGAGCCGCTGGCCAGAAAGGCCACGTTGCCGTCGTAGTGCTGCTCGACGGCGCGGCGCATGGCCCAGCCGAGGCGTGCGCTGTCGTTGAGATAGTGCGCGGTGCACAAAGCCGACACCGACACCACCTTGAAGTGGCGGTCGGCGTTCATATAGCGCATGGGCACGAGAGTGCCGTATTCAGGGCCGAGCGTGGTGGCGTCGTGCGCCAGGGTCTCCACGCCCATCGCGCTGCAGGTCTTGGCCAGCAATTGGCCAAGTGCCGGGTTGCCCGGGAACCCGTAGGCCATATTGCTGATGAAGTGCGGCAGCTCATTGCTTGTGTAGGTGCCCTCGAAGTTAGGCCCGCAGTTGATGTGGTAGTTGGCGTTGACGAGCCAGTGCGTGTCGAAGACGACGATGGTGTCCACACCGAGCGCGCGGCAGCGCCTTCCGATCTCGATGTGGCCGTCGATGGCGTCCTGCCGCGTGCCCTGGCGCGAGCCGGGCAGCTCGCTCAGGTACATGCTGGGCACATGGGTGATCTTGGCGGCCAGCGTCAGCTTACCCATGGCGCGCGCTGCCGAGTTGTACGAGCGTCGCCATGTGCGGCACTCCGGCGCTCAGGCGTGCGTCATGAGTTGCACGACGAAGGCCGCCCACATCAGCAACAGCACCGTGGTCGAGGCCGCGAAAACGTAGAAGCGGTGCATCACCTTGTTGTAGCCGATATGGATGAAGCTGTGCACGCAGCGCAGGGCCACGTACAACCACGCGGCAATCACGATGCCCGAGCCGACGCGCTCGGTGGCGAGCAACGCCATGCACAGCGCGTAAAAGAATACCGGCATCTCGAACAGGTTCTTGTAGTTGTCGGCCGCGCGCGTGTTCTGCAGCGTGGCGCTCATCTGCGTGCTGCTGGCCACTTTCTGCGGGTGGATGCGGCGCTCCTTCATCTCGGCGATGCGCTCGCGCAGCATCAGCACCATCACGATGCAGGTGAGGCCCATCATCGCGGCCACCGGGTAGAGGACTTCGATCTGGTTCATGTTCACGCGCCCCAATGAGGAATGTGGTGCGAGCCGAGGCTGACCGCCACATTTTTCGGTTCCAGAAAGACTTCATAGCTCCAGGTGCCGCCCTCGCGCCCGGTGCC
>JANNRI010000256.1:0-24095 GCA_031401195.1 Burkholderiales bacterium
GCGGTGGCGTGAGTGGCCGCAATACCGGGGCGGTGGCGTGAGCCGTGACGCGAAGGGCGCGCCATCGCAAAGCGAAGGCGACATCAACGGCACGCCCGAGCGCAGCGCCTGGCAGGCCACGCACCTCGACGAGGCGAGCCGCGCGCTGCTGGCGCGCGACGCGCAGGCCTTCCTACACCAGAGCGTCTCCACGCCCTGCCTGGCGCCCATCGTCAAGGCCGAGGGCCTCTTCATCGAAGACATGGCCGGCCGCCGCTACATGGACTTCCACGGCAACAACGTGCACCACCTCGGCCATGGGCACCCTGACGTGCTGGCCGCCATCAAGGCGCAGCTCGACGAGCTGAGCTTTGCGCCGCGCCGCTTTGCGCCGCTGCGCGCGGTGGAGCTGGCCGAGGCGCTGGGCGAGAAATTTCGCTCGCTCACCGGGCAGGCCGGCCGGCTGCTCTTCACCACCGGCGGCAGCGACGCGGTGGAAGTGGCGCTCAAGCTCGCCCGTGCCGCCACCGGCCGCTTCAAGACGCTCAGCTTCTGGGACGCGTTCCATGGCGCAGGCACCGGCGCCAGCAGCGTGGGCGGCGAGTCGCTGTTTCGCTCGGGCCGCTTCGGGCCGCTGCTGCCGGGCAGCGAACATGTGGCGCCTTTCGGCTGCTATCGCTGCGCCTATGGGCACCCGGTGAACGCCGCCGGCGAGCCCGATCTGGCGACCTGCCGCCTGGCCTGCGCGAGCATGGTGCGCTACGTGCTGGAACGCGAGGGCGACGTGGCCGCCGTCATTGCCGAGCCGGCGCGTGCCGTGCCTTTCATCCCGCCGCCCGGCTACTGGGCCGCGGTGCGCGAGGCCTGCCACGCGCACGGCACGCTGCTCATCTTCGACGAGATTCCCACCGGCCTGGGCAAGACCGGCCGCTTCTTCGCCGCCGAGCACGACAGCGCCGCGCCCGACATCGTGGTGCTGGGCAAGGCGCTGGGCGGCGGCGTGCTGCCCATCGCGGCCTGCATTGCGCGCGCCGAGCTCAACGTGGCTGGCGACTTCGCGCTCGGCCACTACACCCACGAGAAGAACCCGGTGACCGCCGCCGCGGCGCTGGCCACCTTGCGGATCATCGAGCGCGATGGCCTGGTGCACAACGCCGCCACCGTGGGCGCGCAGGCGCTGGCGCGGCTGCACGAGATGAAGCAGCGCCACCGCCTGGTGGGCGACGTGCGCGGCCGCGGCCTGCTGCTCGGCCTGGAACTGGTGCAAGACCGCGACACCAAGGCCCCCGCCAAGGCCGCCGCCGAGCGCGTGCTCTACCGCGCCTTGAGCCGCGGCCTCTCGTTCAAGACCACGATGGGCAACGTGCTGACGCTCACCCCGCCGCTCATCACCACGGCAGCGCAGATGGATGCGGCGCTGGACATCCTGGACGAGTGCCTGGCCGCCGAAGCGGCTTGAACCGGGCTTCGTGACCCCCGGATGACGCCGGCTTCTCGTTTTCGAATGCCGGCCATAGCAGCACAGTATTCGGCGCTGTGCGTGTTCCTCCGAACAATGGCCCGCTGATGCACTCGCGACGAAGGGCGACGCCATGACAAACATCTCTCGACGTGAAGCCGGGCGGCGGATGGCCGCATGGGCCGGGCTTCTCGGCTGGCCCCTGGCGCAAGCGCAGGGCGCGCCGAAGCGCGGCGGCGCGCTCGTCTACGCCAACTGCTCCAGCAACCGCCGCGGCGGCGACGTGACGAACAGCAAGCACCCGTACTTCATGATCGACCTGATCACGCGGTGCGCCTACAACTCGCTGCTGTGGGTGGACGAGCAACTTCAGTTGCATGGCGAACTGGCCAAGGCCTGGGGCGCCACCGACGACAAGCTCGACACCTGGGACTTCGTGCTGCACGAGGGCGTCACCTTCCACGACGGGCGCGAGATGACGGCGGCCGACGTGGCCTCGTCGTTCAAGCTGCACCAGGCTCGCCACTGGGGTTCGTCGCAGATCGCCGAGGTGAGCGCGCTCGGCAAGTACAAGGTGCGCTTCCGGCTCAAGGCCGGCAACGCCGAGTTCCCTTACGTGGTGGCCGAGTACGACACCATGGTCATGCCGGCCGACGACAACATCGACCGCATCGGCCTGGCCGGCATCGGCACCGGCCCGTTCAGGATCGTCTCGGTCGATCCGCAGCGGCGCATGGTGCTCGAGCGCCACGAGAAATACTGGAAGTCGGGTTACCCCTACCTCGACCGCCTGGAGGTGGTCAACCGCGAGGGGCAGATGGAAGCGGCGATCAATGGCTTTCGCGCCAAGCAGTTCGACGCGGTGCTGAACATCGACCCGCGCCTGGTGAAGCAGCTCGAGAAGGAGCCCGACGCGGAGGTCGTCGGCGCCACGAGCGGCGACCATGCCGTTATCCTGCTGCCCAAGCACCCGGGGTCGCCCTTCAACGACAAGCGCATCCGCCAGGCCCTGGCGCTCGCGGTGGACCGCGAAGCCATCGTGCGTGTGGTTTACGGCACCAGCACCGGCTGGGTCGGCAACGACAGTCACCTCGTCGCCGCCGACGCCAACTTCGCGCCGCGGCCGGTGAAGCGCGACGTGGCGCGCGCCAAGAAACTGCTGGCCGAAGCCGGGCACGCCAACGGCATCACGCTGCCGACGCTGTACTACGCCCAGCAGTGGCCGGAGATGGCGCGCTACTTCCAGGTGCTGCAGCAGACGGTCAAGGAGGCCGGCATCACACTGCCGATCGAGGAGCGGCCGAGCGATGGCTACGCCAAGTTCCGCCAGGGCGACGTCGACGTGGCCAAGGGCAACTTCCACAAGTTCTCCTACACGGCGGTGGGACCGCGCAACCCGGGCATCAGCCTCTTTCGCATGCGTCCGCAGAACAACGAGAGCGGATACTGGAGCGGGCCCGAGATGGAGCGCTACATGAAGCTCTACAACGATGCGATGGTCACGCGCGACGAAGCCGGCCGCAAGGCCATGTACGCGCAGATGCAGGCCCTGCTGCACGAGGAGGTGCCGGCCATCCTGCCGGCCGGGCGCAAGAACCTGCTCGTGAAGCGGCCGAATGTGAAGGGGCTGAAGAACCACCCGCAACACTGGTCGATCCGCTGGGACGAGGTGTGGAAGGCATGACCCGCGTGACCCGCGTGACCCGCATGACCCGTCACAGGCGCTGAGCCGCCGGGCCACCCCCCATGCTCATCGCCGTCCTGCGCCGCTTCGCACTGTCGCTGCTCACGCTGCTGGCGCTGGCGGTGTTCATCTTCGTGGCCACCGAAGTGATGCCGGGCGATGCACTGGACGTGATCCTCTCTTCCGACGAAGTGGCCAACATGCCACCCGAGCGGCTGGTGCAGATGAAGCACGACCTCGGGCTGGACCGCCCCGCCACCGAGCGCCTGGGCAAGTTCCTCGTCAACGCGGCCCAGGGAGACTTCGGCCGCACCCTCATTTCCAAGGCGCCGGTGTCCGAGGTCGTGGCCTACCCGATGCGCAACTCGGTGGCGCTGGCCCTGGTCGTGCTCGCCGTTGCGCTGCCGCTGGCCCTGGTCGTGGGCATCGCCAGCGCTTATTGGCACCGCCGCTCCATCGACCATGTGCTCTCGGCGGGCGCCATCGTCGGCTACTCGATCCCCGAGTTCGTGATGGGCACGGTGCTCGTCATCCTGTTCGCGGTGATGCTGCCCTGGTTCCCGGCCACGATCACGGTGGATACGCGCGGGCCGGTGCTCGAACTGCTGAAGGTGGCGGCGCTGCCGGTGGCCACCATTGTCATCGGCTCGGTGGCGTATCTCGGCCGCGTGCTGCGCGTGGGCATGATCGAGGCCCTCAACTCCGACTATGTCGAACGCCTGCGCCTGACCGGCGTGCCGGAGTGGCGCATCGTCTTGCGCCATGCGCTGCCGGCGGCGGCCGTGCCCTGCCTGACGGCGATGGCGCTCTATGCGGCGGCCATGGTCTCGGGCATCGTCGTCGTGGAGCTGGTGTTCTCCATCCCGGGCCTCGGGCAGGAGCTGGTGCGTGGCGTGGTGCGGCGCGAGGTGCACGTGGTACAGGCCATCGCACTGGCCTCGGCGCTGATCGTCGTCACGCTGAACCTGCTGGCCGACCTGTCCATCCTGGTGCTCGACCCGCGCACGCGCAGCGCCTGAACGAAGCACCACGCTCATGAATCAGGGCCTGTCCGTCCTTGTGCGTCGTCCCATCGCCCTGGTGGGCGTGACGCTCGTGCTGGCCCATCTGCTGGCGGCGCTCACCGCACCCTGGTGGGTGCCGCACGACCCCACCGCCCTGGTGGCGCCGGCGCTGGAGCCGCCAGGTGGCGAGTTCCGTTTCGGCACCGACGAGCTCGGGCGCGACTTCTTCTCGCGAGTCTTCATGGGCGGGCGCGTGGCCATCGTGGTGGCCTTCAGCGCCGGGCTCGTCGCCGCGTTGGGCGGTGGCCTCATCGGCCTGGCGGCGGCCTACTACCGGGGTCTGTTCGACGACGCGGTCTCGCGCCTGGTGGAGTTGAAGCTGGCGATCCCGTCGATCCTCTTCGTGGCGCTGTTCGTCACCGGCTTCGGGCAGTCGATGGCGGTGCTGGTGGTGGTGATCTCCGTCATCAAGATGATGGGCGCCATCCGCACCTCGCGCGCCGCCGGCATCCAGCTCATGGAGCAGGGTTACGTGAAGGCGGCCCAGCTGCGCGGCGAGCCCGGCCCGACGATCATCGTGCGCGAGCTGCTGCCCAATGTCGCAGACCTCTTGCTGGTGGAGTTTGCGCTGCGCAGCTCGAGCGCCTTGCTGCTGGTGAGCGCGCTGTCGTTCCTCGGCCTGGGGCTCACGCCGCCCACGCCGGACTGGGGGCTGATGGTGCATGCGGGCCTGTCGGCCATCCACTCCGAGCCGTGGTTGATCCTGATCCCGGCGCTGTGCATCAGCACGCTGGTCATCGGCGTCAACTTCGCCACCGAGGGCCTGGCCGACGCCTTCGGCCTCGACGCCGCGCGCGGAGCGGCGCATGGCTGAAGCTGCGGCACCCCTGCTGTCGGTGCGCGGGCTGTCCATCGGCTACCGCGACGCGCTGGGGCGCCTGGCGATGGCGGTGAACGAGCTCTCGTTCACGCTCGCACCCGGTGCCGCCGTCGGCATCGTCGGCGAAAGCGGCAGCGGCAAGAGCACCGCCGCGCGCGCCCTGCTCGGCTACTACCGCGGGGCCAGCGAGCGCACCGCCGGCGAGATCCAGCTCGCCGGCCGCACGGTGAGCGGCGCCACGGCGCGTGAGCTGGCCGCGCTGCGCGGCATCGAAGTGGCCTTCGTGCCGCAGAACCCGCTGTCCTCGCTCACGTACCACATGCGCGTCGGGCCGCAGCTGGTGGAGATCCTGCGCACACGTGCCGGGCTGTCCAAGGTGGCGGCGCGCACGCGTGCCATCGAACTCTTCGCGGCCACTCGCCTGCCCGAGCCCGAGGCCATCTTCGAGCGCTTTCCGCACCAGCTCTCCGGCGGCCAGCGCCAGCGCGTGGTGATCGCCTGCGCATTGGCCTGCCGGCCCAGGCTGCTGGTGCTCGACGAGCCCACGACCGCGCTGGACAAGACCACCGAGGCCCAGGTGCTGGAGCTGGTGCGCGAGCTGAAGGCCGAGCTCGGTGCCGGCCTGGTGCTGGTGACGCACGACCTCAACGTGGTGGCCTCGATGTGCGACCACGTGGTCGTGATGAAAGATGGGCGCGTGGTGGAGCAGGGCGCCACCGCCGCCACCTTCGGCCATCCTCGCACGGCATATACGCGCACGCTGGTCGGCTCGGTGCTGCGGCTGGATCAGGAGCCAATGACGGCGCCGCCGACGGCGCCGGTGTCCAGCGCCGACGCGGCTGTGCTTGAGGTGCGCGCGCTCGGCCACCGCTACCGCCGCAGCGCCTGGTTCGACCGCCGCGCGCGAGAGAGCCAGCCCGCGCTGTCCGGTGTGGACTTCAGCTTGCGCGCGGGCGAGATCCTGGGCGTGATCGGCGAGTCCGGCTCGGGCAAGACCACGCTCGGCGCGGCCATCGCGGGCCTGGTGGCGGCCAGCGACGGGCAGTTGCGCTTCCGCGGCCAGCCGCTGGCGCCCACCAGCGCCGCGCGCACGCGCGAGCAGCGGCGGCTGGTGCAGATCATCTTCCAGGACCCGCTGAGCTCGCTCAACCCGCGCCAGCGCGTGGGCACCGCCGTGGCACGGCCGATCGAAGTGTTCTTCGGCGTCGGCGCGGCGCAGGCGCGGCGCAAAGCGGCCACGCTGCTGGCCGAGCTCGGCCTGGGCGAGGAGTACCTGGAGCGCTTTCCGCGCCAGCTCTCCGGCGGCCAGCAGCAGCGCGTGGCCATCGCGCGCGCTTTCGCAGCCGAGCCCGAGCTCATCGTCTGCGACGAGATCACTTCGGCGCTGGACGCGACCATCCAGGGCCAGGTGCTGGATGCACTGCGGGCCATGCAGGTCAAGCGCGGTGTCGCGATGCTCGTCATCACGCACGACCTGGCGGTGGTGTGGCGGCTGGCGCAGCGCGTGCTGGTGCTGCAGCAGGGCGTGGTGCACGAGCACGGCGAGACGGCGGCCGTATTTGCCGCGCCCGCCTCGGCCTACACGCGGTCGCTGCTGCTGGCATCGACGCGCGCGAGCCGGCTTTCGCGCGCGCAGGCCGGGGCGGGCGGTCACCCGGACCGGTCCGCTCTCGAACCCGAGACCCAGGCGCCCTGAGCTCCCAGGCGCCCGCTGCCCTGGATGCGCGAAAGGGGCTCCGGGTCAGCCCGCGACTACGCGGCCGGAAGTGCCCCAATCATGGCCACGCGACCCGCCGCCGCTTTCGCCGCGCTGGGAGACGAACGTGACCGCATGGCCCGCCGCCACCAAGCGACGCTGCAAATGGCCGCTTGACCTGAGATTGACACAACTATAGAGTTGTGTCGTGATTCCTACGCATGAACCGTCGACCGGAAACCTGCCGCCCGGCAAGCATCTGGCCGAGTGGGTCGACGTCGTCGAGCGGTTCGGCACAACACCTTGGCGCAGGCAGTTGCTGGAGGGGCTGGCCTGTGCGTTGCGCGATTTGCGCGCCGCCGGCTGCAAACGCGCCTACATCGACGGCAGCTTCATCACGACCAAGGAGCATCCTGGCGACTTTGATGCCTGTTGGGACCTGGATGAGGTCGACTTCGATCTCATCGATGAGGTGCTTCTGACCTTCGACCCGGGACGTCGCGCGCAGAAGGCAAAGTACCGAGGCGAGCTGTTTCCCGCCGACGCGGCCGCAGACCCGCTGGGCACGTTGTTTCGCGATTTCTTCCAGCGCGACCGCGACGGAAACCCCAAAGGAATCATCGTCATCGACCTAGAGGACTTCGAATGATCACTAACGAACGGCAGTACCAGATCAGCAAGGCACAGGTCGCCAAGTTCCGCGCGGCCATCGAAGCGCCGGACAGTAGCACTCGCACGCTCCATCCGCGTGCGCAGAAGGCGCTGCGTGAGGCAGCCCAGAGTCAGCTCGACGATCTCGCAGCGGAGGTGGCCGACTACGAGCGACTGCGCGACGGGCAACTGACGGCCATCACCGCCGAATCCATCGCCGACCTGGCACCCGCACTGATCAAGGCCCGCATCATGCGCAACTGGACGCAGAAGGAGTTGGCCGACAAGTTGGCGGTGGCCGAGCAGCAAATCCAACGATACGAAGCCACGCAGTACAAGGGTGTGTCGGTTGAGCGCCTGCAGGCAGTGGCCGATGCGCTGAAACTGCGTGTGCGCGAGGTGATCACGTTCGAGCCGCTGTAGAAGAGGTGAGCGCAGACGGCGGGGCGACTCCACGCTGCCGGCCATCCGCGCCTCGCTGCAGTCGCCAACCCGATACCGTCCGCTGCTCACCCGGCTGCCCGCTTGTTCCTGGCCGTCACGGCCTCACGGATGCGCACCTGTGCGGCCTTGGCCCGCCGGTCCGATGCGCAGCTGAACCTTCACGCCGAGCTTCTTGCCCAGGTACTCCACGAAGGGGCCGAGCAGCTCGGTCTTGGTGCTGGCGTTCTCGTTCGTGCCTTGCGCATAGACGAGCGTGGGGTACTTGGCGCGCCAATCGCCTGCGGCTTGGGCCCAGGCCGCGCGCCCGGCCACACCCAGCGTGGCGGCCAGCGCGCCCGCGGTGAGGACGGTGCGGCGGGTAGCGTGCGAGCGATTCATGGGAACGGTTCCTTCCAGGGATCAGGGCGGGATCAGGGCGGGCGCTTCAGGCCTGCCGGGCCAGTTGCAGCGTGGCGGGAGAGGGAGCAGGGGCGAGGCCCGTCACTTCATCGGCTTCAAAGCCGTAGAGCTCGCGCACGATGGCTTCAGTCAGCGCGGCGGGCGGCCCGTCGAAGATGACGCGGCCGGCATGCATGCCCACGAGGCGGCCGCAATACTCGCGTGCCACGTCCACAGAGTGCAGGTTGCATAGCACCGTGATGCCGAACTCGCGGTTCAGCCGCGCCAGCGCGTCCATCACGATGCGGGTGTTGCGCGGGTCCAGCGAGGCGATCGGCTCGTCGGCCAGGATCAGCTCGGGCTCCTGCGCCAGTGCACGTGCCAGTGCCACGCGCTGCTGCTGGCCGCCGGAGAGCGAATCGGCGCGCTGCGCAGCCAGGTTGGCGATATCGAACTGCTCCAGCGCCGCCAGCGCGATGGCCTTGTCCTCCTCGGACCACCAGCCCAGCAGGCTGCGCGCGAGCGGTGCGCCGTTCAAGCGGCCGAGCACGACGTTGGTCAGCACGTCGAGCCGGCCGACGAGGTTGAACTGCTGGAACACCATGGCCGCGCGCGCGCGCCAGCGGTGCAGCTCGCGTCCTTTCAGCGAAGTGACCTCGGTGCCGCCGAAACGGATGCTGCCCGCGCTCGGCCGCACCAGCCGGTTGATCATGCGCAACAGCGTCGACTTGCCCGCACCGGAGCGCCCGATGATGCCCACGAAGCTGCCCGGCGCGATGCTCAGCGTGACGGCGTCCACCGCCGTCTTGTCGCCGAAGCGCCGCGTCAGCGCTTGCAGCTCGAGCGCGGCGGCGGTGGTGGGGCTCATCGCGGCACGCTCCTCATGCCGGCGGCAGGCCGACGAAGATGCTGTCGCCCTCGACCTTGACCGGGTACACCACCAGCCCCTGGCTCACCGGTGCACCCAGCGCGCGGCCGGTGCGGATGTCGAAGCGGCCCTGGTGCCGCGCGCACTCGATGACATGGTCGATGACGAAGCCGTCCGAAAGGCGCGAGCGCTGGTGCGTGCAGGCATCGTCGCTGGCATAGAAACGGCCTTCGACGTTGTACAGCGCGATGGCGCGGCTGCCGATCTCGACGCGGATGACGTCTTCGAGCGGCACCTCGGTGGTGGTGGCGGCGCGGTGCCACTGCAAGGTTTCAGCGGCGGCGGCGGTGGCGGCCGAGGCCGGGAGGCTGGTGTCGGCCATCGTCTAGTCTCCACCGGCGGTAGCCGCCGTCATGGCCTCGGCCGTGGCACTGGGGCTGGCCGCGCTGCCTGCCGGCCTGTAGTCGGCGCACCCGGCGCGCAGGTCTCGCAGGATGGCCGCGTGCACGGCCAGGTAGCCCGTGCCCACCGGGTGCACCTTGCCGCCCACCAGCGTGTGCACACGCGGCAAGGCGTGGAAGGGTGTGGCCGGGGCCAGGTGGTGCTCGGCGTGGTACGACATGTTCCAGAACAGCCGGTGGAACCACCACGCCGCACGCGTGGTGCGCGTGTTGCGGGTGAGGTCGCCCGAGTCCTCGCAGCCCACGTGCTCGGCAATGCGCACCCAGCGCATGATGGGCTCGCCCAGCAGGCGCGGCACCAGCCACAGCGTGAGCAGCAGCGGCGAGCGCAGCCACACCGACAGCGCGATGGCCACCGCCAGGCCGGCGAGCATGATGCGCGCCTCGCGGTAGGCGCGCGGCAGCTCGTCGCGCGGGATGAACCAGCGGTCGCGCATGGCGGGGCGGCCGAGCGCGAAGCTGGTGAACCAGGTGGCATTGCGCCGCCAGAAGGGGATGGCCGAGCAGTAACGCAGGTACTGGTACAGCGTGCGCGGCAGGGGCAGCGAGATGTCGGGGTCGCGCCCGGGCATGTGGGTGTAGGTGTGGTGGCAGGCGTGCCAGTAGCGGAACACCAGCGGCGGGCTGATGTAGAGCACCGACAGCGTGCGGAACACCAGCTCGTTCAGCCACCGCGTGCGAAAGGCCGTGCCGTGGCTCGTCTCGTGCAGCGGGGCGAAGAGGAAGGTGATGGCGATGCCGTGCACGAACATCGCCGGCAGCAGCCACACCGTGTAGCCGGCCTGCAACACCAGCGCGCCGGTGCACAGCAGCAGCAGCGTGTGCGTGGCCAGGTACATCAGCCCGTGCCGATCGTCGCGCCGCGCACAGGCCTTCATCTCGGCGCGGGTGAGCAGGTTCACCGATGCGGCAGCTTCTTCCACGGGCTCGTCTCCAGGCACTGGGCGTGGCCGCAGTATTTGCGCCGGGGGCGAGCGGCACAAGTTCCGATTGCCAATGCAAGGTATTCGGGGGGGCTATCGGGGTGGGGTGGTGGGGCGGGGATGTGTGAAGGCGTGGCGGGTGCGATGGGTCGCAGTGCCGGCGTTTTGGGGGGCGATGCCATTGCGGGCATCCGCCTCTTGGCGCCGAAAGGGCGGCTGAGATTCCGCTCGAGACTGATCCGAGTCATTCGCGGCCAACCGCCTGAACGACAGCGGCGCCCGTCACCGGTCGTTCGACAGTCGGCCCCGTCACGATGAGGCGCAGATGCAGTTCGGTGGAGCCAAGGGCAGCCGGATCGGAAGGTACGCGCCAACTGTGCTATCTCAAGGCACGGGAACGATCTGGCTCAACGCGTCTTTCATTCCTTGAGGCTGATGGTCTGCCGCAGCCATCCTCCCGAGGATGCTGTTGCGCAACGTTAGGTACCCAATGCCTGAGCTGCCAAGCGCGGCGTGTTTGGCTGCAAATGCCTTCAGGATCAGCCTTCCCGGTAGCTTCGAGCGCCACTCCCCATTGCCAAGCGCTGCCTGAACGTCGGCGGCAATCTCGTCAATCTTTCGCTGCCGTGACTCGGCGCACATTCCGTTGCTCCAGAGAGCATCAAGGCGGCCCCTCGTGGCATCAATCGACGGCGTCAAAGCGGAACCGAGATCTGCGGCGGAAGGATCGCATCCAATCCTCACTACTTCGATGATTGAGGTTCTAACCCAGTTGATGATTCGGTGGGCCACGATCCTTGAAGTTGCCTCCTCGGCGCATTGCCGCAGTGCCTCCTCAACCTCATCGTCAGACGTGAACGGGACCTTGTCTGCACAGAGCTCTACGAGCGCCGCATGCACGAATCTGGCTTCGAGCAAGTAGTTCTCGATGTGGTAGCGATCCCATACGAACCGTCCGCTACCCGCAACGCGCCCAGTAGTCCCGTCGTCATCCTGATCGACAATTGAGTAGACGTCGGGGTCAAAAAGGCCACTCGCTCTTGCCTTTTCGAGCGCGTCGTGGAGGTGATGAACATGCTTCTTGTCGTAGCCGGAAAAACAGTTGACACGCTTTGCAAAACTTGGGAACAGTCTGGTGACCGCGTACTCGTCAAACACTGAGGCATCCTCCGGCTCACCACCTCCTTCAAAGATCACAACAGGTGCAGTCGGTCTGAAGGCAGCGAGATCACCAACTAGGCTGAGCACGAGGGCTCGCATCTCGGTGTCCCCAAGGACACTGGTTGCTTGGTTGACCTCAGCCGCAACGTCCGCAGGCTGCAGATGAAAGACAGCCGTCCCTTGGGTAGAGATCGCACCTCGAACAATCGCATCAGAATGGGTGACAAGCCATATCTGGTTTCCGAGTGGCTTGCCAAGGTGCCTTGCGTAGAATGCTGGCAAATCGCGAATTAACCTGGGATTTAGATGGAGTTCCGGCTCGTCGATCATGAGGATGGAGTTGGACGGCGCGCGATTGCTTAAGAGCAGGTAGCCATACAGCACCTCCTTCTCGCCAGAACTGAGATCGTTGATGTCGTGCCTACCTCCAGCCGAAGTAGTAACATCGAACAAGAGGGTTCCATTCGGGTGAGCTTGTGGACCGACGAAGGTCTTTCCCGGAATGAACGTTGCAAACAGATCCTTCAGGGTGTCGGTTAGGTCCGTGGGCACCTTAACAGCGTTCCCTCCGGCTCGACTACTAATTAGCGACTTCACGTAGGCGGTTGCCAACTCTTGCTTGATGTTGGAGTACCGCTGCTCATGGTTGTATAGCGAATGGTTTCTTGCCTTTGCGCTGATCTGATCAACGGTCTGGTCGATGGTTATCTGCAAGGAACCTGAGGGCTCACGCTTGTAGTGCCGGCTAGAGTTCTGAAAGTCGACCACGCCGACCTGCGCGGGCTTGAAGGTGCTGAAGACGAGTTCGAGCAAGCGGCTCTGCTGAAGCTCGTATGAACCGTCTGGCCGAATGGTCAGCTTTCCAATGAGTGAGCCAGTATTTAGCTCGTTTTCGACCTCGGCGCGGATGCGCTTGCCCGCAGCTTGGATGGCTGGCTCGCTATTTCGAGCTTGGTAAGCTAGAGACTGGAACGTTCGGAACCTCTGAAATGGCCCATCGGGGCTCTCGTTCACAGCCATATCTCGAACGAGGTCAGTGATGTCGCCTCCGAGATACGCGACTTCGTCCTTCGACAGAGTGAACTGGGCCTCAATCGACAGTGCGGCATCGCGACTGTGCAAGAGCGGACCTGCATCGATGTAGCCCGGCTTGTAGGTCACATTGAACTCGTTGAGCCAGGACTGCGTTTCATTGTTGATGTATCCGCCGTATGCAGACTTCAGCAGGCGGATCGCATCGAGAACACAAGTCTTGCCGCAGCCATTAGGCCCTGCCAAGACAATCATGTCGGCGAGTGAGCCGACTTCGAGGCGCTTCAATGCTTTGAAGTTCTTGATCTTGAGAGAAGTGATCCTCATTTGCCTGCCCCACTCAATCTTCTTGTACTGTGTCACAGCGCAGCATACTCCGACGGTCGCCGTTGCCACGCCTGTCGCTTCGACTGATCTAGGACCACATCGCTGTCAGCTCGATCGCGCCAGGAGCCTTCGCTTTCGACATGAACCGCGCCTCGCGCGACCACGGCGACGAGGTCGCGAAGCGGATCGGCACGACCGAGGACATGGCCGGCGCGGCGGTCTTCCTCGCCTTGCGTGCGGGCCGAGCTGAGGGGCGGCGTCAGCGGTACTTCGAATTGCCGCCGCTCGAGGGTCAGCGCTGGCCGCCGTGTCGAAGGTCCGCTTGACGGCGCCCACCGTGAGTGCGCCGACCGGCAGCGACCGGCTCCTCTCGCTGCGCCGCTGCCCTTGAGGCCGGCGCGGGCATCGCCGCAGCGCCCCTCAAAACACCAGCACCGAGCGAATCGCCTCGCCGCTGTGCATGCGTTCGAACGCGAGATTGACCTGCTCCAGCGGCAGCACATCGGTGATGAGCTCGTCCACCACGAGCTTGCCTTGCATGTACCAGTCCACCAGTTGCGGCAGCTGGGTGCGGCCCTTGATGCCGCCGAAGTAGCTGCCCTTGAGCGTTTTCCCGTAGCGGATGTCGACCGGCCGCACGCTCATCTCAGCGCCAGCCTCCTCCAGGCCGATGATCACGCAGGTGCCCCAGCCCAGGCGGCAGCTGTCCAGCGCCTGGCGCATCACCGCCGTGCTGCCCACGGCCTCGAACGCGATGTCGGCGCCGCCGCCGGTGAGCGCCACGATGGCCGGCACGAGTTCCTTGCCGCAGTCCTTGGGGTTGAAGAAGTGCGTCAGCCCCAGGCGCCGGCCCACGGCCTCGCGCGCGGGGTTGGGGTCCACGCCGATGATCATGCCGGCGCCGGCCAGGCGCGCGCCCTGCACCACGTTCAGGCCGATGCCGCCCAAGCCCCACACCACCACCTTGTCGCCCGGGCGCGTGTTGCCGCTGTAGATGGCCGCGCCCACGCCGGTGGTGACGCCGCAGCCGATGTAGCAGACCTTGTCGAAGGGCGCGTCTTCACGGATCTTGGCCAGCGCGATCTCGGGCAGCACGGTGAAGTTGGCAAACGTGCTGGTGCCGTTGAAGTGGTAGATGACTTCGCCGCCACGCGAGAAGCGGCTGCTGCCGTCGGGCATCACGCCGCGGTCGCGTGTGGAGCGAATGCTGCGGCACACGTTGCTGCGTCCGCTCAGGCAATCGGCGCAACGCCGGCACTCGGGCACGTACAGCGGGATGACATGGTCGCCGGGTTTGAGCTCGGTCACGCCGCGCCCCACCTCCACCACCACGCCGGCGCCCTCGTGGCCGAGGATGGTCGGGAAGCGGGTGGTCGAGCTTTGGCCGCTGAGTGCGAAGGCGTCCGTGTGGCACACGCCAGTGGCCATGATCTGCACCAGCACCTCGCCCTCGCGCGGGCCCTCGAGCTGCACGGTGTCCACCACCAGCGGCTGGCCGGGCTGGAAAGCGATGGCGGCTTTCACCTGCATGGCGGGAGTCGCGTTGAGCGGGTGACCGTGCGGTTCATGTCGGCGATGGTGTCACGGCCCCGTACACCAGCTCGGTGATCAAGCGCCGGTAGTGCTGTCGGCTCGCACCGGGTGCCTGCGTCATGTACACGGCGGCCAGCCGCAGCGCCGGGTCGACCCAGAACATCGTGCCCGCGGTGCCCGACCACAGACAGGTGCCGGGCATGCCGGGCAAGGTGGCGTCGGGCCCGGGCAGGCGCACGGCGAACCCGTAGCCGAAGCCGTAGCCGGGCGATTGCAGTGCGGCCTCGCCAGGCGTGGGCTCGGCCACGATGCCACGCTCGGCGAGGTGGTCGCGCATCATCTCGGCCAGCAGCTCGGCGCGCAGCAGCACCTGCCCATCGGCACGGCGCCCGCCGGCGAGCAGGAAGTTGGCGAAGCGGCCGTAGTCCGCCGCGGTCGAGAGGGCACCGGCGCCCGCGCTGTCCATCAACGCCGGGGCGGTGGGGTCGAAGGTCTGGTCGGGCACGTTCAGCGCCGAGCCGTCTGCCGGGTCATGAGCCAGCGGCTGCGCCAGCCGTTGCGCATCGTGGGGCGCCACGGCAAAGCCGGTGTCGTGCATGGAAAGCGGCGCGAACAGGCGCTCGCGCAGGAAGTGGCTCAGGCGCTGCCCGCTCACGGCTTCGATCACCAGGCCCAGCAGGTCGGTGGAGTGGCCGTAGTCCCAGCGCGTGCCCGGTGCGGCGGTAAGCGGCACCTGCGCCAGGCCTCGCAGGAAGTGCTCGCGCGGCATGCCGCGCGGGTTGAGCCGCACGCCCAGTCGTTCGTAGGCGCTGCGCAGTTCACCCGGCGGCTGGCGTTGGCCATAGATCAGGCCCGAGGTGTGCATGAGCAGATCGAGCACCCGGGTGCCGCGGCGCGGCCAGCCCGCGAGGCGGTCGGCGACATCGTCGTGCAGCGCCAGGCGCCCGTCCTGCACCAGCAGCATCGCCGCCACCGAGGCGAGCGGCTTGGTCATCGAGTAGATGCGGAACAGCGCATCGGCGCGCATCGGCCGCGTGGCGGCGCGATCCAGCCAGCCCACCACGCACTCGTAGGCGGGCTGGCCGTCGAGCCACAGCGCCACCACGGCCCCGGGCAGGCGGCCGGCCTCCACCTCGTGAGTCAGGCGCTCTCGCAGCGACTGCAGCGCCGCCGCCGACAAGGTCTGCGCTGTCTTGTTGGCGGCCTCGGCCGGAGCGGGGGCCACGGCGGCTTCGCTGTCAGCCCGCATCCTGGTTGCACCAGGCCGGAATGAATTCGATCAGGTGCTCGATCGCTTGCAGGTACTCGCTCAGTACGATGGACTCGTCGTGCTTGTGCGCCTGCGCGATGCTGCCCGGGCCGAAGATGACCGAGGGGATGCGGGCCTGGTTGACCAGATGCCGCATATCGCAGCAGAAGGGCCCGGGCCGCACCTCACCCGCGCCGCCGCGCCGCGCCAGCAGGGCAGTGAGTTCGCGGGCCGGCGCGATGTCGGCACTTTGCTCCACGGCATCGTCGTGGTGCAGGAACTGCAAACGCGGGCGGAATTCAGCGAGGTAGGTGTCGCGTTCGGCGGCGCGATCCATCGCGTCGCGCAGGCGCTGCATCACCTGCAGCACGCTGCCGGCGGCCGGCTCGAAGTACGCGCCGCCCTTGATCTGCACTTCGGGCGCGGTCACGGTTTCGTAGTGGCCGCCAAGGATCTTGCCGATGACGAGCGAGAACGGCGCGCGCTCGGAACGGGTGCCGGCCGCCGCCGCGCGCGCGTGGGCCTCGCGCTCCACGTCCAGCAGCGCTTCGATCACCACGGGCAGCTTCTCGATCGCGCTCACGCCGTCGAGCACCCCGCCCACCCAGCGTGCGCCCGGCGAACGCGGCCGGCCGCGCACTTGCACCTGCCAATACAGGCCACCGGTGTGGTCCACGCACACCGAATTGTTGGTGGGCTCCAGCACGATGGCGGCGTCGGCCATGCAACCGCGGCGCACGAGGTCGAGCGTGCCGTTGCCCGCATGCTCTTCGTTGACCACGCTTTGCACGATGACGTCGCCGCGCAGCGGCACGCCGGCTTCGCGCAGGCAGGTCAGCGCCATCAGCGCGGCGGCCAGGCCGCCTTTCATGTCGCTGGTGCCGCGCCCCACCATGCGGCCCTCGGCGATCTCGGCGCCGAAGGGGTCGAAGGTCCAGGCTTCGCGCGGCTCGACGGTCACCGTATCGATGTGGCCGTTGAGGATGAGGGAGCGGCCGCCGCCGCTGCCGGCCAGCCGGGCCACCACGTTGGGGCGGCCGCGGTAGCTCAACTTGTCGCGCCAGGGGCTGGCCTGCAGCGCGTCCCAGGTGGGCAGCTCGTCGTAGGGCAGCACCAGATCGTGCTGCCAATGCGTGGGGTACTGCGCCACGCTCGGAAAGCGCTCGAACAGCGCCTGCAGATCGGGCTCGTCGCATTGCACCTGCGCGCCCAGCTCGCGCAGGCATTGCGCGTAGTGCTGCTGCGCCTCGCCTTCTTCGCCGGTGAGGCTGCGGATGCGCACCATGCGCGCCAGCGTCTGCACGCTGCGCTGTTCGTGTTGGCGCGCCATTTGCAGTGCGCGGCTCGGGTCAGCGTCGGGTGGGGTCATGGGCGGCGCGATCATTCCAGTGCCGGTGCGGGCGCGCCAATTCCGATTCCGCAAGCGACACATTCGCCCAGCCAATAGCGGATGGATCGGTGGCCCGAGGAGTGGCTTGCTGTATTCCCCCAGCCGGACCCGCTGCGCCTTTCCCCGGATACCGCCGCGCGGCCGCGTTGGATAGAGTGCCTTCCATGACCCCGACCCAGTTGCGCGCCTTCCACGCCGTGGCCAGCACCGGCAGCTTCACCGCCGCGGCGCGCGCGTTGCACACCAGCCAGCCGCCCATCACCACGCATGTGCGCGAGCTCGAGGAGGCCTACGGCGTGGAGCTCTTCCACCGCCACGGCCGCGGCGCCGAGCTCACACCGGTGGGGCGCAAGCTGTTGGCCATCACGCAGCGCGTGGTCGCCAACCAGCAGGAGGCCGTGGAGCTGCTCAAGGATGCCGGGCGGCTGCAAAGTGGCCAGCTCAACCTGGGCGCAATCGCCCCGTTCGGCATCACCGAGTTGCTGGCGCGCTTCCGCAAGGACTACCCGCAGATCTCGATCAGCGTGACGCCGGGCAACTCGAGCGAGCTGCTCGATGGGCTGCGCCGCTACCGCTTCGACGTGGCCGTGGTGGGCCAGGTGGCGAGGCTCGATGAATTCCACGCCACCTGCCACACGCAGCCCGAGATCGTGCTGATGGTGAACCGGCGCCACCGCTGGGGGCGCCGGCGCACGGTGCGCATCCGCGAGCTGGCCGGCGAGCCGCTGATCTTCCGCGAGGACGGCTCCAACACGCAGCGCGCGCTGCAGGTGGCGGCCGAAGCCGCCGGCGTGCGGCTGACGGCGGCCCTCACCTACGGCAGCCGCGAGGGCGTGGTGGCCTCGGTGGTGGCCGGGCTGGGCGTGGGCTCGATCCCGGAGGACCAGCTCATCAACCACCCGGAACTGCGGGTCGTGCGCATCGAGGACGTGCGCGTGAGCGTGGACTCGTATGTGGCCTGCCTGGCCGAGCGCAGCGAGTCGCGCATCGTGCGCGCCTTCATCGACATTGCCGAGCAGGTGATGCCCGGCCTGCCGGGTGATGGCGGCGCCGCCCCTTCGGCTCTATGACGGCGTTGTGACTGCGGCTTGACAACGCACTTCGCCTTTTCGTATGGCCGGCATTCCACGACGGTATGCCGCGGTTCGAGAGGGGCTGCGAATAATCCCGCTGACCCCATTGCGCCTGGAGACCGCCCATGCCCTCGTTCACCCGCAGAGAGATCGGCCGCGCTGCCACCGCCTTCGGCCTCGGTGCACTCGGCGCATCGAGCGGCGCGCGCGCCCAGGCCACCGATGAGCCCAAGCGCGGCGGGGCGCTGCGCATCGCGCAGTGCTCGGCCAACCGGCGCACTGCGGACGCCACCAACGCGCGCCACCCGTACTTCTTCGTCGACCTGAGCACCCGGGTACCCTACAACTGCCTGACCTGGGTGAACGAGAAGCTCGAGTGGGAGTACGAGCTCGCGCGCGAGATCGTGCCCACCGACGACAAGCTCAACGTCTGGGACGTGAGCGTGCGCGAAGGGGTGATGTTCCACAACGGCAAGGAGATGACGAGCGAGGACGTGGTGGCCTCGTTCAATGCACACCGCACCGGGGCGGTATTCGCCAATCAGATCCAGAAGATCGAGGCCCTGGGCAAGCACAAGGCGCGCTTTTTCCTCTCGGAGGGCAACGCGGAGTTCCCGTTCATCCTGGCGGAATACCAGCACGGCATCATGCCGGCCGACGTGCCGGAGAAGATCGGTCTGGCCGGCATCGGCACCGGCCCCTTCAAGTTCGTCTCCGCCGACCCCAACCGCTCGGCTGTCTTCGAGCGCCATGAGCAGTATTGGCGCAAGGGCTTTCCTTACCTGGACCGGCTGGAAATCCACAACCGCGAGGGGCAGCAGGAGGCGGCACTGAACGGCCTGCGCGCGCGCCAGTTCGACGCCGTGCTCACGATCGACGCGCGCGGCCTGCGCCAGGTGGAACGCGAAGCCGATCTCGACGTCTCGGTGGGCCGCGGCAGCTACCACTTCGTGATCCAGCTGCCCAAGCATCCGGGCTCGCCCTTCGAGGACAAGCGCGTGCGCCAGGCCTTCGCGTTGGCCATCGACCGCGAGGCCATCGTGCGCATCGCCTACGGCGGCAAGCTCGGCTGGGTGGGCAACGACAGCCACCTGGTGGCTACCGACCCCACCTTCCTGCCGCGGCCGGCCAAGCGCGATGTGGCGCTGGCGAAGAAGCTGCTGGCCGAGGCCGGCCACCCCAATGGCATCACGCTGCCCACGCTGTACTTCAGCCCGCAGTTGCCCGAGGTGCCCAACTACTTCCAGGTGCTGCAGCAGACGGTGAAGGAAGCCGGCTTCACGGTGCCGATCGAGGAGCGCCCTGCCGACGGTTATGCACCCTTCCGCACCGGCGACAACGACCTCTCCAAGGGCAAGTTCCACAAGTTCGCGATGACCGCGGTGGGTTCGCGCAACCCCGGAATTTCGCTCAACCGCATGCGCGGCGGGTTCGTCGAGAGCGGCCACTGGCGCGGCGCCGAGCACGACAAGTACATGGAGCTGTACAAGAAGGCCATGGTCACGCGCGACGCCGCGGCGCGCAAGGGCATGTACCACGAGATGCAGCGCATCCTGCACGAGGAGGTGCCGGCCATCCTGCCCGCCGGCGGCGACTCCATCCTGGTCAAGCGCAAGTACGTGCGCGGCCTCGCCTACCATCCACAGATATGGTCGGTGCGCTTCGACGAGGTCTGGCGCGCCGCCTGAGCCGACCCTCGAGCCCACACTCGAGCCCCCATCTGAGCGTGTCTTGCGGAGCGACGATGAAGTCCAACCCCTTTGCGCAGCCCGGCCGCTTCTTCAAGGGCAACCTGCACACGCACAGCAACACCTCCGATGGCCAATTGCCGGCCGAGGAGGTGTGCCGCCGCTACCGCGAGCGTGGCTACGACTTCATCTGCCTGTCGGACCACTTCCTGCCGGCGTACGACTTCCCGGTCACCGACACGCGGCCCTTCCGCACCGAGGGATTCACGACGATTCTCGGCGCCGAGGTGCACGTGCCTTCCACGAGCCTGGGCGAGAAGTGGCACCTGCTGGCCAACGGGCTGCCGCTGGACTTCGAACCCACGCGGGAAGGCGAGACGGCGCCCGAGATCGCCGCGCGCTGCGCCGCCGCCGGGGCCTTCGTCAGCATCGTGCATCCGGCCTGGTATTCACTCTCCGTGGACGACGCGCGCAGCATTTCCGCCGCGCACGCGGTGGAGGTCTACAACCACACCTCGGCGGTGAAGACCGACCGCGGCGACGGCACCGTGCTGCTCGACCATTTGCTGGCGCACGACCACCGCATCAACGCACTGGCCTGCGACGACGCCCACTTCGAAGCCGACGATGCCTTCGGCGCCTGGGTGATGGTGAAGGCCGAAGAGCGCGATCCTGATGCTTTGCTGGGCGCGCTGAAGGCCGGCCACTACTACAGCTCCACGGGCGCGGAGATTCACGATATCCGCGTGGACGGCGACGAGCTCGTGGTGGAGTGCTCGCCGGCCAGCGGCGTCTACCTGCAGGGCAAGGGCTCGCGCGCCACGCAGGTGCTGGGCGAGAACCTCACCCACGTGCGCCTGCCGGCCTACAAGCTGGGCAAGGGCAGCTTCATGCGCGTGACAGTGCTCGATGCCCAGGGGCGGCGCGCCTGGAGCAATCCGTTCTGGCGCGAGGCGGGCTGAGCCGAGGCCATCGAGGCCATCCGCAAAGGCCCGGTGGAAGCCATCCGCGCCACCGGCGCCGGGCACCTGCAGACCAACGTCCTCGCCGTGCTGCCGCAGGTGCGCGTGGCCTGGGCCGGCATTGCCATCTATACCTGGGACGTGGTGTTCCGCGCCTCCACCGTGGTCGGCTTCCTCGGCGCCGGCGGCATGGGCCACTACCTGCGCGAAAGCGTGCAGAAGCTCGAGAGCCGGCAGGTGAGCGCCATCATCCTCACCATCGTGGGCATCGTCATCGTGGCCGAGCTGTTCTCGGCCTGGGTGCGGGGGAGCATCGTGCGGGCCGTGGCATGACGTCGGCGATTGCGCCGGCCGCGGCCTGACCCTATATTCGAACTAACACTGAAAACCCAAGGCAGCCTTCCGAATGCCAGCCGTTCTTGATGCCGCCGCCGTCGCTGCCTACCAGCGCGACGGCATTCACTTCCCGTTGCGCGTGCTCGAGGGCGCCGAGGCCGCGGCCATGGCCGAGCGCCTGGGAGTTGTCGAAGCGTCGCACGGCGGGCGCCTGCCGGCGCGCATCAACCAGAAACCGCATCTGCTGTTTCCGTGGCTCAACGAACTGATCCGTCATCCGCGCATCCTCGATGCGGTTGAAGACGTGCTGGGCCCCGACATCCTGTGCTGGAGCTCGCAGTTCTTCGCCAAGAACGCCCGCGACCCGAACTATGTGTCGTGGCATCAGGACGGCACTTACTGGGGCCTGTCGTCGCCGGATGTGGTGACCGCCTGGGTCGCCTTCACGCCGTCAACGGTGGCAAGCGGATGCATGCGGGTGGTGCCCGGCACCCATCACCAGCAGGTGGCGCATACCGACACCTTCGCCGAGCGCAACCTGCTCTCGCGTGGGCAGGAGATCGCTGTGGAGGTCAGGGAGGATCAGGCGCTCGATGTCATCCTGCAACCCGGCGAGATGTCCCTGCACCATGTCTTGCTGGTGCATGGCTCTAAGCCCAATGCGGCAGACCACCGTCGTATCGGCTACGCCATCCGTTACGTCGCGGCCAACGTGTACCAGACCTCCGGCGTGCGCGAATCGGCCACCCTGGTGCGCGGCGTCGATCGGCTCAAGCACTTCGATCATGAGCTGGCGCCCGAAGCCGACATGCATCCCGACGCGGTGGCGCGGCATGCCGCGATAATCGAGCGCCAGCTCAAGGTGTTGTACGCTGGCGCCGCCAGACCCGGAAAACTGGGGCCGGCCATCGTTGCCGCGAAATGAAAATGCAGCAATGAACAGCAAATAGGCGGCAAGCCGCATCGCACGCCATTCCAACATTCATTCGAGGAGACATCATGCACAAGCGTTCCCTGTTATCGGCCGGTCTGGTCTGTGCGCTGCTGCCTGCGCTGCCCGCCCTTGCCCAAGACAACATTCGCATCCGCTTTGCTCACTCCTTGTCGACTTCCGAGCCGGCACATCTCGCGGCTGAGTTTTTCGCCAAGAACGTGGCGCAGCGCACCAACAACCGCGTGCAGATTCAGGTGTTCCCGAGCGAGCAGTTGGGGCCAGGCAAGGAGGTCAATGAAATGATCCGCCAGGGCGCCAACGTGATGAACATCACCGATCCCGGTTATCTGTCCGATTTTGTGCCGGACATCGGCGTGCTCAACGGCCCGTATCTGATCAAGGACCCGAAGGATTACGCCAAGCTGCTGGCCTCCGATTGGTACAAAGGCACCGAGAAGAAACTGGAAGCCGCCGGCTTCAAGCTGATCATGGCCAACGGGTTTTTCGGCCAGCGGCACCTGATCGCCGACAAGGCGGTGCGCAAACCCGAAGACATGGCCGGCATGACGGTGCGTGTGCCGCCCAACACCATGTGGGTCGAGACCTTCAAGTCGATGGGCGCGCGTCCGACGACGGTGCAATGGTCCGAGGTCTACAACGCTCTGCAACAGAACGTGGTGGTGGCGGCCGAAGCGCCGCTGGGTTCGCTGTGGGGCTCGAAGCTGCATGAAACTCGCAAGGTGATTTCGATGACCGGGCACTTCACCGCCTTCGTGATGTGGCCGATCAATGCCAACTACTTCAACAAGTTGCCGGCCGATGTGCAGCAGGTCTTGCTCGAGGAGGGCAAGAAGGCCGGCGATGAAATGACCCGCCTGACGCTGGATTTGCAGAACGACTATGTTTCCAAGTTCAAGGCTGCCGGCGTCACTTTCGTGTCGGACGTGGATCTGGCGGCATTCCAGAAATCCACCGCGTCGGTCTACAAGGCGTTTCCCAAGTGGACCCCGGGTTTGTACGAGACCGTGATGGGAGAGTTGCGCAAGTAGGCTCTCGGCGACCGAAGCGCGCGGCCGCTGCGGCCGCCGCGCGGCTCGGCTGCCCGCAGCGATGTCCCTCCTCAAAGCCCTCGGGCTCACCGTTCCCACGCGCGCGAAACTGCTCGACCAGTTCGAAGAGATCGTGGCATGTCTGGCACTGGCGGGAGTGGTGCTCGCCGTCAGTTGGGGCGTGATCACGCGCTACATCACTGCGCAGCCGGCAGCATGGGCCAGCGAGGTTGCCACCCTGTGTTTCGCCTGGGTGGTGTTCTTCGGCGCCACCGCGTGCATCAAGTATCGCCTGCACCCCTCGATCGACATGCTGGTGGTGCGCCTGCCGCGCGAACTGCAAGTAGTGGTGCGCTGGCTCAATCACGCCTTGGTGCTGGGGTTTTGCCTGTTCATGGCCTGGTTCGGCACCCGCTTCGCAATCGATGCCTGGGCCAGCCCCAGCCCGGTGCTGCGCTACCCCATGACCTGGCTTTATGGTCCGGTGGCGTTCTGCTTCGCGCTGATGGCGCTGCGCTATGTGCAAGTGCTGCGGCATGGCGCCTGGCAAATCGAAGGCGAACGGGAAACCCATGTGGGTTGACTGGGTGCCGGGCATCCTGATGCTGGTGCTGTTCGCACTGGAAACGCCGATCGCCTTCGCCATCGGCATCTCGGCGCTGTCGTTTTTCCTGATCGACGGCGAAGTGCCGCTCAACATCTTCGTGCAGAAGATGGTGACGGCGACCGATTCCTATCCGCTACTGGCGATTCCGTTTTTCGTGCTGGCCGGCGCCATCATGAACAAGGCCGGCATCACGCGCCGCCTGCTGGCCTTGGCCGACGCCATGGTGGGCCACATGACCGGCGCGCTGGCGCAGATGTGCACTGTGCTTGCCACACTTCTGGGCGGTCTCACGGCGTCCTCCTCGGCGGACGCGGCGATGCTGTCGAA
>JANNRI010000257.1:0-3705 GCA_031401195.1 Burkholderiales bacterium
GATGGTCTGGAAGGCCTGCACCATGGCGCAGGCCACCGGCACCGGGTCGATGCCGTTGTGCGGCATTGCGCCGTGCGCGCCCTTGCCGCGAATCGTGATCTTGAACTCGTTGCTCGACGCGAAACACGGCCCGGGCTTGACGGCGAACTGCCCGACCGCCATGCCCGGCCAGTTGTGCGCGCCGAAGATGGCCTCCATCGGGAACTTCTCGAACAGGCCGTCCTTGATCATCTCGCGCGCACCGCCGCCGCCCTCTTCAGCCGGTTGGAACACCAAGTACACCGTGCCGTCGAAGTTGCGGTGGCGCGAGAGGTGTTTGGCCGCCGCCAGCAGCATGGCGGTGTGGCCGTCGTGGCCGCAGGCGTGCATTTTGCCGACGTGCTGGCTGGCATGCGCGAACTGGTTGCGCTCCGTCATGGGCAGCGCGTCGATGTCGGCGCGCAGGCCCACCGCGCGTGTCGAGCTGCCGTTTTGGATGATGCCGACCACGCCCGTGGTGCCCAGCCCGCGGTGCACCGGAATGCCCCAATCGGTCAGCGCCTTGGCAATCACGTCGCTGGTGCGTACTTCCTCGAAGCACAGCTCCGGGTGGGCGTGAATGTCGCGGCGCAGCGTGGCGATCGCTGCGGCATCGGCAAGGATGGATTCAATCAACTGCATGGCAGGCCTCGTGGGCAACGAAGGAAGCCAGTTTACGCCGCACGATGCCGCCGCCGCGGCCGCGGCGTCAGCGGCGTCAGCGGCGTCAGCGGCGCACGCGGCCGCTGCCGTCGAGGATGGTCAGGTCGACGAAGCTGGAGCCAACCCGCTTGCGCGGACTGAAGTCGATACCGAAGCCGCCGAGGTCGAAGCTCTGCATCGACTCCAGCCCGGCGATCAAGCCTTCACGCGTCACGGTCGAGCCAGCACGGCGCAGGCCTTCGAGCAAAACCCGTCCGGCGATGTAGCCCTCGATGCTGCTGTAGTTGGGCACCACCTTGGGCGCAGCCGCGCTGGCTGCGGCCAGGAATTCGTTGGTCACGGGCATCAGCGGCGCAAAGGGGTAGGGCATGACCTGGCTGACGACGACGCCGCGTGCGTCGGCACCCAGCTCGTCGGCCAAGGCCTGGGTGCCGACAAAGGACACGTTGTAGAACTGACCCGTGTAGCCGGCCTTGCGCGCCGCCCGCACAAAGGCGGCACAGCTCTTGTAGGCACTGATCTGGACGATGGCCTCGGGCTTGCCGGGCAGGATCTTGGCCAGTGCGGCGGCCACCTCGGTTGAGTTGCGCTCGACCGTGCCGGTGGCCACGGTGTCGAGTTGCTGGGCCTTGAGCGCTCGCGTCACGCCGTCCAGTCCGGCCTGGCCGTAGCTGTCGTTCTGGTGGAACACCGCCACGCGCTTCATGCCGACCTGCGTCACCTGGGTGACGATGCGTGCCGTCTCGTCGAAGTAGGAGGCACGCAGGTGGAAGGCGTAGCGGTTGAAGGGCTCGCGCAGGGCTTGGGCACCCGTGAAGGGGGCGACGAACGGCGTGCGCGCAGCGGTCGCCAAGGGCAGGGCCACCAGGCTGGTCGGCGTGCCGACATAGCCAAACAGGGCCAGCACGTCTTCACCGAGCAGCGCCTGCGTGTTGGCCTCGCAGCGGGCGGGCTCATACCCGTCGTCCATGGTGCGCCAATCGATGTTGCGGCCGTTGACGCCGCCGCGCGCGTTGGCGCGCTCGAAGGCCAGCTTGGCGCCATGCTGAAACTGGATGCCCAGCTGCGCCGCAGGCCCTGTCAGGGCGGCGGACTGGCCGATCAAGATGCCGCGCGACTGGGCCAGCGCCGGGACCGCGAGCGACGCAGCGCCGAGGGCAAGATGGTGCAGAGCGGTACGACGCTTCATAAGGGGCCCACCGTAGCGGAGACAGCCACGAGCGTATGGTGCAGGCGGCGTGCTGCCCAGCGCCGGTGGCCGGTGCGCACGCCAGAGCTGTGCAATAGTTCATCCATGAGCACCGCTGTTACATCGTTGCCTGACGCTGCGGCACACACCGTTCACGTTGCCTGCCCGCACGACTGCCCCGACACCTGCGCCATGCGCGTCAGCGTGCAAGGCGGGCGCGTGGTGCGCATCCAGGGCGATCCGGCGCACGCCCCCACGCAGGGCGTGTTGTGCACCAAGGTCAGCCGCTACGCCGAGCGCACCTACCACGCCGAGCGCCTGCAGCATCCGCTCAAGCGCGTTGGCCCGAAGGGCCGCGGCGAGTTCATCCGCGTGTCCTGGGACGAAGCACTGAGCGACATTGCCACGCGGCTGCAAGTGATCGCCGCGCGCAACCCGCAGGCCATCCTGCCCTATAGCTATGCCGGCACGATGGGCCTGCTGCAGGGCGAGGCCATGGCCTCCCGCTTCTTTCACAAACTCGGCGCCTCGCTGCTCGACCGCACCATCTGTTCGATGGCCGGCGGCGAGGCCCTGGCCGCGACCTACGGCACCAAGGTCGGCATGCACACCCGCTACTTTGCCGAGAGCCAGCTGATCCTCATCTGGGGCAGCAACTCCATCACCAGCAACCTGCACTTCTGGACCCTGGCCCAGGAGGCCAAGCGGCGCGGCGCCAAGCTGGTGGCGATCGATCCGCGGCGCACCGAAACCGCCGACAAGTGCCACCAGCACATCGCCCTGCTGCCAGGCACCGACGGCGCCTTGGCGCTGGGCGTGATGCACGAGCTGCTGGCGCATGACTGGCTCGACCACGACTACATCGCGCGCCATGTCGATGGCTTCGACGCGTTGCGCGTGGTCATTGCGGCGTGGCCCGCGGAACGCGCAGCGGCGGTGTGTGGCATCAGCGCCGACGAAGTCCGCGGCCTGGCGCGGGACCTGGGCACCACCCAGCCGGCCGCCATTCGGCTGAACTACGGCATGCAACGCGTCAAAGGCGGCGGCAGCGCGGCCCGCCTGATTGCCTTGCTGCCCTGCCTGACCGGCGCCTGGCGCCACCGCGCCGGCGGCTTGCTGTTGTCCAGCTCGGGCTGGTTCAAGCCTTTCAGACGCGCTGCGCTGGAGCGCCCCGACGGCTTGCACGGCCCGCACGGCGCCACAGCGCCGCGCACCATCAACATGAGCACCATTGGCGATGATCTCTTGCGCGAGGCCTCACCCGCGTTCGGCCCCAGGGTCGAGGCCTTGATCGTTTACAACAGCAACCCGGTGGCCGTCGCGCCCGAGTCGAAGAAGGTGGTCGCCGGCTTCGCCCGTGAAGACTTGCTCACCGTGGTCCTTGAGCACTTCCTTACCGACACTGCCGACCACGCCGACTACGTGCTGCCCGCCACCACCCAGCTCGAACACCTCGATGTGCACACCACCTACGGCCACACCGATGTGATGTTCAACGAGCCGGCGATCGCCCCACTCGGCGAGTCCAAGCCGAACACGCAGATCTTTCGCGAGCTGGCAGCGCGCATGGGTTTCACTGAGCCGTGTTTTTTTGACGATGACGAAACCCTGGTGCGCCAGACCTTCGACTGGGACGCCCTCGGCACCCGCTTCGAGACCCTGCGCAGCACCGGCTGGGCCAGCCTGCCCCTGCCCGAGGCGCCCTTTGCCGAGGGCGGCTTCGCCACGCCGAACGGCAAGGCCCAGGCCGATGGCGGTGGCCTGGGCGTGCCCGAGCATGTACCCAACCACGAGAGTGCGTTGTCGACGCCGGCACTGGCGCAGCGCTACCCGCT
>JANNRI010000258.1:0-4658 GCA_031401195.1 Burkholderiales bacterium
CAGCGCCAGGCGCTGCGACACTGCCGGATCACCACTGGAGAACACGCCATGAATTCAATCCGCATCGCTGCCATCGCACTCATCGTCGCCGGCGTCCTGGGCCTGGCCTATGGCGGCTTCAGCTATGACAAGGACACCACGAAGGCCAAACTCGGGCCGATCGAGCTGTCGGTCACCGAGAAGCGCAACGTCAATGTCCCGGTCTGGGCCGGTGTGGGCGCCATCCTGATGGGCGGCGTGCTGCTCCTGGTCGGCGCCAAGAAGAGCTGAGAGCTGCCGCCGCGGCATCGAGCTGTACGCCGCGCGGCGTAGGACATGTCCGACAGGCACGCCCGGCATGGGCCGCTGGCGCTGCTGGCAGCGCGTAGGCAAACTGGCAGGAGCCCTGTCAGCCTGGGGTTCGTTCGCCCGCCACCCCATGCAGCCGCTCAAGACCTACATCGTCGAAGACAGCCCGGTGATCCGCGACGAACTGATCGCAACGCTGGAGGAGCTGGTGGGGATCGACGTCGTCGGCACCGCCGAAGACGAAACGACGGCCTGCAATTGGCTGACCCAGCCCGGCAGCGAGTTCGACCTGGTGATCGTCGACATCTTTCTCAAAGCCGGCTCGGGCCTGGGTGTGCTGCGCGCCGTGCGTGCGCTGCCGGGGCCGCGCAAGCTGGTGGTGCTGAGCAACTACGCCACGCCCGACATGCGGCGCAAATGTCTGGCACTCGGCGCCGACAAGGTGTTCGACAAGTCGCACGAACTCGAAGCCCTGATCGGGTACTGCGGCCGGCTCGCGGCCGGTGAGGCCCTCGACAGCGCGTCCGGTGCGCTGAATTGAAGCGCCGCAACCGCCACCAGGGGCGCAATGGATCTGGCCTATTGGATCAGCCCGTTCTTCAAGGCGTAGTACGTCAGGTCGCTGTTCGAGGCGAGCTGCATCTTCTCCATCACCCGGGTGCGGTAGGTGCTGACGGTCTTGACGCTGAGCGACATGCTCTCGGCCATGTGGCCGACGGTCTCGCCCTTGGCCAGGCGCAGGAAGACCTGCAACTCGCGCTCCGAGAGCTGTTCGTGCGGCGGCACGTCGCCAGCGCCGGCCAGGCCCTCGGCCAGGCGCTCGGCCACCCCGGCGGTGATGTACTTGCGGCCGCGATTCACGGTGCGGATGGCCTTGACCAGTTCCGCGGGGTCGCAGTCCTTGTTCAGGTACCCGCTGGCGCCCTGGCGCAGCAGCGTGGTGGCGTAGTGCTCCTCGGCAAAGCCGCTCAGGATCAGCACCGGCAGGTCGGGCGCGCGGGCGCGGATGGCGGCCAGCGCGTCGACTCCACTCTGGCCCGGCATGCCGATGTCCATCAGCATCACATCGACCTCCCCGCCGCGCACGATGTCCAGCGCCTCGCGGCCGTTGGCGGCTTCGGCCACGACCTCGAAATCGGGCTGGTCGGCGAAGAACTGCCGCAACCCGGCCCGCACCATGGCGTGGTCGTCGACGATGGCAATGCGGATCATGGTCTTGGGCGGCGCTCCTCGCTGCATGATCGCACTTTGTGAGTGCCCGCGGCCGACGATGAATGCCCTGTCCGTCATCCAGCGCAGCCCACTGGTCAGCGCATTGGCCGCGCTGGCTGCCGTGGCCATGTTGTTCATCAGCGAAGGCACCTACCGGGAGTCGGTGGCGACGCTCGACCATCTGGGCACCAGCCAGGCCGGTCGCGTCAGCCTGCGCGACCTCCAGCTCGGAATGGCCGGCGCCGAAAGCGGCCAGCGCGGTTACTTGTTGACCGGGCGCAAGGCTTACCTCGAACCCTATGCCCACGGGGTCCAGGAAGCCAACGACTCGCTGGCCGAGCTGGCGCGGTACTACGTTGACCAACCCGCAGCGGCACAGCCGCTCGCTGAGCTGCGCACAACGGTCCAGGCCAGACTGGCCGAACTGGCGCATGCGATTCAGCTCCACGATCAGGGCCTGCGCGACGAAGCGGTGACCCTGGCGCTGCGCGATATCGGCCACCAGCACATGCAGGCCGTTCGCGCACAGGGCGCCGCGCTGCTGCAAATCGAGCTGGCGGAGCTCGCCAAGCGGCGCACCGAGCTGTACGCCATGCTCACGCTCAGCCGCGTCGGCGTGGCGGCACTCAGCGCGATCGGCCTGCTGGCGCTGTTCCTGTACCTGCGCCAGAACGCGATCGTCGAGCGGCACCGGTTGGAGCTGGTGGCCGTGGCCAAGGGCGAACGCGCCGGCCTCGAGCTCGAGATCAAACAGCGCACCGCGCAGTTGACCGAGCTGACCCTGCACTTGCTGACCGCCCGCGAAGACGAGCGCAGCCGCCTGGCGCGCAACCTGCACGACGAGTTGGGCGCCCTGCTCACCTCGGCCAAGCTCGACGCGGCGCGCATCAAGGCGCGCCTGGGCAACGCCGCGCCCGAGGCCGGGGAGCGCCTGGCGCACCTGGTCGAGACACTCAACAGCAGCATCGCTCTGGGCCGCAGCATCATCGAAGACCTGCGGCCCTCCACGTTGGCCAACCTCGGCCTGGTGCCCACGCTGGAGATCTTGCTGCGTGAGTTCGCCGCGCACTCTGCGGTGAAGGTGCATGCCGCGCTGCACGAGGTCAAGCTGGGTGCCGGCGCCGAACTGGTGGTGTACAGGCTGGTGCAAGAAGCCACCACCAACCTGTCGAAGTACGCCAAGGCTGGCCAGGTCTGGGTGAGCATGCAAACGCGCGAAGGCCAGGTCGAGGTCTCGGTGCGCGATGACGGGGTCGGCTTCGATGCCAGCAGGCCGCCGCGATCGACCTTCGGCCTGATGGGCATGCGCTTTCGCGTCGAGGCCGCAGGTGGCCGTATGACGGTGGTGTCCGCGCCAGGGCAAGGCACCGAGCTGCGCGTGAGCTTGCCCGAGTCGGCGTAGTCCTACGTCGCCGCGCTCGATCGCCCGACTCCGAGGCGGCCCGGCCACCTATCGCCGCGCCATGAAGAGGCCAGCACACTGGTGCCTCACCTCAAAGGAGCCCCACCATGCTGCACTACGCCGTCGTCTTCTTCGTCATCGCCTTGATCGCCGCCGTATTCGGCTTTGGTGGCATCGCCGCCAGTGCGGTGGGCATCGGCAAGATCTTGTTCATCGTATTTGCCGTCCTGGCCGTGGCCAGCTTCCTGTTCAGCCTCGCCAAGAAGGCCTGAATCGAGGCCGGTCTCGCCCGGTCCGCCCTGCATCGCCTCCGCATCACCTCCGCATCACCTCCGCATCCCCTCCAAGGAAACCCCATGATCCGCAACCAGCCCGTTGTCCCCACCAACAACCTCGCCGACCAGGCCGCCCATTCGGCCGATGTCGCCATCAGGGCCACCCAGCGCGTGGCCAGCGGTGCACTCGACGACCTCGCCAAGAGCGTGGAAGGCCTGCGCCAGGAAGCGGCACCGCTGCTCGATCGCGCCAACGAGCAGGCCCATGCGCTGGCGCAGCGCGGCATGGATGCCGTGCGTGACGGCACGCACCAGGTGCGCGAGCGTGCCCTGCGCGCCTCCGATGCCACAGCGGCCTACATCCAGCACGACCCGCTCAAGTCGGTGCTGATCGCCGCCGCCACCGGCGCGGCGTTGATGGCGCTGATCGGCCTGATGACGCGCTCGCACGGTCGCGGCTGATGCACCCCTTGCTGGCGCTCATCACCAGCCGGCCGCAACTGCTGGCCGACCATGCCGAGGCCTATGGCGAGCTGGTGTCGGCCGAGATGCTGCGCGTGTCTGCCGCCTGGAAGCGCCAGACGCTGCTCAACGCCGCGGCACTGGCCGGCCTGGCCGTCAGCGCTGCGCTGGCCGGTGTGGCGCTGATGTTGTGGGCCGCACTGCCGGCCGCAACGATGCCCGTGCCGTGGCTCTTGATTGCGGTGCCGCTCTTGCCACTGGCGGCCGCGGCCGGCTGCCTGGTGGCGGCACGCGGCCACGGCGAGCCCGAGGCCTTCGACAACGTGCGCCAGCATGTGAAGGCCGATCTTGTGATGCTGCGTGAAGCGGCGGGCGCATGAGTCTTGCGATTGAAACGGCCGCGCAGCGTCTGGTGCATACGCGCGAGCGAATGCGCGTGGCCTTGCGCGGCATATCGGCATCGCCGGGTGCCGCGGCCCACTCATCCACCCACTGGCTCGAAAGCCTGAAGGCACTTGCCGGCGCCGGGCTGGTGATCGAAGCCCTCAGCCAGTGGTGGGCAGGCCATCCGCTGCGCGTGACCGGCCAAGGCATCGCCAGCGCCGCCATGGCCGTGATCCAACCGCTGGCCCAGCGTCACCCGTTTGCTCTCGTGCTGGGCGCCCTCGCGGTCGGCGGCGTGTTGGCCTGGAGCCGGCCTTGGCGCTGGGCGCTTGGCTCAGGCGTCTTGGTGCGGCTGCTGCCGCAATTGCTGTCGAGCGTGTTTCAGCCGCGACCCACCGCAACGCAACGACCCGCAGCATCCTGAGGTTGAGGGATCTCTCCGCGGGGTGCGACCTCGTCGTCGTGATGCCGCTCAATCCCCGAGCAGCTCGCCGACCGCCTTGAGTCCGTCGATCCGGTCGCACACCGTCTTGATTGCCATCAGGATCGGCACGCCCAGGAACAGGCCCGCAATGCCCCACAGCCAGCCCCAGGCCAGGACGCCGACAAACACGGCGACCGGGTTCATGCGGCTG
>JANNRI010000259.1:0-1872 GCA_031401195.1 Burkholderiales bacterium
TGACTTCGATGCCGTTGACGTTGAGAAGAACATTGCTCATGAAGCGCCTCTTGAACTCATCGAAACGCCGCGCGCGGCGCTTGGATGAGGGCTCCGGCGGGAGCCCCGGCCCCGCCGGAGGGCGGGGCCGCTTTCCGCGGCTCAGGACTGGCAGTCCTGGGGCGTGCGGCGCTCCAGCTTCTTCTCGGCCAGGTACTTATTGGCCGAAGCCTTGACCAGCGGCTTGATGATGGCATCGTCCGCCTGGTACCAGTCCGAACTGAAGTTCCACTTCGCGCCGTCCCAGGTGTGCACGCGCGCCCAACTGGCGCCCATGTGATCGGCACACGAAGTGGACACCGGCCGCATGACGCCCGAGAACCCGAGCGCGTCGAGTGCCTTCTGGTCCAGCGCCAGGTTTTCGTAGCCCCAGCGGGCCTGCTCACCGGTCATCACCTTGCCCTTGCCGAAGCGTTCCTGGGCGCGCTTGACGCCTTCGACGGCCACCATCGAAGAGATCAGCCCGCGCATGTACAGCACCTGGCCGACCTCGTCCTTGGGTCCCGTGCCCTGGCCCTTGTCGTGCACCATGGCCAGCACGTCCTTGATGACCTTGGCGCCGGGTTCGGCCCCGTGCTGCAGCGCCAGCGCGTGGTAGCCCTTGGCGCCCATGCCCACGTCCTTGACGTCGGGCTCGGCGCCCGACCACCACACGCCGTACATCTTCTCGCGCGGGTAGCCGGTGGCCTGCGCTTCCTTGAGCGAGGTGGAGTTCATCACACCCCAGCCCCACAGGAACACATAGTCGGGGCGCGACTGCCGGATCTGCAGCCAGGTCGCCTTCTGTTCGACGCCGGGGTGCGCGACCGGCAGCAACTGGAGTTCGAAGCCGTCGAACTTGGCGCGCTCCTGCAGCAGGTTGATCGGCTCCTTGCCGTACGGGCTGTCGTGGTAGACGAGTGCGATCTTCTTGCCCTTCAGGGGCCCCTGTGTCTTCGTGACGTGCTGCACCAGGATGTCGGCCGCGGTCCAGTAGGTGCCGATGAGCGGGAAGTTCCACTTGAAGGCCATGCCGTCGGCGGAATCGGCGCGGCCGTAGCCCGCCGTGATAAGCGGGATCTTGTCGCCGGGGGCCTTCTCGGTCAGCGCGAAGGTGATGCCGGTGGACAGCGGCTGGAAGACGGTGGCACCGCCGTGCTTGTTCTTCAGGCGCTCGTAGCATTCGACACCGCGATCGGTGGCGTAGCCGGTCTCGCATTCCTCGAAGATGATCTTCACGCCGTTGATGCCGCCCTTGGCATTGACGAGCTTGAAATAGTCGACATAGCCATTGGCGAAAGGCACGCCGTTGGGTGCGTAGGCGCCGGTGCGGTACACCAGGGCCGGGAAGAACTGCTCCTTGGCCTGGGCGTAGGCTGCCGGTGCGGTCGAGAGGGTGGCCGCCGCGAGCGTGGCTGCCAGTGCGAGGGTCTTGAGTTTCATGTCTGCCTCCAGTGGTGGAACGGTCGAATTGCACTTGTCAGTGCGTCTTGCTTGGGCGCCCCCGTCAGGGCGCAACTCTCTTCATCAACGCTTCAATGCGGGAACGGCCACAGCCGCAGCTTTTCCTTTGCGGTGGACCACAGCCGGGCCAGGCCGTGCGGCTCGACGATGAGAAAGAAGACGATCAGCGCACCGAAGATCATCAGCTCGGCATGGCTGACGAGCGCCGTGTCGATCTCCACGCCGACCAGGCGGCCCAGCCACGGCAGCACCTGGTTCAGGAAGATCGGCAGGATGACGATGAAGGCGGCGCCGAAGAAGCTGCCCATGATCGAGCCCAGGCCGCCGATGATGATCATGAACAGCAACTGGAAACTGCGATCGATCGAGAACGCCGCCGGCTCCCAGGCG
>JANNRI010000260.1:0-6507 GCA_031401195.1 Burkholderiales bacterium
GTTAGACGGCGCTCGCGGCGTTGCGGCGCTGGGACTCACTGGCCAGCCGGCGGTTCCCATAGCTCGACCCGATTGCCCTCCGGGTCCATGACCCAGCCGAACTTGCCGTACTCCGACTCCTCGACCTTCTCATCGACCGCGCAACCCTCCTCCCGCAGGACCTTCAACAACGCATGCAGATCCTCAACCCTGAGGTTGACCATGAACGACTTCTCACTGGGTGCGAAGTAGCTCGTGTCTTCCTTGAACGGACTCCACACCGTCGTGCCCACGCCCTTCGAGTTCTCCGGGGTAACCCAGCGGAAGGCAACACCTCCCCACTCCTCGACGTTCATCCCGAGGTGGCGGCGGTACCAATCACCAAGAGCCTTCGGATCGCTCGCCTTGAAGAACACACCGCCGACTCCCGTAACGCGCTTCATCGGGTATCTCCAATGGGTCGGTTGAGATGACAGGAACCGAAAACTGCGCCGTCTAACGTGTTTTAGGCTTCACGGTTACGTAGGCAGTCATGGCAACATATTGCCATGGCTGCCTACAGGTGGGTACATGTAGAGATGCATGTATCTATTGGCTGACTACTCGGTCCCTCAGATTGAGGATGGTCGCGACGCGGCTTGGAAGGCGCCAGAGTTGCTGCTTCGCATCCCAGATGCCACCTGCAGCTTTGATGACAGAGTGCATTGACTTTTCGTGGGGCTTCGTCCGCACATAGACCATCTTCGCAGCGCGCTGTCTGATGGGCTCGCTGCTTACCAGTAACTCGACCGTGGTGTGTCGGACCTTGCCTTTTGCGTCAGTCCGATGGCGCACACAGATCAATGCATCGCCGTACCGCCGTGCGAGTTCGATCGCTCCTCGGTCGCTCGGCGCCAAGGTCTTGATGACGCGGTGTGTGCGGCGTTCTGTCTTCATGGGCGATGGCCGTGCGACACGGTTGGTTGTGAGGCCCAACGCAATTTGGACCAGCCATCCCGGTCTGCCCGGGTTGGCCCCTTCCGGCACTGGTTTTCAGCGTCGGAAGGAAAGGTCTCTCAGGTCAAGGACATACGGAATCGGCAGGGTAAGCAGACGAAGCATGGGCCGCCAAAGAACCTCAGGATCAAGGGTACTGGGTTTTGGGTCGCCCAGGGTGCGTCCACCGGCGCGGGCAATCGGCAGCGGCCCGCGCCGAAGTCGCAAGGGCCGAGCGGGCGCGAGCGTACTCACGCGCATCCATGCATCCATATCAAAATCGCGGCGGGTGTCTGAGCGGCAGGCGCGGGCCGCGCCCGCGCCTGCCAGCGCACCGGCAGCTTTTGCCGCGTTGGCCGTCGAACGCCTGCACCCAAGGCGTGCCGCCGCACCACCACAGCGGCCCCTACACCTCGCGCCCAGCGCCAACCCCCTGCGGGTTCTCCACCCCTCGCCCGAAACCCCACCAGTGCTATCTTGCGGAACCCAAGCCGCCCACCCAGTGCCCAAGCCCGACCTCTTCAACTACGACCAGCCCGACGGCGCCCTGCCCCAGGGTGACGAGAGCGTGATCCTGCGCGGCCTGAGCACCGCCGAATGGAACACCTTCGTCGGTTTTTCCGAGGCCCGCCGGTTCGCCGCCGGCGAATGCATCGTGCGTGCCGGCGAAACGGGCCGCGCCATCTACATCATTCGCGCCGGCCACGTGCGCGGCGAGTTGGCCAGCGGCAAGAAGCGCGCGGCCACCGCGCCGATGGGGCCGGGCAGCGTATTCGGCGAACTCGCCTTCTTCGACAACAAGCCCCGCTCGGCCACGCTGTGGGCCGATGATGCGGTGGACCTGCTGTGCCTGCCGTTCGCCGCTTTCGAGCGGCTGGCGGCATGGCACCCACGCATCGCGCGCGAATTGCTGCTTGATCTCGGGCGCGTGCTCAGCCAGCGGCTGCGCCGCGCGGAGTCCCGGTGATCCCCCGCCAGGCGTGAGATGAGCCGCTCCGCCAGCCCCGCCATCCTCTTCGCCAACTACACCCAGCGCCCCAAGCAGGGCGCGGATGCGTATTGGTGGGCGCTGCGTTTCACCGTGCTGGCGCTGGCGCTCGGCGAGGTTGCGCTCCTGTTCCTCGAGCCCGAGCTTGGCCTGGCGCTCTTCTGGACCATCGCCGTGCCCTGCCTGCCGGCGCTGTGGGCCATCGCGCCGGGGCTGTGGCGCCAGGTGTGCCCGATGGCGATGCTCAACCAGCTGCCGCGCGCGCTCGGCTTCGGCCCCACGCGCAGCCTGCCGGCATCGGCGCGCTACTGGTCGTACTTCATCGGCGTGGCGCTGCTGGTGGCGATGGTGGTGCTGCGCCGCCCGCTGCTCAACGGCGACGGCTGGGCCACGGGGACGATGTGCGCCGCGGCACTCGGGTTGGCCCTGCTCGGCGGGCTCGTCTACAAAGGCCGCAGCGGCTGGTGCGGCACCTTCTGCCCGCTGGCGCCGGTGCAGCGTGCGCACGGGCAGGCGCCGGTATTCGTGGTGCGCAACGGCTACTGCCCCACCTGCGTGGGCTGCCAGAAGAACTGCCTGGACTTCAACCCACGCGCCGCCATCCACGGCGACCTCGCCGACACCGACCCGCGCCACGCCGCGCAGCGCCTGTGGTTCATGGCGATGTTGCCCGGGCTCATCGCCGGCTACTACGTGCTCGAGGGCGTCGAGGGCACCTGGCGCGAGGGCGGCCTGTGGCCCTACCTGGCCGCGCTCGCCGCCTGCATGCTCGCGGCGGCGGGCCTCTTCCTGCTGTTGCGCGCGGTGTTCGCTACCACCGCCTACCGCATGGCCTCGGTCTTTGGCGCGCTGGCGCTGCTGGCGTACTACGCGTGGGCGGGCCCGGTGTTGGTGTGGGGCGTGGCCTCGCTGGCCGGCGAGGTGCCCGAAGAGGCGCTGGTGCTGGCCAGCCGCTTCATCGGTCTGCCCATCGTGCTGGCGGTGTGGCGCGCCTCGCTGGCCGGCGAGCGCGCCTACCTGGCGCTCGATCGCGGCGACGCGGTGCGCATCGACGACAGCCGCCTGAAGGCCCCCGAGCAGCCCCCAGGGAAGGCTGGCAGCACGGCGGGCGCGGTACGCGCATCGGTCATCGAGATCTTCGAGCGGCGTTCAGGCAAGCGCTTCATCGCTGCGCCCGACAAGACGCTGCTCGAGTCGATGGAGGCCGCTGGCGTGCCGATCGAGTTCGGCTGCCGCTCGGGCCTGTGCGGTGCCGATCCGGTGGCCATCGTCGAAGGCCACGAGCACCTCGATCAACCCGGCGCGGACGAGGTGGCCACGCTGCGGCGGCTGGGCCTCACCGGCCGCGCACGCCTGGCCTGCAGCGCACGCGCCTGCGGCCCGCTGACCATCGATTGCAACGCCCACAACGTGCTGCCACGCGCGGCTCCCGAAAGCGCCGAGCCCTTGGCGCCGCGCATGGACCGCGCGCTCGAGAACGGCATCAAGCGCGTGGTCATCATCGGCAACGGCGTCGCCGGCATGACGGTGGCCGAGACGCTGCGCGAGGCGAGCCCCTCGGTCGAGATCGACATCATTGCCGGCGAGGCGCACCATTTCTACAACCGCATGGCGCTGGGCCGCGTCATCTACGCACACCAGGCCATGCAAGGCATGGCGCTGCTGCCCGACGCCTGGTACACCGAGCGGCGCATCAACGTGTGGCTGAACACGGTGGCGGTGGGCATCGAACGTGGCGAAAGCTGCGTGCACCTCGGCACCGGCGAGACGCTGTCCTACGACAGGCTCGTGCTCGCCACCGGCGCGCGCGCCGCGTTGCCTTCGCCGCGCTACAAGGACTGCGCCAACGCCTTCGTGTTGCGCACCGCCGCGCACGCGCAGAGCATCCGCACCGTCGTGCAATACGCGCGCTCGCGCAGCGCGGTGGTCATCGGCGGCGGCGTGCTGGGCGTGGAGGCGGCCGAGGCGCTGCACCACCTGGGCCTGAAGGTGACGTTGATGCACCGTGGCGCGCGCCTGATGGAGCGCCACATCGACGCCGAAGGCGCGCAGCGCCTCGCCGGTTACCTCGAGAACCGCGGCATCGCCGTGCTCACCGGCGCGCGGTTGGCGCACTTCGAGATCGACGAACCACCCGCCGTGCCCATGACCCGCCTGCGCGCCATGGTGTGCACCGACGGCCGCCGCGTGCAGGGCGATATCTTCGTCACCTGCGCCGGGGTGCGGCCCAACATCTCGCTCGCGGTCGAGGCGGGGCTGGCGGTGGGGCACGGCATCAAGGTGGATGCGCGCATGGCCACCAGCGACCCCGTCATCTTCGCCGTCGGTGACGCGGCCGAGCCGGCCACGCCGGGGCCGTCGGGCCTGTGGCCAGTGGCGGTGCAACACGGCCGCACGGCAGCGCAGGCACTGCTCGCCGCGGCCACGCCGCCAGCGGCCCCGCAGGCCCCGCACACCGAGACCGAGACCGAGACCGAGACCGCCGCCATCGTGCTGCAACTCAAGAGCGAGGGCATCGATCTGCGCAGCTTCGGCGACATCCAGGCCGTGCCCGATGACGCCGAGGTGCTGTGCGCCGACCCTGCCGATGTGGCCTGGTGGCGCCTCGTGGTGCGGCAGGGCCGCTGCATCGCGGCGGTGTATGTCGGCCCGCCAGGCACGGCCCAAGTGCTGACGCGCGCCCTTCAGTCGGGCGCCGATCTCATGGCCAGCCTGCCGGCGCTGCGGCAGCGCAGGCTCGAACTGGACGCTGCCGCGGCCTGAGAACGCGCAAAACGGCGGCGCCGGGCGCCGACCCGCCGCGTCCATCGACCGACCGGAACCGCCAGGTACCGCCGCCGCCGCGGCACACCGCGCCATCGCGGCGACGCCGCAACGCCAACTTGGCGCTTCAGGCCCGAGTCGCAAAACCCCTGCCAAAGCATCCACGTTGCCGATTGGCGCGTAAGAGTCTTTTGAGGCATCACCCCGCCCGGCAATCGTCCCTCGATCGAGCGCCGCTGCACTGGCGCTCATCGAGGTTTCCCAATGGTCCGCCAGCGCCCATCACACCCGCCGGCGCACCACTGCTCAGGAGTTCATCATGAAGCGATTCGCAATGAAGGTGGTGGCTATGGCCATCACTGCCGCCTGCGCGATGGCGGCGCAGGCTTCGAGCCACCGGGAGGCACTGGCCGTGCTCAACGAGCCCTGCGCCGACAACACCGACACCTATGCCTGGGTGTCGGACACCACGCACGACAAGCTCTACCTGATCATGAATTTCAACCCCTTGCACGAGCCGGGCCAGGGCAATCAGGGCCTGCGGGCGTGCAACGGCTACCGCTACGAATTCCACATCGGCATCGGCGCCAGCCTGAAGTCACGCCTCGTCTATCGCGTCGAATTCACCAATACGCTGATGCCCGAGGCCGCGCCCAATCCCTGGGACACGCTGGGCGGTGGCAACGAGTTGCTGTGGCAGCTCACCGGCGGCACCGAGACGATGAAGGTCACACGCTTCGTGCGCCATGAGTGGGACAACGACCGTGATGACGGCCACCGCGGCCACGTGCTCGGGCGCAGACTCAATGTGCTGCCCAATAACCATGGCCCGCAAACCGATCGGCTGATCTACGGCCTGGGCACTTTCCAGGGCTATGACTCGGCCGATGCGACCAGCCGCGAGGTGGGGTTGTACGACCAGGGTTTTGTCGACCGCTTTGTCCATCGCCTGACCAATGGCGGGCGTGTCATCGCAGGTCAGTTCGACGACCCCTACCAGCTCGACGAAAAAGGCATCTTCGACCTTGTCAACCTCAGCCGCAGCGACCTGGGCGGCATCCCCGGTGCGCGCCGCGCCCCGGCCGAAGATGTCTTCACCGGCTTCAACGTCTTCTCCATCGCGCTGGAGGTGCCGATGCGCGACATCTTCCCGCATGGCGTTCCGCACAACGGCGAGATGCGACCCCAGTCCACCGACAGCCTGTTGCGCGTGCACAGCCGCATCGTGCGGCAGGAGACGCAGACCGTCGACCCCGACAACATCATCACCGGCCTCAAGGGTTCAGGCGAGTGGGTGCAGGTGGGCCGCAATGCGCTGCCGTTGTTCAATGCCGGCCTCGTGGGCACACAGCGCCAGACCAAATACCTGCGCACCAGCCCGCTCATGGACGTGAGCAATTTTGGCGCCGACATCCTCTACCCGGTGCTGGTGCGCAACGCCGAGGCATTGGGCCTCTACCGTGCGCTGGGCGTGCCGCAGGCCACCGTGGACAACGTTCTCAAGGGCCCGCGCCTGGACATCATCAACGCCATCAACCTCGGCCGCCCGATCCCGGTGATGGACGGCTCCACCGGTGACGTGATCACGCTCGATGCGGCGACGGACTCGCAGTTCCCGAACGGGCGCAAGCTCGGCGGCGGCACCGCGCCCAACCGCCATCAAGTCAATGTCAACAGCGTGCTCATCAGCCTCATCGTCGCCGGCAACCCGGCGGCGGGCCTGGCCAAGGGCGTGGAAGTCAACGACAAGAACTTCCTGGCGCGCTTCCCGTTCCTCGCGCCGGCGCATCAAGGCTTGTTCC
>JANNRI010000261.1:0-28671 GCA_031401195.1 Burkholderiales bacterium
GAGCAGCGCCGTGGCCATGGCCAGCGCCATCAGCACCACCGTGCCGTTGGCTGCCGGCCCGGCGATCCCGGCTGCACCGGGCTGGCCCAGGGCGGCCCGCGCCGCTTCGAGCAGGGAGCCTGCGATGCCGATCGCCAGGGCCCCGATGGCGGGGCTGGCGATGCGGCTGGTCCAGCGTTTGGACGTGCGCAGCGAGCCCACGAAGGCCTCACCGGCTACCGCCACCACGGCCGCCGGTGTGCCGTGCAGCAGCAGCAGCGTGAAGATGAAGATGTCACTGGCGACGAAAGAATGCCCCGTGCCAGGGACCCGCACTGGAAAGAGCCCGGCCAGCATGGCCAAGCCCATCCCCACTGCGACCAGCAGCCACACGCGTGGGGGCTGCTGGGCCAGCTGCACCAGGCAGGCGGCCAGCAGCACGGCGCCGCCGATGACCATCAGCCACCAGCAATGACTGGCGCGCCGGTTGTAGTCCGGCATCAGCGCCGCATGCAGGCGCGCCCACCACGGCACGCCCCAGGCGGTCGACAGGGGCGCTGGCGGGGCGGGTGCGCTCGACGGGCTGGGCGCGGGGTTGGAACTGGAGCTGGGGCTGGGGCTCACGGGGACCAGGGGCGCTGACTCGGCGCGCTGCTGGCCGTGCGCACCTAGTGCAACATTGTCTGAGCGTCGATCTCGCTTGGGGCGGGCGCCGGCGCCCGTGAAGGCCGTTCGCGCCAACTTGCACCGCCCAGCAACGCTTCGGCCTGTTCGGCCGTCAGGGGCGGTGCGAGCAGGAAGCCCTGCCCCAAGTCGCAGCCCATCTCGTTGAGCTGTCCGAACTGTGACTCGGTCTCGATGCCTTCGGCCAGCACCGACTTGCCCAGCGAGCTGCCCAGGAGAATGATGGAGCGCACCACCGCCGCCTCGCGCGAACCCACCTTGAGGCGGGCGACGAACGAGCGGTCGATCTTCAACGTGTCGATGGGCAGCGTGGCAAGGTGACTGAGCGAGGAGTAGCCGGTGCCGAAGTCGTCCACCGCCAGGCCCACGCCGAGCGTGCGCAGTTCGCGCAAGGCGCCAAGCGCCCCTTCCAGCCGTGACATCAGGATGTTTTCGGTCAGCTCCAGCGTCAGCTGGCACGCCTGCAGGCCCGACTCGATGAGCGCTCGCGACACCCGCGCCACGAAGGCCGGGTGCGCAAGATCGTGACCGGAGACGTTGACGCTCATCGTCAGCAGCCGTGCCGCGCCCCCTGGGGTGGCCGCGATGCCGGAAGGGCTGGCCGCGGCGGCGCCCTGCACCTGCTGCTGCCGGTCCAGTTCGTCCTGCCATTGCCGCAGCTGGTGGCAGGCGCAATGCAGCACGAAGTCGGTGATGCGCACCATCATGCCGGCCTCCTCGGCAATCGGCAGGAAGGTGCCGGGAGCGATGGTGCCGTCGGCCGGGTGCTTCCAGCGCACCAGGGCTTCGAAGCCTGTGAGCCGGCCGCTGGCCAGCGCCACGATCGGCTGGTAGGCCAGCGTGAGCGTGCCAGCCTCGATGGCATGGCGCAAGTCGCCCTCCAGCCGCAGGCGCTGCGCGACCTCGGTGTGCAGGCTGGTATCGAAGAGCGCGTAACGCGCCTTGCCCGAACCCTTGGCCTTGTACATCGCGGTATCGGCGTCGCGCAGCACATGTTCGGGCGAGGTGTAGCCGAACTTGCTGAAGGTGATGCCGATGCTGGCGCTGGTCATGAGCTCGGTGCCGGCGACGTGGAAGGGGCGCTTCAGCATCTCCATCATGCGCTCGGCCAGCATGACCGCCTGCGCCTCTGCGGAGAGACGCTGCGCCAGAACGGCAAATTCGTCGCCGCCCAGTCGTGCCACCACATCGCCCGGGCGCAGGCTGTCCTGTATGCGGCGCGAGACCTGCACCAGGAACGCATCACCCGCATCGTGGCCCAGGCTGTCGTTGATGAGCTTGAAGCGGTCGAAGTCGAGGAACATGACGGCGAACTCGTCGCCCGGCACCTCTTGTGCACGCTGCACCGCCACCGCCAGCAGCTCGTGAAACCGCCGCCGGTTGGGCAGCCCCGTGAGGCTGTCGTGGAACGCAAGGTGGTGCAGGTCCTGCTCGGCCTTGCGGCGTGCCGAGATGTCCTGCACCTGCAGGATGAGGCAGGGCGAACTGGCGCCGGGCTCGGAGAAGAAGCTGCAGTGCGAGGCCACCCAGACCTCGCTGCCGTCCCGATGGCGGCAACGCAACTGGAGCGCGAAGCCCTCGGTCACCTCGCGCGTGATGGCCGAGAACTGCTCGGCCAGCTTGGCGCGGTCCTCCGCGACCACGAAGTCCTGCACGGGCCGCTGGACGAGTGCTTCGCGCTGTAGGCCCAGCAGCCCGGCCAGTGCGGGGTTGGCCTGCAGCACCCGGCCATCGAAGTTGAGCAAGGCCATGCCGATGGAGGCGTGCGTGAAGGCGCTGTGGAAGCGCCGCTCGCTCGCCTCCAGCTCGCGCATGTGGCGCGCTGCGTTGGCAGCTTCGCGCTCCGCGGCCTCGGCGCCGGCCAGGCGCGCGACCTCGGTGCTTTCTTGCTGCCGGAAGAAGTAGTGCAGCGTGGCGAGCAACATGGCCAAGAGCGGCAGCAGGCCCATCAGCACGCCGATGCCGGTCTGCTTGTACACGAGGAACAGCAGCGCCGACACCGTTGCGCTGGCGGCATACGCGATGCCGACCCAGCCGAAGACGCCGAACAGATCGGACAGTTGAAACGGCTCGTCGCGCTTCAGGCGCAGCACCGCGGTGAGCAGCAGCGTGATGGTCACGAAATAGCTCATCGCGAAAACCATCGCGACGACCACCACCACGCCGGCGTTGCCCAGCCCGCTCGCGTTCAGCGCGCCCAGGGTCGCTTGCAGCAAGGCGCCGCTGCCGAGCATTGCCAGCGCGGCGACCGCTGGGCTGATGATGCGGCTGGTCCAGCGTTTGCTCGTGCGCATCGAGCCCACCGCCGCCTCGCCGGCCGCCGCCAGCGTGGCCGCCGCCGGGCCGTGCATCAGCAGCAGCAGGAAGATGAAGATCTCGCCGGCAGCGTATGAATTCCTGGAGTGCGGCACGCGCACGGGAAAGATGCCCGCCAGCATGGCCACGGCCACGCCCACCGCGACCTGGACGATCACCTGCGTCGGCTCGCCGGCCAGGCTCATTGCCGAGCCGACCACTGCCGCGACGCCCAGGCACACCACGACCCACCAGTAGGCGGTGGCCTTGCGGTTGTAGTCGGGCATCAGCGCGCGGTGCAGCCGCCGCCAAGGGCCTGGCGCTGGATCGTCGGCGCTGCCGGGGGTGGGGCTCATGGGCGGTTGCGTACGTTGCGGGTGGACGAGTTCAACGAGTTATCGGTTCCAGCAAGTCGCACTTGAATTCCGCCTTGATTGCCGACCCGACGCGACTCCCTCTTGGCCGGGCGGCACGGCCACGGACCGCGCTTCATATCAGGCCGCCTGCGCCAGCTTGGGTGCAAACAGCGCCGGCACCTGGTCGGCCCGCAGCGGACGCGAGAGCAAGTAGCCCTGCCCCACATCGATGCCGATCTCTTCGAGCATGGACAGTTGCTCGGCGGTCTCGATGCCCTCGGCGATGATCGTCTTGCCCAGTGAGCGGCCCAGCGTGTGCACGGCGCGCACGATCTCGACGTTCTGCGCCTGGCCGGTCATGCCGTTGACGAAAGAGCGGTCGATCTTCAGGCTGTCGATCGGCAGCTTGCCCAAGTAGGCCAGCGACGAGTAACCGGTGCCGAAATCGTCGATGCTGAACTTCACACCCACTTCGCGCAGCTCGTGCATGGTGTCGAGCACGGTCGTCAGCTTGCCCATCAGGGTGGTCTCGGTGATCTCCAGCGTCAACTGGCCGGCTGCGAGCGCGTGGCGTTGCAGCACCGCGCGCACCCGCGGCACCAGCGCAGCACTGGTCAGATCGCGGCCCGAGATGTTGACGTGCACGCCCAGGGGCTCCAGTGCCGAATGTGCCGCCTGCCACTGCGCCAGCTGGCCGCTGGCCTGGTCGATGACCCACGTGGTCAGCGCCTCGATGTGGCCACTCTCTTCGGCCAGCGTGATGAACACGTCCGGGCTGATCGCGCCGCGCTCGGGATGCGTCCAGCGCGCCAATGCCTCGAATCCGATCAGGCGATACGGCGCCAGCCTGAACAGCGGCTGGTACACCAGCGTCAACTGGCCCTGTCCGATGGCGCGGCGCAGATCGCCTTCGAGCTTGAGCTTCTCGGCCACCCGCTCGTGCATGCCCTGGTTGAAGAGCGAGACGCGGCGGCTGCCGTCTGACTTGGCGTCGTACATCGCCAGGTCGGCGTCGCGCAGCACTTCGTCGGTGGTGCGGTAGCCCAGGTCGCTGAAGGTGATGCCGATGCTGGCCACCGGCACCACCTCGGTACCGTTGATCATCATCGGCGCGGACAGCACGTGTTGCAGCCGCTGTGCCAGCGCCATGGCGGTGGTGGGTTCCCGCACCTGCTCCAGGAGGACTGCGAACTCGTCGCCGCCCAGCCGTGCCACCAGGTCGCCGGGGCGCACGGCGTCGCTGAGCCGGCGCGCCACTTCGCAAAGCAGCGCGTTGCCCGCCGGGTGGCCCAGGCTGTCGTTGACCAGCTTGAAGCGGTCCAGGTCCATGAACATCACTGCGAAGCCCTGCTCGGCGTCGTTGCGGTTGCGCTCAACGGCTGCGTTCAGGCGTTCGTTGAAACAATTGCGATTGGCCAGGTCGGTGAGGCTGTCGTGAAAGGCGACGTGGTGCAGCTGGTCTTCGGCCAGCCGGCGCGACGTGATGTCGTGCAACTGGTAGATCAGGCCGCTGCGCGCGGTGGCCGGGTCGACGAAGCGGCCGCAGTGCAGCGACACCCAGATATCCTGGCCGCTGGCGTCGCGGCAACGCAGCTCCATCGAGAAGGCGTCGCCGGTGCCGCCAGCCACGCCCTCGGCGCGGCGCTTGAGCAGGGTGGCGTCACCGGGGTGAAGCAGGTCGTCGAAAGGCCGCTGCTGCAGCGCATCGGGGGTCTGGCCGAGCAGCTCGCACAGCGCCTGGTTGACTTGGTGCATCTGGCCGTCGTGGCGCACGAGGGCCATGCCGATGGCGGCGTGCGTGAAGGCCGCAGTGAAACGTTGCTGGTTCAGCGCGGCTTCTTGTTCGGCGCCGGCGACACGCGCTTCCTGGGCCTGGAAATCGGTCTCATGGCGCCGTATCGAGAGATGCGCCAGCGACACCGCGGCCGCCGTGACGGCCGCCGCCACGGCAAATACAGCCGGGCCGAACTGGCTTGCGTTCATCACCAGCACACCGGCGATGGCCGCCGCGAACAGGTAGATCGCACCGACCCATCCATAACCCTCGATCCAGTCGCGCAAGGACAGGCGGCGGTTGTTCTTGGCCGCCACCACCGCCAGCAGCGGCAGCGTCGTGCCGGCGAAGTAGGGCAGTGCCACGGCGCACAGCGCGGCAAACCCGGCGCTGCCGGGCATCCAGCCCGCGGCCACCAGCGCGCGTTGCGCGGCCTCGGCGACCAGGCCGCACAGCGTCATCGCCAACGCCGCGGTGGCCGGCGTGCCGACACGGCTGGTCAGCCGCTTGGAGGTTCGCAGACCGCCTGCCAAGCCCTCGGCGCCAGCCGCCAGCGCCGCAGCCGGCGCACCGTGCAGCGCGAGTAGCCCGAAGACGAAGATGTCGGCAACGCCGATGGAGTACTTGGTGCGCGGGATTTGTACCGGGAACAGCGCTGCGGCCACGGTCAGGCCGATGCCCGCCGCCACCTGAAGCAGCGCCGCCATGGGCAGGGCCGCGACCTGCAGCGCGGCCCAGGCGGCCGACAGCACGCCGCCGGCTGCCATCAACAACCACAGGCCGGTGGCGCGGGCGTTGTAGTCGAACAGATTGCGATGGGCGAAGCGCGCCCACAAGCCAGTGGGCATGCTCGGCGGCGTGGGCGGAGCAGTCATCGGTAGGTTATCGGCAGCCCGCGGCCGGAATCAATGCGGGGCTCCCTCCGCGGCGCCAGCATGCCTCGCTGAAGCACGGCAGCCTCCCGTCGCGTCGGCCGGAGGCGGCACGCCGCTGCGCAGCCCGGCAACGATCAAGCCGCTGCGGTTCGCGCGCGATGTTGCCGCTGGCCTTTCAGGGCCGGCGGCGGCCGCGGCCTATTTCACGGCTCGCCGAGCAGGCTCGAGTCGTTGGCCGAGGCGTTGGGCTGGCCGCTCTCGCTGAGGATGAAGCCTTCGCTGAGGATGAAGCCTTCGCTGAGGATGAAGCCTTCACTCAGGATGAAGCCTTCGCTGAGGATGAAGCCCTGGCCGAGCGTGGTGCCGCTGCCGGCATTGAGCCAGCTGCTGAGCGTGGCGCTCGGCATGAAGGCGCCGGTACGGCCGACCCAGGAATTGCTGCCGGCCAGCGAGTTGGCGGTCACGACACCCGGGGTCACGAGCGACTGGTTGGACGCCGGCGCCGAGGTGATGGCTTTGACGTAGGTGTTGGCCGGCACGCCGGTGCCCGCCGGCCAGTAGGTGACGCTCTGGCGCCGGGCGGCGCTGCCCGCCCACACCAGGCGGTGGTCCCAGATCGGCTGGAACTTGGTGAACAACGCCTCGCCGCTGACGATCTGGTTGCCGCCGGCGAAGACGATGCGGCTCCAGTTGAAGGTCTGGCCATTGAGCTTGGTGGACGTGATGGGCATCGACTTGCCGCTGGCCAGCAGGCTGGCGCCCGACACCAGCGTGCCCGCCTCGACGGCGCTGGCCACGTCGGTGCGCAGCGCCTGCGCCAGCTTGACCGCACCGGCGAAATTCAACAGCCCCGCACCTTGCTGCAGCAGGTTGGCGCCGGCGATGGGCTGGGCGCTGTACTGCAAGATGGCCTTGATGAGCGGCGGCGTCAGCCCCGGGTTGGCCTGCAGCAACAACGCTGCCGCGCCCGCCACCACCGGTGCGGCCACCGAGGTGCCCGACAACATCATGACCGACTCACCGCCCTTGCTGCTGCTGCCCACGCCCTGCGTGAGCTGCGGGTACTTGGCAGCCAGGCTGCTCGGAAGCCACAAGGTGAAGTTGTCCACCGACTTCGCCCCGAGCACCTTGTTGCCCGGCGCCACGAGATCGGGCTTGAGCAGGTTGTCGATGCGGCGCACGCCGCCGGCGTCGACGAACGAGGCGCGCGTGGGGCCACGTGAGCTGAAGAGGTTGACGCTGTCGTCGCTGCGCGCGGCGCTGCCGCGCGTATTGACCGCGCCCACCGTGATCGCCGAAGGCTCGTGGCCTGGCGAGCTGATGGCGCCATAGCGTTCTGCCCCAGTCAAGGTCTGGCCGAAGTTGCCCGCCGCCACCACCACCGTGATGCCCGCGGCCGTGGCGCTGCGCGCGGCGCGCGCCAGCGGGTCGGTCTGCCAGCTCTCGGTGGAATCCGCAGCCAGGCTGAGGTTCATGACGCGGATGTTGTATTCCTTGGCGTGGTAGATCACCCAGTCGATACCGGCCAGCACGTCGGAGAGCTGGCCGAAGCCGTTGTAGTCGAGCACCCTCACGTCGTAGAGGTTGGCGCCGGGGGCGATGCCCGTGGTGTCGAGGGCCTGCCTCAGGTCGCGGCCGGCGGCCACCGCAGCCACATGCGAGCCGTGGCCGTAAGCGTCGGACAGCGGTGTGGCCGAGTTGTCGATCTTCGACTCGTAGGTGGCCATCGTCGCGCTGCCGGGGTACAGGCCTGCCGACGCATCGATGAGCGACGTCCAGTCCTTGGCGCCGGCGGCGGTGGCGTCGCCGGCACGCAGGAAGCTGACGCTCTTGCGCACACGCGACACACCCGCGGCATCATCGAACAGCTGGTGCTTGAACATGACCCCGGAGTCCAGCACCGCGATGCCGACACCGCTGCCGTCCAGGCCGCTGTAGCCCGCGCTGCTGCGCGTGCGCACGCTGTTCACGCCGGTGGCATATTCCAGCGCGCTGGGGGTCAGCGACATGGCCGTGCGCGCGGTCATGCGGTTGGGCGAGACGCCCTGCACGTCGGCGAGCTTGGCGATATCGATCATGCGGCTGGCCGGCAACAGCACCGACAACGCGCTCACCGAGGTGTAGCGGAAGTAGACCGACCCGCCGACTGCCAGCACGCTCTTGCGCAGGCTCGTCAATTCCGGGTCTGCGGCCGACGTGGCGACCACGATCACCTTCACGTAGCGCGTGCCGTTGATGTCGCGCACCCAGCTGCTGTAGCTGGGTGTGACGGAAGCGGCGATCACGCTCTGCAGGTCGCTTGCGATCTTGCTCGCAGGCGGCATCACGGCGGGCGCCAGTTCCGAAGCCGAGACGGTGGCGGTGGCGGTGGCGGTGGCGGTGGTTGTGGAGGAGGTCCGGCTCGAGCGCGATCCGGCCTATGCGTCGGTCACGCTGAACAGCGAACCGGCCACCGCGGCGACGGCCAGGAGCATGCCGGCCAGGCGGCAGCTGGCAGCGGATGAGGGGTTGTTGATGAGAGTCATAAGGTTCTCGGCACGATGGATGATTGGGCGATTCGACAAGGCGGCGTTCAAAGTAGCGTCCATGTCACGGCTCGCCGGCCACATAGCCCTCGCTGAGCACCAGGCCCTCGCTGAGCACCAGGCCCTCGCTGAGCACCAGCCCTTCGCTCAAGACCAGCCCTTCGCTGAGGACCAGGCCTTCGCTCAAGACCAACCCTTCGCTGAGCACCAGCCCCTGCGTCAGCGTCAAGCCGCTGCCGCTGATCGCCCACGACGACAGCGTCGACGTCGGGCGGAAGACACCGGTCTTGCCCACCAGGGAACTGGCTCCGGCCAACGACGTGATGTTGACCACCCCCGAGGTCAGCAGCGACTGGTTGGTCAGGGCCACGTCGGTGAAGTTCTTGACGAAGGTATTCGCAGCGATACCGGTGCCCGACCAGTACACCGGCGTGCGCTTGCGCACCACCTTGCCTGCCCAGGTGATGCGGGGGTTCCACAGCGCCTGGTACTTGGTGAACAAGGCCGAGCCACTGACCACCTGGTTGCCACCGACGAAGGCCAGGCGAGACCAGTTGAAGCTGTCGCTGTTGAAGGCCGACGACTGCGCCGGCATCGACTTGCCGTCGGCAAGCGTCGACTCACCCGGGTCGATACCGCCATTGACGGCGTCCTGGGCGATGTAGGTCACCAGCACCTTGGCGATGGCCACCGCGCCGCCGATATTGAGCAAGCCGGTGCCCTGCTGCAGCAGGTTCTGGCCGGCGATCGGCTGCGCCGTGTATTGCAGGATGGCCTTGATCAGCGGCGGCGTCAGGTCGGGGTTGGCTTCGAGCATCAGCGCCACCGCGCCGGCCACCGCGGGGGCGGCGATCGAAGTGCCGCTCATCATCATCTGCGACTCGCCGTAGGTCTGGGTGATGCCCAGCGGCGTGACGATCTGGCTCTTGAACAGGTTGCCCAGGAAGTTCCAGGTCAGGCTGGTGCCCGAACCGGTGGCGGCGGCGGCACCGACGATCTTGTTGCCGGGGGCCACCAGGTCGGGCTTGAGGATGTTGTCGCGCACCGTGACGCCATTGACCACCTTGGCACCGCGGGTCGGGCCGCGTGAGCTGAAGCTGGTGACGACGTCGTCGGCGCGGCCGACGGTGTCCTTGAAATTGGCCGCACCCACCGTGATGACCGAGGGGTCGATGCCCGGCGAACCGACGGCACCGTAGACCTCCTTGCCCTGCAGGTTCTTGCCGAAGTTGCCGGCCGCCACCACCACCGTGATGCCGGCGGCCGTGGCGCTGCGCGCGGCAATGCACAGCGGGTCGAGCTCCCAGCTGTCGGTCGAATCAGCGGCCAGGCTGATATTGACGACACGGATGTTGTATTCCTTGGCGTGGTAGATGACCCACTGCAAGCCCTCGATCGCATCACTGACGGTGCCGAAGCCGGAGTTGTTCAGCACCTTGACGTCGTAGATATTGGCGTTCAAGGCCAGGCCCGTGGTCTCGCCGGCGGAGCCGTAGTACTTCGCGCGGCCCACCGCCACCGAGGCCACGTGGGTGCCGTGGCCGTAAGCGTCGTGCGTGGCCGCGCTGTCGTTGGCGACCGCGGCTTCGTAAGTCGCCAACGCCGCGCTGCCGGGCTGCAACGAGGTGACGGCGGCGTCCACCCCGGTGGCCCAGCTGGCGGCGCTGTTGTTGAGCATGCTCACATTGCGCTTGACGCGCGTGACGCCGCTGCTGTTGAAGAACGCCTCGTGCGCCTTCATCACGCCCGAGTCCAGCACGGCAATGCCGATGCCGGTGCCCGCCAGTCCAGTGTACGAAGCCTTGGTGCTCGCCGAGCGCACGTTGCTCGCACTGGCACCGGTGATCGACTCCAGCATGCTGAAGGTGCGATGGGTGGGGCGGTTGGGCACGACGTTGACGACGTCGTCGCGTGCCGCCAGCGTATCGACCAGGCTGGCCTTGATCTGCACCGTCATCGAACGTGCGATCGGGTGCACGGCATGCACCGAACCGCCGAGGCGGAGCACAGTCTGGCGCAGGTCGCTCATTTGCGGATCCACACCGTCGGTGACGACGATCACCTGGACATGGCGCGCACCGCCCATTTCACGGGCCCATTTGACTCTGGGCGCGCCGAAGCGGGACATCTCGTCGCCAAGATCGCGGGCGACCTTGTGGCGATGGTGCTGGCCATGCCTGTCTGCGTGAGGTGCAGCGTGCGCTGCGCCAAGCCCGAAGCCGGACAGCAACACCGCGACGGAAGTGATCGCTGCAACGACGGCCCTGGACAGGCGGCGTGCTTCGATCAGGACGATGAACTGGGCGCTCAAACGCATTTGGGTTTCCCTGGGTGGCGAGGGGCGCGGCCCGAGTGGGGCTGCGCAGATGTCGGGGTCTGCTTCCGCCGCGGCTGGCACAAGGCCACCCCCGCAGGATTTCCGAGAGCGCAGCTGACCGAGGGCCACCCCTGCGTCTTGGGTAGGAGTCATTCTGCGCGAACCAAAACGTTCGTACACATCGGTGACAGCCGTCGACGTGTGCTCTTCACGTGTTCGTGCGCTGCACGGCAGGCGGCCGTTCTTGATCGAGGCGATGAACGAGGAAAACAGGCTCACGATGTGCTCCGAAGACGGTGTCGATGGGTGTGGGCTGTTGATGTGGGCGGCGCTCGGCGCGTGACCTCAGGGCTCGCCGAGCAGGCTCGAGTCGTTGGCCGAGGCGTTGGGCTGGCCGCTCTCGCTGAGGATGAAACCTTCACTCAGGATGAAGCCTTCACTGAGGATGAAGCCTTCACTCAGGATGAAGCCTTCGCTGAGGATGAAGCCTTCGCTGAGGATGAAGCCTTCACTCAGGATGAAGCCCTCGCTGAGGATGAAGCCCAGGCCCAGCGTGTTGCCGCTGCCGGCATTGAGCCAGCTGCTGAGCGTGGCGCTCGGGATGAAGGCGCCGGTGCGGCCGACCCATGAATTGCTGCCCGCCAGCGAGGTGGCGTTCACCACGCCCGTGGTCACCAAGGTCTGGTTGGACGCAGCCGTCCAGGGGATGGCCTTGACGAAGGTGTTGGCCGGCACGCCGGCGGCTGCGGGCCAGTAGCTCGGGGTGGCGCGCTTTGCGACACTGCGCGCCCACACCAGGCGGTGGTCCCAGATCGGCTGGAACCTCGTGAACAGCGCCTCGCCGCTGACGACCTGGTTGCCGCCGGCGTAGACGATGCGGCTCCAGTTGAAGGTCTGCCCGTTGAGCGTGGTGGTCGTCAGGGGCATCGCCTTGCCGCTGGCCAGCAGGTTGGCACCCGCCGCCAACGTGCCCGCCTCGACGGCGCCGGCCACGTCGGTGCGCAGCGCCTGCGCCAGCTTCACCGCGCCGGCGATGTTCAACAGCCCCGCACCTTGCTGCAGCAGGTTGGCGCCGGCGATGGGCTGGGCGCTGTACTGCAGGATGGCCTTGATGAGCGGCGGTGTCAGGCCAGGGTTGGCTTGCAGCAGCAGTGCGGCAGCACCCGCCACCACCGGCGCGGCGACCGAGGTGCCCGACAACATCATGACCGATTCGCCGCCTTTGCTGCTGCCGCCGAGCACCGACGTCAGCTGCGTATACCTGGCCGGCAGCGCGCTCGGAAAGAACAGCATGAAGTTGTCGACCGACCTGGCGCCGAGCACCTTGTTGCCCGGCGCCACGAGATCGGGCTTGAGCAGGTTGTCGATGCGGCGCACGCCGTTGGCGTTGATGAACGAACCGCGTGTGGGGCCCCGTGAGCTGAAGTGGCTGACGCTGTCGTCGCTGCGCACGGCACTGCCGCGCGTGTTGGCCGAGCCGACGGTGATGACCGACGGGTCGTGCCCCGGTGAGCTCACCGTGCCGTAGCGCTCGGTACCCGCCAGCGTCTGGCCGAAGTTGCCCGCGGCCACCACCACGGTGATGCCGGCGGCCGTGGCGCTGCGCACGGCGCGCGCCAGCGGGTCGGTCTGCCAGCTCTCGGTGGAGTCCGCCGCCAGGCTCAGGTTCATGACGCGGATGTTGTATTCGCGGGCGTGGTAGATGACCCAGTCGATGCCGGCCAGCACGTCGGAGAGCTGGCCGAAGCCGTTGTAGTCGAGCACCGCCACGTCGTAGATGTTGGCCCCCGGCGCGATGCCGGTGGTGTCCAGGCTCTGCTTGAAATCGCGGCCGGCGGCCACGGCGGCCACATGCGAGCCATGGCCGTAGGCGTCGGACATCGGCGTGGCCGAGTTGTCGATCTTCGACTCGTAGGCGGCCATCGTCGGGCTGCCGGGGTACAGCCCCGCCGAGGCATCGATGAGCGGCGTCCAGTCCTTGGCGCCGGCCGCGGTGGCGTCGCCGGCACGCAGGAAGCTGACGCTCTTGCGCACGCGCGAAGCCCCTGCCGCGTCGTTGAACAGCTGGTGCTTGAACATGACGCCGGAGTCGAGGATCGCGATGCCCACACCGGTGCCGTCCAGGCCACTGTAGCCGGTGCTGCTGCGCGTGCGCACGCCGGTCACGCCGGTGGCGTCTTCGAGCGCGCTCGCGGTCATCGAAGTGGCCGTGCGTGCGGTCATGCGGTTCGGTGACACGCCCAGCACATCGGCACGTGCTGCGATGTCGATCACGCGCTGGGCCGGCAACAGCACCGACAGCGCGGCGACCGAGGTGTAGCGGAAGTAGACCGAGCCGCCCACGGCCAGCACGCTCTTGCGCAGGCTGGCCAATTCGGGATCGGCGCCCGGCATGGCAACGACAATGACCTTCATGTAACGCACGCCGTTGATGTCGCGCATCCAACTGCTGTAGGTCGGCGTGGTCGACGCCGCAATCGCGCTTTGCAGGTCGTCGGCGATCTTGGCCGCAGGAAGGCTGGCCGCCATCGGCGTATCGGCAGCCAATGCAACTGTTGTCGACGCCTTGTTCGTCGTCCGCTTTGCCGCTGTTGCAGCAGAGACGCCGAAGAGCGACCCGGCTACCGCGGCGATGGCCAACAGAATGCCGGCCAGCCGATACCTGGATTCAGAGGGGGTGTTTGTGGATAGGGTCATGTTGTTCTCGGACTTGTCGGTGCCTTGGCCAATGGCCAGGCGGGATGCGGATTTCGGGATGCGGGGGAGAGACGGTCCGCAGGGACCGTCTCGCGTGCGGGGTCAGGGCTCGCCGAAGGTCAGCCCTTCGCTGAGCACCATGCCTTCGCTGAGCACCAGGCCTTCACTCAGCACCAGACCTTCGCTGAGCACGAGACCTTCGCTCAGCACAAGCCCTTCGCTGAGCACCAGGCCCTCGCTGAGCACCAGTCCCTCGCTCAGCACGAGTCCGCTGCCGAGCACCGCGCCGCTGCCGCTGACGAACCAGCCCGACAGCGTGGCCGTCGGGATGAACACGCCGGTCTTGCCGACCTTGGAGCTGGCGCCGGCCAGTGAATTGCCGCTCACGACGCCCGAGGTCAGCAGCGTCTGGTTGCCGGCGGCCACGTCGGTGAACGACTTGACGAAGGTGTTGACCGCGATGCCGGTGCCCGACCAGTACACCGCCTGGCGCTTACGCGCCACGCCGCTGGCCCAGGTGATGCGCGGGTCCCAGATCGGCTGGTACTTGGTGAACAGCGCCGTGCCGCTGACGACGTAGCTGCCGCCGGCGAACACCATGCGCGACCAGTTGAAGCTGGTGCCGTTGATGGTCGATGTGGCCGCCGGCATGCTCTTGCCCGAAGCCAGCATCGTGCCGCCGGCCGTCACGGTGCCGGCATTGATGGCCGTAGCCAGGTCGGTGCGCAGCACCTTGGCCAGCGCCACCGCGCCGTGGATGTTGAGCATGCCCGCACCCTGCTGCAGCAGGTTGGCGCCCGGCAGCGGTTGCGCGCTGTATTGCAGGATGGCCTTGATCAGCGGCGGTGTCAGGCCCGGGTTGGCTTGCAACATCAGCGCCACGGTGCCAGCCACCGCGGGTGCGGCGATCGAGGTGCCGCTGAGCAGCATCTGCGACTCGATGAAGATTTCGGGGAAACCCAGCGGGGTGACGAGCGTGCTCTTGAAAGCGTTGGCCAGGAAGTTGCGGGTTGGGTTGGCCGCGTCGAATTTCTGCGCGGATGCACCGATGACCTTGTTGCCAGGCGCCACAAGATCGGGCTTGAGCAGGTTGTCGACGCGACGCACGCCGGTGGAATCGATGTAGGCACTGCGCGTCGGACCCCGTGAGCTGAAGGTGTTGACCACGTCGTCGCCGCGCGTGGTGGTGCCCTTGAAGTTGACGGCGCCCACGGTGATCACCGACGGGTCGTTGCCTGGTGAGCTGATGCGGCCGTAGTTTTCCTGACCGAACAGGTTGGTGCCGAAATTGCCGGCGGCCACCACCACCGTGATGCCGGCGGCGGCGGCGCTGCGCACCGCCACGCACAGCGGGTCGGTCAACCAGCTCTCGGTGGAGCTGGCGGCCAGGCTCAGGTTGAGCACGCGGATGTTGTATTCCTTGGCGTGGTAGATCGCCCACTGGATGCCTTCGAGCGCGTCACTGACCGTGCCAAAGCCGATGTCGTTGAGCACGCGCACGTCGTAGATGTTGGCGTCGGGTGCAACGCCGGTGGTGTCGGGCGTGGTGGCGCTGTAGTACTTGGCGCGGCCTGCCGCCACCGAGGCCACGTGCGTGCCGTGGCCATAGGGGTCTTGCGTCAGGCTGTTGTCGTTGGCGATCGCGTTTTCATAGGTCGTCAGTGCGGTGCTACCAGGCGTCAACGAGGTTGCGGTACCTGCTGACGTGGCCCAGTTGGCCAGGCTCGCATTGAGCATGTTCACGTTGCGCTTGACGCGGTAGCCGGCGCTGGCGTCGGCAAAGGCCCAGTGCTCGCGCATCACACCAGAGTCAAGCACCGCGATGCCCACGCCCGTGCCGCCCAGCCCGGAGTAGCTGGTCTTGGTGCTGCTCGTGCGCACGTTGCTCGTCAACGCGCCGGTGATGGTTTCGAGTGTGCTGAGCGTGCGCTGCGTTTCGCGGTTGGGTGACACGCTGACCACGTCGCTGCGCCGCGACAGCTCGGCCACGTCGCTGGCCTTGACTTGCACCGTCATCGAATGCACCGCGGGATGCACCGCGTGCACCGCGCCGCCGATGCTCTCGATATAGGCGCGCAGGTTGCGCATTTGGTCGTCGGAGTCGTCGCTCACGACGATGACCTGGACACGGCGCACGCCGTTCACGTCGCGCGCCCACCTGGCCTTGGGTGCACCGATGCGCACCACCTCGTCACCGAGATCGCGTGCAACCTTGTCGCGTTTGTGGTGGCCCTTTGGCCCGGCATGGGCAGCCGTCAAGCCGAAGCCGGACAGCAACATCGAGATCGCGGTGACCGTGGCCACGGCGGCCTTGTGCAGGCGGCGGCTTTCGATCAGGACGATGAAGCGCGAGACGAAACTCATATCGGTTCCCCTGGGTGGCGAGGGGCGCGGCCCGAGTGGGGCTGCGCAGATGTTTGGGTCTGCTTCCGCCGCGGCTGGCACAAGGCCACCCCCGCTGGCTCACCAAGATCGCAGCTGACTCACGCCACCCCTGCGTCTCGGGATGGGTGCATTGTGCAGGCAAGCCACCCGGGGTAACTGGCGGTGACATGGCTGGCCGTGAGATGGTTCCGCGATCTAAACCACGCTTGCCGCGCGGACTTGGCCGCAGTGCGATCGTCGCGCCGCGCATGCGCTCAGCTGGCCGCGCGCGCAAGGGCTGAGCCCGCGACCGGCGCGGGTCAGCGGCTGCCGAAGATGGCGGTGCCCACCCGCACCAGCGTCGCGCCTTCGGCAATCGCGGCCTCGAGGTCGGCGCTCATGCCCATCGACAGCGTATCCAGCGCCAGCCCGTGCGAGTTGAGCGTTTCCAGCAGTTCGCGCAGGCGGCGGTGCGGCTCGCGTTGCGCCGCCAGGCCATCGGCCGGCCCGGGGATGCTCATCAGCCCACGCAGTACCAGCCGCTCGTGCGGAAGCGCGGCCACCGTGGCGGCCAGTGCGGGCAGCTCGTCGGGTGCCACGCCGCTCTTGCTCGACTCACCGCTGACATTCACCTGCAGCAGCACGTGCAGCGGCGCCATGCCGACCGGGCGCTGTTCGGCCAGCCGCTCGGCGATCTTGAGCCGATCGACCGTGTGCACCCAGTCGAAGTGTTCTGCGACGGCACGGGTCTTGTTGCTCTGCAAGGGGCCGATGAGGTGCCATTCGAGCTCGCCGCGCAGGTCGGCCAGGGCCTGGATCTTGGCCAGGGCCTCCTGCACGTAGTTCTCGCCAAAGGCCCGCTGGCCCGCGGCATGGGCCTCGCGCACCGCTTCGGCACCGAAGGTCTTGCTCACCGCGAGCAGGGTGATCTCCGCGCCCACGCCCGCACCCGGGCCGGGGTCGCCGGCGCGTGTGATGAGTTTGGCATCGCGGCCCGCCGTCTCGCACGCCAGCACGATGCGCTGCTTCACTTCTTGCAGGTTGCTTCCGATGCTGCCCATAATCCCCCAAGCTTAGCGGCAGCGGTTTCACTGCTGCCGCCACCCCAACCGCATGGACATCACCCAACTGCTGGCCTTCTCGGTCAAGAACAAGGCCTCCGACCTGCACCTCTCGGCGGGCCTGCCCCCGATGATTCGCGTGCATGGCGACGTGCGCCGCATCAACGTCGAAGCGCTGGACCACAAGGCGGTGCACGCCATGGTCTACGACATCATGAACGATGCGCAGCGCAAGCACTATGAAGATACGCTGGAGTGCGACTTCAGCTTCGAGATCCAGGGGCTGGCGCGCTTCCGTGTCAACGCGTTCAACCAGAACCGAGGTGCGGGCGGCGTGTTCCGCACCATTCCGAGCAAGATCCTGTCGCTCGAGCAGCTGGGCTGTCCGAAGGTCTTCACCGAGCTCTCGCTCAAGCCGCGCGGCCTCGTGCTCGTCACCGGCCCGACCGGCTCGGGCAAGAGCACCACATTGGCGGCGATGGTCAACCACATGAACGAGAACGAGTACGGCCACGTGCTCACGGTGGAAGACCCGATCGAATTCGTGCACGAGAGCAAGAAGTGCCTGATCAACCAGCGCGAGGTGGGGCCGCACACGCTGAGCTTCAGCAACGCGCTGCGCTCGGCGTTGCGCGAAGACCCCGATGCCATCCTGGTGGGCGAGATGCGCGACCTGGAGACGATCCGCCTGGCGCTCACCGCGGCCGAAACCGGGCACCTCGTGTTCGGCACTGTGCATACGAGCAGCGCCGCCAAGACCATCGATCGCGTGGTCGACGTGTTCCCCGCGGCCGAGAAGGAGATGGTGCGCGCGATGCTGTCCGAGTCGCTCGTGGGCGTGATTTCGCAGACGCTGTGCAAGCTGAAGGACGGCACCGGTCGAGTCGCCGCGCACGAGATCATGCTGGGCACGAGCGCGATCCGAAATCTCATCCGCGAGAACAAGATCGCGCAGATGTACAGCTCGATCCAGACCGGACAGAGCATGGGCATGCAGACGCTCGACCAGAATCTCTCCGACCTCGTACGCCGCAACCTCATCTCGCCGGCCGAAGCGCGCGCCAAGGCCAAGATCCCAGAGAACTTCCCAGGGTAGGCACATGGAACGCGACCAGGCATCCAAATTCGTCAACGACCTGCTGCGCCTGATGGTGGGCCGCAAGGGCTCGGACCTCTTCCTCACTGCCGACTTCCCACCCGCCGTGAAGGTCGACGGCAAGATCACCAAGGTGAGCCCGCAGCCGCTGACCGGGCAGCACACCATGGCGCTGGCGCGCTCGGTGATGAACGACAAGCAGGCTGCGGAATTCGAGCGCAGCAAGGAGTGCAACTTCGCCATCTCGCCGCAAGGCGTGGGGCGCTTCCGGGTCAATGCGTTCATGCAGCAGGGGCACATCGGGCTGGTGTTCCGCACCATCCCGCGCGAGCTGCCCACCATCGACGGCCTGGGCCTGCCGGCGGTGCTGAAGGACGTCGCGATGACCAAGCGCGGCCTGTGCATCTTCGTGGGCGCCACCGGCTCGGGCAAAAGCACATCGCTGGCGGCGATCGTCGACCACCGCAACGAGAACAGCTACGGGCACATCATCACCATCGAAGACCCGGTGGAGTTCGTGCACGCGCACAAGAACTGCATCGTCACGCAGCGTGAACTCGGCATCGATACCGACAGCTGGGAAGCGGCGCTGAAGAACACGCTGCGCCAGGCGCCCGACGTCATCCTGATGGGCGAGATCCGCGACCGCGAGACGATGGAGCACGCGGTGGCCTTCGCGGAAACCGGCCACTTGTGCCTGGCCACGCTGCACGCCAACAGCGCCAATCAGGCGCTGGACCGCATCATCAACTTCTTCCCGGAAGAGCGCCGCCAGCAGCTGCTGATGGATCTGTCGCTCAACCTGAAGGGCCTCGTCAGTCAACGCCTGCTGCCACGCGAGAGCGGACGCGGGCGCATCGCCGCGGTGGAGATCTTGCTCAACACCCCGCTCGTGAGCGACCTCATCTTCAAGGGCGAAGTGGCCGAGATCAAGGAACTGATGAAGCGCAGCCGCGAGCACGGCATGCAGACCTTCGACCAGAGCCTGTTCCAGCTCTACGAAGACAACGCCGTCAGCTACGAAGACGCGCTGCGCAATGCCGACTCAGTGAACGATCTGCGCCTGCAGATCAAGCTGCAGAGCCAGCGCGCGCGCAGGCAAGATCTGTCCGAAGGCACCGAACACATGCGCGTGATGTAGGGGCGGGTCGATGCGCGACTACGGCACTGTCCTGCCCCGCAAACTGGCCTTCCTGGGGCTGGGCGTGATGGGCTATCCGATGGCCGGGCACCTGGCCCGTGCCGGGCACCGGGTGGCGGTCTACAACCGCACGGCGGCCAAGGCCGAGGCCTGGGTGCGCGAGCACGGCGGGCAAGGCGCGTCGACGCCGCGCGAGGCCGCAGTGGGCGCCGACGTGATCTTCTGCTGTGTCGGCAACGACGATCATCTGCGCGCCGTCGTGCTAGGCGTTGATGGCGCCTTGGCCGGCATGGCCGAGGGTGCCATCCTCGTCGACCACACGACGGCATCTGCGGCGGTGGCCCGCGAGTTGCATACGGTGGCGCTTGGGCGCGGCCTGCACTTCGTCGACGCCCCCGTCTCCGGCGGCCAGGCCGGCGCAGTAGACGGGGCGCTCACCGTGATGTGCGGTGGCGACGCGCAGCCCTTCGAGATGATGAAACCCTTTGCGATGAACTTCGCGCGTGCGGTCACCCGCATCGGCGAAAGCGGGTCCGGGCAGCTTGCGAAGATGGTCAACCAGGTCTGCATCACCGGGCTTGTGCAGGGCCTGGCCGAGGGCCTCGCCTTCGGTCGGCGCGCGGGGCTGGACATGCCGCTCGTGCTCGAAGTCATCGGCAAGGGCGCCGCGCAGAGCTGGCAGATGGACAACCGCGGCAAGACCATGCTCAAAGGCGAGTTCGACTTTGGCTTTGCTGTGGACTGGATGCGCAAGGACCTTGGCCTCGTGCTCGACGAGGCGCGCGACAACGGGGCGCAGTTGCCCGTGACGGCGCTGGTGGACCAGTTCTACGCCGAGCTGCAGCAGACTGGCGGCCGCCGGCACGACACCACGAGTTTGATCCGCCGGCTGAAATAGCCCAACGCCGAAGCGCCTTTGGGCGTTGCCCTCGAGGAGGAAACTGCGGCGGACCGGAAAAGCCGGGCCCACAGCATCCGCTGGGCGGGAAGTGCTACTTCTTCCCGCCTGTCATCGCGGCGAGTTCTTCCTCGGTGATGATGTCCAGCACGCGCACCACCTTGACCACGCCCGAGACACTGCGCGCGACCTCCACCGCGCGCCCCGCCTCGCGCTCGGTGACGCGCCCCAGCAGGTAGACCACACCTCGCTCGGCGAGGACGCGGTAAGCGTTGGCGGCGATGTCCTTCGCGTCCACCAATGACGCCTTCACCTTGGCGCCGAGCAACGAGTCGCTGGAACGCTGTGTCATCGTGAGGTTGGGCGCGACGACGAGTTCGTTGACCAACGCACGTACGTTTTCCACGCCGGAGACTGCCTTCTCGACCGCGGCGCGCTCGCTCTCGCCCGGCACTTCGCCCGTGATGAGCGCGGTGCGGTTGTAGCTCGTGACCGTGATGCGACCGAGCGTGGCCAGTTCTTTGGCGCGTGCCTCGCCCTTGTTTTCGATGGCGCGATCTTCCAGCTGCATGCCGGTGGTTCGGCGGTCGGTGACAACCAGCCCGGTGCCGATGATGGCGCCGCCCAGCAACAAGGGTGCGCACCCCGCAAACAGCGACGAGGCCGCCACCGCGGCAAGCAGCCACGGGCGCAGCGCCGCGGGGCGCCGCGGCATCGACTTCATGGCTTGCTTCGTCACGGTTCGAGGTCTCCCATCAACTGGAAATCGATCGCGTCGCACAGGCAATGCAACACGAGCATCTGCACTTCGGCGACCCGCGCGCCGCGTTCGTGAGGCACCGCCACCAAAACGTCGCTCTCGGTGAGCAACTCGCGCAGTTCTGGCGCGCCGCGGCCGGCCAGCAGCACCAGCGTCATGTCCTTGCCGCGTGCGGCGGCGATGACGGGAGCGCTCTCGCCTTCGCCGTTGTCGACCAGCAGCAGCACGTCGCCGGGCAAGCCGAGCGCGCGCACCTGCTCCACCGCCTGCGTGCCCAGTGCCACCGAGGGCAGGGGCAGCCGCTCGCGCTCGAAGTGCCCCAGCAACAGTCGCTGGAAGTGCAGGGCCAATGCCGAACCCATGCCCGCCGCATACACCAGCACCTTGCCGCCGCCGGTGATGGCCCCCAGCAGCGCCTGCGCGGCCTCGGCCACCGGGCGCGCAAGCGTCTCCGCCGACTGGTACTTGAGATCGGCGCTTTCGAAGAACTGCTGCTGGATACGCTGTTCGAGCATGGGGCGCGCATCATAGAACAGGGGGGTGAAGTGCTGGCTAGGCCGACGTCACACGGAGGTTTACACGCCGTTCGGCCCGCAGGCCAGGGCTGGTCTGTGCCGCGATCAGCCCGCATCAAAGGCCGCGCGTATCCATTCCACCTGGTCGCCATCCAGCGCCACCACGTCGAAGCGGCACGGGGGTGGCACCGCCATACGCATGAGGAAGTGCTGGGCGGCATAGACAATGCGCCGCTGCTTGGCCGGCCCCACGCTGGCCGCGGCGCCACCGTGGCGCGCGTCGGCGCGGGCCCGCACTTCCACGAAGACCAGCGTGCCGTCGGATTCGCGCATGATGAGGTCCACCTCCCCGCCCCGCGCCGAGGGACCGCGTGCGACCCGATAATTGTGTGCCACCGGCGTGAGGCCGTGAGCTTGCAGCCAGCGCAGTGCACGTGCCTCGGCGGCGTCGCCGGTGGCCTTGCGCGTGCCGTCGATCGCCGAAGAGGGCCCCTCGCGCTTGAACACCATCGTCGACACCTCCTTGCTGCACCGGGCCGCCGCGGCCGCCGCAGGCCACCAGCAGTTCGAGACTGGCGCACTCTACGTCGTCGCCACGCCCATCGGAAACCTCGCCGACATGACGTTGCGGGCGCTCCATGTGCTGACGCGCGTGGACGCGGTGGCTTGCGAAGACACGCGCGTGGGGGGCGCGCTGTTGTCGCACTTCGGCCTGCGCAAGCCCCTGCTCGCATTGCACGCCCACAACGAACAGGAGGCCAGCGCCGAGGTGCTCGAGCGGCTGGCGCGCGGCGAGACCGTCGCACTCGTCAGCGACGCCGGCACGCCCGCGATTTCGGACCCCGGCGCCGTGCTGGTGGCCGCGGCCAGCGCGGCTGGGCGCCGCGTGGTGCCTCTGCCCGGGGCCTGCAGTGCGCTGGCCGCGTTGTGTGTGGCCGGTGACGCTCTCGGCGACGGCTTCCGCTTTGCCGGTTTCCTGCCAACGAAGGGCGCCGAACGCCAGGCCAGGCTGCAGGCGCTGCTCGAAGATGGGGTGACCCTCGTGCTGTTCGAGGCGCCCCACCGCATCGAGGCGCTGGGCGAAGAACTCGCGGCGGCCGTGCCGCGGCGGCGCGTGACCTTGGCGCGCGAATTGACCAAGCAGTTCGAAGCGATTGCCACCCAGTCTGCCCGGTTGCTGCCGACCTGGCTGGCCGCGGAGCCCAACCGCCGCCGGGGCGAATTCGTTCTCGTGGTGCACGCCCCTGATACCAGGGCCGTGGCCACCAACGACGAGTTGCCCGCCGAAGTGTTGAAAACCCTCGCCGTGCTGCAGCGCGAGTTGCCACTCAAGCAGGCCGTGGCGCTGGCCGCCGAGATCACCGGCGCGCCGCGCAACGCCCTGTATGCATGGGCGCTGGCGCAGCGCGGCGGCCCGGGTGGTTGAGGCAGCAGGGCCGCAAATTGCTTGGCCGCCTACCTGGCTGCCTGCTCGGCTGCTTGCTCGGTCGCTTACCTGGTCGCTTACTTGGTTGCAGCAGGCGCGCTGGCCGCCCTGCGCTTTTGGGCGTCGTGCTTCTGGCGCGCGATGCTGGCGCTCGAGTGGTCTTGCATGTGGGTCAGACGTTGGCGTTCCTGCGCCGTCACTTTGCCGTCGGCCTTGGCGCGATTTTCGGCGCGGTCGACCGCGCCCTGCTGGCGCTCGAGGCGGTGCGCTTCGCGGTGGGTGAGCTGGCCCGAAGCCACCCCCTGGTCGATACGGCGCTCCTGGTTGGCCTGGCGCTGGTCGATGCGCGGCGTGGTGGCGGCGCTGGCGGGGGCGGCGGGGGCGGGGGGTTGGGCCAGCGCGGCCCAGGACGACAAGGCGAGAACAAGGGCAGTGGCGGTGCGGGTCAGCGACATGGTGATGCTCCGGAGGGTGGTGGCTTCGAACTGATCGCGTTCTTGCGACCGTGGGCACTCAACGAACGTATCCAGGGCGACGTGCACCTCGGTGCGTGAAGCGCTCGTAAAGAACTGCGAATTCCCGGCCAGCGCGGCGTGCACAGTGCGCTATCGCGCGCGGCTGGCCGGCGTTTCGAGTGCCTGGGGCCAAGTTTTTGGCGTCAGCGCCCACGCCAGCTCTGCCGCGGCACCCGCTTCCAGCTCACCAGAGAGCGGGGTGTTCCTAGAATGCCTGGATTCATCCGAAGGGCCCACCCATGATCAGCCGCGAACCCACCCTCGAACGCCTGGCCATCGCCGAGCAGTTGATGCTCGTCCCGTTCGGCCTCGATGAGGGCGTGCTCGCGCGCGCGCTGGCCACTATCGGCGAGCACCGCGTCGACGATGCCGACCTCTACTTCCAGACCACCCGCCACGAGGGCTGGAGCCTGGAAGAGGGCATCGTCAAGAGCGGCAGCTTCAGCATCGACCAGGGCGTGGGCGTTCGCGCCGTGGCCGGCGAGAAGACGGCCTTTGCCTACAGCGACGACCTCGGCGTCGAGTCGCTCATGGATGCGGCGCGGACGGTGCGCACCATCGCCGCGGCTGGCCAGAGCCGGCGCGTGAAGCTGGGCGCGACGCGCAAGGTGGCGGCCAGCCGCAAGCTCTATGCAGCCACCGACCCCATCGCCACCCTCGGCAGCGCGCAGAAGGTGGCGTTGCTGGAGTTGGTGGAGAAGCGCGCACGGGCCAAGGATCCGCGCGTGGTGCAGGTGATGGCCGGTGTGGCCGCCGAGTACGACGTGGTGCTGGTGGCACGCGCTGACGGCACGCGCGCAGCCGACGTGCGGCCGATGGTGCGCCTGTCGGTCACCGTCATCGCCGAGCAGGACGGCCGCCGCGAGGTCGGCTCAAGCGGTGGTGGCGGCCGCTTTGGCCTGGGCTACTTTCAAGATGCGCTCGTGCAGCGTTATGTCGACGAGGCGGTGCACGCCGCGCTCACCAACCTGGAGAGCCGCCCGGCGCCCGCCGGCGACATGACCGTGGTGCTCGGCCCCGGCTGGCCGGGCGTGCTGTTGCACGAGGCCGTGGGCCACGGCCTGGAGGGCGACTTCAACCGCAAGGGCAGCTCGGCCTTCAGCGGCCGCGTTGGCCAGCGCGTGGCCGCCAAGGGCGTGACCGTGCTCGACGATGGCACCATTGCCGACCGCCGCGGCTCGCTCAACGTCGATGACGAGGGCCACGCCACGCAGCGCACCGTGCTCATCGAAGACGGCATCCTCAAGGGCTACATCCAGGACAGCCTGAACGCCCGCCTGATGGGTGTGAAGCCCACCGGCAACGGGCGCCGCGAAAGTTATGCGCACGTGCCGATGCCGCGCATGACCAACACCTACATGCTGGCCGGCGACAAGGTACCTGAAGAGATCGTGGCCAGCATCAAGCGTGGGCTCTATGCCACCAACTTCGGCGGCGGCCAGGTCGACATCACCAGCGGCAAGTTCGTCTTCAGCGCGAGCGAGGCCTACTGGGTCGAGAACGGCCGGGTCCAGTACCCGGTGAAGGGCGCCACCATCATCGGTAACGGCCCCGACGCACTCACCCGCGTGAGCATGATCGGCAACGACATGAAGCTCGACCCCGGCGTCGGTGTGTGCGGCAAGGAGGGGCAGAGCGTGCCCGTGGGTGTGGGCCAGCCGACGCTGCGCATCGACCGGCTCACTGTCGGCGGCACGGCGTGAACTCACCCACCCCCCTAGCGCCGGTAGCGCCGGTAGCGCCGGTAGCGCCGGTGCCGATTCCCCTTCGAGGGGGCCATGCTGGCGGCCCGGCAAAGCCGGACCGGCTGCGTTTTTTGGGCTGAGGGCCACGCGTGGACCATGCGGTCACGTTCGCGGACATCGAAGCTGCCGCAGAGCAGCTGGCCGGCCATGTGCTGGACACGCCCTGCGTGGAGAGCCTGACGCTCGGCCAGATCGTCGGCGCGCGGGTCTTCCTGAAGTTCGAGAACCTGCAGTTCACGGCCTCGTTCAAGGAGCGCGGCGCGCTCAACAAGCTGGCCACGCTGGTGGCCGACCCGCCGCAGGGCCGGTCCATCAAGGGCGTGATCGCGGCCTCCGCGGGCAACCACGCCCAAGGCGTCGCCCACCACGCGCAACGCCTCGGGCTGCGCGCGGTGATCGTGATGCCGCAGCACACGCCCACCGTGAAGGTGGAACGCACGCGAGGCTTTGGTGCCGAGGTGGTGCTGTACGGCGACACCTTTGACCACGCGCGCGAGCGTGCCGTGGCCATGGCCGCCGAGCAGGGCCTGACCTTCGTGCACCCGTTCGACGACCCGCTCGTCATCGCCGGCCAGGGCACCATCGGCCTGGAGATGCTGCGCGCGCAGCCGGCCATCGACACGCTCGTGATCGCCGTAGGCGGCGGCGGCCTCATCAGCGGCATTGCCACCGCGGTGCGCCATCTCAAGCCCTCGGTGCAGATCATCGGCGTGCAGACATTGCGCTTTCCGGCGATGGTCAACGCCATCAAGGGCACCAGCCACCCGCAAGGCGCCAGCACCATCGCCGAGGGCATCGCCGTCGGGCAGCCCGGTCAACTCACGCGCAAGATCGTGAAGGAGCTGGTCGATGACCTCGTGCTCGTCGACGAGGGCGACATCGAACAGGCGATGGTGATGTTGCTCGAGATCGAGAAGACCTTGGTTGAGGGCGCCGGCGCGGCGGGCCTCGCGGCGCTGCTCAAGGAGCCGGCGCGTTACGCCGGCCGCCACGTGGGCCTCGTGCTGTGCGGCGGCAACATCGACCCGATGCTGCTGGCCGCCATCATCGAGCGTGGCATGGTGCGCGCGGGGCGGCTGGCGCGCATCCGCGTCGGCGCGCGCGACACGCCCGGCGTGCTGGCGCGCATCACGGCCATCGTGGCCGAGGCGGGAGCCAATATCGACGAGGTGCACCACCAGCGCGCCTTCTCCACGCTCGCGGCGCAAAACGTCGAGGTCGAGCTGGTGCTGCAGACGCGCAACACGGCGCATGTGCGCGAGGTGGTCGAGCGCCTGGGCGCGGCGGGCTTCGAAGCGCGTGTGTATTGAGCCCGCGCGGCAAGCCACCTCGGCGGCGGGCAGCCAAGTACGACGCGTTTCGTAGAAGTCGAACGGGGCCGGTGACTGTCCATCCGGGCAGTCGCGCGGCGGCGCCACGTGCCTCGTGAAATGCGCCGCGCTGATACCGCACCGATGCGGCCCGCGTCCTATCATTGGCCACCCCTTTGCGAGAGGGGATGGGGAGCGAGAGCCATGATCGTCAGCAACCTCGAAATCGTGCCCGGACAGCGCGTGGTGGCGCATCTGGGCATCGCGCAGGGCAGCACGGTGCGCGCCAAACATGTAGGGCGCGACTTTCTCTCGGGCTTGAAGAATATCGTCGGTGGCGAGTTGAAGGCCTATACCGAACTGATGGTCGAAGCGCGCGACGAGGCCATGGCGCGCATGCTCGAGCAGGCCAAGGCCCTGGGCGCCAATGGCGTGCTTAACGTGCGCTTCGTCACCACGAGCATCACGATGGGCGCGGCCGAGATACTCGCCTATGGCTCGGCCGTGACGCTGGAGCCGCTGGCAGCGGCGCCGGCGGTGCCGGCGCGAGCTTGATGCCCACTTGACATCTGCGCACACCTGCTCGGCAACTCCACCCCCACGGCCGCCCCACCCGACGCACTCGCCCTGAGATGACACGCGGCACTTGGTTCCTGCTGTTCGAGACGGCGCAGATCTGGCTGCCGCTGGGCCTCGTGTTCATCGGCTACGGCGTGGGCCGCGTCATCGAGCGCCGCCACTACGCAAGCTTGCGCAAGCGCGAGAGCGAACTGCAATCGGTGGTCGCGCTCACCACGCGCTGGCTGCCGCGTGGCGTGGTGGCAGCCGGTGCGACGCTCGTGAGCGGCAGCGTGGTCGTCTCCTCCGACTACTTCAAGACCTTCGTGGCCGGCTTTCGGCAGCTCCTCGGTGGCCGCGTGCGCGGCTACGAAAACCTGCTCGAACGTGCGCGCCGCGAGGCCTTGCTGCGCATGAAGGCGCAGGCGCAGGAACGCAGCGCCGCGCTCGTGATTGGTGTGCGCTTCTACAGCACACGTGTCTCGGGCTTTGGCGGTGTGCCCTCGGTGGAGATGATGGCTTACGGCACCGCGATGCATGTGAGCGCGCAGGCCATTGCGCCCACCGCCATGGCGGTCGCCCCGTCGGCAGCCACCGCAGCGCCGGCGCTGGCCCCCGCGCCAACCGCCGCGCCAACCGCGCGACAACGCCTGCACGATGAGTGAGGAGCCCGCGCCGCGGCTCGAAAACCGCCTGGCGCCTGACGACGCGCACGGCCGGCCCGAGCACCCGCTGCGCGAGCTGGTCTGGCTGCTCTTTGCCACGCTGTCGGCGCTGGCGGTGATTGTCTTCGTGGTGGGCTATGCAGCGCGTTGGCTGGCGCCGCACGTGCCCTTCAGCGCCGAGCTGGCGCTGGCTGAGCGCATCCTCCAGGCCGAGCCCGCGGTCAACGCCGAAGCTGCCGCGCGCCGCGCCGCCCTGCAGGCGCTGGCCGAGCGCGTGGCGGCCAAGATGGCGCTGCCGGCCGGCATGGTCATCGTCTCGAGCGATGTCGATACGCCCACGGTCAACGCCTACGCCACCATCGGCGGGCGCGTGCGCATCCACCATGGGCTGCTGCGCCGCCTCGCCCATGAAGACGAACTCGCGGCCTTGCTCGCGCACGAGATCGCGCATGTAAAGCACCGCCATGTCGCGGCCAATCTCGGGCGCGGGCTGACGCTCGCATTGCTGTTGAGCGTGTTGTCGTCCGACGCTGGCGCGGCGGTGGCGCAAGGCGTGCTCAACCAGGCCACGAGCCTGGCACTGCTCGGCTACTCGCGCGAGCAGGAGCGCGAGGCCGATGCCGAGGCATTGCGCGCAGTGACAGCGCTCTACGGCCATGCGGCGGGCTTGATGGCGCTGATGCAGCGCCTGGCCGACGAAGAAGAACGCCGAGGCGCCGGTGGCGGGCCCGAACTGCTGCGCACTCATCCGCACAGCAGCGCGCGGCTGGCCGAACTGCGCGAACGCGCGGCGCGTGCGGGCGTTGCGGTGCATGGGGTGCAGTCGCCTCTGGGCGCCGCGCTGAAGCTGCCGCCGCTTCAAGGTGAGAAGCCGCCCAATCGCTGAGCCCTTCGGCGCACGACGGCGATGAGCAGTGCTCGCCTTGTGGGATGAGAACCAGTCGACCTGTGGCGGGATCTGGCCGGCGGGGCGCACTGCTGCGCTCATGTCCCCCGACCTCGCCCTTCGGCCTCGGTCTCCTCCTTTACTTCGCTCCGCAGTACGCCCCACCGACCTGATCCCGCCACAGGTCGACTGGTTCTCATCCCACAAGGCGAGCACTGCTCATCGCCGT
>JANNRI010000262.1:0-4805 GCA_031401195.1 Burkholderiales bacterium
CCCCGTTGGGTCAAGAACGACAACCACGCTAGCCGCTCACGCGGCGTGATGCCGGGCCGGAAGAAGACGCAGAACAGCCTGAAGAAAACGCGTCAGAGACGATCTTCAGAACAAAACGGATGCGGAAGAAAACGCATGTTCTCGGCGCTCACGATTCCTGACCCCCCTGTGCTCACCGGAATCTGACCCAGCAAGTGCGCAGATGTTCGTGTCCTGATCGATGGCTACGTCGATCAGGTGCCGATGAGCGCGGTGTATTGGTCTTTGAGTTTTCGACTTCCTTCATCATGGTGGTGGGAGGCTGTGGGCCTGTGGGCGAAGGGCTGCGCGGTGGGCAACGTGTACTCACGTTGTCCACCGTTCAGCCCAGCGCCGTTAAGGCGCTTCGTCCACATGTCCACAGCCTGCGGGGTGCACGGCGCCGCGAGCATGGTGTCGTGTTGGGGCTGCACGCAACCGCTCCGTGGCCACACGCGGCGTATTGAGGCCGAGCGCGCCTGGGGGTTGAGACTTGGGTTGAGACTCGTCAGCGGCCAAGAGCTGTGCGGCTCACGCAGCCTTTACTTGGGGCGCTTGATGCCCGCGGCCGGTGGCGTCGGCGAATCGGCCACGGCACTGGCGCGCAGCGAGGGCCCGTCGATGCGGATGGTGATGCAATGGTGCTGCAGCCGATCCAGCAGCGCGTCCACCAGCGGTTTGTTGTCGAACAGGCCGTACCACGCGGGGTAGTCCAAATTCGTCGTAATGATCGTGCTCACGCGCCGGTAGCGCTGGTCCATCAGGCGGAAGAAGGCGTTGACTTGTTCGCTCTTGAGGTTCAGGTAGCCCAGCTCGTCGATCAGCAGCGGCTGCGTGCGGGCCAGCGCCTTGAGCAGCCGCGTGGTGGTGCGGTCGGCCAGCGAAGCGTACAACTCGTCGAGCAACGCCTGCGCGTTGTAAAAGCGCCCCCGCCAGCCGTTCACGCAGGCCTGGCGCAGCAGGCCCAGCGCGATGCCGGTCTTGCCGGTACCGGTGCCGCCGATGAGCACCAGGTTCTCGGCGCGACGCAAGAAGTCCAGGCCGCCCAGGCCCAGGATCTGCGCCTTGTCGACGCCGGGCTGCTGCGCGAAGGGGGGTGTGTCGAGCGTCCACTGCCAGGGCAGCCGCGCCCTGACCACGCGATTGGCCAGGCTGCGCTCGCGCTGGAACGAGGCCTGCGCGGCCAGCAGCCGCTGCGCGAGTTCGGCCGCCGGCACGGCTTGGCGCTCGGCGCGTTCGAGTTCGGTGTCGAGCACGCGCGCCATGCCCTTGAAGTTGAGCTCGACCAGCAGCGCGTGCAGCGCCTCACGCGTCGTCGGTGTCGTCTTGGGTTTCATCATTGAGCGCGAAGAAGTCGCCCGCCACATGGCGCAGCACCAGGGTCTCGAGCCGGTTCAGGTCGAACAGCCCGTACTTCAGCGCCTGCTCCACCGCGGCCAGGAAGGGCTGCGCCGGGTACGACCGCTTGAGCTGCAGCAGCCGGTTGAGTGCGCGCGTGCCGCGGCCGTTGAGGTGCGCCGCCAGCGCGCCGACATAGGCGTCCAGCGCCGGGTGCTCGCCGCGCAGCAGCTGCGCGTGCAGCGACGGCTGGCGCGGCGCGCGCTGTGGCACCGTGTGGTGCCCGGGCAGCGTGTGGCGCGCCTCGCGCACGCCGAGCAGCCGAGGATGGATCGCCACCGACGTCCTTCGGTAGTGGATCTCGATCGTCGCGTGGTGCTTGTACACCGTCACCGTCTTGCCCACCAGCCGCTCGGGCAGCGAGCAGCGGTTGGTGTCCACGCTGACGAAGCCGTACAGGTCCACTACGCGATCAAACACCTCGTAGACCGCGGGCCGAACCGCGGGCAAGCTGCGCAGATGAGGCTTCTCCATCACGTACGCCGCCTCGGCCGACATGCCCAGGGCGCGTTTGGGTTTTGCATTGGCCACCTCGACGCACCAGCGCAGTGCCTGCGCGTTGATCTCGTCGAAGCTGGCGAAGCTGCGCCCGGGCAGGAAGTTTCCTTCCACCCAGGCGAAGGGGCGTTCGATCCGGCCTTTTCGGTCCGGATCATTGACGCGGTGCGCCATGAACTCGAACCCCAGGCTGCGCGCGAAGGCGGCCATCTCGGGGGCGATCACGGCGTCCGCCCCGGCGCCCCCGGCCAAGATTACGCTGGTGTTGTCGATGACGCAGCGCGGCGCCGTGCCGTCCATGAACTGCGCGGCCTGCAGCAGGAAGTGTTTGCATTCGAAGCGTGTGAAGCGGGGGTAATACTGGATGAACAGGCGCCGCGAATACGCCAGCGTCAGCCCCGCACACTGCGCCGTGACGGTCTTGCCGGCCAGCTCCAGGCGGTGCGGCGAGGTGTCGTGCTGCATCTCCTGGCCCGGCGCGAAGTGGTACTCGCCCGAGCGCTTGGGCGGCTGGCGCAACTCGGCATCGCGCACCCAGCGCGTGAGCGTGCTGTAGTGGGGCTGAAGGCCGTACTCGTCGGCCAGGATCTGGCCCATGCGCACGGCGTTGCCTTTGGCGCGCGCGTAGACCTCCTCGAGCCGGCGCTGCATGGCCTGGTCCACCGCGCCGCCGCGCGCGCTCGGCATCGCAGGCGCGCGCAGGATGCGCCGCACGGTGTTACGCGACAGCCGCAGCAGCCGGCTGATCTCGCGCAGGCTCTGGCCCTGCGCTTGCAGGGTGCGCACGCTGTTGGTGATCTCCATCGGGGTCATGGCATAACCTCCTCAACTCGTTGGCCACCTCGGGCAGCGCGGCGTGCACCCGGGCGCACGCACGCGCCAGCGGCGCGGCCAGCGGCGCTGTCATGGGCTCGAGCCGCCGGCGCACGCGCTCGAGCAGCCGCAGCAGCTGGCCCAGCTCGCCCGCCACCTCGCGCTCGGGGCCCTCGCGCAGACGCTCGGCGGCGCGCTCGCGCTCGCATTCGTTCAAGCTGTCGATGAACAGGCGCGGGCGTTCGACCATGCGTTCGCGCTGCGCGCACTGCGCACGCTGGTAGTGATCGAACCAGCTGCGCAGCTCGCGCGTGGACAGCCGCTGCGCCGCCAGGCTGGCCAGCAGCCGGCTGGCGTGAACGCTGTTGGCGCGCGCCAACGGCACGAACACGCGCGTGGCTGCCCAGCTCGACACGCGCGCGCCGCGCACCGCCTCGAGTAACGCCTCGGGCAGTGCGCCCAGCAGCATCAGGCGCCGCTGCACCCAGCTCACATCGCGCCCGCACTGGCGTGCCGCGTCGCGTTGTGTCAGCCCATGGGCGTCGATCAACTCGCGCAGCAGCAGCGCTTGCTCGATGGGCATGAACGGACGCGAACCCGAGCGTGCGAGCACCTGCGCCAGAGCCTGGCCCACCGTGCAGCTCCAGCACTGCACCAGCGCCGTGTCGCGGCCCAGTCGCCCCAGCGCGGCCACGCGCCGGTAGCCGTCGACGAGTACCACACGAGCGTCGCCGGGCTCGCCGGCGGCAACGCATTCGACCAACTGGCCGTTGTCCTGGATCGAGTTGGCCAGCCGCTGCACGGCCGGCGCGTCGGCCATGCGCGTGGCTGCAAAGCGCAGCTCCAGGCGGTGCAGATCGATCTCCATCGCCAGCCCCAACTATCGACGTGCGCGCCGCGCGCCGCGCGCTGCGTCCTCAGGGCGGCTGTCCATGCGGGGCTCCTCGGTGGTGATGGTGGTGGTGGTGAGGTGCGACGTGGCACGCCGCTCGGGCGCGATGCGCGAACTCGCGTCGCACCACGCCGTGGCAAGCTCGTGCACACCAGTGGCAAAGGCGTCGCGGTTCATCGCAAGCTGGGGCTGGCCTCACGTCCAACTCCGCCCCCAGTACACCGCCTGCACAGGGTTGCTGGGAATCCTCTGATGCGTCACGATTTGGTGGCGGTGGCGGTGGCGGTGGCGGTAGCGGTGGCGACGGCATTGGCGGTGATGATGACTGCTGCAGCGCCAACCGTTCGCGCTTGCGCTGGCGATACCGCCGCGCCCGCCGGGCATGCGCGAAGCGGCCCGCCCGAGTGCTCTGATAGCGCTTGCCGGTCACAAGCTGCGCTTGGCGGCGCGCCTGTGCGCTGCACTCACTGCCGCAGTAGCGCCGCCCCCTGTCGCAGCCGATGCATACCAGGACTTCGAGCTGGCAACGCGCACAGCTGAACAGCCGTCCCCGCAACGGCCCCGGCATCGCTCCAGCAGCAGGCATCGCCAGACTCGCTCGAGCCCCGAGCACGCGTCCAACAGCGATCCGCATCGATGGACTTGATCGTCCGGCGATGCAATACTTTGCCCGCACTCGTGGCTGACACGGTGGGGCGCGGCGGTCGAAACAACTTGCCCGTCATTGCGGCTGTCGCGCCCGCTCTACATCACACGGCCACCGTTGTACCGCGTCTGGCTCCCAGGGCGCCAACCAGGCCCCTACTGCCGCTACCCTTGAGCCGGGTCTTCGAGCTAAAAAGTCCGCTATTCCTCCGTGGGCGAAAACCTGGCCCGTCCGCTGACACGCCGGTCGCCAATCAGCCGCCAATCAGCCCCGCAAAAGGCCTCCTCGACAGCCGACATGCGCCACAGCAGCGCGAGGTCGGTGGGTCAATTCAAGTGAGCGCAGGCGGGTCAATTCCGGTGAGCGCCAAGGTGAAGTCCCTGGCCAGCAAGTTTTCAGCCACTGGAAGATCGTGTTTGCTGTCCGTGGTGACGACAAATTCTCTCTTGCCTCGTGCCTTGATTCCATGCGCTTTCATCAGCCGCTGCACGCGATCTTTGCCCACCCGGATGCCTCGCGCGAGCAACTCCTTCCATACCC